>JAFZOW010000005.1 GCA_017552715.1 Lachnospiraceae bacterium
GACGCCCTCCCGATCAAGGATCCCGGGAGCATCTGCGAAATTCCCCCGGATGACCCTGACCCGGCCTGCATAAGGCCGGAGCCTCTCCCCTGCCGCTTCTACGGCATCCTCATCCTGATCCAGGCAGATCAGCAGTCCGCCTCCGGTCAGGCAGGCCGCGATCCGCTCCGAGTGGCCCCCTCCTCCTGCCGTTCCGTCAAGATATGTTCCATCCGGCTTGATCCTGAGGGCATCCACCACTTGATCCGGCATGACCGGCCGGTGGCAGAACTGCGTCATAGCGAAATGCCCCGTTCCGCAAGCTTCACGCCCAGCTCATTCATATCCAGCTGCTGCCTGCTGTTTTCAAAATACTCACGATCCCAGATCTCGATCCGCTTCCCGATGCCCATGAGCACCACTTCCTTATCCAGAAAGGCATGTGCCCTCAGATCCTCGGCGATCAGGATCCTGCCCTGTTTATCGAAGGAATCCTGCATCGCATATCCAAGGAATTCCCTCATGATGAGCCTGCTCTCCGGATTCTCCATCGGCAGGCTTTGAATCTTCCCCTTAAATTCTGTCCAGCCCTGCATCTCATATGCATACAGGCAGTGGTCAAAGCCTTTGGTTATGGTGACTGTCCCGCTCCCGCCAAACTGTTCCCGGAATTTATTCGGAAAGATCAGGCGGTGCTTCGGGTCAAGCGTATGATTAAATTTTCCGATAAACTCTATATCTTCTCCCACCGGCACCACTTCCAACCACTTTAGTGCAAATCTAACCCACTTGCCACCACTCCGTCATTCTATCTCATATTTCAACATTTATCAATAGGGATTGGAAAAAAAGGCAAAAAAAATGCGCCGGCTTGGCGCATTTTCGTCATTATACACTACATCTTGTGGTTTTCATTCATTTTTTTCTTCACCGGGATCCTCTGCCGCTTCCCCCGGCGGCTGAAGAGCTCCCTCCCCAGGCTGTGCCGGGGCTCCAGCCAGCTTCTTTCTCTGTACCACCGAGATCGCGGCAGCCGAAAAGATCATGATCAGTGAGACCGCCATGGATACCGGAACCGTAGTATTTCCGACATACAGCCTGTCTGTCCTGAGGTACTCGATCCAGAATCTTCCCAGGCTGTAGCCGGTAAGATATAGGCAGAGGATCTCTCCGGGAAAGCGCTTCTTCTTCCGAAACGAAAACAGGAAGATGAGCAGCCCTAAATTCCACAGGGATTCATACAGGAAGGTCGGGTGCACCTGGATGTAGTTCGTGCCCTCGACGATAGTCTCCGCCAGCGCCGGTGAAATATCCCTGGCCCTTACCGCCTCGATCGGCAGCCTCATCGCCACAAGATTATCGGTATAGCCCACAAACACCTCACGGTTAAAAAAGTTCCCCCACCGTCCGATCAGCTGCCCCAGCGGGAACGCCAAAGCGATGGAATCAAAGAGCTCCAAAAACGGCACCTTTTTGATCCGCGCATAGATCCACACCGAAAGCAGCGCTCCAAGCACGCCTCCGAAAATCGCCAGCCCGCCCTGCCTGAGGAAAAGCACGGAAACAGGGTTATCCTTATA
>JAFZOW010000047.1 GCA_017552715.1 Lachnospiraceae bacterium
CTTCCGTCGGCAGTGTGCATGTCGAACCTCACCTTACAAATGCCCAGTCCCGGCATACAGACAAGCTGGAGACGCTTTCACAAGAGGATACCTCTCCTTCCGAAGGGCAGACTACTTTTGATGTACGCTTTAAGGTGAAGGTACCTGATCTATCCAGCCGTATCGAAATGATCATCAATGTAGAGGCGCAGAAAGACTATCATCCGGGATATCCCCTTGTTTCCAGAGGCATTTTTTATTCCGCACGCATGCTTTCTGCTCAGCTTCACAAAGACTTTGATGTTCCTGACTATGGACAGATCAAGAAGGTGTACAGCATCTGGCTCTGTTTCCGTCCTCCTGCATATATGAAGGGAAAGATCGTCTCCTATCAAATCCAGCCGCTGATGCTCTGCGGCAAAATGCCTGACCAGCTGGCAGGCTATGATCTTATGCGGGTCGTTATCATAGGGCTCACAGATGATATCGGCATGCATAAGGATGTGGATGAAACCATCCAGATGTTATCCACGCTCTTCTCCACCGAATTGAATACAGAAGAGAAAAAGCGCAGGTTAGAAAATGATTTTCATTTCAAAATGTCCAGAGAGATTGAAGAAAGGAGCGCCCTTATGTGTAATCTCAGTGCTCTCGTTTTAGAGGAAGGTATCCAGCAGGGCCGACAGGAAGGTATCCAGCAAGGCCGGCAAGATGGTATCCGAGAAGGTATTCAGCAGGAGAAGGAAAATTCATTATACAGGATTGCAAAATTCAGCCGGGAATATGGTATCCCGATGGAAACAACTCTGTCCAAATTGAAATCTGACAAGGAATGGGAGGATTCGGAGGTAGACCGGGTTGTGCAGATTGTCTATAGCAGCTAATAGTGTTCTCTTCCATCTATAGGGCAAGATATGGCAGCGTAAACCAGCTGCCTGATCCTCAGTCTGAACTGAGCGGTCAGGCAGCTTCTTTTTTTAGCAAAAGGCATCCCTTTCATCATATTACAGCCCAGTGGTCAATGAACCCAGAGATCGCGGGCTCCTTTGCGGCAAGTGCAGGCGGGGCAATTTATCATGATACCAGCAGAAGACTCCCGCCTCTGCAGGCGGTGAGATGAATGCTGGCCAGTTTGTACAGTTGACAGTCTGCTTTCAGGGACCGCAGGCAGCCTTTTGAATGGGTCTGTCCGAGGCATACACCCGCAGAAACGCAGAACATTTGTTTGCAAACGTGCGTTCTGTGTGCTATAATAAGGTATGCAGCAAGGCAGCCGTTACCCTAATCCCGCAGGACATCATGAAAGGCACAGCCATCCCATGTACCATGTTGAATGCATCGACATACGTAAGAACGATCCCCTGTATCCCTGTCTCGACAGGGCCTCCCTGTGCGCGAATAGCATGTACAACGTTTCCAATTTCTACATACGCAACCTGATGACAGGCCTGAAGAAAGACCCGTCAGTACGTACAGTGAACGAGAGGGCCGTCATAGATACCGTCTCCGGTTCCATCTCCGGGATCAATGAGAAGCTCCGGGAAAAGTATGATATAAAGGTCCGCAATATCCTGAATGCAGGAGGCCTTTCAGAGCAGGAAAAGGCAGAAAAGGCCTCAAGGGTAAAATATCTCCAGTTCAGCATGCCGACAGCTGAGGAATGGTTCGCCCCCTACGGGCTCCTGGATGCCGTGTTTAAATATACCGATAACAAAGACTACCGGTCCTTCCATGTCCATGTCATGCAGAATGCCGTAAAGGCATGCTGTGAAGCCTGGAAGGGGTATTTTGAGGGCCGGAAGGCATTTTCACCTTCATCCGGCTTTACAGGCAGGCCCAGGATCCCGGGCTATAAGAAGCCAGGCGGCAGGAGCACGGCGGTCTTCAGCAATATGGCATGCTCCATAAAGCACGGGGCGCTCTTCTTCCCCTGTTACAGGGAGGACGGCCCGTCCGGGGGGAAAAGGAAGCGGTGCAGCATCCCTGTCGCAGGCCTCCCTCACGCGTCACAGGACAAACTGGTCGAAGTAAGGGCCGTCCCTTATTTCGGCCTCTTCCAGCTGCAGGTCGTCACGGACGACGGGCTTTCGGAAGGGGACCTGGTCCCGGATGAAGAAGACATCATCCGTGCGGACGGGGAGCCTTCCGGCGTCATGATGCTGGATCCCGGCCTTAATAACTTCGCATCCATCGCAGACAACAAGGGGAACGTTCCCATTGTTATCAAGGGCGGAGCCATCAAGGCCTGCAACCAGTGGTTCAACAAGAGGATGGCCTTCCTCAGGTCCGAACAGATGAAGGGCCATGACCCAAAGACATACCATCCGCCTGTAACCAGGCAGATGGAGAGGATATCCAGGAAACGGGCAGCCTTCCTGCGGGATACGTTCTACAAGTATGCCCACTATATCTGCAGGCTTATGGAAGAGAGGGGGCTTTCCTACCTCATCATCGGGTACAACAGGGGCCAGAAGCAGGGAATAGACCTTAAGAAAAAGAACAACCAGGCCTTCGTGCAGGTCCCTTTCGCGAAGTTCCGCCGCGTCCTGAAGGCGGTGGGCGTCCGTTACGGGATCCGCGTGATCCTGCAGGAGGAGAGCTATACCTCCATGGCCTGCTTCGGGAACAGGGACTGCATCCCGACATACGGGAAGGGGGACGCGGAGGGCATATCCTTTTCCGGGAAGAGGCCTAAGCGCGGCCTGTACCGCCAGGATGACGGGAAGGCGCTGAACGCGGATATCAACGCAGCCGCCAATACCGGGAGGAAGTATGACAGGCGGATCTTTCCGGAAGGGATGGACTGCGGGTACCTGTACGGTACGGTCA
>JAFZOW010000006.1 GCA_017552715.1 Lachnospiraceae bacterium
AGATACTGGCAATCCGGGAACAGATCGACAATATTTGACGGAAGCGTTGGCGGGATGTAAGATAATAATCAAATCTGGTTAGAATCATCTATCCTTGGATCAATCTCATTCCTGTCAACTGACGATTCCTTTACGCCATCCTCCAAATTCTCCCGCCTTTACCTTTTCAGAATAATGTGATACAATACCCAAAGTTTACATAAAGGAGACTTTCAGATGTATACCAAGGACATCGATAAACTGCAGGAAAAAGCTGAGGTGCTGATCGAGGCACTCCCTTATATTCAGAAGTTCAACCGACGGATCATCGTGGTAAAGTACGGCGGAAGCGCCATGGCGGATCCCGAGCTGCAGAAGAACGTGATCAAGGACGTGACGCTGCTCAAGCTCGTAGGCTTTAAGCCCATACTGGTTCACGGAGGCGGCAAGGAGATCTCGGCCTGGCTGAAGCGTATAGGCAAGGAGTCGAAGTTCATCAACGGTCTGCGGGTCACGGATACCGAGACCATGGAAGTGGCCGAGATGGTGCTGAACAAGGTGAACAAGCGCCTGGTGAGCATGGTGGAGGAGCTGGGGGTGCATGCCGCCGGTATCTCCGGTAAGGACGGCGGGCTTCTGAAGGTGGAAAAGCGCCTGCCCGGCGGAGAAGATATCGGCTATGTAGGGCAGATCAGGAAGGTGGATCCCAAGATCCTTTACGATCTGATCGATCAGGATTTCCTTCCCATCGTGGCCCCGGTCGGTATGGACGATCAGTTCGAAAGTTATAACATCAATGCCGATGATGCGGCCTGTGCCATAGCCCGAGCCGTAGGTGCGGAGAAGCTGGCATTCCTTACGGATATCGAAGGGCTGTACCGCGATATCAACGATAAGGAGAGCTTCATCTCCCGGATCACCAGAGGAGAGGCAAAGAAGCTCATCGACGAAGGCGTTATCGGCGGAGGGATGCTTCCCAAGCTGGGAAACTGCATCGAGGCTATCGACAGCGGTGTACAGCGGGTACACATTCTGGACGGACGGCTTGCACATTGCCTGCTGTTGGAGATTTTTACAAGGCGCGGTATCGGAACCATGATCGTGCCGGACGGCGAAACAGCGGAGGTATAAGATATGGGGAAAATGCAGGAATACATAGACGAGGCGGAAGCGGCTCTGCTGCATACGTATAACCGTTATCCTGTGGTCTTTGACCACGGTGAGGGTGTGCACCTGTATGATATCGAAGGAAAGAAGTATCTGGACTTTGTCAGCGGCATAGGAGTCTTTGCTCTGGGCTATGGGGTGAAGGAGTATAACGATGCCCTGAAGGCCCAGGTGGACAAGCTGCTGCACACCTCCAACTACTATTATAATGTGCCGGCCATCGAAGCGGCCAAGGCGCTGAAGAAGATCAGCGGCATGGACCGGGTGTTCTTTACCAACAGCGGTGCCGAAGCCGTAGAGGGTGCCATCAAGACCGCAAGGAAGTATGCCTTTCTGAAGGACGGACGTACGGATCACCAGATCATCGCCATGGAGCATTCCTTCCACGGAAGGACCTTCGGGGCTCTGTCGGTGACGGGGACGCAGAAGTATCGCGACCCCTTTGAACCCATGATCGGAAACATCCGTTTTGCCGAGCTGAATGATATCGAGAGCGTAAAAAAGCAGGTAAACGACAAGACCTGCGCCATCCTGCTGGAGACCCTGCAGGGTGAGGGAGGTATAAGACCGGCGGAGGAAGCTTTCCTGAAAGAACTCCGGGCCCTCTGCGACGAGAAGGACATCCTGCTGATGCTGGATGAGATCCAGTGCGGCATGGGCCGTACCGGGGAATATTTCGCCTGGCAGCGTTACGGCGTAAAGCCGGATGTGATGACCAGCGCCAAGGCTCTGGGCTGCGGTGTCCCCGTGGGAGCTTTTCTGATGACGGAGAAAGTGGGAAGCGCTTCCCTTGTGGCCGGCGATCACGGCACCACCTACGGAGGCAATCCCCTTGGCGGGGCTGCGATCTGTGAAGTGCTGCGGGAGTTTGAAGAGAAGAAGATCCCGCAGAATGCGGCGAAAGTGGGCAGCTATCTATACGAAAAGCTGGAAGAAGTAAAAGCCGCTCATGCTGACATCATCGATCACCGGGGGCTGGGTCTGATGCAGGGCCTGGAATTTGATCATCCTGTGGCAGAGATCATCAATAAGGCCCTGGAGAAGGGACTGGTGCTCATCAATGCGGGAAGCAATATCGTCCGTTTCCTGCCGCCGCTGGTGATCACGGAAGAACATGTGGATGAGATGCTGAAGGTCCTTAAGGAGTGTCTGTAATACATGAAGGAAAAGACCTGGATCCTCATACTGCTCTTCTCCTTCCTGGCGGGAGGGCTGTATCTGCTGCTGAGGCCTCACGGCGAAAGCCTGTTGGAGCCGGCTGAGCCGGAAAAGCCCACGCTGATCATCTGGTATACGGATGAGAATCTGACGGATTATCTGAACAGTGCCGCCGTGGCCTGTCTGGATGCGGAGGGAGTCCGGGTGGAGCCGGTGTTGAAGACCGGTCTGGAGTATATTGACGAGATCTATAACGCATCCGTTGCCGGGGAGGATTACCCGGATCTGTATATCATCGGGAGCGACAGCCTGGAAAAGGCCGCCCTGGCGGGGGTGGCCCTGCCGGTGGAAGATCCGGAACATGTGCTCAACAGTTTTAACTATCCCGATATCGCATTGAATGCCGCGTCCTGTCAGGGGCGGCAGATCGCATATCCGTTTTATTACGAAACGGCATTCCTGCTTTATAATTCCACCTATCTTTCCCAGATGGCGGATGCTTCGCTGCGTCGTGAGCTGGCCGGGGATGTGGATGAGGAGGAAGACGAATCCAACGCCGGCGCGGTGTACGATCCCGATGCTCCTTTGCCGGAGGGCTATACCGAAGAGAGCTGGAAAGAGGCTGTGGATCTGAAGACCCAGGCCCTGATCCCCCAGTCCATCGAGGATATCCGGAAGCTGGCGGCGAGCCACAGTGCACCGGCGGGCATGGAGAATTTCTTCCTCTGGGATGTGTCGGATATCTATTACAATTACTTCTTCCTGGGTGCCTATATGAATGTGGGCGGAGAGAGCGGGGACGATCCCACGCAGCTTTCCATCTGCAATGAGGACAGCGTGCACTGTATGAGCACCTATCAGAAGCTTCATGAATTCTTCTCCATCGACAGCAGCGAGAGCAGTTATGAAAAAGTTCTGGAGGATTTCCTGGCGGGAAAGACCCTCTTTACCATCGTGACCACGGATGCGCTGGCCACCGTGTCCCGTGCCTTTGAGCAGGGAGAGTATCAGTATGGTTACGGTGTGGCGGCGCTGCCGGCCGTGGATTCGGAGCATGCGGCCAGAGGGCTTTCAACCACCAGCTGTGTGGTTGTCAACGCCTTCTCGGAGCATCCTGTGGAGGCCAATCTCTTTGCGGAATACGTAATGTACGAATCGGCGGATACGCTGTACGACCGCACGGGGAAGCTGCCCTGCATGGGCGGTGCCCAGGATGAGGCCACCGGTGCCCGGGATGTGGTCCGCCAGATCTATATGGAAAGCGCTTCGCTTCCCAAGCTGGTAGCTCTGAGCAATTTCTGGCTGGAGCTGGAGCTGGCTTATACCAGGGTCTGGGACGGTGCCGATCCGGAGGAGAGTTTAAAACAGCTGGCGGAGCAGATGGAACAGCAGCTGGCGGAGCAGAATAAGGATGCTCTTTAATTCGGCGATATTCATTTTTGTATTTTTGCCTTTATGTCTGGCGGGCTGGTACGGCCTGAACCATTTCGGGCTTTATCGCCCGGCCCTCTGGTTCTTATCCATATCTTCACTTATCTTTTACGGCTATTTTCACCCGGCTTATCTTTTGCTGATCCTGGCCAGTGTGCTGATCAATTACGGGGTGCTGCGGGCGATCCTGCGCTTCAGGAAAGCCTCGAAGCTTCTGCTGGCCCTTGGGGTTCTTGCAAATCTGGGGATCCTGGGCTATTTCAAGTACTGTGATTTCTTCCTGAGTACCGTGAACGGGATAACGGGGAGTAACATTCCCCTCCGGAATATCCTGCTGCCCTTAGGCATCAGCTTTTATACCCTGCAGCAGCTTTCCTGCCTTACGGATGCATACCGGGGGAAGGAGAGCGATTACCGTTTTGACGAGTATCTGACTTTTGTGACCTTCTTTCCCCAGCTTATCGCCGGCCCCATCGTGCTTTCGGAGGAGCTGATCCCCCGCTTCCGGGATCTGAGCCTGCGGCGTTTTGATGCGGAGAGCTTTGCTTCGGGTTTAAGCCTGTTTATCCTGGGACTGGCCAAGAAGGTGCTGGTGGCCGATCTTTTCGGAAGAGTGGTGGATTTCGGCTTTGAGAAGATCTACTGGATCGATACGGCTTCTGCCTGGGTTGTGGGGCTTTGCTACAGCATACAGCTGTATTTTGATTTCAGCGGTTATTGTGATATGGCCAGGGGACTGGCAGAGATGTTCCGCTTCCCGCTGCCGGAGAATTTTGCCCAGCCCTTTAAGGCCTTCAGTATCAAGGATCACTGGGACCGCTGGCATATGACCCTTACCCGTTTCTTTACCCGCTACGTTTATATCCCTCTGGGAGGCAGCAGGAAGGGAAGGATCCGTACCGCGGTCAATATCTTCCTGGTCTTTGCGGTGAGCGGACTGTGGCACGGAGCGGCCTGGACCTATCTGATCTGGGGGGCGCTGCAGGGTGTCGGTGTGCTCTGGAGCCGGCGGAAGTTCCTGCGTCTTAAGCCCGGAGTTCTGTCCTGGTTCTTCACATTCAGCTTTATCGTGGCTTCACAGCTCATTTTCCGCAGCGGTGATCTGGATTTCATGCGACGCATGCTGACGGCCATGTTCACGCCCAAGGGCGTGCATTTCCTGCCGGAGCTGGCTTCCTGCCTGGCGGAGGCACCGGAGTTTTACATGATCACAAGGGCTGCGGAAGCACTGGCCCCGGGGGCATTGAATGCGCTGTACCTCATATTGCTGGCACTGATGCTGCTGGTGGCGGCGCTGCTCCTGCGGGGGAGGAACGCGGCGAAGCTCTGCGCGGACGCAAAGGCGGCTGCTTATCCGAAACGTTTTATATGGCTTCTGGCGCTGCTCTTTACGGCAGTGGTGGTGAGCCTGAATCAGGTGAGTACCTTTCTGTATTTTAACTTTTAGGAGGCCGGATGGACGGAAAGAAAACGGCATTACGATTTTTGAAACGCCTGGCTGCCATCACGCTGTTATGCATGCTGGCAGTGGCTTTTGTCGTTGTGCTGTTTGATCCTTTTTACCATTATCACGGCCCGCTACCCGGGATGCAGCCGGTGCTGGAAGAAAGGGATTATGAGGTCATCGGCACCATCGACCACTTCGATTACGATGCCATCCTCCTGGGGGATTCCCTGGTGGAAAATACCAATACCCGCTGGCTTTCCGAACTTTTCGAGGCGAAGGCCGTTAAAGCCATACGGGCGGGAGGCAGCAATGCGGACCTGCTCTTTTATCTGGACCGGGCTTATGAAGCAGGGGAGCTTAAGCAGGTGTTTTACTGCATCGACCGGGCCGTGTTATGTGCGGATACGACGCTTACTTTCCCGGAAAACGATTACTGGTATCTGGTGAACAGAAATCCCCTGGATGACTGGAAATATCTGTGGAATAAGGATGTACTGCTGAAAAAGATCCCCATACAGCTGGCCTATAACACGGTCCTGGATTACGATCCCGGAGAAGCCTACGACTGGTACCGTACCAAGACTTTTTCCACGGAATCCATGAAGGTGTATTATGAGCCGCAGGAGAACTTTGATGAAGCGCAGCCCGTACCGGCTGAGTTTGAGGAAAATCTTGCCCTTCTGAAGGAACGCATAAGTGCCCATCCGGAGACGGTCTTTTACCTTTTCTATCCGCCGACAAGTCTTCTTTCCTGGGATAAGGAGCTGAGAGAGGGGGGCCTTGAGGCGGATCTTGCGATGATACGGCGTCTGAGTACGGCGTTCGCGGACTGCCCGAATGTGAAGCTTTTCGGCTTTTTTGCCGCGGAGGATTATGCGGCCACGGATCATTACATGGATGTGGTACATTTTTCGCCGGAGGTGAATTACGCGATCTTTGAAGATATGGCGGAGGGACGCTGCACACTGAACAGTACTTCGGTGGAGGATGAGCTGGATAAGCTTAAGGGAATGATAAGGGATTTCTCAGGGGATAAGATCTCCGGGATCTATCCGGAGGCGGTAACGGCCGAAGCTGCGCAGTTACCCTGATCAGCTGATCATCTTCTGCGTTTTCTTCCGGCAAGCTGGGTGATCATACCGGCCAGGGCCAGGATGATGCCCATGACGGGCCAGACCAGCGGAGGAAGGGAATCCGGCAGGGCCGGATCGATGTTCAGATCCGCGGGAAGCAGGGGCAGAACAAGAGGCAGGAGCCGGTGCAGCAGGTCGACAGCGGCAAAGCCTCCCGCCAGGGAGAGTACACTGACGACGATGAAGCGCTCCGAACGCACCACCAGAGTTGCCAGGAGCAGGGCGATCAGGCCTCCTGCCAGTGCGGCAAAGACGGGATAGAGCACGGGGGGGATGCCGATCTTTTCCGCCAGCATCGTGGCCAGCAGCGTGCTCAGATGCCGTCGCACCACGTGATAGACGGCGATGAAGATCCCGAGGCGCATAAAGCGCCAGGAAAGGAAAGCGAATACACAGCCGGTGATGAGCTGCCCCAGGAAGATCCCGCCTTCGGAAAGCTGAAAGAAAGCCAGGTAAGGGGCGGAAAGCGCAAAGCCGGCAGCAAAGCCCAGGATGGACAGGGCAACGCGATAGATGCGATAGCCCGAGAAGCACAAAAACACGGCCCCAAGCATCAGGAGGCCGTAAAGTATGGCCATTTCTTTCGGTCCGAGTTCGATCGTCATAACCGGCTCATTATAACATGATGTTGGGGGCAATTGCAATAAATACACATAATGACGGTTGAATTTGACAGTCGATTTTGGTAAAATACCTATCATGGAGCAAAAGAGTCCCTTTCGCTGGTCCATATTGTCCATCATATATGTCGTGATCCTTGGCGGCATGTTTCTTTATGTTCTCTTTGGCACTGATTTTTCCGTTTTCCTTAAGGCTTATCCTGACGCCCATTATATCGATCTTTCCGGCGGATGGAGAGATGCCGACGGCAGGGCGGTCAGCCTCAGCAAGCCGCCATCCACTGTAAGGGACGGGAAAATGACCTTCAGGAATAAGGTTCCGGAAGACATCCTTCCCGGAGACAGCCTGAACCTGATCAGTCATAATGTCAGCTTCGTTCTCTATCTGGACGATGAGTTGCTGTACAGTTATACCCCGGAGACAAACGTCACCGGTAAGGGGACCGGTGATGTATACCATTCTGTCATTCTGTCCGGGGAGGATGTGGGGAAGGAACTCAGGATGGAGATATTGCTGTCCTATGAAGGAGAGAGCGGAGGACGTTTCCCCCGGGTAGCCATCGCGGATTACGGGATCTTCCGGTACAAGATGTTCAGTGAAAATGTGCTGGCTTACGCCGTGTCGCTCTTTATCATCTTTCTCGGAGCGGCTATACTGCTCATACATTTCGGAGTTTTCCGGGAGAATGAAGCAGGCTATAATCTGCTGGCATTGGGTATCTCCGTGATCCTGATCGGAGCCTGGACCCTGATGGAGTCCCGTGTGCTGCAGATGCTGATGGGATCGGTGGAGGCGCTGCGGGTGATCAACTATGTCACGCTTCCGCTTATGGAATATCCCATGATCGTTTTCATTAATTCCATAGCCAAGAAAAAGAATCCGATCCACGCACGTATCTCCTTTGGCGTATCCATCGGTACGCTCGTGCTGCTGTTCGCACTGCGCCTGATCGGCGGGATCGACATGCACAGGCTGGTACCGCTGATGTATATCTCTTATGTCGTGACCCTGGTACAGACACTGCTGATCCTGGTCAATAACCGTCTGTACTGCAAAAGGAGGGGGATCAAAGAGGAACTTACTTTTTTCTACTTCGGGGCCGTAGCTTTTATCTTCGGTGCATTTGTGGACGGTCTGCGTTATCTTATGAGTTCCCGCGTTAAGGACAGCCATGGGAGCATGCTTAGGCTCGGACTGCTGATCTTTATCCTGGCCATGTTCTGGCAGATCGTGCGTTGGGTCGGACGTGAACGGAAAACGAACCGAAGGGATGCTTTTGTGAACTCTCTTATGCAGTATTCTCTTTCCGCAGGCTCCACGGAGGAAGCCATGCACCAGATGCTCGAGTATCTGGGAAAGGAACTGAAGG
This sequence comes from Lachnospiraceae bacterium, assembly GCA_017552715.1. Classification (GTDB taxonomy): domain Bacteria; phylum Bacillota; class Clostridia; order Lachnospirales; family Lachnospiraceae; genus NK4A136. Next base: position 8,306 of record JAFZOW010000006.1, read on the forward strand.
CTGAACGAGCCTATATCTATGAGGATGAACATGACGGTACGCTGACTAACACTTATCTGTGGAGGGAATGGGGCGGCGATGAGAAGACCAATCCCATGGATCCGATGATCTTTCCGGATGTGGTGGAGCGTTTCTACCAGGAATATGACCGCAGCGGAAGTATGGTGATCGAAGAAAGGGAAAAGCTCAAGGAATATGCTCCTGTGCTTTATCGTATGATGGGGGCTCGCGGGGTTGAGCGTATGATCAGTGCGCCGTTGAAAGAGAACGGGGAATATGTCGGCTTTTTCGGCTTGAGTAATCCTCCCCAGGATATGCTGGAGGAGGCCGCCGGCATCGTTCAGCTCCTGCAGTACTTCCTGTCCGAGACCCTGGGACGCCGGGAGAGCGAGCGCAAGCTGATCCGATACAGTTATTATGATCAGATGACCGGAACAAAGAACCGACGGGCTCTGCAGGAATTTGAACAGACGGAACTGGATCATACCAGACCCTATGGTTTTATCATGTGCGATATCAACGGCTTAAAACGCGTTAACGATACAGAGGGCCATGAAGCCGGCGATGCCATGATCAAAGATGTGGCGGATGCCCTGATCGAAGTGCTGGGGGCGGACGTGGTGTTTAGAATGGGCGGAGATGAGTTTTCTGCATATGTGGTCTGCAATTATGAGGAGGAATTCCTGCGGGACGTGGAACATATCAGGGGAGGCATCATGGAACGCGGACGCAGCGCTTCCATGGGCTATGTCTTCTGTCCGCAGGGCTGTGAGGATACCGAAGGGATCAAGAAACAGGCGGACGCTATGATGTATGCTGACAAGGAACGCTACTACGCCGGGCGTAACGACCGCCGTCAGCGTTAGATCCGTGCTTTAAGTGCGATCTTTCCGAAAGGAGCATACGTATGAACGCTTTGGAAATGCCCATGATGGAGACAAAGAAACTGGGTTTTGGCCTGATGCGCCTGCCTAAAAAGGGCCTGGGTACGGATGTGGAGCAGACCTCACGTATGGTGGACATGTTCCTGGAGGCCGGATGTACCTATTTCGATACGGCCCATGTGTATCCGGGTTCGGAGGATGCCATAGGGAAGGCTCTGGTGGCACGCCATCCCAGAGAAAGCTACACACTGGCCACCAAGCTTTTCGGGCCCATCGCATTCAATGAGAAGATGGCCAGGGGGCAGTTTCAGACCTCCCTGGACCGTACCGGGGCCGGCTATATCGATTATTATCTGATGCATACCCTGATGCATAATAACTACCGGAGATACGAGAAGCTCCATATGTGGGATTTCGCCCTGGAGATGAAGGATAAGGGCCTGATCAAACATGTGGGCTTTTCTTTTCATGACGGGCCGGAACTGCTGGAGGAGATACTGAAGACCCATCCTGAGGCAGAGTTCGTGCAGCTGCAGCTGAATTATGCCGACTGGGAGAATCCTTCCGTACAGTCCCGGGCCAATTATGAGGTGGCACGGAAATACGGAAAGCCCATCGTGGTGATGGAACCCGTAAAGGGTGGCGCCCTGGCGAAGCCTCCGAAGGAGGTACTGAAGCTCTTTAACGAATACGCACCGGAGCGTTCCGCCGCATCCTGGGCCATACGTTTTGTGGCTTCCCTGGACGGTATCCTTACGGTGCTCTCGGGCATGAGCAATACGGCACAGATGGAAGACAATCTGTCCTATATGAAGGATTTCCAGCCCCTGAACGAGGAAGAACGTCAGATCATACGTAAGGCCACGGAGATCATGGGACGCAGTTCCACCATTCCCTGTACCTCCTGCAGCTACTGTACCAAGGGCTGTCCGAAGCAGATCCCCATTCCCCGGATCTTTTCCGCAATGAACAAACGTCTGGGGGACGGGCAGATCGAAGAGGCTGCTGCGGATTATGCCGCGCTAGCGGCGGAAGGGGCTGTGGCGGATGCCTGCATCTCCTGCGGCCAGTGCGAGAATATCTGCCCGCAGCATATAGGGATCATCGAGAAGCTTAAAGAATGTGACAAAGCACTGCGCGGGGAGGCTTAAAGCTTGAAACTGGTTCTGGAACAACTGACCAAGATCTTTCCCGGGAGGGAAAAGAAGAATCCGAAGGATGTACGGGCGGTGAGTGAAATGAGCCTCACCATAGAAGACGGTGAGCTGGTAGGCCTGCTGGGGCCCTCCGGCTGCGGCAAGAGTACGGCATTGAACCTGATCTGCGGCCTGGAGGCGCCCACTTCCGGCCGTGTGTATTTCGGAGAAGAGGATGTGACGGACCTGGGGCCTGAGCACCGGGGGGTGGGGCTGGTCTTTCAGAACTATGCCCTGTATCCGCATATGACGGTGCGCCAGAATATACGCTTTCCCCTGGAAAACCTGAAAGGCGCGCAGAAGCTTACAAAAGAAGAGGTGGAAGAGCGGGTGCAGGAAGCCGCCCGCATCGTGCAGATCGAAGAGCTGCTGGAACGCAAGCCGGCGGAGATGAGCGGCGGGCAGCAACAGCGTGTGGCTATCGCCCGTGCACTGGTAAAGAAGCCCAATGTGCTGCTTCTGGATGAACCTCTGTCGAACCTGGATGCCCGCCTGCGTCTGCAGACCCGGGAAGAGATCAAACGTATCCAGCGCAAGACAGGCGTTACCAGTATCTTTGTGACCCATGATCAGGAAGAAGCCATGAGCATCTCGGACCGCATCGTGGTGATGAAGGCCGGAGTGGTGCAGCAGTGCGGCCGGCCCCAGGAAGTCTATGACCGGCCGGCGAACCTCTTTGTAGCCCAGTTTTTGGGAACGCCACGTATCAATACCTTTGAAGGACGGGTGAAAGGAGGGAAGCTCTTTATCGGGGAGGATGAGCTCCTTAAGACCTCCGCCCCGGATGGGGAGTATTCCGTGGGCATACGTCCCGAAGGACTGCTGGTGGATGATGCCGGAAGCTTTCACTGCGGAGTCACGGCAGTGGAGGTAATGGGACGGGATACCAGTGTGGTCTTTACTCATGCAGGCAGCGGCGAGGAACAGCTCCGCGCCATCGTGCCCGGTGGCAGTGTTGCTTCCGACAAAAAGGAACAGGCTTTTTCCGTAAAACCGGACAAGATCTTCCTTTTCGATAAGGAGAGCGGAGAGAGGGTGGAGCTGTCATGAAAAAGAAGCATCCTCTTCTGGGCTGGCTGTATCTTCTGCCCGCCCTGCTTTTCCTGGCTGTATTTCTTCTGTATCCCCTGATCGATGTGCTGGTCTACTCCTTCGAGGAAGGCTACAACTTTGCCTCCCAGAGTTACCGCGGCACCGGTTTATACAATTATGCTTATGTACTCAGGGATCCCTACTTCATACGGGCTCTGAAGAACACTTTTATCATCGTGATCATTACGGTGCCCCTTTCTACGGGGCTGGCACTGCTCATCAGTCTGGGACTGTCCAAGATAAAATTTCTGCGGGAGCTGTATCAGACCGTATTCTTCCTGCCCTATGTGACCAATACACTGGCGGTAGGCCTGGTCTTTATGATCCTCTTTAAAAAGACGGAGTATACCGACGGTATGGTGAATCTGCTGATCCATGCATTCGGAGGCAGCAGTGTGGACTTTATCGACGGCCCGTACTGGGCCAAGATGTTCGTCATGTGCTTTTATACCGTCTGGGTGGTGATGCCCTTCAAGATCCTGATCCTTACCAGTGCCCTGGCGGGAGTGCCTGAGGTCTATTACAAGGCGGCCCGGGTGGACGGCACTGGGAGCTTCCGCATCTTTACCCGCATCACCCTGCCTCTCATCAGCCCCATGATCTTCTATCTGGTGATCACGGGCTTTATCGGGGCTTTTAAAGCATACAGTGACGAAGTAGCCCTTTTCGGGACGGACTTAAATGCTGCGGGGATGAACACCATCGTAGGTTATGTCTATGATATGCTTTACGGAGACAGCGGCGGTTACCCTTCCTATGCTTCGGCAGCAGCCCTGCTCCTTTTTGCTATCGTATTTACCATCACCATGATCAACCTGATGGTCAGTAAAAACAAAGTGTCACTGCATTAGGTGATTTGCCATGAAGGATTACGGATCGATCGTTAAACAGGATAAGGCGGAACGACGGGTGAGCACTGTGCTGCGCTATCTGGGACTTACGTTCTGGGGGCTTCTTGTGCTTTTCCCTTTCTACTGGATGGTCCTTACCAGTATAAAGAGTTACAGCTCCTATAATTCGGAAGTGGTTCCTTCCTTTATCGCCAAGGATCCCACCCTGCAGAATTACGCGGATGCCTTTACCGCGGTGCCTCTGGCAGGGTATTTTGTGAACACCCTGATCTTTACCCTCATCACTACGGCCCTGATGCTCGTGGTGATCGTACTGGCGGCCTTCGCCTTTGCCAGACTGGATTTTCCGGGCCGGGGACCGGTCTTTGCCCTGCTCCTGGCCCTGATGATGATACCCAATGAGCTGGTGGTCATCACGAACTACGTGACCATTACGGATCTGGATCTGCGAAATACCTTTGCCGGCCTGATACTGCCTTCGGTGACTTCGGTCTTTTATATCTATCTGCTGAAGGAAAACTTTGAACAGATCCCGGAGGAACTCTACAAGGCCGCCAAGGTGGATGGGACTTCGGACCTGCGCTATCTGTGGAAGGTCATGCTGCCCATGTGCCGTCCTACACTGGTGACCATCATCATACTGAAGGTCATCGAATGCTGGAACTCCTATGTATGGCCCAGGCTGGTCACCGACGATCCTTCCCGTTTTCTCGTGAGCAATGGCATACAGGAGATACGGGAGAACGGCTTCGGACGGGAGAACATACCGGCCATGATGGCGGCGGTGGTGGTGATCTCGGTGCCTCTGGTGGTGCTCTTTCTGATCTTTCGGAAGAAGCTGATGCAGGGCATCTCCCGCAGCGGTATCAAGGGGTGAAGCCTATGATGAGAAGATTCCGCGTCATTCTGGTCCTTCTGCTTTGCATGATCCCCTTAAGCGCCTGTCACGGGAGCCGGGAGAGGAGTGCTTTTGAACTGCCCGAAAGTTTTGATGAGAGCCGGGAGTATGAACTGAGCTTCTGGGCCAAGAACGATACCAATATCACTCAGACCCGTATCTACGAGCAGGCTATCGCGGATTTCCAGGCTCTTTATCCCAATATCCGTGTGAACATGCGCCTTTATACGGATTACGGCAAGATCTATAACGATGTGATCACTAACATCGCTACGGATACCACGCCCAATGTGTGCATCACCTATCCCGATCATATCGCCACTTATCTGGAGGGAGCGGATACGGTGCTTGCACTGGATAAGCTCATGGAGGATGAGCGATACGGCTTCGGCGGTTCCGAACTGCGTTTTGCCGGGCCGGGAGCGGAGGGCGTCATACCCGATCATCTGAAGGAATGTATGATCGGAGGCGAATATTATGCCCTGCCTTTCATGCGATCCACCGAGGCCTGCTACATCAATGCGGATATGGTAAGGGCTCTGGGTTACGAGGTCCCGGATGTCTTAAGCTGGGATTACATCTGGGAAGTATCCGAAGCAGCCTGCAAGAAGGATACGGAGGGGAACTTCGCAGTGAACGGACAGAACGTGCTGATCCCCTTTATCTACAAGTCTTCCGACAATATGATGATACAGTATCTGAAGCAGGCAGGAGCCCCTTATTCCGATGCCTACGGCAGTGTGGATATCTTTAACGAAGAGACGGAAAGCTTCCTAAAGGAGATCGCGGGCCATACGGCCAAGGGGGCTTTTTCCACCTTTAAGATCTCGGGCTATCCCGGCAATTTCCTGAATGCGGAGCAGTGTATCTTTGCCATCGATTCCACCGCAGGAGCCACCTGGATGGGGGGAAAGGCCGCACATCAGGATATCGCGGCGGATAAGCTGAAGGACTTTGATATCCAGGTACGGCCGGTGCCCCAGCTGGATGTGAATGCTCCCCAGATGATCTCCCAGGGGCCCAGCCTCTGTGTCTTCCAGAAGAACGATCCACAGGAGGTGCTGGCAGCCTGGCTCTTTGCACAGTTTTTGCTGGATGATTCCGTTCAGATCGCCTATTCCGAAACGGAAGGTTATGTGCCGGTGACCGTCAGCGCCCGGCAGAATCCGGAATATCTGGATTATCTTTCCCGCAGCGGGGAAGACAACGATCAGTATTATTCCGTAAAGATCGATGCGGCAAAGCTTCTTCTGGCCAATACCGAAAACACCTTTGTCACTCCGGTCTTTAACGGTTCCGCCCCCCTGCGAAATGCGGCGGGAGCCATGATAGATGATGTGGTGAAAGCCACCAGACGGAAACAGACGGTGGATGATGCCTATATCGATAAACTCTATTCGGATATGATCTCTCTCTACCGTCTGGATCAGAAAGGAAAGGCCGCCGGGGATGTGAACACCCCGCTGCCCGCTGCGTCCAAGGCTCTGCTGGCAGGGCTGTGCCTGGCCTGGGCCGGGATCATCGCCGTGTGGCTTAAGGACAGGCTGAAAAAAAGATAAGCGAAAGGGAAGGAAAATGGCTATAAGGATTTTTTCGGATTCAACCTGTGATCTTGGGGAGGAACTGACAAAAAGGTATTCGGTGACGATCATTCCGCTATGCATCGTTATGGGAGAGACCAGTTACTTTGACGGGGAGGGACTTGGCCAGGAAGAGATCTTCCGCTGGTCGGATGAAAACAGGACGACGCCAAAGACTGCCGCGTTCACGCAGGAAAGACTGGAGCAGGCTGTAAAGCCGGCACTGGATGCCGGAGATGACTGTATACTCTTTACCATTGCTTCGGGGATGAGTTCCTCTTATTCACTGGCCAGGATATATGCGGAGGATGAGGGGCAGGGACGCCTGCATGTGATCGATTCGGCCAATCTTTCTACCGGGATCGGCCTTCTTGTGATAAAGGCGGCTGAAATGGCCGGGAGAGGCGTGGATGCCGGGACGATCGTGAAAGCGATCGAAGAAACGATCCCGCGGGTAAGGGCCAGTTTTGTGATTGATACGCTTACCTTCCTGTCCAGGGGCGGGAGATGCTCTTCCGTAACGGCGCTTCTGGCAGGGACGCTGAAGCTCCACCCCGAGATCGCTGTCAGGAACGGGGCAATGGGTGTTGAAAAGAAATATCGCGGCAGTCTGGAGAAGGCCGTGATGAAATATGTGCATGAGCTGGAAGCGGCTCTTCGTCATGCCGAGCCGGACCGGGTATTTATCACGCATACCCTTCGGCAGCAGGATAGGGAGATCGCGGAAAAGGTCCGGGAGTATCTGGAAACATTGGGAATCTTCAGTGAGATACTGGAAACATGTGCGGGAGGTGTTGTATCTTCCCATTGCGGTCCGGGTACCCTCGGGGTTCTGTTCATCGACCGCGCTGCGGACTAAGGAACAGTGCAGAACCGATCGTTCCGTTTGAGCTGATGTTTTCAGCCGGCGTGGTAAGGTGCCTGCTTCTTTGTGAGGATGGAGGATGATCCGGGAACTGAGGTATTCCAATACAAATACATACCTGATCGTGGGGAAGAAAGGAAAGCTGCTCTTCGATACCGGCTGGGCAGGAACATTCCTGCCTTTTTGCCGGGCACTTAAGGAACAGGGGCTGATGCCTTCCGAGATCGATCATATACTGATCTCGCATTTTCATCCAGATCATTGCGGGATCGCACAGGAGATCGCGGATGCGGGGGGCAGGATTGTAGTACCCGAGGTGCAGCTTGAGTTCATACATGCGGCGGATGCTGTATTCGCCAAAGAGAAGGGAACGGAATATAAAGCGATCAGGGATGAGGCTGTACAGGTGCTCGCCCTGAGAGACAGCCGGTCCTTTTTGAAAAAGCTGGGGATAGACGGAGAGATCCTGCATACTCCCGGGCACAGTGATGACAGCATCTCCCTTTGGCTGGATGACGGAAGCCTTTTTGTGGGGGATCTGAATCCGCTGTATGAGCTGGATCTGCATGCAGGCACACAGATCGGGGAAAGCTGGGAGAGGCTGCTGGCTCTGGAGCCTGCCTCGGTTTATTACGGGCACGCGAAGACGGCGGTCCTGCGTCCGGCTGCTCCGGAAGCTGCGGCTCCCGTAAGCAATGCCGCCGGGAAAACGCTTTCGGCAGCGGATGAAGAACTGGTGGGCCGTATCATGAAGCTGATCGATAAAGGTTGGACGCTTGAAAAGATACGGAAGAAGACCGGCGCCGACGCCGTTTTCATTGAGGATGTGGCAAGGATGTACCTGACTCACCCCGGTGTGGGCGTACAGGGCATACTGGACAGGATCGAGATCAAAGGGAGATAGGAGGTCATAAGGATGACTAAGGTATCGGATCCGATAAAGATCAATAAGACAGAACTGAAAAACCGTCTGACCATGGCACCTACGGTGAAGTTTGATTATGCGGGGGAAGACGGAAAAGTGACGGAAAAGCACGTGGAGCATTACCGGGAGCGTGCGGAGGGCGGCTTAGGCCTGATCTGTGTGGAGGCAACGGCAGTCACCCCCGGGGGGCGCTTTGCGAAGAACCATCTGGGGCTTTGGGAAGATGCGCAGGCTGAGGGGCACCGTGCGATCACGGATGCCTGTCATAAGAATGATGTTGCAGTGATCATCCAGCTGAACCATACCGGTATCACTGCCAACCCCAACTGCGGCCCGGCCATGGGACCTTCGGCAGTCCCTACAAGAAGTCCGGAGATCCGGGCGAAGGAAATGAGTACGGACGAGATCAGTGAGATGCAGGATCATTTTGTGGCGGCAGCTCTGAGAGCGAAGAGTGCCGGCTATGACGGGGTGCAGCTTCACGGCTGTCACGGCTATCTGATCAACCAGTTCATTTCTGAGAAAACAAACCTGCGCAGGGATGCCTACGGCGGAAGTACTGAGAACCGTGCGCGTTTCGGAGCCGATATCATACAGAGGGTCCGGCAGGAATGCGGGGAAGATTTCCTGATCTCGGTCAGGACGGCCGGCATCGAGCCGGATGTGGCAACGGCCATCGCTGTCGCGGAGGAGTATGTCAAAGCAGGCTGCGACTATCTTCAGGTATCCACGGGGATCGAGTGGGAAGATCCCACGGTCACGGATAAGGGGGAGCATTACAATAAATTCTGTTCCCTGGGTGTGCGTTTTCATGATCATTTCCGGGGACGTGTGCCGGTATCCTGTGTGAACAGCATCATGGATCCCGCACAGGTAAGATACCTTATAGAAAACGAACTGACGGATACCGTGGACCTGGGCCGGGCAGTACTGGCGGATCCGGCCTTTCCGGAAGCGGTGCTTTCGGACAAGCCTTTTGTGAAATGCTTTAACTGCCCGAACTGCCAGTACGGCCCCGGCATGCCTCACAAATGCCCGGCGGAAATGCGGCGGATGAGCGGGAAATAAAATACTACACGGGAAGGGCAGGAGGCAGCAAAGTGAATCTGCGTGAACTGAAAAGCGGTGAGAGCGGAAGGATACTGACTACAGGCGGGGAAGGAGCCCTGCGGCAGCATCTTCTGGATATGGGGATGATACCCGGTGCTTTGGTCACTATCGTAAAGTACGCTCCCATGGGGGATCCGGTGGAGATCCGTATCCACGGTTACGAACTGACCCTGCGGCTGGCTGATGCGGAAAAGATCGAGATCGAGCGCACGGAGGATACGGAAGAGAGGGCGGAAAAGGAATACGTTAAGACCGAACATCCGGGTCTGGGTGAAAGCGGACGTTTTCATCCGAAGGGCAGCGGCGATCCGCTTCCGGAAGGGACCCTCTTAAGCTTTGCCCTTATGGGAAACCAGAACAGCGGAAAGACAACACTCTTTAACCAGCTTACCGGCTCCAATCAGCATGTGGGGAATTTTCCCGGAGTCACCGTGGACCGGAAAGACGGACCCATACGGGAGCATCCCGATACCAGCATCACCGATCTGCCCGGGATCTATTCCATGTCTCCCTACTCCATCGAAGAGATCGTTTCCCGGGATTTTGTCCTGAATGAAAAACCTACCGGCATCATCAATATCGTGGACGCCACGAACATAGAGAGGAATCTCTATCTTACCATGCAGCTTTTGGAGACCAACATCCCCATGGTGGTGGCATTGAACATGATGGATGAGATGCGGGAGAACGGCGGAACGGTGAACATCAACCGCATGGAGCAGCTGCTGGGAGTGCCTGTGGTACCCATATCGGCCGCCAATAACGAGGGCGTGGACGAGCTGGTCTCTCACGCACTTCATGTGGCGCATTACCGGGAACGTCCCCTGCGGCAGGATTTCTGCGATGAAAAGGATCATGACGGTGCGGTTCACCGCTGTCTGCATGCGGTACTGCATCTGATCGAGGATCATGCCCATCGTGCGGGATTGCCGTTGCGCTTTGCCGCCAGCAAGGTGGTGGAGGGAGATGAGCGTATCCTGAACGCTCTTGCCCTGGATGAGAATGAGAAAGAGATGCTGGATCATATCGTTCTGCAGATGGAGAACGAACGGGGACTGGACCGGCATGCGGCCATGGCGGAGATGCGTTTTTCCTTTATCCGCAAGGTCTGTGCCGAGACGGTTCGGAAACCGAAGCAGAGTAAGGAACGGAGCAGGAGCGAGCGCATCGATAAGATCCTTACCGGCAGATATACCGCGATCCCCTCTTTCCTGCTGATCATGGGGACGGTATTTTTCCTGACCTTTTTTGTGATCGGTGCTGCCCTCCAGTCCCTTCTGGAAAAGGGGGTGGATGCACTGACCCTTGCAGCGGATCGTGCCCTTTCCTCCGCGGGAGTGAATGAGGTGGTACACAGTCTGATCATAGACGGGATCTTTGCCGGAGTGGGAAGCGTGATCTCCTTTCTGCCCATTATCCTGGTACTTTTCCTTTTTCTTTCCCTTATGGAGGACAGCGGCTATATTGCCCGTGTTGCCTTTGTGATGGATAAGCTCCTCCGGCGTATCGGCCTTTCCGGCCGGAGTATCGTGCCCATGCTGATCGGCTTCGGCTGCACGGTACCGGCGGTCATGGCAACACGTACATTGCCCAGTGAACGGGACCGCCGCATGACCATACTGCTCACGCCTTTTATGAGCTGCACGGCCAAGCTTCCCATCTATGCCTTCTTTGTAGCTGTCTTTTTCCCGAAGTACGGCGGGCTGGTGATGATGGGGCTGTATCTTCTGGGCATTATCGTGGGTATACTGGTGGCCTTTATCTACCGGAAGACCCTTTTCAAAGGAGATGCGGTACCCTTTGTCATGGAACTTCCCAATTACCGCATGCCCGGAGTAAAGAACGTCAGCTTTCTTCTGTGGGAGAAGGCAAAGGATTTCCTGCAGCGGGCATTTTCGGTGATCCTTCTGGCTACGATCGTGGTCTGGCTCTTACAGAGCTTTGATCTGCGTTTCCGGCTGGTAGAGGATTCTTCCGACAGCATCCTGGCAGCCATCGCCGGCATCCTGGCCCCGGTCATGCGTCCTGCGGGCCTGGGAGACTGGCGGATCTGCACCTCCCTTATCAGCGGCTTTATGGCCAAGGAGAGTGTGGTGTCGACTCTTGGGGTGCTCTTCGGTGATAATGTGGCGGCAGCTTTCGGACCGCTGACTGCCGCTTCGATCCTGGTCTTTTCCTTGCTCTATACGCCCTGTGTAGCGGCTGTGGCAGCCATCAAAAGAGAGCTGGGGTCCAAGTGGGCCGTATGTGTGGTGCTATGGCAGTGCCTGGTGGCCTGGCTGGCCGCAGTACTGGTGCAGCTGATCGGAAGAGTCATGGGGCTTGCTGCGTGAAAACAGCCGTGCGGATCGAAAAGAAGGCACACTTTGGTGACAGGGAGCTCCGCCGTGCGGTGATAGCGCCGGAGGTTTCGGAAGTAGAGGACTGGGCCTATGCCGCCTGTCCCCGGCTTGCGGAAGTATGGATCCCCCTGGGCTGCAGGCTTTCCAATAAGGCTTTTCAGGATTCGGGGGCACTGGAGCGGGTGTTTTTGTATGAGACGGAGGATAAAGCCGTGAATGCCTCACCGGAGCTTTTGGCCTTATCCCTGCTCTCCTGGCCCTCCTATACGGCGGAGGCGCTGGAGGCTGCAGCGGATGAGGCTCGTTTTCTTTCCTGGTTTGACGACAGGCTCAAGCTTTATCTGGCTGAAGCGGATGATGCGGATTACACTTCCTTTCCTGCCGGCGGTGAAGAGGATTATGACGATGAGCTTCTGGGCAGAGGGCGTCATATCCGTGCCCGAAGGGAGAGGAAGGCAAAGATGTGTTTCGAGAGGCTTCTTGCAAAGCCGGAAGCCGCCGGGGAGGAATTTGCGGGATATCTGAAACGATATGATCCGGATATTCCCTTTGCATTGATCCGTGGTGCCGGCGACCGCAGGGCCGTCTATGAAAAGCTGTATTTTAAGCATTGCAGGCATAGCCACGCCCAGCTGCAGACTCTGCTGGACTGTGCCGGTGATGATGCGGAGCTGCGTGCACTTATCATGAAGGAGCTGGGAGAAAGTTCTGTCCTTGATCTGCTGGAGATCTGAGGCATTCTGTCAAATAGTACAAAAAAATCCCGGAGGGAAACGGATTATTGCACAAAAATGCAATTGAATATTTGGAACTTTTATGTATAATGAGTGTGTCTGAAGGGGACACATTTTTCGGAGGAGGAAAAAACTATGAAAAAGAAGCTGAATGCAGTACTGGGTCTGGGACTGGCGGTAGTACTGGCAGGTTGCGGCGGGAATGCTGCACAGGAGCCGGCTGCGGCCCCTACTGAGGCTGCTGCTCCCACAACGGCTGAGAGCAAGCCTGAGGAGACCAAACCGGAGGAGAGCAAGCCTGAGGAAGGCGGAGAAACTGATCCCGCTGCTGAGAGCCAGGATGGAGCTGTGATGTCTTATGCGGATTTTGCCGCTGCCGCAGTGGACAGTGAAGTGACCGTAGAGACCTATGTCCAGGCCAAACAGGGCTGGTGGGAGAAAGACGGTGTCGGCGGAGTCGCTACATTTTACACCCAGAACGAGGAAGGCGGATATTTCCTCTATGATATGCCCTGCAGTGAAGAGGATTATGCTAAGCTGACCGAGGGGACCAAGATCAAGGTCACCGGTTACAAGTCCGAGTGGTCCGGCGAAGTGGAGATCGTGGATGCTACCTACGAGATCGAAGAGGGCAGCTACATCGCTACGGCCGAGGATATCACCGACAAGCTGGGTACCGATGCTCTTACGGATCTGATGAACCGCAAGATCAGCGCCAAGGGTCTTACCGTGGCGGATAAGGGTGACGGCAAGGCATTTTTCTACAACTGGGACGGCTCCGGCGAACAGGGCAGCGATCTGTATTTTGACGTGACCCTCGGGGATGCTACCTACACCTTCACGGTGGAGAGCTATCTCTGCGGTGCGGATACCGAGGTGTATAAGGCGGTTGAGGGCCTGCAGGTAGGCGATACCATCGATGTGGAAGGCTTCCTGTACTGGTATGAAGGTGCACAGCCCCACATTACTTCCGTGACCGTGAAATAACTGCGGATCCTTTATGATCGATACAAAGCGGTCGCTTGTGAGGCGGCCGCTTTTATGATATAGTAAACGCAGTTGTAACTGTTCTGAACACTGCGAGGATGCGCACGGATTTTGTAAGGAAATATGCCGCTTTCAGCGGCCAAAATCCGGCGCAACAAACGACAAAACGAAAAGAATTTTGTCGTTTGCTATAGGATAATGGCTATGGATATAAGAGAAAGAATACGAAAAGGATATACATTTTTTGACGGCGGCTGCGGTACCATACTGCAGGCGGCGGGGCTTATGCCCGGTGAGCTTCCGGAGCGCTGGAACGAAAGTCATGCGGATGTGATCCGCGGCATGCATTTTGATTACCTGCTGGGGGGCGTGAACATCTTAAAGACCAACACCTTCGGAGCCAATTGCATGAAGTTCCCGGAGGATGGGGAGCTGGAGCGTATCGTTGCGGCAGCGGTGGGGAATGCAAGGGCAGCCATAGCGGCAGCAGAGGGGAAGAGTACGCTTCCCGGACGTGAGGCTGCGGATCTTTCCGCTGTGGCGGAGGATCATTATGTTGCACTGGATATCGGTCCGCTGGGGAAGCTCTTAAAGCCTCTGGGGGATATGGATTTTGAAGAGGCCTATGGGATCTTTAAAAAGACAGTTGAAGCCGGGATGAAAGCCGGGGCGGATCTGATCCTCATAGAGACCATGAATGATATCTATGAGGCCAAGGCGGCCATACTGGCGGCGAAGGAGAGCGGCCTGCCGGTTTTCCTTACTACGGCTTATGACGAGAGCGGGAAGCTCCTGACCGGGGCGGATCCCAAGACCGTGGTGGCGGTGGCGGAGGGCCTCAGGGTGGATGCCCTGGGAGTCAACTGCAGCCTGGGGCCGGAGCAGATGATGGGGATCGTGGACGAGCTTTGCCGCTATGCCTCGGTGCCGGTGATCGTCAATCCCAATGCCGGCCTGCCCCGTACGGAAGGGGGCCGTACCGTATACGACGTGGGACCGGAAGAGTTCCGTGCCTCCATGATAAAGATCGCGGGCAAGGGTGCCCGTATCCTCGGAGGCTGCTGCGGCACTACGCCGGCACATATAGGAGCCATGATCGAGGAAGTGCTGACGACTGAGCCCAAGCCTCTTTCCGAAAAGGAGATCAGTCTCATCAGCTCTTATACCCATGCGGTAGAGTTCGGAAAGAAGTGCGTGCTCATCGGTGAGCGAATCAATCCCACCGGCAAGAAGCGCTTCAAGGAGGCGCTTCGGGCTAACGATATGGACTATATCCTGCAGCAGGGTCTGCTGCAGCAGGAGCAGTTTGCGGATGTGCTGGATGTGAATGTGGGCCTGCCGGAGATCGATGAGGTGGCCATGATGGAGGCGGTGGTGACGGAACTGCAGGCGGTCTGTGACCTGCCGCTGCAGATCGATACCACGGATCCCATTGCAATGGAGTGTGCTCTGCGCCGGTACAACGGCAAGGCCATGATCAATTCCGTAAACGGCAAGGAAGAGGTGATGAAGCAGGTCTTCCCTCTGGCCGCAAAGTACGGCGGTCTGGTGGTGGCCCTGACCATCGATGAGGAGGGGATCCCGACTACGCCGGAGGGCCGCGTGCGGATCGCAGAGCGTATCTACGAACGGGCGGCGGAATACGGGATAAAGAAAAAGGATATCATCATCGATCCCCTGGCCATGAGCATCAGTGCGGAAGCAGATTCGGCCAAAGTTACCCTGGGGGCGCTGCAGCGTATACGGGATGAGCTTCACGGGCTGTCCAGCCTGGGGGTTTCCAATATCTCCTTCGGCCTGCCGAAGCGGGAACTGGTGAATTCAGCATTCTTTGCCCTGGCTTTGGAGAACGGGCTTTCCGCAGCCATAATGAACCCGGCCTCAGCGGAGATGATGAAGACCTATTACAGCTACTGTGCCCTGAAGGCGCTGGATGAAAACTGCACGGAGTACATTGCCTTTACGGAACGTTACGTGGAAGCAACCCCGGCTGCGGGAACGACAGCTGCGGAATCGAAGAGTGCTGCAGGCGGAGAGAGCTATGCCGCCATCACGGATGAGAGTCTGCGTCCCCTGGCGGAGGCCATCGTTAAGGGACTGAAGGACAGAGCCGGAGCGCTCACTTCCGAGGCACTGGAGAGTGGAAAGGCTTCCATGGATCTGATCGACGGGGCTCTGATCCCGGCACTGGATATCGTGGGAAAGGGCTTCGAGCAGAAGCGTATGTTCCTGCCCCAGCTGCTCATGAGCGCGGAATCCGCGTCGGCCGCATTTGAAGTGATACGCCGGCGTATGGCGGAGAGCGGAGCGCAGCAGGAGATCAAGGGACGCCTCATCCTGGCTACGGTGAAAGGGGATATACACGATATCGGAAAGAATATCGTAAAGGTGCTGTTGGAGAATTACGGTTTTGAAGTGATCGATCTGGGGAAGGACGTTCCTCCGGAGACCATCGTGGAAACGGCAAAGCGTGAAGGCATAAAGCTGGTGGGCTTAAGTGCCCTGATGACTACTACGGTGCCGGCCATGGAGGAGACCATAAAACAGCTGAACGCGGAGCTGCCGGATTGTAAGACCGTAGTGGGCGGGGCCGTGATGACCCCGGAGTATGCAAAGATGATCCATGCGGACCGTTACTGCAAGGATGCCATGGATACGGTGCGTTTCGCGGAATCCTTCTTTGCCTCATAAGGATACGCAGGATCCCAAAGCTGTCTTGTCCCGTAAGAGGGATTATGATATTATAAAGCCAATGAAAATCATATAGGAGGAAAGAACATGTATTCACTGGAAGAATTAAAGGCAGTCGATCCCGATATCGCCCAGGCGATCGTGGATGAGCAGGAGCGTCAGAACAGCCATATCGAGCTGATCGCCTCCGAGAACTGGGTAAGCCATGCGGTAATGGCCGCCATGGGTTCGGTGCTCACCAACAAGTATGCCGAGGGTTATCCCGGAAAGCGTTATTACGGCGGCTGTGACTGCGTGGACGTGGTAGAGACCCTGGCCATCGAGCGTGCCAAGGAGCTCTTCGGTTGTACTTATGCCAATGTTCAGCCCCACTCCGGTGCCCAGGCCAATCTGGCGGTGCAGTTTGCCATCTGCCAGCCCGGCGACACCATCATGGGTATGAACCTGGATCACGGCGGACATCTGACTCACGGCAGCCCTGTGAACATCTCCGGCACCTATTTCAAGATCGTGCCTTACGGTGTGAACGAACAGGGCGTGATCGATTACGATGAGCTCAGACGCATCGCTCTGGAATGCAAGCCTAAGATGATCATCGCAGGTGCCAGCGCCTATGCCCGCACCATCGATTTCAAGAAATTCCGCGAAATGGCGGATGAAGTGGGAGCCGTGCTCATGGTGGATATGGCGCATATTGCCGGTCTGGTAGCCACGGGCTACCATCCTTCACCCATCCCCTATGCGGATGTGGTGACCACCACCACCCATAAGACCCTGCGGGGCCCCCGTGGCGGTCTGATCCTTTCCAGTGAAGAGAATGCCAAGAAATATAAGTTCAACAAGGCAGTGTTCCCCGGCATCCAGGGCGGCCCCCTGATGCACGTGATCGCTGCCAAGGCCGTGTGCTTCAAGGAAGCACTCTCGCCCGAGTTCAAGACCTACTGCAAGGGTATCGTGGATAATGCCCAGGCTCTTGCCAAAGGCCTTCTGGACCGCGGTCTTTCCATCGTATCCGGCGGCACGGACAATCATCTGATGCTCCTGGATCTGACTCCCTTCAAGCTGACGGGTAAGGAAGTGGAAGCCTGGATGGATGCGGCGCATCTGACCGCCAACAAGAACACCATCCCCAACGATCCCCAGAAGCCCAATGTGACCAGCGGTATCCGTCTCGGCACACCTTCCGTTACCAGCCGCGGCATGAACACGGAGGATATGGACCGTATCGCTGAAGCTATCTCGCTCATCGTTAAGGAGGGAGAAGGGGCTGTGCCCAAAGCACGTGCTATCGTGGATGAACTGACTGCAAAGTATCCACTGAAATAAAAAACATGGCAAGCTACAGGAAGCTTTTGTTCATCGTCAATCCCCATGCAGGCGTGAGTAAGAAGGAAAGCACGCTGACGGATATCATTCTGACTTTTTCGGATCATTACTACGAGACCATCGTCTGTTGTACGAGAGAGCCGGGAGATGCTGCCAATATCGTGCGGGAACACGTGGATGATGAGATCGACCGCGTGGTCTGCATGGGAGGGGACGGGACGCTTTCCGAGGTGATCGGGGCGCTTCGTACCTATGCGTGGGATAAACCTCTGGGCTATATCCCCGGAGGTTCCACCAACGATTTTGCCGCAAGCCTGCAGCTGTCCATGGATCCGGCCGAGGCGGCGGAGCATATCATGAAAGGCAAGCCTCATCGTCTGGATATAGGGACTTTTAACGGACGGTATTTTGTATATACCGCTTCCTGCGGTATCTTTACGAGAGCTTCTTACGAGACGCCGCAGAGCGTTAAGAACGTTCTGGGGCATCTGGCCTATGTGCTGGAGGGTATGCGTGAGCTGCCCCAGACCCGGCCCTATCATATGCGCGTCAGGGCGGAAGACCGGGTCTATGAAGATAATTATCTTTTTGTTTCACTCTGTAATACCTTCTCGCTGGGGGGCGTGATGAACTTTAAGGAGGAGCATGTGAACCTGTCCGACGGCATGTTCGAGCTCCTGATGATCAGCCGGCCCCGGGATCTGATGCAGCTCAGGGATATCGTGCAGGCTCTGAGGGAGCAGCGATATGATACACCGCTGGTCACTTTTCTCAAAGTGGATCAGCTGACCGTTTCCTGTAAGGATAAGCCGGACTGGTCTTTGGACGGGGAGCGGGCTGTAGCAAAGGAAGTGAACGAGTTTACGGTGATCCCCGGCGGGATACAGATGTTTTACTAAAATAAAAGGAGCAGGGCATGAAGCTGACATTTGTGGGTGCGGATCATGAAGTAACCGGCAGCTGCCATTATATCGAAGCGGCCGGAAAGCACATTCTGCTGGACTGCGGTATGGAGCAGGGAGTGAATGTGTACGAGAATGTGGAGATCCCTATTGAAGAGGGGCTCATCGATTATGTGCTTCTTTCCCATGCGCATATCGATCATTCGGGCCTGCTTCCCCTTCTTTATGCCCGGGGCTTCCGCGGGCAGATCTGTGCCACCGAAGCTACCGTGGATCTGTGCAGCATCATGCTCCGTGACTGTGCCCATATACAGATGCAGGAGGCGGAGTGGAAGAACCGCAAGGCCCAAAGAAGTGCGGGGCAGGTGGTAGAGCCTATCTATACCATGGAGGATGCCATCGGTACCATACGCCGTCTGGTACCCTTTGATTATGATGAGATCTACGAGCTCTGTGAAGGGATACGCTTCCGTTTCACCGATGTGGGGCATCTGCTGGGATCCGCTTCCATCGAGCTGTGGATAACGGAAGGAAACGAGACCCGAAAGCTGGTGTTTTCCGGTGATATCGGGAATAAGAAAGGTACGCTGATCCGGGAGCCGCAGTATGTGAAGGATGCGGATTACGTGATCATGGAATCCACCTACGGCACCCGCTATCATACTACGGAAAAGCCGGACTATGTGGGTGAACTGGCGCAGATCATCGAGGAGACCCTTTCCCGGGGCGGAAATCTGGTGATCCCTTCCTTTGCGGTGGGGCGTACACAGGAAATGCTTTATTACATCCGGGAGATCAAAGCCCGGGGACTGGTGAAGAACTGTCCCCATTTCCCGGTTTACGTGGATTCCCCTCTGGCAGTGGAAGCCACCGAGATCTTTCAGAAAAACCAGGCGGCCTGCTTTTCCGGCGAGGCGCTGGAGCTGGTCAAAAAAGGTATCAATCCCATTACCTTCCCGGGCTTACAGCTTTCCATCACCAGTGATGAATCCAAGCTCATCAATTTCGACAGTGAGCCCAAGGTGATCATCTCGGCATCCGGCATGTGCGATGCGGGTCGTATCCGTCACCATTTAAAGCATAATCTCTGGCGCGAGGAATCCACGATCCTTTTCGTGGGATACCAGGCCGTGGGTACCCTGGGCCGTATCCTGATCGACGGCGAAAAGGAAGTAAAGCTCTTCGGCGAGCCCATCGAAGTGCGGGCCCATATCCAGTCTCTGGCCGGTATGAGCGGGCATGCGGATAAGAACGGATTGCTGGAGTGGATACAGAATATCGGCGAGAAGCCGAAGATGGTCTTTGTGGTACATGGCGATGATGACAATGCCGAACTCTTTACGGAATGCCTGAAGAACGAGTATGGCTACAATGCCTATGCACCTTACAGCGGCTGCTGCTTCGATATGATCACCGGCTCCTTCCTGACCCGGCCTGCGGGCGTACCCGTCAAGAAGAAAACGAAGCACGTCTCCGATGTATTCAAGCGCCTGCTGGCTGCCGGACAGCGCCTGCTGGCAGTTATCTACAAGAACGAAGGCGGCGCCAACAAGGATCTGGCCAAGTTTGCGGATCAGATCAATTCGCTGTCCGATAAATGGGACAGATAGGCGGAGATCCATGGGGAACTGGGGAGAAGATTTTGAAGCGCAGAAGATGAAGGATTATGAGGGGCGCTTCACCGTAAACTTTAAAAAGATCTACATGGATGTGGACGAGATCAACGAAAAGACGATGGAAGTGAACGAGAAGCATCCGAAGGATTCGCTGATGAAGCTCTGGGCCGGTACCATGTGCGGCATGTTTTTCTTTTTCCTTTTATCCTATCAGATCCTTGCTCTGGTGACGATCCCCTTCCTGGCCTTTTACCTTATCGCGCTGGTGCGCATCGGGAACTGCTGGAAGGGTTTCAAATACAGCCCGTCCCGCTTCTGGCTGATGAGTGTCGGAACGATACTGCTCCTTTTTGCGCTGGCCATGGGGCTGCAGTATCTGGTAGGAAAGTTTGTTTTGAGCTGATGATTAAGACGATAATGACAGTGGTTTCGCTGCTCATAGTCCTTCTGGGACTGGGCCTCGCGTATCTGCTGCTTCGTAAGATCAAAAAGAAGGGTTTCTTTCACAGATTCCGTATCTGTGTTTATCTGCCGCTCGCACTCTGGTCGGGCGTTTATTTTATTGTGTGTGTCATTTATGCGGGGCTGTTTCTTTCCTGGATATGGCTCTGGCCTCTGGCGGCGATCTTCTGTACCGCGCGGGTCTTTATGCTGCGAGCGGAGCTGGCCGGGACTGCCCGCTTCCGTATTCCCCGGCCCCTGCGGGTAATTTACTACAGCATTTTTACTGTGGGTCTTCTGTTCTTCCTCTTTGTGGAAGGACGTATCGTTGATGCGATGACATCGGAACCTCCGGAGGATCTGGACTATGTGATCGTGCTGGGGGCGGGACTCATCGGCACGGAACCGAAGAATCCGCTCCGTGTAAGGATCGAGCGGGGGGCAGAATATATGAAGGAGAATCCGCGGACGATCCTGGTGGCCTCCGGAGGACAGGGAGCGGATGAGGAGATCAGTGAGGCAGAGGCCATCCGCAGGCGCCTGACCGGAATGTACGGGATCGACGAAGGACGCATCCTCATGGAGGACCGGTCCAGGGATACGGAAGAAAACCTGCAGAACAGCCTGCGTATCATAGGTGATCCGGAAGCTTCCGTGGGGATCATCACAAACAGCTTCCACGAATACAGGGCCATGCTCCTGGCAAAGCATGCCGGTTTTAAGAATACCTGCACCGTACCCGCCACCACCCTGCTTCCAGTGGGAGTCCATTACATGGTGAGGGAATTCTTCGGTGTGGTGGAGTGCATGATCAAGTACGGGAGTATATAGGATCGGTATGAATACATATAGTGTTTGAGATGAAATCTGCTTGATTTTCAGGGGAAAAGTGTTATCATATAGAAAAAGGCGCTGCCGATCGATAGACGGTTAGCCCAAAAGATTTACGATGTCACAGAGTGACCGCGATCCTTGGGGAAGGGGCGGTCACTTCTGTGTTTTACCGTGTTGATATCCAATCGTATATCCGACGCCTGCGCATCCGAGCCCGAAGGCGAGGACGGCAAGCAGAGCTTCGATCGTCAGCATATTCACTCCCTCCTTTCGCTTATTTCCGCATCAAGGCAGATCATAATGATCGGAGGTACACAGGCCCTCCGCAGAGGGCTAACCGCCTACCGTTATCATACCGGCAGCACCCAATAGAATTATAATACATAGAACATATAAATGCAATTACAAATATAGAACAAAAGCATTAGTCATGATGAATGAGGATGATCTTGGAATACAGATGTAACATTTCCTGCAGGATTGAGAATTCATGACTGTTAGGATGCCGGAATACTTCTAAAACCGATTCGGGAATCTCCAAGCCATCAGCTATAGTATTACGACCACGCAACAGATAATCAGTGCTGCAATCGAGTTCATCACAAAGAAGGAGCAGTTTATCATAAGAAAGGCGGTCATTACCGCGTTCCACTTCGCTGATATGTTTACTGCTGACGCCGATCTTTTCTGAAAGCTGCTCCTGCGTAAGTGAAAGCTCCAACCTCTTTGAGCGGATCCGTTCTCCCATATCCCAATACAGCTGCGATATCATGAAATGCCTCCTTTAGCTGCTGAAATGCTCTGGCTAAGTTTTTTATACAATTCTATACAGGTCTCCCTTAGCACAATATGACTATTACATAATGTTATATATGACATGGTATTGCAGACACTTCCTGTTAAGAGTGGTGAACTCTCTCAATAGGTTGAATGAGGGCGAAGAATAGAGTATAATTAACTGACAATTAATCCTTGAAATAGGTAGGAGGTCAGTCGTGAGTATAGTCGATATCATTAAATATGAAGGTGATAACAAGACTTTTGTCTGGAAGCATCCCGTTCAGAATTTCAATATGGGATCCAAACTGATCGTTAGAGAGTCGCAAGAAGCGATTTTCATGCTTAACGGTGAGCTTTTGGATGTATTTGGGGCAGGGCAGCATATACTGGAAACGCAGAACCTTCCGGTGGCTAGATCGATATTTAAGTTGGCTACAGGTGGGCAGGAAGCTTTTCAGGCTGAGTTGTATTTTATTAACCTTACGGAGCAGATGGCTATTCGTTGGGGAACAGATAGTAAGATCAGCTATCTGGATCCGGTGTATGATTTCCCTTTGGAGATTGGTGCGTGTGGGGAAATGAGCGTATCTGTTTCCAATTCGTCCAAACTTCTGGTAAAGATCGTAGGAACCGAGAAGACCTTTGAGCAGGAACAGTTGGTTGTATATTTCCGATCTTTTTTAATGAATCGAATAAAGTCTGTACTAGCACAGGAGATTCGAAAAGAAGTGATCAGTATATTTGAAATAGATATGCATTTGGATGAGCTATCTTCCGCAATCCGTAACAAGCTGGAGGACGATTTCCTTGCATATGGGGTGCGGTTGAACAGCTTCCTTATTATGACGGTGGTTAAACCGGATGAGGATAGAAACTATCTTCGATTTAAGGATCTGTATTTCAGACAGAAGAATGATGTTATGGAAGCAGAGCTCCAGCAAAAGCTTACCATAATCGAGCAAAAGACAAAGGCACAGTCTACTGTGATCGAAGCAGAGGCCATTGCCAAGAAGCGTGAGCTTGAGGGCTATAGCTATCAGCAGGAGAAAGGTTTTGAGGTCGCTAAAGAGGTTGCTGGTAATGAAGCTGTGGGTCAGTTCGCAAATATCGGTGTTGGACTCGGAATGATAAGCGGTGTGGGAGGAGAGATCGGCCGCTCGGTTAGCACGGCGGCAGGACAGGCGATTCAGAGTGCAACGGAAACGATGCCAGCGAAGCGCTTTTGTGAAAAATGCGGGCATGAATTATCAGCTGGAGCAGCGTTTTGCGAGAAATGCGGGGCAAAAGTGAGGAGTTCAGATTGCTGCTCTTCCTGCGGACACGTTTTTATAAACGATGCGAATTTCTGCCCCCAATGCGGAACAAAGAGGGGTGAATGATCATGAAAAAAGGAAGACAGTTATTACTGAGTATCATTATATTATTGATCGCGCTTATATATTCCGGAGTGCTCATACTCGGACGCATTGGCGTCGTAAAGAGTAATGTCGCGGTGATCAGCGGCTCCTATGGAGATCAGTTTGCAAAAGATAATAAGTTGAATGTCGTGGAACTGGCGGATTCGCAGAAGGGGTATTTTGATCAGCACTATGAATTGTTCGATTATAACATTGATGGAGGAACGATAAGTCTTGAGAGATACGATGGAAAGAGCCGTGAACTGATCATACCTGCAAAGATCAACGGAGTAAGCGTTACGACCATTAGCGGGAATATGATCGAAGGGTTGAACGGGGTTGAGAAGCTTTATATATCTCCGGCGATCCGTGAGATCAGCGGAGAACCTGTCGAAAAGCCTCTGATCTGCTGTACTGAGGATAATAGGTTTTATAAGGAAAATGCTGATGTTGGTTGGAAATTCGAGCTGATCTATGACTCTGATTTCATCAATTATGATCTTGGTGATATTCCGTTTGAATATAATATCAAAGCGGATGGGGCAGAGATTACTGCATGGCATGGTAGCGATGAGATTCTTGTGATCCCTGCTTATATAAACGGCTATCCTGTAACAGAAGTATCCATGAATATTCTTGGAACAGCCGATATTACCGTGATTCCGGAAACGGTAAAGAGCATCAGTGGTGAGGTGAAAAGATTCGTATTTCCTGTAACCCTTGCGATAGAACTTATAGCTACTGTTGCAGCTTTTTTGATCGCCTTGATATGTATAAATGTATTACTGCCCCGCTATCGTAAAGGGAATGAAGAATATGTGTTGAATGGAGGGCAGATGGTCCTGGCGATCGCCTATGTGCTGTTACAGACGATATTCAGTATTTATGCGATCAATTCTAAAGGATTTTCACCATACATCGCATTGATCGTGAGCCTTATCATTTTTGTTGTATTTATGGTGTTGATGTTTGCAGGAGGTATTGGCCGTGAACATGCGAAGGCTGTTGATGCAAAGATCGAAAGAAAGACAGAGAAAATGAAAAGCATCAAGTATATGTGCAA
Organism: Lachnospiraceae bacterium; assembly: GCA_017552715.1. Lineage (GTDB taxonomy): Bacteria > Bacillota > Clostridia > Lachnospirales > Lachnospiraceae > NK4A136. Next base: position 32,820 of record JAFZOW010000006.1, read on the forward strand.
GGGTATGGCGGATAATGTCAAAGATGAAGAACTCCGTAAAAAGGTGCAGCAGCTGGAAGAAGAGATCCGCTACAGTGATCCTTCCAGCCGTTCGGATCTGGAGGAAATGGAGAATGAAATAGAATCGCTGCTCGCGGAGTTGCTTGGAGTGATTGCTAAAAAAGATAATGATAGTGTGATAGATATTACAGATCGCCTGACTGAAATCGTAAAGAAACGAAATGATAAGTGTAAGGTGGGGAAATGAGAGTATAGAGCCATAAATACTAAAAAGATTGCAAGGATCCTGTCGGGCGTATACGAGGGAAAATAAAGATTCAAGAGTATACGTACTTGCTATAGTTTGATTCTATGAGGAGTTGATATGAAGAGAAAAGTACACTATTATCTGCATTCAGGGAAGATCTCATCAATGGAAAAGTCGATGATATATGCATTTTCAAATACAATAGATATAAAAATATGTATCTCACGAAAGGGTTTTTCTTTGGAAGTTGATCGTACAGTCAAAAAAGAAGCATCAGCGTTGGTGCGGGATCCGTTGTTCAGAGATGCTATCAAGAAAGCGACGCTGATCCAGTTGATAAAATACGGAAAGATTTCAGGAGAGGATGTTTATGTGACAATTGATGACGTTGATTTTTGTATATATGATCGTTGTAAGAAAACACCAGAACGATTGATATATAGTTTATGTGGTACACAATTACAACGTCCCATGGTTGGAAACTGGACAGAGGCGTCTTTACAGCGAATCCTAGACGTAACGAAGAGTAAAACAGATCGTTTGGATGCCGCGCTTGATGCATTGTTGCTTGCTAAGTCCAAATTATACGAAACAGAAAGATTTGTATATTTGTGGATGGCATTAAATGGCCTATATGGATTTGCGGCTGAAACAGCGGCCGGATATATGCCTGGGGAGAATGAAAAGAGTTGGATCAAGAAAGAGTATGCTCAAATAAAGTTTTATTCCATGATTTTGGATTATCCATATTGTCAACCTAAAGAGGATAAAGAAAAAGTTTTGAAAAGCTTAGAACTGATACTTGCTAGAATTAATCCTGCGGAAACAGACTTGACAATAAAAGCTATAAAAAATCATGATACTGATAACTTCTATGTGAGAGAAATTTCTGCTATTTTTTCAGAAATTGGAATAAGCGAAGGGGAAATGCATCCTTATACGGTGCTTCTTTTGTATATGCCATATCAGATCCGCTGCAAATATTTTCACGGTGAACACACAGTACCTTTACTGTGTTTTGAGAATGAGCATCCATTGCCGGTATTAAGAATTCTGAATAACCTTATGGAGGAGTATTTGGATATTAGCATACCTCAATGGTTTGATGGGCATTTTTATACTACGGATATTATCCCGAGGATTCGATTGTTGGCTGAAAATTGTAAATGTACAAATAAAGGAAAACTGGAAACGTGTATTATTTCTGGGGAAGAGAAGGCATAATGGTAAAGATGATCTAAATGTAAATTTGGCTATATGAAAAAATAACAAAATGATTAGAAGTGGAGACTAGATATGATATTTAAGTGTAAAATCTGCGGTGGAGATATAGAGCTGAATAGTGAAAAGGGAATTGGAACATGTCTGTATTGCGGATGCGTATTGACGATTCCAAAGCATTCGGATGAACAACACATCAATTCGTTCAACCGCGGTAATTATTTTCGCCAACTTGGCGAATTCGATAAAGCTTTTGCTGTATATGAGGATATCATCAAGGAAGATGAGAAGGATGCTGAGGCACATTGGTGCGCAGCACTTTGTCGTTTTGGAATAGAGTATGTCGAAGATCCGACTACGATGGAGTATATCCCGACTTGTCATAGAGCCAGTTTCGAAAATTTTACGGAAGATATAGACTATCTGGCGGCTATCAAGTATTCGGATGGCATTACACAAAGACAGTACCAAAAAGACGGAAAGAAGATTGAAGAGGTTCAGAAGGCGATCCTTGCCACATCATCAAAAGAGGATCCTTTTGACATTTTCATTTGCTATAAGGAATCTGACGAGAATAGCGGCAGGACACAGGATAGTGTTCTGGCACAGGATATCTATGATCATTTGACAGAAAAAAGTTACAAAGTATTCTTTTCGCGTATCACATTAGAAGAAAAGGTCGGAAGCGAATACGAACCATATATATTTGCTGCCCTGAACTCTGCAAAGGTTATGATCGTAGTGGGCACATCAAAGGAACACCTTGATGCTGTGTGGGTAAAGAATGAATGGAGCCGATTCCTGGCAATGATGAAAAAAGATAGGAGTAAGGTACTCCTGCCATGTTATAAAGACATGAATCCATATGATATGCCGGAAGCGTTGTCTGTTTTACAATCCTATAATATGGCGGCAATAGGTTTCAGCCAGGATTTGCTGCGTGGTATAGGAAAAATAATAGGGAAAAATAATGGCGAAGCAAATTTAGGTGGTAATAGAAATGATATAGATGCATATAAAAATAGGAGCATTGACTTTTTGGAAAATGGGGAGTTTAGTCATGCTATTGAGTATTGCGAGAAAATACTGGACATATGTCCGAGTGATGTTGACACATATATAGTTAAATTGTGTGCAGAGAAAAGGATACGTGAAAAAAAAGAGCTGGCGAAATTAAATAAATCATTTGAGAATGATTCATCGTATAAAAGTATATTAAAATATGGATCGGATGATATTCGTAAGGAGTTTGCAGGGTATTTATCAGCTATTAATGATCGGTTAAAGAATAGAAGAAAAAAAGTATGGTTATCAATTGCTATTGTTTTTCTTCTTATAGCTATCGGAATAGGAGGGCGTTATATATATATACGTTATAAAGAGAGACAATATGTAGCCAAGGTCGAACAGCTTGCAAATGAAGGAAAGTTTGCAGAGGCTAAAAGTAGTATTATTGATGAAACAGCGATAGATGCTGCCGACTCTAAATTGAGAAGTTATATAAACGCGGGAGTGGCTTTGGAAGAGGGGGATTATGCAACGGCTAAAAATATTTTAACAGCATTAGATGGATATATGGATTCTGATAATATGCTTTATAAATGTAGATATGAATATTTAGATTATCTGTTGGATAATCGCGATTATGATAAGGCGGAGATTGAATTAAATGAGCTGATTGCTTTGGGGTATGAAGATGAAAGCTCTGAAAAAGCAAGGTTATTACATTTTGAAATAGATGTGCTTAAAGATTACGATGGAGAAAAGTATTCGCATGTAGCAAGCAAAATTCGAAAACTTAAAGAATCAGATAGTAAAATAGAAGAACAGTTCATGGATAAATACATTGATAAGTTTTATGAAGATGGTAAAAAAATGCTGGATGAGGCGTCTGAAGCTTATGAAATACGTAAAGCAGTATCGGTTTTGGGGATTTGTGGTAAAGATTACAAAGATGTAAAAGAATTGTTAGAATCGAAGAAGGCACGGAGTGGTGGAGGAGTGAGGTGGTGGTGATTATTTTGTTGTGGCGAGAGTCGCCATTCCGGAAAACAGAGTATCTCAAATCCGAAATAAGGTACCGCCAAAGACGCAGGTACTGTGCAAGTTTGCTTGCTTAATGCTAGATTTAAAGTGAAAGTGAGAAGATGATAGTTGGTATTAAATCGTATGAGAAAACGGATTTTTCAGATTCTTGAAACTGGAGAAGATAAGGATCGGCCAAGTCAGATATATGATGTTTTCATGATGATAGCTATCATCGTGAGTATAGCGCCATTAGCAATAAAGATTGAGAATACCTATACCATAGTCATTGATAGGACGACAGTTATTATCTTTATTATTGATTATTTGCTGCGACTCTTAACAGCAGATTATAAGCTGAAAAAGGGGGCACTATCGTTTGTTCGGTATCCGTTTACTCTTATGGCGATAGTCGATCTGATTTCAATACTGCCCAGTCTATCAATACTGAGTCGTGGATTCAGGGTGCTTAAAGTGGCGCGGCTTGTGCGTACGCTTCGTGTGTTTCGAGTTTTTAAGGCATTCAGATATTCAAAGAATATTACAATACTGATTAATGTGTTCAGGAAACAGAAGGACAGTCTTTTCGTGGTCTGTTGGCTGGCGCTAGGTTATATCGTTATCACGGCGCTGATAATGTTTAATTTTGAGCCGGATACTTTTGATACGTTTTTTGATGCCATATACTGGGCAACAGTATCACTAACTACAGTAGGGTATGGAGATATCTATGCAACCAGTGTGATTGGTAAGATTATTACTATGATATCGGCGTTGTTTGGAATTGCAATTGTGGCACTTCCCGCTGGAATAATAACTGCGGGATATATGAATGAAGTGGAGAAAACTTGATCTGGGAGGTCGCTATTCTAATTCCTTAAAGCTTCGTAAAGCTTCATAAAGCTTCATGGCGTGTTATTTCTATGGTCAAGATCCATCAGATAGTGTATAATATCCCGTAAAGACTGTATTTGACGGGAGGAAGTATGAAAGTCAGACATATCACAGCCATGCTGCTTGTTGCGGCGCTGCTGGCCGGCTGCGGCAGCAGCGGGACGGAAGATAAGGGGCCGGTGGAGGCTACCGAGGGGGAAACGGAGGAAGTGACACCCACCGAAGTTCCCACAGCCGCACCCACACCGGAAGAAGCTCCGGAAGAGGAAGAATATGTGCCGCCGTACTATGTCGAAGGCAGCGGCAGTTATTTCGTACGCTTAAGTGACGGCGTGTATTTCCATGAATATACAAAAGAAGTCTTTGATGACCTGGCCCTGAACGGGGATTTCCTGACCTATATCATAGGGGACGGTGATACATACCTCTGCCGTTATGATGAGGAGAGCGGAGAGGTGACGCGGGTCGCGGAGGATGACTGCATCGGGGCACTGTACTGGTGCGGGGACCGTTTCTACTGTGACAGATTTACCGGCGGGACGGGTTATGTCTGTACCATCACTCCGGATGGGGATTGTGAGCAGCTTTGCCCCGGAGAGGTGATGGGCACTTCGATGGACGGCGGATGGATCGCCATCTGGGAGTACGAACCGGACGGAGATGCATCCATGATCCGGGTGCTGGACGAAGAGGGGAAGGAAGCCTACCGTCTGGATACCGATTACTATTCCTTCGGCTATTGCGGCCTGGATATGAATACACTGATCTTCCGTAATGTGCGGGAGAACGGCATGGTGGAATTTTACAGCTGTGATGCCGACGGGCCTGTATTGCTGGGAACCCTGGCTAAAACCGGGGGCTACGGGAATCCCCGCTGCCATCAGATGATACGGAATGAAGTGGCGGATTATCTGATGCTCACCTGGTATGGCGGACCCACGGATGCTTATGAAAGCTGTCAGGTGGTGTCACTGCGGCCCGGTGAAGAGGGAAGCCTGGAACTGGTACAGGATGGTTATGACCCTGCGGTGATGCCCAACGCCGCGGAATTCGAGATACCGGATATGCGCTTCGCCGATGGGGAGCTGGTCTACGAGCGCTGTGCAGCAGGCACGGCTTCACTGACGGAGGGTCGTCACGGGGATCTGTGGCTTTATAACGATCATTTTGATCAGGGAGCGATATCCAAAGCCTTTATCGATTATCCGGACCGGCGGGATCTGCGCATCCTGACTTCGCAGCTTTTGGGAGATCAGCTGTACCTGATGGTGGCGGCCGTAGAGTACGATCCTTCCGAGGATTACAGCTGGATGCGCTACTATCGTTATAAGGATAAGATGTATTATCTGCGGGTACCGGCAAAGGAAGATTCAAAAGTGGAGAGCATCTACGGAGCAGACTGGAGTACGGCTTCAAGCTTTGATACCTCCGGCTATGAAGCTTTCATCGGGACCTGGCGTATGGACGAGGCTGCGCCGGAAGGCAATGCCGCAGAGCGGGAGCCTGCCCGTATGGATCTGTGGCTCTGGTTTGACGAGTCGCATATGGCCGGCATTATCGATAATCCGCAGCTGGGTGGTCTGTATTATCTGGAGAGCTCTGTTTTGGACGGCGAGTATCTGCTCTTCGGGACCAATGAGCTCCATGGGCATAACTTTTCTGCCAGTATCGATGGGGATGAGCTGACGGTGACCTTCCTCCAGAAACTTCAGAGCGAGACGGGGTCCGATGCCATGAGCTGGACCGGGTATTTTCATAAAGTATCACAGGAGGAATATGGAGCAGAGTGGGGTGTGGAAGAATGAAAAAGAAGCTGAGCGCACTTGCACTGAGCCTGCTCCTCTGCCTTTCTGCCTGCGGTGAAACGGCAGCGCCACCGACTGTAAACCCTACGGCTGTACCCACGGCTGTTGCTGCGGCTCAGACACCGACAGAGGCTGCGGTAGAAACCGTGACAGCTGAAGCAAAGGAAACACCAACTATAGCTCCGACGGAAGCACCCACGGAGGCGGCCGAGAAGGAGACGACTCCCACGGAGAAGCCGGAGGCGACCAAGGCTGCGGAAAAGGAAGAGACAAAGCCTGCCGCAACGGCTTCGACAGGATCCCCTTTTGCGGATCACGGAGCCCTGCATTTTGAGGGGAACCGCATGAAGGACAGTAAGGGTGCCAACTATCAGCTCAAGGGGGTTTCCACCCACGGCATCGGCTGGTTTCCGGAGTATGTGAACAAGGATACCTTCCGTACCCTCAAGGAGGAGTGGGGGATCAACTGTATACGTCTGGCCATGTACAGCGCCGAAGGTGCGGGGTACTGCACCGGCGGGGACAAGGCAAAGCTGAAGAGCCTGGTGGAGAACGGCGTAAAATATGCTACGGATCTTGGGCTTTATGTGATCATCGACTGGCATGTGCTGGGAGAACAGGATCCCAATGTATATAAGGATGAGGCAAAGAAATTCTTTGCCGAGATGTCGAAGAAATACGCATCCTACGGGAATGTGATCTACGAGATCTGTAACGAGCCCAACGGCTCGACGGACTGGGCAAAGATCAAAAGCTATGCAAGGGAAGTGATCCCGGAGATAAGGAAGAATGCCCCGGATGCCATCATCATCGTGGGCACTCCCACCTGGTCCCAGGAGGTGGATAAGCCGGCGGCGGATCCGCTGTCGGAATATACCAATATCGCCTATACCATTCATTTCTATGCGGCAACCCATAAGAGTGATCTGCGTAATCGCATGCAGTCGGCCCTGGATAAGGGGATCCCCCTTTTCTGCAGCGAATTCGGAGCCTGCGATGCCAGCGGTAACGGGGCTTATGATTTTGAGGAGGCAAATGCCTGGATCGCCGCCATGGATAAGGCCGGCGTGAGCTATTGCATCTGGAATCTTTCCAATAAGAACGAAAGCTCCAGCCTGATCGCTGCGGGCTGCGGCAAGCTTTCCGGCTGGAAAGAGAGCGAGCTTTCCGGGGAAGGGAAATGGTATGTCGGAGTGCTGGGCGGGAAGGCTACGGGCAGCACAAAGGTCACGGAGAGCGGCAATGGTCAGCAGGGTAACGGACAACAGGCATCCCCGGCGGCTGTGGCTGCCACATCAAAGAACACACAAGTGAGCATTCAGCGGGCCAACGGCTGGAATGACGGGAAGCAGGATTTTGTCCAGTTTACCCTGACCATTAAGAATACGGGATCGGAACCCATAAAGGACTGGAAGCTTAAGGCGGAGTTTTCGAGCGATGTGAAGCTGGACCAGTCCTGGAACGGAAGCTACAGTCTGAGCGGAAGGACCTTAAAGATCGGTCCCGCGGATTTCAATAACGAGATCGCTGCGGGAAGCAGTGCGGAGATCGGCTTTATCGTATGCGGGAGCGGAGAGCCTGCGGCACCGTCCATCACCATCGAGTAGGATATGAACTTCACCGGAACAGTGAAGTTAAAGTAATACTTACATGAGGAAAAGGAGGTAGTGCAATGGGAGTAATGGAAAGACCTGAAGTGAAGCAGCTGGCAGACGGGGGAAAATGCTGGGAGCATGCTTATGAGCATTTCCGGCTGAAGGTTTTCAAGCCTGCGACGGAAGTGGACGGACCTGTGAACAACTACGGTTTCCGGGCGCCGCTGCTGCTGGTCTTTGAGGAAAAGGAACAGAGCATGGAGGAGGCAGTGGCTTTTGCCGGACAGAGCGGCCTGGCCCGGATTGCTTCCGATGTGGATTCCACGGTGCTCTTTATCTATCCTACCTGCGAGGGCGGCTGGGATAAGGCGGGAGTAGAGCTTTACCAGGAGCTCATCGCCAATACCAAGAACCATCCGGAGTATGAGGACGGGATCTGTAAGATCACGGATTTCTTTACAAGAACCTTCAAGGGTTATTTCATCCGCGGAGCCATCTTCCGTGCGGATATCTACAGCTACGGAGCTTCAGCGGATTACTGTGCCCGTACGCTGCTTAAGAAGATCGACGGCGAATACCTCTGGGGCCCCGGTGAGATCACACCCGCTGTTGTCTCCATGGAACGCTTAAGCATCACCCCCGCACCGGAAAGGAAAGACATCGCCATCCTGAGTGTGGGGAACAGTGCGGAGATCAATAAAGGCTTCGAGGGCTGCGAGCATCTGCTGGTGAAGGATAAGGCCGAGTATGAAGCGGACTTCAAGTCCTTCGTGTGGAAGTTCAAGATGTGGTGCGGCAAGATCGAATACGAGCCGGACTTTGAGGCACTGAACATGGTGGAGGAACCCGGCTGTACGGTGGTGAAGACCTCACCCGACAACAAAGGACGCTATAAGGATCAGCCCACGCATAAAGTGGGATACTTCGTATATTATAACAAGGGGATCATGGACAAGGGTCCCGTACCCCTGGTGCTGGGCTTCCACGGCGGCGGAGACTGCTCCATGTATCTGACCTTTGTATCCGGCTGGTGGGAGGTCTGTCACGATCATGACTTCCTCTATGTGGCCATCGACGATCATCTGGAGGTGAGAGCCACCGAGGTGATGGAGCTGATAGAAGATCTGAAAAAGAAATACAATATCGATGAGAAGCGTATCTATGCCGGTGGCTTTTCCATGGGCAGCGGCAAGACCTGGGATCTGTATCAGGAGTATCCGAAGGCCTTTGCGGGCTTCGCCCCCTGCAGCGCCCTCTTCCCCATCAGGGAGAATCCCTTCGGCCTTTCCCTGGGGGATGAAAAGCTGAATATGGATACGCCGGTGCCGGTGTTCTATTCCGGCGGCGAGGAGTCGCCTCTTCCGGAGCTGCCTTCCCAGGCAGATACCTGTCTGGACCGTGTGCAGTACGTTGCGGGCGTGAATAAGCTGAAATGCCGTTTTGACGTGAAATTTGAGGATAAGGACAAGTGGGAAGACAAGTATTACGGCATCCCCGGGGACAGGGTGGAAAAGATCCCCGACGAATCCCGGGGGAGTGTGCTCACGGTACGTTACTACGATAGTGAGGACGGGGTATGCCGCACGGCCTTGGCCAGCGTCAGCGGGCAGCAGCACGAGTGCCGCCACCACAGTGTAGAACAGGCCTGGAGGTTCATCTCCCAGTTTGAAAGACCTTGATCATTTTTTCATCTTCAAAGGCGGATCCGCAGGGTATCCGCCTTTGATCTTTTGCATGCCGCGCTGCACGGCGTCTTTGGATTCCTTCCAGTCGGCGTCGGCATTGCGGTAATCGAATTTCTCGATGAGCCAGTTCACATCCTCCTGCAGGCGCTCCAGATTGCGCTGCATAAGGGGAAGGATCACGGCATAAAAGTCATCCAGCTGCTGCCCGGAAAGCTGATCGTCCGCTGCGGAACAGAGGTCGCCGAAATGACTGATGCAGAAGCCCTTGCTTTCCGTAACCCGTTTGCGGAAGGATTCGTCATCCTTCCACATCACAAAGAAGGTATCGATATAGCGGGCGTAGATCTCGGCGGAGTGACGGCAGACGTAGCAGGAATCCTCTTTTTCATTTACCCAGTTCACCAGGTTGTTGGTGGAAGCCTTTTTCTTCAGCCGGTCTGCCAGGCTGGGCCGTCCGGGTTTGAAGCGTTTTATCTCGTTATCCAGCTCGTTTCTCAGTCTCATGTAATGGGTCTTTAAGATCCAGCCGTTCCCCAGGGTGTTTCCGTAGTCGAACATCTTTTTGAAATGCTCGCGGCAGAAGCCCTGTGCATCCGTCAGGGCCCGCACATCGCTTTCCATATAAGAAGCGCAGCTGCCCAGTACAAAATCCAGGGAATCCTGCTCCAGGGAACGCTCCACGAAGCAGAAGGGACATTCGTCACCGGCGTTCACCGCATCGTTTAAGGGGATGGTATACAGCTGTTCTTTCATAAAGACCTCCTTTGGAACGGGTTTATATCAAATTATTGTGTATTCCACTCCAAAACTATAGCATATTTTGAGGAATTGTGCTATACTACAACAAGTTTGTCGGGAGGTGGCCATGGAAAGTTATATGGAATACATGGTAAAGAAACGTTCCACGCCGAAGGATCTGGCGATCCGTTACGGCTGTGTTGCACTCATCGTGCTTGTGACCGTAGCTGCTTTTTTGTTTTACCCTTATCTGGCACTGCTCATCGGCATCGGACTGGGCTGTCTGTACCGCTATCTGATCTATCCCATGACGGATCTTGAATACGAATATCTGTACTGTGACAAGCAGATCACGGTTTCCCGTATCATGGCGAAAGAAAAGCGCAAGGATCTGGAGGTCTTTGATCTGGATAAGGTGGAGCTTCTGGCGCCGTCCAATTCCTACCGTCTGGGAGACTTCAAGAACCGGCAGCTGAAGCTCAGCGAATACTGGAGTCAGGACAAGGAAAAAGAGGAGCCGCCCTATGCCATGATCTATGAGGGAGGACGGAAAATTCTGCTTGACTTACCTAAGGATTTTGTTAAGATAATACAAAACAATGCACCTAGAAAGGTGTTTTTTGACTAAGGAGCTGTGTACAGATTCCAAGCCGCATAAGGAGGAAAGAAATGGGACAGATCATCGGTGATGGCATTACATTTGACGATGTCCTGCTGGTTCCGGGTTATTCCGAAGTGATCCCGAACCAGGTGGATCTGACGACGAACCTGACTGCGAAGATACGTCTGAACATCCCCATGATGAGCGCCGGGATGGATACGGTGACGGAGCACCGGATGGCGATCGCCATGGCCAGGCAGGGCGGTATTGGGATCATCCACAAGAACATGAGCATTGACGAGCAGGCGGATGAGGTAGACAAGGTGAAGCGCTCCGAGAACGGCGTCATCACCGATCCCTTCTCCCTTTCTCCGGATCATACCCTTGCGGATGCGGATGCGCTGATGGGTAAATACAGGATCAGCGGCGTGCCCATTACCGAAGGACGTAAGCTGGTAGGTATCATCACCAACCGTGATCTGAAGTTTGAAACGGATTTTAATAAGAAGATCCGTGAATCCATGACCAGTGAGAACCTGGTAACGGCCAAGGAAGGGATCACCCTGGAAGAGGCCAAGAAGATCCTGGCGGATTCCCGCAAGGAAAAACTCCCCATTGTAGACGATGATTACTCCCTGAAGGGACTGATCACCATCAAGGATATTGAAAAGGCCATCAAGTACCCGCTGGCGGCCAAGGATTCCCAGGGGCGTCTGCTCTGCGGAGCTGCAGTGGGAATCACCGCCAATGTGCTGGACCGTGTAACGGCCCTGAATAAGGCAGGAGTGGATGTGGTGGTGCTGGATTCGGCCCACGGCCATTCTCTGAACGTGATCAACTGTGTGAAGATGGTGAAGGAGGCTTTTCCCGATCTGCAGCTCATTGCCGGGAATGTGGCCACCGGGGAAGCGACCAAGGCCCTGATCGAGGCTGGTGTGGATGCAGTGAAGGTGGGTATCGGACCCGGTTCCATCTGCACGACCCGTATCGTGGCAGGTATCGGTGTTCCCCAGATCACAGCCATCATGGACTGCTATACCGTGGCGAAGGAATACGGTATCCCCATTATCGCGGATGGCGGCATAAAGTATTCCGGCGACCTGACCAAGGCCATCGCCGCCGGCGGTAATGTATGTATGATGGGTTCCATATTCGCGGGCTGCGATGAAAGCCCCGGAACCTTCGAACTTTTCCAGGGACGGAAATACAAGGTATACCGCGGCATGGGGTCCATCTCCGCTATGGAGAACGGCAGTAAGGACCGTTATTTCCAGGAAAATGCCAAAAAGCTCGTACCGGAAGGCGTTGAAGGACGTGTTGCCTACAAGGGTACCGTAGAAGATACCGTATTCCAGCTCATGGGCGGACTCAAATCCGGTATGGGATACTGCGGAGCAAAGGATATCAAGGCCCTGCAGGATAACAGCCGCTTTATCAAGATCTCGGCTGCCTCCCTGAAGGAGAGTCATCCGCATGATATACAGATCACCAAGGAAGCGCCGAACTATAGTGTTGATGGGGAATAATGACCTTATAACTTTCGCAGGGGGGAGGAAACTATGAAACACATTCTGGTGGTTGATGAAGACAGTTCCAGCCTGGAGATCATCCGTTCCACATTGGGCGGGACCTATCGCGTGACCGAATTGAATACCGGCCCTCAGGTTCTGCAGTTCCTGACAACCCGTGTGCCGGATCTGATCCTGATGGAGCTGCGGCTGACCGTGATGGACGGCTTCGAGCTCATGGGACGTATCCGTGAGAACGAGGCCACCAAGAAGGTTCCCATTGTATGTATCTCCAAACGGGATCCCGAGACCGAGGAGCGGGCTCTTACCATGGCTGCCGGCTTTATCGCCAAGCCTTTTGTTCCCAGTGCTCTTCTTGCCCAGATCGGCGAGATCATGGGAGCGGTGGAACAGCAGCGTTCCCTGGGCGGTATGATGCAGGGCGAAGGTCTGCAGGCAGTGATCGATGAGAGCCAGCGCGACAGCCTTACCGGGCTGTGGAACTGGAATGCAGCCATGCAGATGGTGGATATGCGACTGAACTCGGGCTACAGCGGAGCCCTGTTCATGATCGATATGGATAACTACAAGGCCTTTTCGGATGTATACGGACCCCAGTCCGGGGATCTTGCCATGCAGATGGTGGCACGTACCATGATGGACAATGCGGCTACGGATGATGTGGTGTGCAGGGTCTTCGGTGATCTGTTCATGGCGTTCTACAGCGGAGTGACCGACCGGCCTGCGCTGATCCAGCGTGCAGAGACGCTGATCAGGGATTTCGGGGCCAAGATCCTGGAATCCCGCTTTGATGCCAATACCTCCCTTTCCATCGGTATCGCCCTCGCTCCGGAGGACGCAAGGGATTTCGTGCATCTTTACTCGAATGCGGACAAGGCCCTGTATTTCGTAAAGCAGAGTGGTAAACACTCCTATCATTTTTATTCCAAGGCCATGGATTCTGATACGGTAACGACCAATCTGTGGACACTGCAGGAGAACTTCAGCAGCGTGATCCCCGCAAAGGGAGCTTACCTTCTGGATGTGCGCGGATTCCAGTATGTATATAATTTCATGCACCGCAGGGCAGAGCGCGGCCAGATCGATGCTCGTATGGTGCTCTTTACCCTGGCACCGGATCAGGGCTACCTTCCGAAGAAGGACGAGCTGGAAAAGGCCGTGGAGCGGCTGGATCAGGCCCTGTATTCCACCCTGCGCCGTGGAGACGTGTCCACGCAGTATTCCGGCCGGCAGGTGCTGGTGATACTTCTGGATATCACGGAGGAGGCCTGCACCACCGTGGTACAGCGAGTGGCAATGAATTACGAAAAGATGGATCCCAGCGGGCGCATTCACCTGCTGTACGAGACCATAGCCCTCGGTGCGGATATCATGGCAGCCCAGGCGGCAGCCCCGCAGTGAGCATTTGACAGTTAAGGAGTTATACAGAGTCCGCTGATCCCATCAGCGGACTTTTTTCTGAAACAGCCCTTATTCACGCTGTTCTTTAAGTGACAGATCGGGAATAATATGCTATACTGTACTGTGGATTTTTGTGGGAGGTTTTCTGTTATGGGAGAGAGTATGGAGGCGCGTATCGGGAGGCTGGTGGAAGCCCAGATCGCGGACTACGGAATGGGACGGGATATCGACCGTGTCCTCTCCTTTGATCAGCCTGATAAGGCGATCATCGTGGATATCCTGGAGAAGCTGCAGCGTCTGGTCTTCCCGGGATACTTCAAGAATAAAACCTATAAAGTCTATACCGTACGCAACGATACCAGCATGCTCATCGAGGATCTGCTCTTTTATCTGCAGAAGCAGCTGATCATCGTGCTGCGCTATCTGCCGGAGCTGGCGGAGGCCGATGAGGAGGCCCTGCGGCAGCGGGCGGAGGAGATCGCCTTTGCTTTTATTGAAAAGATCCCGTTGATCCGCGAATATATCGATACGGATGTGCAGGCGGCCTTTGACGGGGATCCCGCAGCCTTTTACAAGGACGAGATCATCTTTTCCTATCCGGGGCTTTACGCCATCTTTGTGAACCGTGTGGCACATGAGCTTTACCTGCTGGGTGTTCCTCTGATCCCCCGTGTCATGACGGAGCATGCCCATTCCCTTACCGGGATCGATATCAATCCCGGTGCCACCATCGGAAAATATTTCTTTATCGATCACGGGACGGGCATCGTGGTGGGAGAGACCACGGTGATCGGCGAAAATGTAAAGGTGTATCAGGGGGTGACCCTCGGTGCAGCCTCCACCCGTGGCGGAAGAAGTCTGAACAATAAAAAGCGTCATCCCACCATTGAGGATAATGTGACCATCTATTCCGGAGCTTCCATCCTGGGAGGAGATACGGTGATCGGAGAAGGGGCCGTCATCGGCGGTAACTGCTTTATCACCCATTCCGTTCCGGCCGGGGCTAAGGTATATATCCGCAGTCAGGAGCTGGTATATAAGTACGATAACGGGGAGAAGGAAAAGCGTATGCCGCTGGATACGGATGACGCCTGGTTCTATGTCATATGAGAGAAGCGGGAAAGCGTAAAATCCAGCATTGGCAGCTGATGGCCGCATTTCTTGCGGTCTTTGATGCGCTTACCCTGAATCTTTCTTTCTTCCTGGCCCTCTGGCTGCGTTTCGACTGCAGGATCAGTATGATCCCCTCGGATTACTGGCAGCCCTATATCCGTTTTACCCTGATCTATATGGTGCTGGGCCTCCTGGTCTACTGGAAGTGCGGTCTGTATTCGGCCATGTGGCGCTATGCCAGCTTTAAGGAGCTGGAGCGTATCGTCCTGTCCGGTGCCATCACATTTCTGATCCATATTGCCGGTATCAGCTTTTTCGTTATACAGTCATCCGATGAATTCTGGCGTATGCCCTGGACCTACTATGTGGTGGGGATCATGTTCCAGTTCAATCTGACCATGGCCTCACGTTTTTCCTATCGTTTTCTTCTGCTGGTAAAAGACCACAGGGGAGAAGTGAGTGCGGAATTCCATCCGGTACTGCTCATCGGCGCGGGGAGTGCCGGCCGTGCCATCGTGCGGCAGATGAACCGTATCGGCCGGGGCCACGACCGTATCGCCTGCATCATCGATGACGATACGAACAAGTGGAAGCGTTACCTGGACGGCATTCCCATCCTGGGAGGAAGGGAGCTGATCCTTTCGGCGGTGGAACGTTACCACATTGAAAAGATCTACATCGCCATCCCTTCCGCCACGGCGGACGAGCTGAAGGAGATCCTCAATATCTGCAAGGAAACGGACTGCTCCTTAAAGCTGCTGCGCGGTATGTACCAGATGGTGGACGAGGACAGGATCACGGTACGGGATCTGAAAGACGTGTCCATCGAGGATCTGCTGGGCCGCGATCCCATACGGGTAGAGATGAAGGAGATCTACGACTTCATCAACGGACGGGTGATCCTGGTGACCGGCGGAGGCGGTTCCATCGGAAGTGAGCTTTGCCGGCAGATCGCCAAGCATGCACCGAAGACGCTCATCATCTTTGATGTGTATGAAAACAATGCCTATGAGATACAGCAGGAGCTCAAGCGGGATCATCCCGAGCTGGATCTGCAGGTAGTGATCGGTTCGGTACGGGATTCCCGAAGACTGAAGCAGGTATTTGAACAATACAGGCCGCAGCTGGTCTATCATGCGGCAGCACATAAGCATGTGCCCCTTATGGAGGAAAGCCCTGCCGAGGCGGTTAAGAACAATGCTGTCGGTACCTATAAGACGGCCTATGCGGCCATGTGTTACGGCGTGGATCGTTTTGTGCTGATCAGTACGGACAAGGCCGTGAATCCCACCAATATCATGGGGGCCAGCAAACGTCTCTGTGAGATGGTGGTGCAGAGCTTTGATGCCATGATCAAAGCCGGACGGGCGAAGGAACTGAAGCCTTTATTTACCCATGAGGGGGATGCGGCAGAGCTGCTTCCGCAGACAGAGCCCCATACGGAATATGTGGCGGTGCGTTTCGGTAACGTACTGGGCAGTAACGGCAGTGTGGTACCCCTGTTCAAGGAACAGATCGCCCAGGGCGGACCGGTGACCGTGACCCATCCCGATATCATCCGTTATTTTATGACCATCCCCGAGGCCGTGAGCCTGGTGCTGCAGGCCGGCACTTATGCGAAGGGCGGCGAGATCTTTGTGCTGGATATGGGCAGCCCCGTGAAGATCGATACCCTGGCCCGGAACCTGATCCGCCTGTCGGGGCTTAAGCCGGATGAGGATATCAAGATCGTTTATACCGGCCTGCGTCCCGGAGAAAAGATGTATGAGGAAAAGCTTATGGAAGAGGAGGGGCTTACCACCACCCCCAATAAGCTGATCCACGTGGGCAAACCGGTAGCATTTGACGAAGAGCATTTCCTTGCGGGCATGGAGAAGCTGACCCGTGCCGCTTATGAGCATCCTGAGGATATCCGCCGCCTTGTATCGGAACTGGTGGATACCTATCACTATACCGCATCGTCGGAGGAGGAAAAGTAATGGAACAGAGAAAGATCAGTTTCAGTCCGCCGGATATCACGGAGGATGAGATAGAAGAGGTATGTGTGGCGCTCAGAAGCGGCTGGATCACTACCGGTCCCCGGGTCAAGGAGTTTGAAAAACGTATTGCGGCTTACCTTGGCGCCCCCTGTGCCGTGGCCCTGAATTCCGCTACGGCGGCGGAAGAGCTGAACTTCCGTATCCTCGGGATCGGGGAAGGGGATGAGGTGCTGGTTCCGGCGTATACCTACACGGCTACGGCTGCAGCGGCCCTGCATACCGGAGCGAGTATCCGTTTTGTGGACTGCGCAAAGGATTCCCTGGAGATGGACTACGATGCGCTGGAAGCAGCCATCAGTGAAAAGACGAAAGCCGTGGTGCCGGTGGATATCGCCGGTATCCCCTGCAATTATGAGCGCGTATTCGAGATCGTGGAGAGAAAGCGCTCCCTCTTTACTCCGGGAGGAAATACGGAGCTGGGACAGAGGATACAGAAGGCTCTGGGACGTGTGGCTGTGGTTTCGGACAGCGCCCATTCCTTCGGTGCATCGAGAAAAGGGAAGATGGCCGGAACGCTGGCAGATTTTTCCTCCTTCTCGTTCCATGCTGTAAAGAATCTTACAACAGCGGAAGGCGGAGCTTCGGTATGGCGCAGCATCCCCGGCATCGACGACGGGGAACTGTATCACTGGTACCAGCTGTACAGCCTGCATGGTCAGGATAAGGATGCACTGGCAAAAACGAAACTGGGTTCCTGGGAATATGACATCATCGCGCCGCTGTATAAGTGCAATCTGACGGATGTTGGGGCTGCCATCGGCCTCATCCAGCTGGATCGTTATCCTTCATTGCTCGCACGGCGGCGGGAGATCATCGAGAAGTATGATGCGGCCTGCGAACGGCTGGGGCTGGAACATCTTAAGCATTATACGGAGGACTATTCATCCTGCGGTCATCTCTATATCCTCCGGCTGAGCGGAGCGGATGACTTAAGGCGCAGGGAGATCATCACGGCCATGGCAGAGAAGGGAGTACCCTGCAATGTGCATTACAAGCCCCTGCCCATGATGACGGCCTATAAAAACCTGGGCTTCGATATAAAGGATTATCCCAACGCTTATGCCCGTTATGCCAATGCCATGAGCCTGCCGCTTCACACGAAGCTGGATGATGCGGATGTAGATTACATCATAGCCTGCCTGGAGGAGGTATGCGGTGAGAAGCTTTGAGGAGCTGCCCAGGGGACTGCGCTGTGAGGAAGTGAGGCCGTACTGGGAGAGCCTTCGTAAAAAAAGGCTTACCCTGGTCCTGAAGAGAGCCTTTGACCTCTGTATGGCATCCCTGCTCCTTGTATTTCTGGCTCTGCCCATGGCTGTCATCGCCGTGGCGATCCTTCTGGATTCTCCCGGAGGAGTCTTTTTCCGGCAGCAGCGGGTCACGCAGTACGGGCGGATCTTTCGCATCCATAAATTCCGTACCATGGTGGCGGGGGCGGACCGTAAGGGAAGCGCGGTGACCGTAGCCGGGGATGCCCGTGTTACGCGTATCGGCGAGATGCTTCGGAAATACCGTCTGGACGAGCTTCCCCAGCTTATCGATGTGCTGGCGGGGGATATGAGCTTTGTGGGGACCCGGCCGGAAGTTCCCAAATACGTAAAGAAATACAGTCGTGAGATGCGTGCTACACTGCTGCTCCCCGCGGGGATCACCAGCGATGCAAGCATTGAATTCCGTAATGAGGCGGAGCTTTTATCCGGAGCGGAAGATACGGATAAAGCATATATTGAGCGCATCCTGCCGGAGAAGATGGCTGTCAATCTCCGGGCACTGAAAGAATTCTCACTGATCAACGATATGAAGACAATGCTGAGGACCGTGACAGCAGTCTTTGGCAGAGAGGAGTAGGAATATGCTCAGGGAAATACGGATCGCGGATGAAGAAAAGATACTGGTTCACGGGAGGACACTTCCCGACAGGGATCCGGCAGTGCTTTTGTGGAACGGATCTTCCGTCGAATTTAATGTAAGAGCAACGGAATTATGGGTGGAGCTGGCCGGGCCCTTTGATGTGAAGGAATGCTGGATCGCCATCGAACTGAACGGAGCGGTTATCGCCCGTCAGATGCTGAAGCCGGAAAGAGACTGGATCTGCATCTTCAGGGGAAAGGAAGTGCAGGATGTGAGCCGCGTGCGCATAATCAAGGAGCAGCAGGCCATGAACTTCGAAGCCTCCCACCGGATAGAAGTCTGGGCCGTGAAGACCGACGGTGAGATCCTGCCTCCGCCTGTCTATGACCACAGGATCGAGTTTGTTGGAGATTCCATTAACTCCGGCGAAGGTTCCATCGGTGCCAGGGAGGAGACGCAGTGGATCAGCACCTTCTTCTCCCATATACACGCCTATCCCTATATGGTGGCGAAGGCCCTGAATGCCGATTACCGTATAGTCAGCCAGGGGGGCTGGGGCGTATATATCTCCTGGGACCGCAATCTGGAAGCGGCGATCCCCCGCGTGTACGAAGGGATCTGTTCCGTGGCGGTTCCCGACTTTGCCGTTCCGGGGCTTCACGAGAAGAATGATTTTGCTGCCTGGCAGCCGGAAGTGATCGTGGTGAACCTGGGGACCAATGATAATACCGGAACCCATCCGGAAGGAAGAGAGGCGGATCCGGAGGAACTGAAGAAGATACAGGAGGCGGTGTGCGCTTTTCTGCATACGCTGCGTAAAAATAACCCCCAGGCCTATATCATCTGGGCCTTCGGTATACTGGGAGACCAGCCGGCACCGCTCATCAAGGCCGGTATTGAAGATTTTAAGAAGCAGAGCGGAGATGAACGTGTGGAGTATCTGCCCATACCCAATACCACGGAGGAGACCGTAGGCAGTCTGGGTCATCCCGGAGAAGAAGCTCACCGGCAGGCAGCTGAAGTTATCACTAAGCGTTTACGGGAGATACTCTGATGGCGTTGATCGCACTTCTTACCAACAATGACGATGATATCTACTGCTTCCGCAAGGAGCTGATCGAAGCTCTGATCGACGAAGGCTATACGGTGCTGATCTCCTGTCCCTACGGCGAGAAGTTTAAGCTGATGGAGGGGATACCCTATATCTATGACGATCCCGTTATTGACCGGCGCGGGACTAACCCTGTGGCGGATGCAAAGCTTTTTGCACATTATCTCACACTCTTTGCAAAGCATCAGCCGGCGGTGGTACTGACCTATACGGCCAAACCCAACGTATACGGAAGTCTGGCGGCCAGGATGCTCAATATACCCGTGATCAACAATCTGACGGGCTTCGGCTCGGCCCTGCAGGGAAGCGCGCTGAAAAAAGGCCTGATCCTGCGGCTTTTCCAGCTGGCCTACCGGGGTTCACGCTGTATCATGTTCCAGAATTCCACCAATAAACGTCTGGCGGAGCATTACCGTATGGTGAAGGGGAAGGGACGCCTGATCCCAGGCTCCGGTGTGGACATGCGGCGTTTTCCCGTATTGCCTTATCCGGAAGGCGGGGACGGAAAGAGCGGCCCTGTTGTGGTCTTCAACTACATAGGACGTATCCTGCACGATAAGGGAGTGGATGATTATATCGAAGCGGCACGGCGCATCCGGGCGGCTTATCCCAACACCCGCTTTAATATGCTGGGTTTCATCGAACCCACCGAAGAGCATTACAGCGGTCTGCTTAAGGAGCTTGAAGAACAGGATATCGTTCATTATCTGGGCAGCCAGGCGGATGTACATCCCTTTATCGAAAAGGCCCATGCCATCATCCATCCCTCTACCTACGGGGAGGGGATGAGTAATGTACTGCTGGAGAATGCTTCCTCCGGGCGGCCCCTGATCACCACGGACAACCCCGGCTGCCGCGAGACCCTGCGGGACGGAGTGAGCGGCTTTATGTATCCAGGTGGGGATGTGGATGCCCTGGTGGCTGCCGTGGAGCGTTTCCTGGCTCTGCCCAATGAAGAACGCAGGGAAATGGGGCTGAAAGGGCGGCAGCGTATGGAGCGATACTTTTCACGGCAGATCGTGATCGATGCCTACCTGGAAGAGATAAAAGAGGTCCTGAAATGAAGAAAGTAGCCGTACTGGTCCAGAACCTGCATAACGGCGGTGCGGAACGTATGGCTGCCAACCTTTCCCTGGAGCTGGCAAAGTACTATAAAGTATATATGATCGTCTTTGACGGAAGGGATGCGATCTACCCTTACGGCGGGGAACTGATCGATCTGAAGGTTCCTCCCCTGGCGGAAGGGAGCGCTATAGAGCGGGTGAAGAATACCCTGCGCCGTGTGCGGCGCCTGCGCTATCTGAAGAAAAAGCTGGGGATAGACTGCACCATCAGTCACATGGAAGGGGCCAATCTGGTGAACATCTTATCCCGCATCCGGGATAAAGTATATTGCGTATACCACAGCATGCCCTCCATGTGTGAGAGCGGGAGCGGGCTGAATAAGCTGCTGCACCGTTTCCTGGCCGGGCACTGCGAGCGCTATCTTACCGTATCCCGGCTGGCGGAGGCGGATATGGCGGAAAGCTTCGGGGTGGACGCACGTAAGCTTTCCTGCATCTATAATTTCTGTGATCTGAAAAAGATACACGAGTGGAAAGAAAGAGAACTGCCGGCGGAAGCGGAGGCGTTTTATACCGCGCATCCGAAGGTCCTAGTCAGTATGGGACGCCTTACGCATATGAAAGCCCAGGACCGGCTGATCCGTATGCTTAAGGAGCTGAGGGAGAAAGAGAAGGGACTGGGGCTGCTCATCCTCGGGGGAGGGGAGGAGAGACCCGCACTTTTGCAGCTGGCGGAGGAGCTGGACATTTCCGGGCATCTGTATCTGCCGGGGGAGATGGAGGATCCTTTTCCTTACCTGAAGCATGCGGATGTCTTCGCCCTGCCCTCGGATTATGAAGGCCTGCCCATGGTACTCATCGAGGCTGCGGCCTGTGCTCTTCCGGTAGTGAGTGCCGATATCCCCTCCGGGCCCCGGGAGATCCTGGCGCCGGATACGGATATACGAAAGAGGACCGAAGAGATCGAGTATGCGAAGTATGGTATACTGGTGCCTTCCTGTGCGGCGGAGCCCAGAAGGGGACCCTTGAGTGAACGTGAAAAGCTTTTTTCCGGGGCGATCGGGAACCTGCTGGAAGATCCGGCACTGTACCGCAGATATCGCGACAGTTCGGAGGAATGTGCGGAACGTTTTTCAGCGGATCATATAATTTTCGAATGGCGTGAGCTGATCGAAAAAGGAGTTTAGTTCTTTCCCTGCCGGCTTTCGCGGATCAGACGTCGCAGGGTCTTATTATTCCCTATACCCAGAGCCAGAGCCATCTTCAGCGCATCCGGCAGCAGATAAGGAAAGACGCAGAGGCTGAGGACGGAAAGCAATCCGGGCCGGCTTCCGTCTTCGCCTATATAGACATGCATGAACCATAACGTTCCGAAGCCGTAGCAGAGGAGCAGTCCCGTGATCATGGTGAGTACTGTGGGAAGCAGGCCTCTTCCGAAATGGCGTTCCGACAGCGCCAGAAGGAGCGTGATACACAAAAAGCCCAGGATATAGCCGCCGGTGGGACCGAATAGGACCGCAAGCCCCCCCTTCATCCCAGAAAAGACCGGGATACCGAAAGCGCCCAGCAGCATATAGACGATCACCGCCAGGCTGGCAGAGCTGCCTCCCAGCAGGCTTCCCGTCAGGAATACCGCAAAAGTCTGCAGGGTGAACGGGACCGGCCCTATGGGAACATTGATCCAGGAACATACGGTGATGAGAGCCACAGACACGGCAATGTAAGCAAGTTCGACTGTAGTGAGGCGCCGCTGTTTATGTTGTGCTTTTTCTGAACTTTTCATGGTCAATCCCTCTTGTATCCTTCGGATCCTGTTTCAGGATTCTAGCACCGGATGGAATGATTGTCAACTATGAATATGAATGGGTTAACAATTGCTCTTCGTCCTTCTTTCCTTCTTGCACGACGGTCTTTTGCGGGGTATAATGTACTTTTGTGGAGGAAGGCGCTATATGAAGGTCTGTTTGCTGAATGATTCCTTTCCGCCGGTGATCGACGGCGTTGCAAATGTAGTGATGAACTATGGACGTATCATGCAGGAGGAGCTGGGGGCAGAGGTGCTGGTGGGCACACCCCGCTATCCCGGGGTGGATTACGATCACTATCCCTATAAGGTGATCGCCTATCCAAGTCTGGATACCACGGGACTGATCTCGGGCTACCGCACGGGAAATCCTCTGGCCATGAAGGAGATCGATGAGATGGCCCATTTCTGGCCCGAGATCATCCATTCCCATTGTCCGGCAGCGTCCACCGTAATGGCGCGGGTGCTGCGGAACCAGACCGGTGCGCCTATCGTATTTACCTATCATACCAAATTTGATGTGGACATCACCCGGGCTGTGGGAGACGGTTTCCTGCAGCACAGGACCATAGATGCCATGGTGGATAACATATCGGCCTGTGACGATGTCTGGGTCGTTTCCAGGGGGGCGGGAGAAAATCTCTGTTCCCTGGGATATGAGGGAGACTTCATCGTGATGAATAACGGGGTGGATTTCCCCCGGGGCCGCAGCTCGGCGGATGCGGTGAAGGCGGCTACGAAGGATTTCGACCTGCCGGAAGGCGTGCCGGTATTCCTTTTTGTAGGCCGTATGATGAAATACAAGGGCCTGCCCCTGATCATCGATGCCATGAAATACCTTTCCGAAGGCGGCTTTGATTTCCGCATGGTCTTTATCGGCGGCGGTGCCGATGCGGAGGAGATGCACACAAAGGTGCGGGATCTGGGCCTTACTCTGGATCTGCAGGGAGAAGACGGGAAAGTATCGAGCCTGCCGGGAGCGGCCGCTTCCAAAGGCCGGGTGATCTTTACGGGCCCCATACGGGACAGGGAAAAACTTCGGGCCTGGAATACCAGAGCGGATCTCTTCCTTTTCCCTTCTGTTTACGATACCAATGGTATCGTGGTAAGAGAGGCGGCAGCCTGCGGACTGGCCAGCGTGCTGATCAATGGTTCCTGTGCGGCAGAGGGGATCACTCATACGCATAACGGCTACCTGATCGAAGAAACGGCGGAGTCCATGGCTATGCTTCTGATGGATGCCTGCGGAAATATGGAGTGCGTGCACCAGGTGGGGCAGAATGCCATGGATGAGATCT
Organism: Lachnospiraceae bacterium; assembly: GCA_017552715.1. Taxonomy (GTDB): domain Bacteria; phylum Bacillota; class Clostridia; order Lachnospirales; family Lachnospiraceae; genus NK4A136. The sequence continues at coordinate 56,838 of JAFZOW010000006.1, forward strand.
ATATTTCCTGGGAGCAGGCTACAAGGGCGGCTTATGAGCGTTACGGAGAACTGGGTGAACTGCTCAGGAACGGAACCCTTGAGAAACGCAGGAAGGAACGGGGCGAAAAAGCATCGGACCACCTGCTGGACGGGGCAGCGACGGCTGCAGATAAAGTACGTGAGTTCTTTGATGCCTCCCGGAATTTCTATGAAGGCATGATCGGAAATGTGGAGGATTTCGGGACGGAGCTTAAAGAAGAACTGAAGGAAGGGCTGGAGGAACTGCGGGAACGCATACCCGAAGGAGTGAAGGAGTTCGGGGAGAAAGCCAAAAGGCTGGGCGAGAATGCGCAAAAGGGTGTGAAGGCCGGTCTGGAGTACGCGGAAAAGAGTATGCGGGAAGGCTTCGGAATGAGTGACCATGCGAACGAATGACTGGTTTAAGAAAATGAGCTTCTACCAGATCTGGGTACGGAGCTTTGCGGACGGCAACGGCGACGGCATCGGAGATCTGTACGGAGTGTACGATAAACTGGACTATATCCGGAAGCTGGGAGTGGACGGGATATGGTTTTCACCCATCTATCCTTCTCCCAATGCGGATTACGGTTACGATATCTCCGATTACCGGGATATACATCCGGATTTCGGAACCCTGGATCAGTTTAAGAAGGTGCTGGAAAAAGCCCACAGCCTGGGACTTAAGGTCATCATGGATCTGGTGGTGAACCATACCTCGGACGAGCATCCCTGGTTCATCGAAAGCTGCAAAGGAAAGGACAATCCCTACAGTGATTATTATATCTGGCGTGACAGGCCCAATAACTGGGACAGCCTCTTTGAAGGCAAAGCCTGGGAATATAATGAACAGCGGGGACAGTACTACCTGCATATCTTTGCAAAAAAACAGCCGGACCTGAACATGGACAATCCCCGGGTGCGTGAGGAAGTAAAGGGCATCATGCGTTTCTGGCTGGATATGGGGGTGGACGGTTTCCGGGAGGATGTGATCAATTTCATCTCCAAGAAGGAAGGACTGCCCGACGGCCTGCCTTTCCTTCCCGCGGTGAACGGCATGCCCTATTATAAGGACGGTCCGCACATCCATGAATATATGGCGGAATTCCGCAAGGTGGCAGAGGAGTATGACTGCTTCCAGCTGGGGGAAGGCCCCATGACCACGGTGCAGTCGGCCCTGAAGTACTTAAGCGGCCCGACGAAAAGCCTGGATATGATGTTCGGCTTTGATCATATGATGGCTGACTGCGTATATACGGAGTATATCCACCGACCCTTCTCGCTGGTGAAGCTGAAGAAGGCGTTTTCAAAATGGCAGTATGCCCTGGCCGGAAAGGCCTGGAATGCGCTGTATCTGGAAAACCACGATCATCCCCGGGTAATCAGTCGTTACGGCAGCGAGCGCTTTCACCGGGAAAGCGGTTCGATGCTCGCAGCAAGCTATATCTTCCAGTGCGGGACTCCCTTTGTATATCAGGGGCAGGAGATCGGCATGACCAATATCCGTCTCTGGAACATCGAGCAGTATGTGGATGTGTCTACCAAGAATAATTTTCACACATATCATGTGAAAGATGATATCAAAGACCGCCTGAAACGCATCCACTTATCCAGCCGGGATTCCTCCCGTACACCCGTGCAGTGGACGGCCGGGAAGAATGCGGGCTTTTCAAAGCTTAAACCCTGGTTCTATGTGAACCCGAATTACCGCCGTATCAATGTGGAAGCACAGGAGCACGATCCCGACAGCATACTGAACTTTTACCGGAAATGCCTGGCGCTGCGCCGGCATTCGGAGACGCTGATCTACGGGACTTACCGGGAGTATTTCCCGAAGGATCCGAACATCTATATGTACGAGCGGCGTTTAAAGGACATACGTTATCTGATCGTCTGCTCCTTTACGCGCCTTCCGCTGCGCCTGCGCATACCGAAGGAATATGCGGGTAAGAAGGGAAAGCTGCTGCTGTGTAACTATCCGGAGGGAAGGCAGCTGATGGCGGAGCACTTTAAGGAGAGGCTGAAGCAGGAGGTGGATCTGCTGGCCTGGGAGCACGGAATGTTAAGACCTTACGAAGCGAGGGTATACCGCTTCCGTTTCACTAAGGATAAAGGCGTGCAGAAATAAGCAGACGGATCTGCACGGCAGGAAGATCATATTTCGGAAAAGATCCGAAAGGGGGAGTTTCACTTGAGAGACGTAGACGATTATGTAAAGACCTATCTGGAGACAGGAGATTTTGAGCATATCCTGGTGCGTTACCGCCGCCGGAAGGTGCTGGAGATGATCCATAAATACATGCCGGCATCCCTGATGGAGATAGGCTGTGGCATGGAGCCACTGGGCTGCTATTACCAGCCCCCCAAGCATTATATCCTTTTTGAGCCCGGAGAAGCGTTCTTTGAGAATGCCATGGAGCGTTTAAAAGACCTGCGCTGCGAGCTGGATGCCTTCCCGGAGCCTTTCCGTCCCGTGCCGGAGCTGCATGCGGACATGATCATCTGTGCGGGGCTTTTACATGAGCTGGAGGATCCCTGGGGGATGCTGCAGGATATCTATGATACGGCCGGAGAAGAGACCATCATCCATGTGAACGTGCCCAATGCCTTTTCAATGCACCGTGTGCTGGCCAGGCATATGGGACTGCTCAAGGATCAGCATGAGCTTTCGGACCGTAATACCCTGCTGCAGCAGCATACGGTCTTTGATATGGACAGCCTGCAGTCCATGTGCAGGTTCATGGGCTTCAATGTGCTGGAGTCGGGTTCATATTTCCTGAAGCCCTTTACCCATGACCAGATGCACAAGATGATCGCGGAAGGCGTGATCGGCGAAGCCGTGCTGGACGGACTGTACCACATGGGAGAAGAAGCCTACGGCTGCGAGATCTATGTGAACCTGAAGAAAAAACCGAAGCAGTAAGGAGACAAAATGGGCGTACGCGGCGTATATACTTCAGTAAACGAACAGAGGAAGAAAGTTTTCACAGAAGTGGCACGTCTTTCTTACGAATACAAGGAAGGGGATCTGTCGGAGATGGAGCTGATCCCTTACCGTATCGTGCCGGGAGAGGTTTCCATGTACCAGGACAGCGTGTTCCTGGAGCGGGCCATCGTGCGGGAACGCATGCGTCTTGCCATGGGACTGAACTTCCGTACGGCGGCGGAGCACGCACCGGTGACCACCGGGGCGGAAGAGTGTGTCAAGCCGGAGAAATACTATCAGCCGCCTCTGATCAATGTGATCAAATTTGCCTGTCATGCCTGTCCCGAGAATGAGGTGGTAGTGAGCGAGCATTGCCAGAGCTGTCTGGCCCACCCCTGTCAGGAAGTATGTCCGAAGAAGGCCATATCCTTCGTGCACGGGAAATCCGTCATCGATCAGGAAGCCTGCATTAAATGCGGGAAGTGCGTGGAGGCCTGTCCTTACCATGCCATCGTTCATCTGGAGCGTCCCTGCTCCAAAGCCTGCGGCATGCATGCCATACATTCCGATGAATACGGCCGTGCCGATATCGATCAGGACCGCTGCGTGAACTGCGGCATGTGTCTGGCTAACTGTCCTTTCGGAGCCATTGCTGACAAGGCCCAGATCTTTCAGTGCATTCAGGCCATACGTTCCGATACGCCGGTTTACGCGGCCATTGCCCCGGCTATCGTGGGACAGTTCGGACCGGAGCTTACCCTGGACCGTATGCGTGCGGCCTTCCGTGCCCTGGGCTTCGCGGACGCTATTGAGGTAGCCATAGGTGCGGATCTGTGCACCCTGCAGGAAGCGGAGGATTTTGTAAAGGAAGTGCCGGATCACCATCCCTTCATGGGTACCAGCTGCTGTCCGGCCTGGTCGGTAATGGCCAAACGGGATTTCCCGCAGTTTGCGGACTGCATCTCCATGGCTCTGACGCCCATGGTGCTTACCGGCAGACTTATAAAGAAAGAGCATCCCAACTGCAAGGTGGCCTTTATCGGACCCTGCGCGGCGAAGAAGCTGGAAGCCAGCCGGCGTACGATACGCAGCGACGTGGATTTTGTACTGACCTTTGAAGAGGTCATGGGTATGTTTGAGGCCAAGGGAGTGGACCTGGGAGCACTTCCCACGAACAACGCCATGCACGGAGCCAGCGGAGACGGCCGTGCCTTTGCGGTAGGCGGCGGTGTGGCTGATGCCGTGGCCAATGTGATACGGGAGAAGTATCCCGATCATGAATTCAAGGTAGAAAGAGCGGAGGGGCTGGAGGAGTGCCGTAAGATGCTGCTGTTGGCCCGGAGCCATAAATACGACGGTTATCTTCTGGAAGGAATGGCCTGTCCCGGCGGTTGTATAGGCGGCGCAGGGACCGTGAACCCTTTGGCCAAATCCAGAGCTGCGGTTTTGAAGAACCGGGATGATTCCACGCATAAGCATGCGTTTGAAAGCTCCTTCGGAAACCGCATCACGGATCTGGTGGAGGAGTAAAAAAGGGATCACCGGCAGAGTAAGACATTCATTAAAGAGAGTTATCTATAGGAGGACAGAATGGACGGGAAACTGAACGTTGAGGAACTTTTCGGGAGAAATGTGTTCACCATCGAGAAGATGCGTGAACGGCTGACCCGGGCGGTTTTCAAGGAAGTCATGAAGGTGATGAAGGAGGGAGGCGAACTCTCCAAGGGCTCGGCGGATGTGGTGGCCAAGGCCATGAAGGACTGGGCCGTGGAGATGGGGGCAACCCATTATACCCACTGGTTCCAGCCGCTGACCGGCATCACGGCCGAAAAGCATGACGCCTTTGTGACCCATCCGGACGAAGAAGGGCGTATGCTCCTGGAGTTTTCCGGCAAGGAGCTGATCAAGGGCGAGCCGGATGCGTCTTCCTTCCCTTCGGGGGGCCTGCGGGCCACCTTTGAGGCCAGGGGATATACGGCCTGGGATATCACTTCTCCGGCTTTTATAAAAGAGGATGCCACAGGCAAGATCCTCTGCATACCCACGGCTTTCTGTTCCTATACCGGGGAAGCCCTGGATAAGAAGACACCGCTCCTTCGTTCCGAGGAAGCCCTGAGCGAACAGGCACTGCGTATCGTACGGCTTTTCGGGAATACGGCTGCCCGGCGCGTAACTCCGTCGGTAGGTCTGGAGCAGGAATATTTCCTGGTGGACCGCGAGAAATATCTGAAGCGGGAAGACCTGATCTTTGCGGGACGCACCCTCTTCGGAGCGCCGGCCCCCAAAGGACAGGAGCTGGAGGATCATTATTTCGGTGCCATACGGGAGCGTATCGGTGCCTACATGAAGGATCTGAACATCGAGCTGTGGAAGCTTGGGGTGACGGCCAAGACGCAGCATAATGAGGTGGCTCCGGCCCAGCACGAGCTGGCCCCCATATATGAGGACGGCAACGTGGCGGTGGATCACAACCAGCTGGTGATGGAGACCATGAAGAAGGTGGCGGGACGGCACGGTCTTACCTGTCTTCTGCATGAAAAGCCCTTTGCGGGCATGAACGGCTCCGGCAAACATGACAACTGGTCCCTGGTCACCGATAACGGGGTAAACCTTCTGGATCCCGGCCAGACACCCAATGATAATATGCAGTTCCTTCTGGTGCTGGCCTGCATGATCAAGGCCGTGGATGAGCATGCGGATCTTCTGCGGCAGTCGGCCTCCGATGTGGGGAACGACCACCGTCTGGGCGCCAATGAAGCGCCTCCCGCCATCATCTCCATTTTCCTTGGGGATCAGCTGGAGGATGTGGTGGAGCAGCTGGTCTCCACCGGAAACGCTAAGAAGAGCAAGAAGAGCGGCAAGCTGCAGACCGGTGTATCGACTCTGCCGGATCTGGATAAGGATGCTACGGACCGTAACCGTACCTCCCCCTTTGCCTTTACCGGAAACAAGTTCGAATTTCGTATGGTGGGCAGCTCCGATTCCGTGGCAGGCCCCAATACCGTACTGAATGCCATTGTGGCGGAAGCTTTCTGCGAAGCGGCGGACAGACTGGAAGCGGCTGAGGATTTTGAACAGGAACTGCACGATGTGATCAAGGAATATCTTGCGGATCATCAGCGTGTGATCTTCAACGGGGACGGTTATTCCGAAGCCTGGGTGCAGGAAGCGGAACGCCGTGGCCTTCCCAATATCCGTTCCATGGTGGAAGCCGTGGACGCTCTGCTTGAGAGCAGATCCGTAAAGATGTTTGAAAAATTCCGTATCTTTACCCGGGCGGAACTGGAATCCCGCGCCGAGATAACTTATCAGACCTACTCCAAATCCATCAATATCGAAGCGCTGACCATGATCGACATGGCCAAAAAGCAGATCCTTCCGGCGGTGATGAAGTACAGCGGTAAGCTGGCGGAAACCATGCTGGCGGTAAAGGAGGCCGGCGGTGACGCCTCCGTACATGCCAGCATACTCTCGGAAGTGACCGGAAGGCTTTCCGAGATGAAGGAAGCCCTGGACAGGCTGCAGAAGGATCTTGCGGAGGCTTCCGCTGTCACGGATGTGAGAGAGCAGGCGTTCTATTACAAGGATAAGATCTTTGTGGATATGACGGCACTGCGTACTCCGGCGGATGCGCTGGAGATGTTGGTGGATAAGAGTATGTGGCCATTCCCGACCTATGGAGACATACTCTTCGAAGTATAAAAAAATACGGGAGGAGAGGAATGAAGATCAGTCCGGATATCAGTGAAGTAAAAAGGGTCGCGGCAGAGGAAAAGTACGATGTTTATCCCCTTTCCTGCGAGATCCTTTCGGATTTTACCACGCCCATCGAGACCATGCGTGTGCTGCTTGCCCATTCTACCCACTGTTACATGCTGGAAAGTGCCCAGGCCAGTGAGCGCTGGGGGCGTTACACCTTTATGGGCTACGAGCCCAAGCTGGCCATCAGCTGCATTAACGGCAGGCTCCGTGCGGGAGAGGAAGAGATCGACTGTGACGATCCTTCGGAATATCTGCGGGAGCTGATGAAAACCCACAGAAGTCCCCGCATCCCTTCCCTGCCTTCCTTTACCGGAGGTCTGGTGGGATATTTCTCCTTCGATTACCTGGGCTACAGCGAGCCTACCATCCGTCGGGAGGTGGTGGACGAAGAGGAATTCCGGGATATGGATGTGATGCTCTTTGATAAGGTCATCGCCTTTGACCATGTATGTCAGAAGATCGTCCTTATCGTGAACATGGAGCTTAAGGATGCGGAAGCCGGCTATGCAAAAGCAAAAGAGGAGCTGGCTGCCATGGTGAAGCTCTTAAAGAGCGGAGAGAAGAAGCAGGACTGCAGCGGAAGGCTCACGGGGGAAGTGACCCCCCTTTTTGACAGGGAAGCCTACTGCGACATGGTGGAAAAGGGAAAGCATCATATCGTGGAAGGAGATATCTTCCAGATCGTGCTCTCCAACCGCCTGTGCGCACCCTTTGAGGGAAGCCTGCTGGATACCTACCGCTATCTGCGGACCATCAATCCCTCGCCTTATATGTTTTATTTCTCGGGAACGGATGTGGAGGTGGCCGGGGCTTCACCGGAGACCCTGGTAAAACTGGAAGACGGAGTGCTGCATACCTTCCCTCTGGCGGGAACCCGGAAGAGGGGAGCTACGGCGGAAGAGGATGAAGCGTTGGAGCGGGAGCTGCTGGCGGATGAAAAGGAGCTGGCGGAGCATAACATGCTGGTGGATCTGGGCCGGAACGATCTGGGCCGGGTCAGCCGTTTCGGCACAGTGGAGGTGGAAAAGCTCCACTCCATCGAGCGTTACTCCCATGTGATGCATATCGGTTCCACGGTGCGGGGCGTGATACGGGAGGATAAGGATGCCCTGGATGCCATTGAAGCGGTGCTTCCGGCAGGTACGCTTTCCGGGGCTCCCAAGATCCGTGCCTGCCAGCTGATCAACGAGCTGGAGAACAACAAGAGAGGGATCTATGGCGGAGCCATAGGATATATCGATTTTGCGGGGAATATGGATACCTGTATCGCTATACGTCTGGCCTACAAAAAGAACGGGAAGGTCTTTATCCGCAGCGGCGCCGGGATCGTGGCTGATTCGGTACCGGAAAAGGAATATGAGGAATCCATAAACAAAGCCCGTGCCGTGCTGGGAGCCCTTGAGGCGGCTTCATCGGAAGGAGGTGCCTTATGATCCTGCTCATAGATAATTACGACAGTTTTTCCTATAATCTTTATCAGCTCGTGGGGGAACTGAATCCCGATATACGTGTGGCGCGTAATGACGAGCTGGATATCGAAGGGATCCGTAAACTGGGCCCTTCCCATATCATACTTTCTCCCGGCCCGGGGAAACCCGAAGATGCGGGGGTCTGTGTGGACTGCGTAAAAGAGCTGGGTGGGGAGATCCCCATACTGGGAGTATGTCTGGGGCATCAGTCCATCTGTCTGGCCTACGGTGCAACCGTAAGCTACGCAAAGCAGCTGATGCACGGAAAGCAGTCGGAAGTGAAGCTGGATACGCAGAGCCTGCTTTTCCGCGGCTGTCCGGAAAAGACCCTGATCGCCCGTTACCATTCCCTGGCGGCTGTTCCGGAGACGATGCCGGACTGCCTGCGTGTCACGGCGCGCACCGCGGACGGAGAAGTGATGGCGGTAGAGCATGTGAATAAAGCGGTTTATGGCGTACAGTTCCATCCGGAGTCCATCATGACCCCGGACGGAAGAAAGATGCTTAAGAATTTTCTGGGATAAGGATCTTTATCGGAAATCAGCCCGAATAAAGAAGAGAGAGCATTGTCAGGTCGTCGAAGGGTTCCGCCCCTTCGGCGTAACTGTCTATATCCTTTTTTATGGCGGCAAGGAATTCTTCCGGCATAAGAGAAGCGTGACGGTTCATGGTCTCAAGCATGGCAGAGATACCGTAGCGCTTTCCAGCAGGATTCTTGGCGTCCGGTAATCCGTCCGTATACAGGAAGAGCTTGTCACCGGGCAGGAGACAGATGTTGTTTGCCTTGTAACGGGTATCTTCCATGGCGGCGAGAGGAGGGAAGCTTTCTTCCATCATCAGTTCGTAATCCCCCTGGGCATGCTTGAGGGCCGGATACTCATGTCCGGCATTGGCATAGCTTAGGACGCCGCTCTTTAAGTTCAGGATCCCCAGCCAGGCTGTGACAAAAAGCTCCGAATCGTTGTTCTGGCACAGATGACGGTTGGTATCCTCCAGTACATGAGCGGGAGTGCGCCCGGTAAGGACGCTGTTCTTAAGGAGGGTCTTGGTGATGACCATAAAGAGCGCCGCAGGCACTCCCTTGCCCGAGACATCTGCCATGACCAGTGCCAGATTATCGGGATTGATAAAGAAGAAGTCGTAAAAATCTCCGCCCACTTCCCTGGCAGGCTGCATGCTGGCATGAAGATTGATATTCTTCCATTTCGGGAAGTTGGTGGGAAGCATGCCGGACTGGATATGCGTGGCAATGCTCAGCTCCGTATTCAGGCGTTCCGTTTCTGCGGTGAGCTTTGTCAGGTCATGGATATGAGCCTGAAGAGAAGCGCTCATTTCATTAAAGCTTTCCGCAAGGTCGCTGATCTCGTCATTGCTTTCTATGCTGACACGGTAATCCAGATGGCCGCTGCTGATCTCCTTTACGTCTGAAGTAAGAGTGAGCAGGGGGGCGGTCAGACGTTCCGCCAGACGGCGTATGCTGAAGTATTCAAGGATCAGGATCAGTATGAAGATCATGATAAAGGCTATGATCAGATTGCGGATACCGGTATCGATGGACTTCACCGGAGCCATGGCCAGTTCCTGCGGCACATGGAGACAGAGTGTCCAGCCCGTACTTTCCACCGGGGCGGAACAGTAGTAGATACGGTTATTCAGGAAGGCCGGATGGGTGTCGGAGAGCAATCGTGCGGCCGTCTCCTCGTCGATACCTTCACTTTTGGTCAGGGGCATGGCGTTGCCGTCGGCAGAGATCACGTTGCCGTTGTTGTCTACCAGAAAGGCATAAGCTCCCTCTCCGAGGTTAAGGGCAACGCTGGAACGATAAAGGTCGGAGATCAGAACATCCACACCGAAAACGCCGTAGAATCTGCCCTCTGCATCGTAATAGGGGGAAGCACAGGTGACGGTAAGCCCACGCCCGAAGCCATCGTTATAGATATCCGTAAATATGGTATTGCCGGCTTCCTTGCATTTTTTGTACCAGCTTACTTCAAAGAAATCGTAAACTCCGTCCTCGGGAGCCATATTATCCACGGGTTCATAGCCGGCCAGTATTCCCTTTTCGTTTCCCCAGTAAATAGCCGATACATTCTTGGACCGGTCGCTGATGATCGGATAGATAAGATCTTCCACATTACCCGTAAGGCGCAGCTCATCGTAGTGATCGGAAACAAGGATATCTCCGGTACGCCGTACGGCAGCCAGACCGTATTTCTCATTTCGCGGGTCCGTGACGGGGTCATGTTTAGTCATGTTCATGCGGGGAAGGTAGTCATCCGGATCGGCATAGATCTGACTCAGGTATCCGGCGAAGGCTTGGGCATATTCCCGGTAACGAATCAGATAAGCCTCTACCGCATAAGCTTTGTTCCCGGCAATATTCTTCAGATTGACGCGCGTCTCCTCTGCCAGAGCGGTTTCACTCTGCCGTCGGATGATGTGCATGATCCCCACTGCCATGATACTGTTTAACAGAACGGCTACAATGGAGATGACATAGCCCAGAAGCTGCAGACGTTTTCGGATGGATGAACGCTTTGTTTTCACGGCTTTCCTTCCCTACTTCTTGTATTGTTTCTGTGCAAGCTTGGTGGTGAATTCTTCTGCTTTCATGGGACGGTCGTAATAAAATCCCTGTATGGTATGGCAGCCGGCGTTCCGTACAAATTCCAGCTGCTCCCTGCGCTCCACGCCTTCGGTGATCACGCTGATCCCCAGTTCCTCGGCCATGTGGATGATGTCGGTTAAGATGATACGGTCCTGATCGGAAAAATCTTCGTTGTCGATGAAAGAACGGTCGATCTTCAGCTCGTTGATCTGCAGGTTCCGCAGGGTACTTAAGGAAGAATAACCGCTGCCGAAATCATCGATGGAGGTGGAGATCCCCGAATCCCACAGATGCTTCAGAAAAGCGGAAAGCAGACCGTGCTCCTGCTCGTCCACGGTCTCGGTGATCTCGATCTGTACAAGGGAGCGGTCCAGGGAATACTTTTCGATAACGGCTACGATATCCTCCGAAAGGTGCTGGTTGGACAGATCGCGGCGGGATACGTTCACGGAAACGCATACCGGATCCAGCCCCTGTTCCCTCCAGCGGCTTTGGTCGGAACAGACCTGTTCCAGTACGTACATATCCAGCCTGGAGATCAGGCCTTCCCGTTCCAGTACGGGCACGAAAGTTCCGGGGGAGAAGGTCTCGCCCTCATGCTGCCAGCGCACCAGACCTTCCGCACCTACCAGCATATGGGTGTCGGAATTGACCTTGGGCTGGTAGTATATGGTGAACTCCCGCTTTGCAAGGGCTTCGTCAAAGAATTCCAGGATCTGTTTCTGGCGGTTTACTTCGGCTTCGATCTTTTCGTTGACGAAGCAGACCGGCTCGTGGGTCTCGTTGCGGGCTATGCTTAAGGCCACCGAGGGCTTGGAAACAATGTCCAGGGGATCGTGAAGGCTTTCCGCATCGATCTGCCATACACCGACGGTGGCTGCGATACGGGCGGAGAAGGTCTCTTCTCCCAGTTCGGCTTCGATGGGTATCCCGGAAAGCAGCTTCAGGAAGGCCTCGGAATGCTCCTTTTTGATCAGGGCCACGTAGTTGTCTCCGCCCAGATGGCCGATGATCTCGTCGTTCTTGAGAAAGGCCGAGATCTCGGAAGCATAGATCACCATGATGTTATCCGCATTCTTAAGGCCGATGCGTTTGCTGATATATCCGAAGCCTTTCAGGTTAAACGCGAAAGAATCGTATGCGGGGAGCATCCCGGCATTAAAGAGCCGTCGGACAGTGGTATTGTAGCCGCTGCCGTTGGGAAGTCCCGTAAGGGGATTGGTGGCGGCACTGCGCTCGATGAGACGGTTATAGTCGATATGCTCCAGATACTGTGCACAGGAAAAGGCCAGCATCTCGATCCAGGGAGCTTCTTCTTCGGTAAAGCATTCATTGACCGGGAAGACCAGGATCTTTTTCTTGCTCCCCTTTCCGCCGCGGTAGACATGTTCCAGAGGAAGGGAATCCGAGATCATGCCGGAAGAATACAGAGTCAGCCTGCCGGGACCGACACCGCTCTCAATGCGTGAGATACCGAAAGAGGCGGCTATCTCATTGATGGCCGCTTCAAAGCGTTCCCTGCGGGGGATCTTTTCCGAAAGTCTGCGTTGGAATTTCAGAAGCTCCTGCTGATGATCCGGCATGTTTCTCTCCATTTATGTAGGAATCCTTTATTCGATGTTCAAAAGTTTTGTGAAACCGCTTACCTGGAAGATGGACATTACTTCTTCGTTGACATTGCGGATGATCATGCTGCCCTGGGCATTCATGATCTTCTGCATGCACAAAAAGACCCGGAGGCCGGCGGAAGATACATATTCCAGCTCCTTCAGGTCAAATTCAAGCCTTTTAACCCCCAGGATCTCATCCCGGAGGCACTGTTCGAGTTCAGGTGCGTTAACGGCGTCGAGTTCGCCTACAAGCAGCACCTTAAGGCATTCTCCGTTGTCGCTTTTTTCAAAATCCATGTAATTTTCCTTTGCGGTATCTGATAGAAAGTATACCATAATTTTCGCGTAAATGAAACAGGAAAAGATAAATAATTTGTTCCATTTTCGGGGATTTGTGGTATCATGGTCAGGGGGGATATGGGTTCATGGATAACTGTAAGGAGACCCGTGCTGCGGAGCCTAAGACAAATCGATATCTGAGATGCCAGCTGCTTTTTTTTGCTGTCTGCGTGGCACTTAATTTTGTGTTTCCCCGCGCCGCCGGTGCACTCGGCCTGCCCCTTTATCTGGATAATGTGGGTACCATCTCCGCGGCGGTGCTGGGAGGCTATCTTCCCGGTATCATTGTGGGTTATCTCAATAACATAATCAATATGCAGGGTAATCCCGGCAATGCCTATTATGTGGTGCTGTCCACCATGATCGCGGCCTGCGCCACCTGGCTCGGAAGGAAGGGCTTCTTTAAGAATTTCGGGAAAGCACTGCTCACCATACCCCTCTTTGCGTTCATCGGCGGAGTGCTGGGTTCGATCCTCACTTATCTCTTATACGGTTTCGGCATGGGGGAGGGGATAAGCGCTCCCTTTGCCAAAGCACTGCTGGAAAGCGGAAAGCTTTCCGTTTTCTGGGCCCAGATGGCTTCGGATGTGGTGATCGATCTGATCGATAAGGCCATCACGGTGGTACTGGCTTATCTGGTGATCCGTCTGATCCCTGCGGACAGAAGGTCTCTGCTCTGGCTTACGGGCTGGCGTCAGGCTCCCCTTTCCCCGGATGCCCTCCTGGATGCGCGGAAGGATGTGACCCGTTCCTTTTCCCTCCGGGGCAAGATCATCACCATCATCTCCGTGATCATGATCTGCGTTGCCGTAGTCACCACCTTCATCAGCTATCTGCTCTTCCAGAGTTTTGCCATTAAACAGTATACCTACAGCTGCAGCAGCGCTGCCAGGCTTGCCGCGGATCTTATCGATCCGGAACGGGTCGGGGATTATCCGAAGATGGGGGATGCGGATCCGGAATACCGTGCTCTGGAGGAGAAGCTGGAGCAGATACGGAAGGGAAATGCCGATATCGAATATATCTACGTATACCGCTTCCTGGAGGACGGAGTGGAGGTGATCTTCGACCTGGATACGCCGGAAGTGCGCGGAGAGGATCCGGGAGATATCATTGAACTGGAGTATTATCTGGAACCCTATAAGGAACAGCTGCTTAAGGGAGAGGAGATCGAGCCCATACTGGATAATACCATGTACGGACGGCTGCTGACGGTCTTTGTACCTGTCCGGGACAGCAGCGGGAACTGCCTCTGTTACGCCGCGGCGGATATCAAGGTGGAGGATATTCAGATGTCCACCCTGAATTATATGACCAAGGTGTTTTCCCTCTTCATCGGTTTTTATATCTTTATCCTGACGCTCTGCATCTGGCTGGTGGATTATCATCTGATCTTCCCCATCACCGCCATGACCATATCGGCCAGAAAGTTTGCATACGACAGTGAGGAAGCGCTGGAGATCAGTGTGGACCGGCTGCAGCATCTGGATATCTCCACGGGAGACGAGATCGAGAACCTTTACGAATCCCTTTCCAAGACCATTGCCGAAACCGTGGGCTACCTGGAAGATGTGGAGGCCAAGGGCGAAGAGATCGCCCATATGCAGAACGGCCTGATCTATGTACTGGCGGATATGGTGGAAAGCCGGGACAAGAATACGGGAGACCATGTGCGCAAGACGGCCGCTTATGTCCGTCTGATCATGAAAAAGATGAAGGAAAAGGGTGTGTATGCCGATGCACTTACGGACGCATACATGGAGGACGTGGCCAATTCCGCCCCGTTGCATGACGTGGGGAAGATCATGGTCTCGGATATCATCTTAAACAAGCCGGGCAGGCTTACGGATGAGGAATTTGCGCTGATGAAGGGCCATACCACCGCCGGCAGACGTGTCATCGAGAGTGCCATGTCTCTGGTCTCCGACAGCGGATACCTGCAGGAAGCAAAGAACCTGGCTACCTACCACCACGAACGCTGGGACGGAAAGGGTTATCCTTCCGGCAAAGCGGGGGAAGATATTCCTCTTTCGGCACGTATCATGGCAGTGGCGGATGTTTTTGATGCGCTGGTATCCAAACGCAGTTACAAGGAGCCTTTCCCTTTTGAGAAGGCCATGTCCATCATAGAGGAAGGTGCCGGGACCCAGTTCGATCCGCAGATCGCGATGCTTTTTGTGGAAGCGGCGGATGAGGTGCGGGAAGTGACCCGGGCCCATGAGTCGATACCGGCATAGACATCAAAGAAGAACGGAGAGTAGTATGCCGCAGGATCCAAAGATACTGAAACTTCTGTCCAGACAATATCCGACCATAGCCGCAGCTTCCACGGAGATCGTCAATCTCCAGTCGATCCTTAACCTGCCGGCTGCCACAGAACATTATATCTCGGACATTCACGGTGAATATGAACAGTTCAACCATGTGCTGCGAAACGGCTCGGGAGCCATACGCCGCAAGATCGATGAGGGCTTCGGCAATACCCTGACCCAGAAAGACAAGCGGGAGCTGGCGGCCCTGATCTATTATCCCGAGGAGCGGCTGTCTCTTGTGGTGGAGGAGGAAGAGAACCTGGACGACTGGTACCGCATCATGCTCCACCGGCTGGTGCAGGTGACGAAACGTGCCGCCTCCAAGTATACCCGCTCCAAGGTGAGAAAAGCTCTTCCGGCCGACTTTGCCTACGTGATCGAGGAACTGATCACCGAAAAGGAAGAGATCGAGGATAAGGAACGCTATTACAACGAGATCATCCACACCATCATACGTATCGGCCGCGCCGGGGAGTTCATCATCGCCCTTTCCGTTCTGATCCGGCGGCTGGTGGTGGATCAGCTGCACATCGTGGGCGATATCTACGACCGGGGTCCCGGTCCCCATATCATCATGGACACCCTGATGGATTACCATTCCGTGGATATACAGTGGGGAAATCATGATATAAGCTGGATCGGTGCCGCGGCAGGTTCGGCGGTATGTATCGCCACGGTACTTCGCATCTCTGCCCGTTACGGGAATCTGGATATACTGGAGGAGGGCTACGGCATCAATCTGGTGCCGCTGGCAAAGTTTGCCCTGGAAGTATACGGGGATGACCCCTGCGAGCTTTTCTCCATACGCTGCGGTGAAGGTTATGACACCCGGGATATGGCCCTGGATATGAAGATGCACAAAGCGGTCACCATCCTGCAGCTTAAGCTGGAGGGGCAGCTGATACGGCGCTGTCCCTGCTTCGGCATGGAAAACCGTCTGGTACTGGACAAGATCGACCGCGAAAAGGGAACGGTGACGCTGGAGGGAAAGACCTATCCCCTCCGGGATCTGAACTTCCCCACCATCGATCCGGCGGATCCCTACGATCTTTCCGCTGAGGAGTACGTGGTGATCGGGAAGCTGAAGCAGGCTTTTCTCCACAGCGAAAAGCTGCAGAAGCATGTACGCTTCCTCCTGAGCAAGGGAGGGCTGTATAAGGTGCATAACGGAAACCTGCTCTATCACGGCTGCGTTCCCATGGAGGCGGACGGAAGCTTCAAGCGGGTGGACCTTTTCGGGAAAGAGTATTCGGGCCGGGCCCTTTATGATGCCCTGGAAGCCTATGTAAGGAAAGGCTATTATGCAACGGAGGACAGAGAAGAGCGTCGCCGGGGACAGGACATCATGTGGTATATCTGGGCCGGACCGGGCTCTCCCGTCTTCGGTAAGGACAGGATGGCGACTTTCGAGTCCTATTTCATCGAGGATCCCGCTGCGGCCACCGAGGAGAAGAACTGTTATTACCGCCTGTACGAGCAGGAGGAGGTGCTGGACCGCATCCTTTCGGAGTTCGGCCTGACGGAAGAGGGCGCCCATATCATCAACGGTCATGTGCCCGTTCAGGTAAAGAAGGGAGATACTCCCCTGAAATGCGGAGGAAAGCTCCTGGTCATCGACGGCGGCTTTTCCAGGGCCTATCAGTCCAAGACGGGGATCGCCGGCTACACGCTGATCGTTAATTCCCACGGGATGTACCTTATGGCCCATGAGCCCTTTGAATCCAAGGAGGCTTCCGTGTTGAAGGGTTCGGATATCGTATCCGATTCCATCCCCGTGGAGCAGTATGCGAGACGTCATTTTGTGGCGGATACCGATATAGGTGCTCAGCTTAAGGAGAGCATAGCCGATCTGGAGGCGCTGCTGGAAGCCTACAGGGACGGCGAGCTGAAGGAGAAAGGAGAATAAATGGCAGTACTGCTTGAAACACATCTGCATACCGTACAGGCCAGCCGCTGCGGCCGTACGCCCGGGCGGGAATACCCGGCTTATCTGAAGGAGCGGGGCTATCAGGGGCTGATCGTGACGGATCATTTTTTTAACGGCAACAGTGCCGTGCCAAGGGAGCTGCCCTGGAAGGAGAGGGTGGCACTTTACGCCTCCGGTTACGAGGATGCACTGGAGGGAGCGAAGGAGACGGATTTTAAAGTCTTTTTCGGGATCGAATATAATTTTGAAGGGGATGAATACCTGATCTACGGCCCGGATGTAAAATGGCTCTCGGAGCAGGATGATATACTCTCCTTATCGAGGAAGGAAGTGTATGAGCGGGTGCATGAGGCCGGCGGTATCATGGTACATGCCCATCCCTACAGGGAAAGGGGATATCTGAACACCATCCACCTTACGCCTTCCGTCTGCGACGGGATAGAGATCTACAATGCGTTTAATGACGATAACATGAATGCCCTGAGCTATGAGTACGCTCAGGAACTGAAGCTTCCCATGTCCTCCGGCTCGGACATCCATTCCTTCTATGACGGCCCCAGGGGCGCCGTACAGCTGCCGGAGATGCCCGTAAGCATGCTGGAATATGCAGAGGCCTTTCTGCGGGGGGAAGCTGTACCCATGATAGTGACGGAAGAGGGCGCTCGCAGGGTCACGGAAGTGGAAAGCCTGACAAAACCCGTTCACGGGGCAACGCTTCCCATCATCAGACACTGAAACGGAAAAGGGATCCATGAACAAAAGCAGGATTGCGGAGATCCTCAGGAAAAAACAGAATATCGCAGCATTGTTCATATGCGCCGCGGGAGTCGGGCTTAATCTTCTGCTGGGCTACATCGTAGGCATATTGGGGCTGCCCCTGTATCTGGATACGGTGGGAACGGTGGCCGTAGCCGTGATGGGCGGTTATCTTCCCGGAGTGGCTGTCGGCTTTATCACCAATATCATCAAAAGTATTTCCGACCCTTCGTCCCTGTATTACGGAGTGCTCAATGTGCTGATCGCGGTGGCCGCTACCTGGCTGTCCCGCCGCGGCTGGTTCAGGAGATGGTATGGGGCGGTGGGAGCGATCCTTGTGTTTACTCTGATCGGCGGAGGAATGGGGGCTCTGATCCCCTGGTTCATGGAAGGCCTGTCCTTTGACAGCGAATCCCTGAGCGGCCTGCTGTATCAGACGGGATATTTCAACCTTGCCACTTCACATCTTGCATCCAGCCTTCTCATGGATCTGCCGGATAAGGCGGCTACAGTCTTTCTGGTGCTCATCATCCTGCGTCTGATCCCCGGCGATTATTACTTTCTGGCTTCCTTCAATCACTGGATGCAGAAGCCGTCCAAAGAGGATATGGTGGGCGGAGTGGCCGGTACGGAGGTGCGTCGCATTTCCCTGCATGCCAAAACCCTGCTGGTGCTGATGCTTGCCCTTACCACGGTAGCCGTGGCCGGGATCTTTGTCAGCGTACGGGTTTATCACAGGGCGATCGTAAATGAGCACCTTAAGCTGGCAAAGGGGATCATCAGACTTGCCGCCCGTGAGATCGATCCGGAGCGGGTGGATGAATATCTGGAAAAAGGGGAGAAGGCAGAGGGCTACAGCGAGACCAAAGCCGGGCTGGCGGATGTCCTGTTCAGTTCCGAAGAGATCGCCTATCTCTATGTCTACCGTATGGAGGAAGACGGCTTTCATGTGGTCTTTGATATCGATACCGAGGATACGCCTGCGGATGAGACCGGGAGTGTCATTCCCTATGATGAAACCTTTATCCCTTATATCCCTCAGCTGCTTGCCGGGGAGGAGGTGGAACCCATCATCACGGATGATGAGTACGGTTTCCTGCTTACGGCTGCCGGACCCGTATATGATGCATCGGGAAAATGTGTGTGTTATATCATTGCCGATGTGGATATGGAGGAGCTGACCGCAAATGAACGAAGTTTCCTTATGGAGATGATCACGGTATTTCTGGGCTTCTTCATCCTGCTCTGTGCTTTTGTGATCTGGCTCATCGACTATCATATCGTCTTTCCCGTGCGGGCTATTACCAACTATGTGGATGAATTTTCCTATACCGGGGAGCAGCAGAGCCAGCTGGATGAATATGTCAGAAAACTCCGGGATCTGGATATCCATACCGGGGATGAGGTAGAGAGGCTCTTCCGCTCCATCTGCCGTATGACCTTAAGCCAGGCTGAGCAGACCCGGAGCATAAGACAGCTTTCCGAATCCACGGCGCAGATGCAGGAAGGTCTGATCATCACCATGGCGGACATGGTGGAAAACAGGGACTCCGATACGGGCGCCCATATCCAGAAGAACGCCGCTTATGTGAGGATCATTGCGGAAGGTCTGATGAAAAAAGAGTATTATGCGGAAAAACTCACGCCCCAGTTTATCTCGGATGTGGTGCGTTCCGCCCCTCTGCATGATGTGGGCAAGATCAATATCTCGGACAGGATCCTGAACAAACCGGGCAAGCTTACGGACGAAGAATATGCGGTCATGAAGAACCACACCACCATAGGCAAACAGATCATGGAGCATGCCATCAGCACGGTCCGGGGCGAAAGCTATCTGAAGGAAGCCAGGAATATGGCCGGATATCATCATGAACGCTGGGACGGGAAGGGATATCCGGAGGGCCTTCACGGGGAGGTGATCCCGCTGTCGGCCCGGATCATGGCGGTAGCGGATGTATTTGATGCCCTGACATCAGCCAGAGTATACAAGCCCGCCTTTCCCTTGGAAAAGGCGCTGGCCATCATAGAAGAAGGGGCGGGAACGCAGTTCGATCCGAAATGTGTGGAAGTGTTCATGGAAGCCCTTACGGAAGTGAAGATCGTTCTGAAGAAGTATAATCAGGATGTGTGACGGAGGAAGAACGACCGGATGAAAAAGCGGCGCGGTAAGATCGCTGAAAAGATAATAAGCCTGTGCAGCCTGATGCCGAGCATTTTCTTTTTCTTAAGTATGACGGTACGGGCGGAAGGAGAAGTGCAGGGGGATACGGATGAGCCGAAGAAGCTGCTGATACGTTTCGGACTTTCGATGCTGCTGGTGCTGATCGGAGCCCTTCTGGCGTGGTGCGTCTCGGCGAGGCAGTCGGTACGAAAGCAGCAGGAAGAGATCCACAAGTCCAGGGAAGAGCTTAAGCTGGCAGACAACGCCAGAGCCCGCTTTCTGGCCAATATCTCTCAGGAACTCATAAGTCCCCTCAATACCATAATGGGAATGGATGAGATGATACTGCGGGAGGATACCGCGGATGTGCCCAAGCCCTATGCCGATGCCGTAACGGCTTATGCCAGAGATATACGCAAAGCCTCGGAATCGCTGCTGACACTGGTGGGGAACCTTCTGGAACTTTCCGGTATCGAATCGGAGGGGATGAAGCTTAACGAAGGGGAATATGATCTGTACGGATTGCTCCGTCCCCTGATCGGGACCATGAGAATGCGCTGCGGGGAAAAAGGGATAGAGTTTAAGCTTGATGTGGATGAGCTTATCCCGAAGCGTCTTTACGGGGATGTGACCAAGATCCGGCAGATCCTCTTACATCTACTCATCAATTCCGTGAAGTATACCGATATGGGGAGCATTTCTCTTAAGCTGTCTATGGAAGAGCGGAAGGATATGCAATGCGAGCTCCTTTTCCGTATCTCGGATACGGGGATGGGCTTAAAGCAGCTGAACCTGGAAAGGATACGTTCTATCCTGGAGGATGCGGATGCAGCGATGGCCAGTCACGTCTATGCGGCTGCTGCAGGACTGGGGATCTCGGCCCGTTATGCATCCCTTATGGAGGGGAAGCTGATATGCGAAAGTGAATACGGTGAAGGGACCGAATTCTCATTCATCCTGCCCCAGAGGATCATTGATGCAACGCCCGTCGGTACTTTCGCCCTTGAGGAGGACAACGGAGAACGCTCTTCCTTTGTCCCGGCTTTTGTCGCGCCGGACGGAGAGGTGCTGGTGGCGGATGATGATCCGGCCAATCTGAATGTTGTGCGGGGGCTTTTAAAAGCCACGGGAGTATTCCTCACTACGGCCTCCACCGGCGAGGAGTGCCTGGAAAGGATACGGGATGCCCACTATCATGTGGTCTTTCTCGGTCATCTGACTTCAGGGATGGACGGCTGGGAAACCCTCCGCAGGATACGCGAGATCGATGAGAAGCTGCCGGTCTATGCCATGAGCACCAACAGCTCTGTCGGCGAAGAGTATTATCGTTCCCGGGGCTTTACCGGATCCCTTCGCAATCCGGTAGACGGTGCCGCTCTGGAGCGTGCGATCATGCGGCATCTTCCGGAAAAAATGATGGAGATACATAAGGGAGAAGAAAAGACGGATGTTTGAACTGATCCGGACCTATCAACTGGATATCATGCTCGTGCTCTGTGCAGCCTGTATGACCATAGTGCTGCTGTTGACCTTTACCCGTTTCCTGCCTAAAAGGCGCAGGAGCATCATGATCCTTCTGGAACTGACCGCCACGCTGCTTCTGGCATCGGATCGTATGGCGTACCGTTACGCCGGCGATATGAGTTCTGCCGGCTATGTGATGGTGAGGCTTTCCAATTTCATGGTCTTTTTCCTGACCTCCGGGATCGTTCTGTGCTTTAACCTGTTCCTCATCGACTGGCTGGGAAGCAAAAAGGATATCGGGCAGCTGCCGAAGCGGCTCTCCGTTGTAAATTACGGGGCGGGACTCGGAATGGTCCTGGTGGTTGCCTCCCAGTTTACGGGGCTGTTTTATTATATTGATGCGCAGAACTGTTACCAAAGGGGGCCGGGCTTTCTGCTGAGCTTCATCATCCCCATCCTCTGTCCATTGCTGCAGTTTAGCGTTATCATTCAATACCGCCGGCATTTCAGCCGCCTGATCTTTTCCGCACTGGTATTGTATATCTTTGCCCCCATCGTCATGGCGCTGCTGCAGATCTACAGCTATGGCCTGTCTCTGGTGAACATGGCAATGGTCCTGGTTTCCGTCGGACTCTACATCTTCACTTATCTGGATATCAATGATGAAGTGGAGAGAGTCCACCATCTGGAGCTGGATAAGATGGAGGAAGCGCAGAGCAGTATGAAAAAGGTGTTTGACCATATCGCGGACGTGCTGGTGACGGAAAGGGAGAAGAAGGAGCCGGCCCTGCAGGGACATGCCGTCAGGGTGGCGGATTATGCAAGGAGGCTTGCAAAGCTCTGCGGGAAAGATGAAGAAGAATGTGAAAAGGTTTATTATGCGGCGATGCTCCATGAGGTGGAAGAGCTCTCCGTTATGGATAAGATGACGCAGAGTGAGGAGGAGATAAAGGAGATCGGCTCCATCATAGCCGTCTGCGATGCCTGTGACCGCCTGCGGACTATTACGAATGACGGGGGGGCAATGCCTCTGCCGCTGGTCCGGGAGGAGCTGCTCAAGGGGGCCGGGACCCTTTATGATCCGGGACTGATCGAACTGCTGGTGCAGCTGATCGATGTCGATAACGAGGAAGAGGAGCAGGCAGCGGATTTTGCCGTGGAAAGGGAGCTGGAGTGCGGCAGATACAGGGAAAAGACCACCAGGGGGATCGATATCACGGAAAACGTTACGAGGATCCGCTTCAGCTGTACGCCCCGGAAAGCAGGGGAAAACTTCAGTGCACCCGTAGTACTTCTGTTTGACGCCAATGACCGACGTGTGCATGACAGCCGGCGCACGATCCTGGAACACAGTTATCTGGAATACGGGGAATTATGGTTTGACGGGCATTATGTCTGTACCGCCGCCAGGAACATCGCTTCGGAAGCGGCAAAGCAGGAGAGCGGGGAGGATGAGAAGGACAGTTATCTGATCACGGCAGCGCGATATGAGGATCATATGAAGCTGAAGCTGGAGAACGGGGGACGCGTTGTATCCCTGGTGGTGGCTCTGCCGGACAGCACAAGGAACAGTTATATCGGCCTTAGCGGGGAAAACTGTCATATACGGGGGATCGAGATCGAAAAGACATCGGAGCATATCGGAGAGGAAGACATACGCAGGATAGCCGATGAGGTCAGCTTTATACGGCGTCTGGAATCGGATGTGCCGAATGTACAGGTGGACCGTTTCCGCTCCGCTTATACGCAGGGAGTCCCGGTACGGAACGGAATGCGTCTGGTCTTTCACAGCATGAGCCTGCCTACGGCCACGCTGATCTGGCACTGTCCGCACATCATATTATATACTTCGGCTGACGGTAAGGTCGGCGGGGAAGGATACAGGGAGCTGTCGGTGGTGAAGCTGAACGGTGAGAACGATAATCCGCTGGAAGGGATAGAAAACAGCTTTTTTCTGAAGAAGAAAGAGAGCTTTCCGGGCTGGGAAGGCTGGGTGGAAGCCAACCGGAGCGGTCAGGAATACGAACTGGATTTTAAGAGGAATAAAAAGAGGATACGTTATACCACGGAAAATCAGGGGATACTCATCGAAAATACGACCTTCTTTCCGGAGGGGGAGGAGGAGGTATATGTGACCATCACCGGGGATCAGTGTGCGCTGACGGATATCCGCGTTCTGCAGTGAATCGATAAAAAACAGAATTATTAGCACTCTGCCTTGACGGCTGCTAATTGATGTGCTATAGTATGAAGCGTAAGAAAAACTTACGCTTCTTTTTTATGGAAGCAAAGGGAGGTGAAGCTGTATGAACATCCAGAAA
Organism: Lachnospiraceae bacterium; assembly: GCA_017552715.1. Classification (GTDB taxonomy): domain Bacteria; phylum Bacillota; class Clostridia; order Lachnospirales; family Lachnospiraceae; genus NK4A136. The sequence continues at coordinate 80,492 of JAFZOW010000006.1, forward strand.
TTTACCCAGAATTCCATGCAGGCAGTGGAAGATATGGAAAAATATGCCGTGGAATACGGTCATCAGGAGCTGGAAGAGGAGCATCTGATCTATGCCCTGCTTAAGCTTGAGGATTCCCTCATCCTCCGGCTGGTGGAAAAGATGGAGATCAATACGGAACACTTCTGCGGCCGCATCGAGCAGGCTCTCGGTAAGCGGGTTAAAGTGCAGGGCGGCAAGATGCACATCGGCGAGGACCTGAACAAGGTACTGATCACGGCAGAAGATGAAGCCAAAGCCATGGGAGACGATTACGTTTCCGTGGAGCATCTGATGCTGGCCATGATACGTCATCCCAACCGGGAGATGAAAGCGGTCTTTACGGAATACGGCTTTACCCGTGAACGTTTCCTTGGGGCTCTGCAGCAGGTCCGGGGGAATCAGCGGGTGGTGAGCGACAATCCGGAAGCCACTTATGACACTCTGGAAAAATACGGACAGGATCTGGTGGAACGGGCAAGGGCGCAGAAGCTGGATCCCGTTATAGGCCGGGATGCGGAGATAAGGAATGTGATCCGTATCCTTTCCCGCAAGACCAAGAACAATCCCGTGCTGATCGGTGAACCCGGTGTCGGTAAGACCGCCGTGGTGGAAGGGCTGGCCCAGCGTATCGTGCGAGGCGATGTGCCCCAGGGGCTTAAGGACAAAAAGATCTTTGCCCTGGATATGGGGGCCCTGGTGGCCGGAGCCAAATACAGAGGTGAGTTTGAGGAGAGACTGAAAGCCGTACTTGAAGAGGTGAAGAAGAGTGAAGGGCAGATCCTGCTCTTCATCGATGAGCTGCATACCATCGTTGGAGCCGGTAAGACCGACGGAGCACTGGATGCCGGAAATATGTTAAAGCCCATGCTGGCCAGGGGAGAACTGCACTGCATCGGTGCCACAACCCTGGATGAATACAGGAAGTATATCGAAAAGGATCCGGCTCTGGAGAGGCGTTTCCAGCCGGTACACGTGGAGGAGCCCACGGTGGAGGATACCATCTCCATATTGCGCGGCCTGAAGGAACGTTATGAGGTATACCACGGAGTTAAGATCCTGGATAATGCCCTGGTGAGCGCGGCGTTGCTCTCCAAACGCTATATCAGTGACCGTTTTCTGCCGGACAAAGCCATCGATCTGGTGGATGAGGCCTGCGCCATGATCAAGACGGAGCTGGATACCATGCCCACAGAGCTGGACGAACAGTCCCGCCGCATCATGCAGATGGAGATAGAAGTAGCGGCGCTGAAAAAGGAAGATGACAACTTAAGCCGTGAACGTCTGGAAGACCTGAGCCGTGAGCTGGCGGAAGAAAAAGAAAGCTTTGAGACTGCTAAGGCCAAGTGGGAGAATGAGAAGGCCGCTGTGGACAAGGTTTCAAAGTTGAGAGAGCAGATCGAGGCGGTAAATAACGAGATCCAGATCGCCCAGCGTGAAGGAAATTATGAAAAGGCCGGCGAGCTTTCCTACGGGACTCTGCCGGAGCTGAAAAAAAAGCTGGAGCAGGAGGAGAATACGGCGGGTAAGAAGGAAAACCGTCTTGTGCATGAAAATGTCTCCGAGGAGGAGATCGCCCGCATCATCAGCCGCTGGACCGGCATACCCGTATCCAAGCTAAACGAGAGCGAGCGCAACAAGGCCCTGCATCTGGATACGGAGCTGCATAAAAGGCTCATCGGACAGGATGAGGCGGTACAGCGGGTCAGCGAAGCCATACAGCGTTCCAAGGCCGGTATCAAGGACCCGTCCAAGCCCATCGGAAGCTTCCTGTTCCTGGGACCTACAGGCGTAGGTAAGACAGAGCTGGCCAAGAGTCTGGCGGAGGCCCTTTTCGATGACGAGAGCAATATGGTGCGTATCGATATGAGCGAATACATGGAGAAGCATGCGGTCTCCCGCCTTATCGGAGCGCCTCCGGGATATGTGGGCTATGATGAAGGCGGCCAGCTGACGGAAGCGGTACGACGCAGGCCCTATTGCGTGGTACTCTTTGATGAGGTGGAAAAAGCTCATCCGGATGTGTTCAATGTGCTGCTGCAGGTTCTGGACGACGGCCGTATCACCGACTCCCAGGGAAGGCTGGTGGATTTCAAGAACACCATACTGATCATGACCTCGAATATCGGGGCACAGAGCCTGCTGGAAGGGATCGATGCGGAAGGGAATATCACCGCGGAGGCGGAAGAGGAAGCCATGGATCAGCTGCGGGAGCAGTTCAGACCCGAATTCCTGAACCGTCTGGACGAGGTCATCTGCTTCCGGCCGTTGACTAGGAAAAATATCGGTGGTATAGTGAAGCTGGTCCTGAAAGAGCTGAACGGACGGCTTTCGGACCGGGAGATCTCCGTGGAGCTTACGCCGGAGGCAGAGGAGCTGGTGGCAGAGGAAGGCTACGACCCCGTATACGGCGCCAGACCGCTGAAGCGCTATATCCAGAAGCATGTGGAAACACTGGTGGCAAGGCGCATCCTTTCCGGCGGAGTATCGCAGGGAGATACCATACGGATCGGGGCTGCGGATGGAGAACTTCAGATACTTTAAAGCTATTGCAGTGATAATGCTGAGCCTCATTCTTCTTACGGCCTGCGGGGGAGGACAGATCGTCCTGACCACGGGCTTCGGGGAGGATGAGGTTTTTCGCGTGGAGGATATACACTGCAGCAGGTCGGAGGTGCTGCTTTATATGCTTTCCCTGCGGCAGCAGTATGAAAAGGCCTACGGAAGCGGTCTGTGGAACGCCGGTGAGGAAGGCCAGGAGCTGATGGGAGAACTGAAAAAAACGGCACTGGCCCGGATCGGACGGGTGAAGCTCATGAACCTGATGGCAGAGCTTTATCAGGTGAGCCTGAACAAGGAAGAGGAAAAGAAAGCAGCGGAAGCCGCAAATGAATATTATCAGAGTCTTTCCCCGGAGGAGATAGCGGCTCTGGATGGGATACGCTCCGGCGAAGTACAGCGGCTTATGAAGGAATATGCCGTCGCCCGGAAGCTGTACCGGGAACTGACGAAGGATGTGAACATCGAGATCAGCGACGACGAGGCACGTATCATCACCCTGCACCAGATCGCCCTGTATGTGGTGCATACCGCCGATGACGGGACCGTGATCGAAGCCACCATCGAAGAGCTGAAACGCAGAGCCGCGGAGCTGAAGGACCGGATAGACGAGGGGGAGGATTTTGACAGCCTTGCTTATGGAAACAACGAAGCAAAGGAGCTGGTGATCAGTTTTCCCAAGGGTGTGATGCCGGCAGCCGTGGAGGAGGCCTGCTTCGCGCTTGCGGAGGGAGAGGTGAGCGATGTTGTCGCTACGGAGGAAGGGGTCTTCCTTTTCAAGTGTATCAGTACCTACGAGCGGGAGCAGACCGAGGAGAGAAAGACGGAACTGGCCCGGGAAAGACAGAAGGAAAGCTTTGAGGCCCGGTATGAGGAGTTTGTCAAAGACAAGGCCTATTATCTGAACGAGACGCTCTGGGAGAGCATTCAGTGCCCGGAAACCGGCAGCGGTGAGCAGACGGATTTCTTTACCGTCTACGAAAATTATTTTCCCGAAACATAGAATTGTTAGCACTCAAATCAAATGAGTGCTAAAAAATCCTTGACAACGCCCTGTCAGGGTCTTATACTCTTTTACGGTAATGAGAAATGCGGGATGCCGGGCTGTCAGCTCCGGTGTTTCGAAAGAAAAAGAGAAAGGAAGTGCATCAAGTATGGCTGCAAAAACCGGCAGTTTATCCATTAACAGCGAGAACATTTTTCCCATCATCAAGAAGTGGCTCTATTCCGATCACGATATCTTTTACCGTGAGCTTGTGAGCAACGGCTGCGATGCCATCACCAAGCTGAAAAAGCTTGAGATGATGGGTGAATATACCCTGCCTGATGACTATAAGCCGAAGCTTACCGTTGAGGTGAGCCCGGAGGACAAGACCATCCGTATCACGGATAACGGTCTGGGTATGACGGCGGAAGAGGTGGAGGAGTATATCACACAGATCGCCTTTTCCGGAGCTACCGATTTCATTGAGAAGTATAAGGATAAGGCCAATGAGGACCAGATCATAGGACATTTCGGTCTGGGCTTCTATTCTGCCTTCATGGTGGCGGAAAGAGTGGAGATCAATACCCTTTCCTATAAGGAAGGCGCAACGGCCGTACACTGGAGCTGCGACGGCGGTACCGATTATACCATGGAGGACGGAAAGCGTACCGAGGTGGGTACCGAGGTGATCCTTCATGTGAGCGAGGACTGCGCAAAATTCTGCAATAAGTATGAGGCCGAGGATGTGCTGAAAAAGTACTGTTCCTTCATGCCCTACGAGATCTTCCTGGAGAAGAAGGGAGAGGAGCTGACCGAGACCATCGATGCCGACGATAAGAAGGACGATGATGTGGTCCTGGAGGATGTGACTCCCGAAAAGAAAGAAGATGACAAGGAAGAGCCGAAGAAGCGTCTGAAGATCCGTAAGCGTCCGGTGCCTTTGAACGATACCACGCCTCTTTGGGCAAAGCATCCCAATGACTGCACGAAGGAGGAGTATCTGGAGTTTTACCGTAAGGTATTCCACGATTACAAGGAGCCTCTGTTCTGGATCCACCTGAACATGGACTACCCCTTCAATCTCAAGGGCATACTTTACTTCCCGAAGATCAATATCGAGTTCGAGAGCATCGAGGGCGTGATCAAGCTGTACAACAACCAGGTGTTCATCGCGGATAATATCAAGGAAGTGATCCCCGAGTATCTGATGCTCCTTAAGGGTGTGATCGACTGCCCGGATCTGCCGCTGAACGTGAGCCGTTCGGCCCTGCAGAACGACGGCTTCGTCAAGAAGATCTCGGAGTATATCTCCAAGAAGGTGGCGGATAAGCTTTCCGGCATGTGCAAGACCGAAAGGGAAGAATACGAGAAATACTGGGACGATATCTCGCCTTTCATCAAGTACGGCTGCCTGAAGGATGATAAGTTCTGTGAAAAGATGACGGACTATATCCTCTTTAAGAATCTGGACGGGAAGTACGAGAGCCTGCCGGAATGCCTGGAGGTTAAGCCCATCGATCCCGGAGATGAGGAAGAGGGAGAAAAGGCCGAGGATGCCGAGGGCAACAAGGTAGAGGCCGAGATCGTCGACGAGCCGAAGGAAGAGGGTGAAGCCGGCAGTGATGCGGCGGAAGAGAAGAAAGACAAGAAGATCTATTATGTGACGGATGAGCAGCAGCAGAGCCAGTATATCGCCATGTTCAAAAAGGCGAAGAAGGATGCCGTGGTGCTGAAGGATCCCATCGACCAGCATTTCATTACCCAGCTGGAGAGCAAGAACGAAGGCGTAAAGTTCATGCGCATCGATGCGGATCTGACCGAGGACTTTAAGACGAAGACTTCCAAGAAGGCCCAGGAGGAGCTGGATGCCCAGACGGAAGAACTGTCGAAGATATTCAAGAAGGCCATAAAGAAAGACAATCTGACGGTGAAGGTGGAGAAGCTGAAGAACAAGGATATCTCCTCCATGATCACCGTATCCGAGGAGACCCGCCGCATGCAGGATATGATGAAGATGTACTCCATGCAGGGCATGAACCTCGGAGCCATGGGGAAGGAAGGCTATACCCTTGTGCTGAACGCCAACAACAAGCTGGTTCAGAAGATCCTTACCGACAAGGAGGGCGAGAATGTACAGCTCCTCTGCGAGCAGCTATACGATCTTGCACTTCTGCAGAACGGGCCGCTGGAGGCCGAAGCCATGAGCCGCTTTGTGGCACGGAGCAACCGGATCATGGGCCTTCTGTTATAAGAGCGGAAAAAGAGCAGAGCATTCGTAACGGTGAGAAAGGAGCGACTGGACAAAGTCGCTCTTTTCTATTATACTATTTGCGGTATGTTCTGTATACCGTAGAAAAGGGAGGGAAAAACTATGAAAAAGGGAATGTTGGCAACGATCGGTGCTGCTGCATTGAGCCTGGGGCTGTTATGCGGCTGCGGGGCTACCACGGAGAGCGTGGTGGAAAAGATGTTTGACGAAGCAGCGGAAAGCTTTGCCTGCACGGTGGAGATGGATGTGGACGGCTCTGCCGGTGTAAGCGGCTTTAATGTGGATTTCGGTCTCAGCGGCACGGCAGACATGGAAGTGGACAACAATGACGCGGATGCTCCGGCCTATCACATGCTGGCGGACATAAAAGCCTCTGCAATGGGCTCTTCCGAAAAAGTGAAGACGGAAGCCTATGTCATTACCGAGAACAACAATGTAAAGACTTATACCCTGGATCCCGACAGCGACGAATGGACCCTGACGGAAGTGCCGGTGGAGGAAAACCCACTGGATTCAAAAAGCCGTAAGAAGATGATCAGCGAGCTGAAGGATGTTCTGGGAGAAGCACAGCTCCAGAAAAAGGCCGAGAAGATCGGCAGTGAGAGCTGTCATGTGCTGAAACTCAATACCACCGCCGATGCTTTCAAGGGGATCGTGAAGATCGCCATGGATGCCGTGGATGACAAGACCAAAGAAGAGATCGAGGATGCCGGTGTGGATCTGGACAAGATCACGGATTACCTTTCTTTCATCACCATTGATGCCACCATTTATGCTTCCCAGAAGACCGGTCGCTGTGTACAGCTGGATGTGAATCTCGGGGAGAGCGATTTTGCCGGTCTCATCAAGAAGGTCTCGAAGGATTTCGGCAGTATGGCGGACGGTCTCGGCGTAGACATGAGCAGTGTCAAACTGGAATTTGATAAGCTGTCATTTTCCGTTATGTTCTCGGATTGGGATGATGTGAAGGTGAAGATCCCCAAGGATGTTGAAGAGAATGCGAGAAACAGCGGCGGTATCGATCTGCCCATCGATCCGGAACCTATCGATCCGGATCCCATCGATCCGGAACCCGAACCCGAGCCCGAGCCCGAACCGCAGACCGGCCTGAGCCCCAACCGGGATGGCAGCTATACCCTGTATGATTACTATGGTAACCCGGTAGTGGATGTTTATGAGCCCAACGGCTTTGAGATCGACTCCTCCAGCAGCGAAGATTTTATGAGCTTCTGGGATGATGACTGGAATTATGTGAGCGTCTATGTCAGCAGCATGAACAACTGGGATAATGTGCTCAATAACGGGGAAAGCCATAAGGAAGACGGTTATGAGTACTTCCTGCTTGAGGGAGACGGCGACAATGTTTCGATGATGGTGGATCTGGGCTTCCTGTATGACGGAGAAGTGGTCTATGCCGCCGTGGAAGGAGATTATGACAAGGATGCAGGGGATTTCGTTTATCCCAGCTACTACATTACCTGGAAGATCGATGAGGATCACTGGGTGCAGGTGACCATTTCTTCCGGGCTCTGCGATTCCTGGGATGATCCCGGACAGTTTGAGGACTTCTTTGATCAGATGTTCCACTGAGAAGAGTGTCTGTACGGAAATGAAACGAGCGGCTGCCCCATGCGGGCAGCCGCTTTTTGTTGTAATTTCTCATCGATGATGGTATACTGTTTAGGTTATGAAGGAGATACTGTCAAAGATCCTGGCGGAAGATCATGATTTCGGAGAGACGCGTCAAGCTCTCTCCTTTTCGTGTGAAGAGCTTGTTTGCGAGATGCCTCCGGACCGGAGGCTTCACGGGAGCTTCTCCATCTATTCCGCCGACGGTGCCCATATATATGTATATTCCGGGGATCTGCGCATTCTGATCGAGAACGAGGAATACAACGGGAAGAATGCGGAGGTCTGTTACACGGTGGACAGCTTCGGGCTGCCCCACGGGGCGGTCCATGAAGGCAGTCTTCAGATCATCTCCGATCACGGGGAATTTGAACTGCCCTATCGCATCGTGGTGAGCGGTTCCCTTCCCGATTCCTCCATGGGAGAGATACGTAATCTTTTCCACTTTGCCAATCTGGCCAAGGCGGACTGGGAAGAGGCTCTTTCTTTATTCTATTCCGATCGATTTTCGGCCGTTCTGAACGGGACGGATGCGCAATACAGGTCCGCTTACCGTGGTTTTTCCGCCACAACGGGGAATTCCCGCAATATGGAGAACTTCCTGGAGGTGAGCCGGAAAAAGACAAGAGCCGATATCCGCCCGGAGACGGAAAAGGTAGATATGATGCTGCCCAGAAAGAGCATGCGCAGACATATCCGTCTGGTCCGGGAGGGCTGGGGCTATTCGGAGCTGCAGCTTTCTGCCGAAGGGGACTTCCTGGCAGTGGAGCAGGAAACTCTGCTGGCATCCGATTTTCCGGGGAATGTGGGAGAGTTTTCCTACATCATCGATCTGGACGGCCTGCACACGGGAATGAACACGGGAGCACTGATACTCAGGGAAGGCCTGAAGGAGCTGCGTATCCCCGTATGTGTAGATGTGCCGGTGGCCAAGGTGGATCTGAGCGCCGAAAAGAGGATCATAAACCTCATGCAGCTGTATATCGATTATCGTGTGGGGCGCCTGGGGCTGGCGGAATTTGCGACCAGGGCCGAGCGACTGATCGAACGTGTGCTTTCCGAAACACCGGATGATCTGGAATACCGTTTGTATCAGGCCCAGCTGCGGGTGGCGGAAAAACGTCTGGCGGAAGCTGCGATGATCCTTGAACGGATAGAAGCACTGGCGGAGGAGAAGCCTGTTCCTCCGGAGCAGGAGGCATACCGGCTGTGGCTTTCCAGTATCTGCGATCATGATCCTGAGCAGAATTCCGAATATCTCAGACGGGTGGAAGAACTGTACCGCCCGGATTCCGGAAACTGGCGACTGGCCTGGATCCATATGAACATGGACCCGGATTACAGAGATAATGACCGCAGGAAATGGCGGATGATCAAACTGCAGTATACGGAGTACGGTAATGCGAGTCCCGTTCTCCTTCTGGAGGCTTATCATATCCTGGTACAGGCTCCGAAACGTATGGATGAGCTGGGGGATTTCGAACTGGCACTCATGCGTTTTGCACTCCGCAAGGGCATCCTCAGCCGGGAGATGACGGAACGTATGGCCATACTCTCCATGGATGTGACGGTCTATAACGAAGAACTCTGCCGCCTGCTGATGGAAGCCTATATGCCGGAGGAGAGTGTTGTCCTGCTGGAGGCGGTCTGCCTGATGCTGATCCGGGGAAACGTGAGCAGCGAAGAGGCTTTTGTCTGGTACAGCCGGGCCATAGAACGTGAACTGCGTATCAGCCGGCTTTATGAATACTATATCTGCAGCGCTCCTTTGAATTTCAAAGGCCTGCTGCCCCGTATCCTTCTGATGTATTTTGCCTATCGTTCTCCCCTGGACGCGGAGCGGAACGCTTTTCTCTATGCAAATGTGCTGCGTCACAGGAGTGAATACAGCGAGGTATATGACCAGTACCTGCCGGTGATCACGGAATTTGCCAGAGAACAGCTGGAGAAGGGGAACCTGAACGATAATCTGGCATATATCTACAAAAAGCTCTTTTCCGGCAAACGGCAGGAACAGTGGATCACGGATGCTTATACGGAGCTGCTCTTCTGTGAAGAGATATCCGTGCAGGATCCGGGGCTTAAGCGGCTGGTAGTGGTCTATGAACATCTGGAAGAGGAACAGGTCTGGTCCTTTTTTGCAGGCAAGGCGGTGGTGCCGCTGTACGGGGAGCATTTCAGTCTGCTCCTGGAGGATGAACGGGGCGACCGTTACGGAGACGAAGAACTATACAGCCGGAAAAAGCTCCTGAAAGAAAGCCCGGATGCTAAGAGGCTTCTGAACCTGGAGCATCCTTCCATGGGAGCCATGCTGGCTCTGGCAGAGATGAGCGGCGATGCGATACAGATCACGGCCGATAACGCGGATATCTTTGCAAGGCTTTCGGAAAGCGAAGGGGTTACGGAGGAGTACCGCCTTCGCATCATGATCGCCCTTGCGGAGTACTATTTCGATGCGGATGAGATCGTTTCCCTGGACGATCTGCTGCTTCGTTTCGATCCCCTGAGCCTTTCGGCGGTGGACAGGGAAAAATGCGTGCATATCATGGTGGCCCGCGGGCTATATGATGAGGCTTTTGAATGGGTCTGCCGCTGCGGATCGGAGGGCATCGATGTAAAGATACTGGTGCGCCTGTGTGACCGCCTGCAGGCAAGACGCGATCAGGAATACAATCCCGAGATACTCAAGATCTGCCGCGGTATCCTTCTGCAGGGGCGTTATGACGAGGAGATATTAAACTATCTGCTGCGCTACGGCAGAGGAAATCTGAAAGAGCGCAAGGAATTGTGGCGCGCCGCGGATTCCTTCGGACTGGAGGTACAGGACCTGCTGGAGAGTATGATGCTGCAGCAGCTCTTTACCGGAGTGATGCTGCCGGAAAAGGAAGCGATCTGGCTGGAGCATATCAGCGGAGGGATCGGGACGGAGCTGGAACAGGCTTATGCCGCAGTACTCTGCTACGATTATTTCATGAAACAGGAAGCCATGGGGGATAAGCTCTTTGACCGGCTGGCCCAGCTCTGCCGCCTGGGGGAAGAACTGAAGCAGATCTGCATCCTGGCATGGCTGAAGCATGCTTCGGAAAAGCCGGAGCTGTCGGAAGAGGAACGGAGCCTCTGTGAAGCATTCCTTCGCAAGGAAAGAGAGCTGGACATCTTCCTGCCGTTCTTTACCCGCTTTTCTTCCATGGATCCCTTTGCCTGTATACTTGCGGGGCAGAGCTTTGTGGAATATGTGGGGCGTGAAGGCTCACAGGTTGTGCTGCATTACGTACGGGAGAACGAAGGGGAGGAAGAGAGTGAACCCGACTACCGGAGAGAGGAGATGCAGCATGTATACGGAGGCATCTACGTGAAGCGCTTCCCCCTCTTTTTCGGGGAACGCATCCATTATTATATCACAGAGGAAGACGGGCGCACGGAGAAGCTGACACGTTCTTCGGTGCTGGAATACAGTGATCCGGAACAGGGGACCGCGGAAGACCGTTTTACCCTGATCAACAATATCGCCATTGCGGAAGAGATGAATGACGAAGTAACCTTCCTTAAGCTCTTCCGTGATTATGACCGCCAGAAGCATATGTGCGAGCATCTGTTCCTGCCGGCCGGGACAAAGAGGGAGTAAGGGATATGCCCGGGATAGAAGGCATAAAAAGTGCATTGGGAAAGGGAGCAAGAGACCGGGCCTTTATAGGTATCGATCTTACGGATGAGTTCTCGCAGCTGAGCTTCTCCCTTGGGGAGGAGGATCCGCGTACTCCCAGCCTGGTACAGGGGAAGGAGCGGCTCTGCATCCCCACCATGCTGGCCAAGAAGTACGGGGAAAGTGTATGGACCTACGGGGAAGAAGCCGTGGAGATGGTTGCGGCGAATGAGGCTTTTCCCGTGGACAGGCTGGTGGAGAGGGCTCTGGACGGAGCTACGGTAGAGGTGGAGGCCGTGGATTACAATCCGCGGGATCTGCTGGCTCTTTATATCCGGCGCTGTCTGTCCCGCATGTCTCCCTACACGCCGCTGGAAAAGGTGGCGGCCATCGTGATCAGCGTGGAGGATCCCAACGAGGAGATGATCGCGATCCTGAATCATGTGGTAAAGACCCTGCGTCTTAAACCGGAGCGGGTGTTCTTCCAGAGCCATGCGGAAAGTGCCTATCATTATATAATGCATCAGTCAGCCGATGTGAGGGCGGCGGATACCTGTGTCTGTGATCTGCGTTCTACGGGGCTTAAGCTGATGATCTACTCCCAGAATATCCAGACCAAGCCTCATGTAGTGATCATGCAGGAGAGAAACTATGACAATTTCCTGCCGGAGGATCTTGCCGGGGCAAAGGATCCGGAGCTGCGCAAGGCGGCCAAGGACAGGGAGTTCTATCAGATCCTCTACAGTCATATCGAAGGACGGAGGCTTCAGGCAGCCTTCCTTCTGGGAGACGGTTTCGAGGGCGACTGGATGAAAGAGAGCCTGAAGTACCTCTGCAAAGGACGCAGGGTTTTTCGGGGGAACAATCTCTTCAGCAAAGGGGCCTGCTACGGTGCCAGGGAAAAACTGGAGCCTTCGGAGGAAGAGCGGGGGAATATCTTCCTGGGCCAGGATAAGGTAAAAGCGAATATCGGTATGCGGGTGATGCGAGAGGGCCGCGAGGCCTATATGGCGATCCTGGATGCCGGGAAAAACTGGTATGACACCTTCCGGGAGTGCGAGCTGATGCTCTGCGAAGAGGAACGGCTGGAATTCATCGTAACCCCCTTAAACGGCAAGGACGTGAAGAAGGTGCCAATGTATCTGAAAGGACTGCCGCGGCGCACGCGGAGGACGACGCGGATACGTCTGCGTATGGAGATGATGTCGGAAAACCGGGTAAAGGTTGTGGTACGGGATCTGGGGTTCGGAGAGATCTTCCCTTCTTCCAATTCCGAATGGGAAATGGATTTCAAGGTATCATAGAGAGGAAAGAACTTTGTCGGGAGTATATGAATGCGTGGGGCGCTATGCCAACACGCCGCTGACGATCAAGAATACCTATGTACGTGTGTGGAGCCTGGAGGAGCTGTGCTACTACATCTGTGAAAATGCGGCTTTAGTAGACGACAGTATAGTTACGAGCGAGCTCTTTGTATGGCTCTCGGAAGAGCTGGGGCTTAAGGAACTGGTGAAGCGCCTGAAGCAGATCCGCCGGCAGAGCGTGCGGCTGGAAAGCTTTATTGCCGAGATCCTGAACGAAGCTCATTATGTCTCGGAGGAGGAGCTGAAGACCATAGGCCGTGTCATACGGGCGAACCGCAGTATGCCGGAAACCGAGCGGAATATGGTGATGGGTGATTATTATCTGAGAGGCGGACATTACATCCCGGCACTCAGGACCTATATGGGGCTTATGCATGACAGTCTGGACGGTCCGGATCCGAAGCAGCTGGCCAGGATACTTTATAATACGGCGGTGATCTATGCCAGGCTTTTCCTGTTTGAGGAGGCGGCGAAATACTACCGGGCATCCTGGGAACAGTCCGGAAGCCGGGAAGCATTGATCGGTCTTCTTTCCGCAAAACGTATGCAGCTTTCCGATGCCGATTATATGAAGTATCTGAACGAGCTGCCGGAGGCCCTGGAGGTATCCGGCGAGGTGGAAAAACGTATGGCTGCCATACGCGCTGCCTACCCGGAGGAGGGGAACGGCGAACGTATCGAGGAACTGCGGCGCATCCGTATCGGCAGCGACCGTGCCGAATACGAACAGAGAGCCGGTGAGCTTTTGAACGAAGAGAAAGAAAGCTACCGGAAAGCCATGCTGGAGTAAGGAATGGGATTATTCAGGAAGCTTCGGGAAAAATGGGATCGCCGTTACTATCCGGATGAGAGCGAATGGGACGGGGAAGAAGCCTGGGATGAGGAAGGTCTGGAGGAAGACCGCCCGCTGTCCCAGAGGGGGGCTCATTATTTTTCCGATGCGGATACGCGTACCGTATATGTGCTGGAAGCCCTGGAGCAGATGAGCGAAGCCTCCGAGAAGGTGGAGCAGTATCAGGGAGAATATGATGCCGTGACGGCACTGCTCATGGATATGGAGGAGATCGAGGATCTGCCCAATGACATGCGTGTTGCCATCATGGAGCAGGCTTCAAAGATCGAAAAACTGGAAAAGGAGCGCCGGCAGGTCTTTGTTACCGCAGGACAGCTGGATGAACACCGGGTGGATCTTTTAAAGCGCTATGAGGACGAGATCCCCGGAGGCGTGCGGAAGATGCGGGAGGCGGAGGAATACCGCAAACTGGTGAAGATGGATCTGCGGAAGATGGATGCGGAGAAGGCGTCCATACGTTATCAGCTGCGGGAAGCGGTGCTGACGGTCTCCAACAGCCGGGGGGTGGCCATCATCTGCGGCGTTGCCATGGTCGTCGCCATAGGTATACTGCTGGCCCTCCAGAAGATGATGGGACTGGATGTGAGCTTTGGTTACATACTCATCGGAGGGGCGGGAGCGATCTCCCTTACGGTGCTGCTGGTCCGGTATCAGGACGCAGTACGAGAGATCAAACATCTGGAAAAACTGAGAGATAAGATGATCGGTCTTCATAATACGGTGAAGATCCGTTTTGTCAACAATACAAATCTCTTGTCCTATCTGTATATGAAATATGGTGTAGACAATTCCGGGGAACTGGAAGAGGATTATCAGTCCTATATGGAGGTGATGGGGGCCAGACAGAAAGATGAAAAACTGAAAGAGGATCTGGAGTATTATTATAAAAAACTGGCGGATACCCTGAGGAAAAGCAATATCAAGGATCCGGAGATCTGGACCCGTCAGGCCAGAGCCCTGGTGGATCCGCGGGAGATGGTGGAAGTGCGGCATGCCCTGATCGGGCGAAGAGGAAAACTGAGGGAACAGCTGGAATACAACAAAGAGGTTGCTGAGCTGGCCGGACAGCGGATCAAGGATCTGGCCAAGGCATATCCCCAGTATTCCCGGGAGATCGCGGGGATCGTTGAACGTTATGAAGGTAATATACCGGTATAATACAGGAGGAGTAAAATGAAACCCATCAAAGAAGGAAAAGTAAGAGAGATCTATGACAACGGTGAAAGCCTTATCATGGTGGCAACAGACCGTATCAGCTGCTTCGATGTGATCCTGAAGAATGTGATACGGAAAAAAGGGACGGTACTGACCCAGATGAGCCGATTCTGGTTCGATCTGACAAAGGATATCGTACCCAACCACATGATCAGTACCGATGTGAAGGATATGCCGGAGTATTTCCGGAAGCCTGAATTTACCGGAAACAGCATGCTCTGCAGAAAGCTCACCATGCTGCCCATCGAGTGCATCGTACGCGGCTACATCACCGGCAGCGGCTGGGCTTCTTATCAGAAGGACGGTACCGTGTGCGGCATCAAGCTTCCCGAGGGCCTGAAGGAATCCGAGAAGCTGCCGGAGCCCATCTATACTCCCAGTACCAAAGCCGAGATCGGGGATCATGATGAGAACATCTCCTTCGAGCGTTCCGTGGAAGTACTTGAGAAGCAGTTCCCCGGAAAGGGCGCGGAATATGCCGCAAAGCTTAAGGAATATACCCTGGCTCTTTATGTGAAATGTGCGGATTATGCCCGGGAACGCGGCATCATCATCGCGGATACCAAGTTCGAGTTCGGCCTGGATGAAGAGGGGAATATCGTGCTGGGTGACGAGATGCTCACACCCGACAGTTCACGTTTCTGGCCTGTTGAAGGTTATGAAGCGGGAAAGAGCCAGCCGTCATTTGACAAGCAGTTTGCAAGAGACTGGCTGAAAGCCAACGAACACGACTGGAAGCTGCCGGAAGAGGTGGAGCAGAAGACCATCGAAAAATATCTGGAAGCTTACCGTCTGCTTACGGGAAAAGAACTGCAGTAAATATCTGTCAGGGAGATCAGCCGGCAGCTGCGGGTCAGTACTTACTGCCGCAGTATCGTCATCATGATCTCCCTGCGGTTTTTTTCGTCTGTGCGGTAGTACTGTGCAATCTTTTTCAGCATACCGTCCACGTTTCCGGAGGCTTCGCCGATACGCAGTGAGGCGATCAGATCCGAAGGAAAAACGTCCTGCATCTGGAGGGCGTCGGATAAGGGGATGCCGCGGCTTACGATCTCAGCCGCCCTCGCTACTTTATCCCGCAGGATCTGATAGCGTATGGATTTCATGCAGTAGCGCAGACCCGTCTCCACGGCTACGCCGCTGTCATAAAAGAGTGCCATATTATCCGCAAGATCCGCCAGCTCGGCGGTTTTTATCCCTCTTCCCAGGAAAGGCAGATGGAGCAGGATGTCTCCGGCGATGCTGCTGCCCTTTACCAGTGCGCTTCCTCCGTAAAAACTCAGGATCAGAAAGGTGATCCCTGCCACAAGGATCACTACGATAGCTATGGCCGCCGGCAGGACATGCCAGACCGAAGCCACGGCCAGAAAGCATATGATGGCAACGATCAGTACGATCATGGGATACAGGGCGGCCTGAAGAAGACGTTTTCTTGTACTTTCTTTTTCGTCAAAATAGACGGCCATGCGGGAAAAGGCCTGCTCCACATGCCCCGTCTGTTCCGTGACATAGACGATGTTCACCAGCTCCGGTGTGTAGACAGCTTCGTCCCTCCGCATGGCTTCGCTGAGCTGCATCCCCAGACGTACACCTTCGGAAGTGCGGTGGATGGCTCCGCTTAAGGGAGAAGTTTTATCTTCCCGCAGGATCACGAGAGCATGTTCGATGTCGAACCCGGCCCGCAGGGCCTGATCCATCTTGTGACAGAAAAGTGCCAGTTCCCTCAGCTTTGACATGTGCTGCGTCCTTCCATTTCCCGTATCTCTTTTACCAGTGCTTCCTTTTCGGATTCAAGTGAGGCATGTTCGATCATGATCTCTTCCAGTTCTTCTTCATGTTCCCGGCTGCGGGGAGAACGGGAAGACATAAAGAACGAAAGGAAACTTTCCTTTCGCCGCTTTCTTTCGAAGTCTATAAGATAGCCGGTCAGCTCCTGACGGCGGCGTTCCAGATAAAGGATCCTGCGGTTGATCATACTCTTCTTTTCGTATTTATCCATCAGGATGCGGGCTTTTTCCAGATCTGCATTCGTCCGCTGCTCGGGCTGGTAGTGTTCCAGCAGTTCCGGCATGGCTCCGCCATAGGAGATACGCGGCCCGGGCTCTGTATCCTCCGTTTTTGGGGGCTCTTCTTTACGTTCACCCAGATAAAAAGGGATGGACTCTTCTTTATCCTTCATGATGGTTTATGTTATCATAATCCCCGGGCTTTATTGGAGTAAAGAAATAGACAGTTGATAAGAAAATAAAAAGAATGAGTATTGGAATCCTTGGTATAATGTTTTCTGGCTAAAGACAAACATAAGGAGGAAACCAATACTCATGGACATTATAACACTTTTAGCCGATTATGTAAGAGGTCTTTTAGATGCGGAGGATCAGTTTATCCAGGATCTTGGACAGTTCCCCAGACTGGAACAGACAGTGAGTGATCTGAGCAGGAAGATGGCAGCTGATTTTCTCTCCCTGGTACTAAGCAATGCCGATGAACTACTCCGTTCAAGCGGGCGAAGGAAGGCAAGGTATAACGCGCAGAGACGTGTTACACGTACCTTGATATCGACTGTTGGGGATGTGACCTTTGATGAGACCGTATTTCGTGACAGGAAGACCGGGGAATACCGGCGCCTGCTGGGAGAGATGCTTCGGTTGCCGGAGAGGGAGAGGTTCACTTCTCTTGCTGAAGCAAAACTCCTGAACGAAGCAGAGGTTCATTCTTACCAACGGGCTGCAGATGCATTCAGTACCGGCCAGCATAAAGTTACAAAGACCACAGTGATGAACAAGATCCACGCCATTGAAGAGATCATGCCGGAGGCGGAAAAGCCGGAGGAGAAAAAACAACAGCGGTATCTGTACATTGAAGCGGATGAAGATCACATCCATAGGCAGAAAGACGGTCAGAATGATGGCTGCATGATCGGTAAGCTGATCTATCTGTTTGAAGGGAAAGAAGATATCTGTGAGGGCCGAAGAGAACTCATACACCCCTTCTATTTCGGCGGCTTATATCCCGGAGATCAGAACAGCGGACTGTGGGATGAAGTCGAGAACTACATCCGTGATCACTACGATCAGGATTACCTGAAGTGCGTGTATATCAACAGTGATGGTGCTGCCTGGATTAAGGCCGGAAAAGACAGGGTGTATAAGAGTCGGCTGGTATCAGACCGTTTTCACCTGATGAAATATATCAACCGGGTGGCCCGTCTGACAGGTGATAAAAAGCTGATAAACGAGGCGAAGGGAAGGTTTTACAGATACATCTATAAAGACAAGCTCCTTGCTGCAGAGAAGTTGCTGACGCGCATAAAGAACCGCTACGGAGGGGAGAATGCAGTTGAGGATTGCCGTAGTTACTTTGAGAATAACTGGGATTCGATCCAGAGAGCATTCCACGATAAAAAAGTTCTGGGATGCAGTGCAGAAGGTCATGTGAGTCATGTGCTTTCTGAACGTATGAGTTCGAGACCTATGGGCTGGAGTGAAGTCGGTTCTGACAGGATGTGCCGACTGAGATGTTATGTGCGGAACTATGGACGGGAAAAGATCGTTGATCTGGTTACATACCGCAGAGAGAAAGAACTTGAGAAACTGCCGGCAACCGGAACAGACGGATTGATCGGAACAAAACAGAAAAAGACATACACACAGGAGCAACGCCGGGCTTACACATATGTTGAAAAACTCCAGGCAACGATAGGCGGCACTACCGCAAGGAAGATACTGGCAATCCGGGAACAGATCGACAATATTTGACGGAAGCGTTGGCGGGATGTAAGATAATAATCAAATCTGGTTAGAATCATCTATCCTTGGATCAATCTCATTCCTGTCAACTGACGATTCCTTTACGCCATC
>JAFZOW010000048.1 GCA_017552715.1 Lachnospiraceae bacterium
TGGAGCTTTCCAACACCTATCATCTCCATGTAAGACCCGGAGATGAAGTTGTGAAGAAACTGGGCGGCCTGCATAAGTTTATGAGCTGGAACCGGCCCATTCTTACGGACTCCGGCGGCTTTCAGGTGTTTTCCCTGGCCGGGCTTCGTAAGATAAAGGAAGAGGGCGTGAGTTTTCAGTCCCATATCGACGGACATCGTATCTTCATGGGGCCGGAAGAGAGCATGCAGATCCAGTCCAACCTGGCTTCTACCATTGCCATGGCCTTTGATGAATGCCCGCCGGCTCTTGCGGAACGGGAATATGTACAGCCTTCCGTGGAGCGTACAACCCGCTGGCTGGAACGCTGTATCGTAAAGATGAAGGAACTGAACGCACGGGAAGATACCATCAACCGTGAACAGCTTCTCTTCGGCATCAATCAGGGGGCCATATATGCGGATATCCGTATAGAGCACGCAAAGCGTATCTCGGAATTCGATCTGCCGGGCTATGCCATAGGCGGACTTGCGGTAGGAGAGACGCACGAGCAGATGTATTACATACTGGACGAGGTGGTGCCTTATCTGCCCAAAGAAAAGCCCGTTTATCTCATGGGCGTAGGCACTCCGGCAAATATACTGGAAGGCGTGGACCGCGGAGTGGATTTCTTTGACTGCGTATATCCCACCAGAAACGGCCGCCATGCCCATATGTACACAAATCGCGGGAAGCTGAACCTTATGAACGCCAAGTATGAGCGGGATGACAGACCCATAGAAGAAGGCTGTCAGTGCCCGGCCTGCCGGCGTTATTCCCGGGCCTACATACGTCATCTTCTTAAGGCCAAAGAGATGCTGGGTATGCGCCTCGGAGTCCTTCACAATCTGTATTTCTATAATCATCTGATGGAAGAGATCCGGGATGCCCTGGATGCGGGAAGCTTTGCTTCTTATAAGAAAGAGAAGCTGGCTGCCATATCAGAAGTTAAAGAATGAGCATGGACCGTCATACAGGCAGCGCATTATCGCTTGCATAAGAAGGCGTTTTCCTGTATTATGGTAAAGCTGATATTTTATTAGGAGGATATATTTATGATGCTTTTAACAATGCTTTTGGAGGCCGGTACCGAACCGACTGCAGGAGGACTCGGGATAACCTATCTGATCTCTATTGTAGCCATGATCGGCGTATTTTACTTCTTCCTGCTGCGTCCGCAGAAGAAGGAGCAGAAGAAGATCCAGGAAATGCTGCAGAGCATGGAAGTGGGCGACGTGGTCGTTACCACCAGCGGTTTTTACGGCGTGCTCATCGATATCACCGAAGATGACGTGATCGTGGAATTCGGCAGCAACAAGAACTGCCGCATCCCCATGCGCAAGAGCGCCATTTCACAGGTAGAGAAAGCCGAGAAATAGATCCGGCATAAGGCGTCTATGTGATCCGACGCAGGACTGTATTTCGCCGTCGGTGCTTAACGAAGCCGGTCCGGCGACGCGGTTTGGAGACGGACCTGTCCGGCGAGTTTAGCACCGCTACGAGCGAAATCCAAGCGGAAGCGTGTCCTGCGTGGATACATAGCGCCGTTGCCGGGATACAAGTGAACAACCGGCGCAAATACATTCCGACGCAGGACTGCATTTCGCCGGGAGCGGATTGAATCTGGAGGGATCATATGACATTAAACATCTGCTGTATCCCCGGTGACGGGATAGGACCTGAGATCGTAACTCAGGCCAAAGCTGTTCTGAATAAGGTGGCGGAAATATACGGCCATGAAATGAAGTTCACGGATATCCTTATGGGCGGAGCAAGCATCGATGCCTGCGGTGAGCCCCTTACGGATGAAGCTATCGCTACTGCGAAGTCTTCGGATGCCGTGCTCATGGGTTCCATCGGCGGCGATACCAATACCTCGCCCTGGTATAAGCTTCCTCCCGAAAAGCGTCCCGAAGCCGGACTCTTAAAGATAAGGAAGTCCTTAAATCTCTTTGCAAATCTGCGCCCGGCAGTGCTGTATCCCGAACTGCGGGGAGCCTGCCCTTTAAAGGAAGAGATCAGCGCAAAGGGCTTTGATATGCTGATCATGCGGGAACTCACCGGTGGACTGTACTTCGGCGAGAGAAAGACCGTGGAAGAAAACGGTAAAAAAAAGGCCATCGATACACTGACATATACGGAGGATGAGATCCGCCGTATTGCCATCAAGGGTTTCGAGATCGCCATGAAGCGCAGGAAGAAAGTCACCAGCGTGGACAAGGCCAATGTGCTGGATTCCTCAAGATTGTGGCGTGCTGTGGTCAATGAAGTGGCGTCATCCTATCCGGATGTGACGGTAGAACATATGCTGGTGGATAACTGCGCCATGCAGCTGGTGAAGGATCCTTCCCAGTTTGATGTGATCCTCACAGAGAACATGTTCGGCGATATCCTTTCCGATGAAGCCAGCATGGTCACCGGTTCAATCGGTATGCTTTCCAGCGCTTCCCTGAATGATACGAAGTTCGGTCTTTACGAGCCCAGCCACGGTTCGGCGCCGGATATCGCAGGGAAGGATCTTGCCAATCCCATTGCCACGATCCTTTCGGCATCCATGATGCTGCGTTATTCCTTTGATCTGGATAAGGAAGCGGATGCCATCGATGCTGCAGTGGATAAGGTTCTGAAGGACGGTTACCGCACCGGAGATATCTTCAGTGAGGGCTGTAAGAAAGTGGGCTGTAAGGAAATGGGCAGTCTCATCGCGGAGCGCATCGCATGAGTAAGGAAGTAAAGCTATTGCTGCTGCAGCTTGCCATTCTGCTCTTTGCCGTATATGTGGAAGCGAAGAGCGCCGGCAAAAAAAGAAAGAAGGGGAAGAAAAAATGAGAAGTGACAGCGTTAAGAAGGGAACGGCACAGGCCCCTCACAGGAGCCTGTTCAATGCACTGGGCTATACAAAAGAGGAGCGGGAACGACCGATGATCGGTATCGTTTCCTCCTATAACGAGATCGTGCCCGGACATATGAACCTGGATAAGATCACGGAGGCTGTAAAGCTGGGCGTGGCCATGGCCGGTGGTATGCCGGTAGTCTTTCCGGCCATTGCGGTATGTGACGGTATCGCCATGGGGCATGTGGGCATGAAGTATTCCCTGGTAACGAGGGATCTGATTGCGGATTCCACCGAATGTATGGCCATGGCTCACGGTTTTGACGGCCTGGTGATGATCCCCAACTGTGATAAGAACGTGCCTGGGCTGCTCATGGCTGCGGCAAGAGTAAATATCCCCACTGTTTTTGTGAGCGGCGGTCCCATGCTGGCCGGCCATGTGAAAGGGCGCAAGCGCAGCCTGTCTTCCATGTTCGAAGCTGTGGGCGAGCTGGCTGCAGGCAAGATCACCGAAGCGGATCTGGAAGAATTTGAGGAGAAGGTATGTCCCAGCTGCGGATCATGCTCCGGTATGTATACGGCAAATTCCATGAACTGCCTGACAGAGGCTCTGGGCATGGGGCTTCGTGGTAACGGCACCATTCCCGCTGTTTATTCCGAACGTATCCGCCTGGCAAAGCATGCAGGCATGAAGATCATGGAGCTTGTGGAGAAGGATATCCGTCCCCGTGATATCATGACAGAGAAGGCTTTCCTGAATGCGCTGACCATTGATATGGCACTTGGCTGCTCCACCAATTCCATGCTGCATCTGCCGGCCATCGCCCACGAGGCTGGAGTGGAGCTTAACCTGGATATTGCCAACGAGCTTTCCGCAAAGACCCCGAACCTCTGCCATCTGGCACCGGCAGGCCCTACCTATATGGAGGATCTGAACGAGGCCGGCGGCGTATATGCTGTGATGAATGAGCTTTGCAAGAAAGATCTGCTCTATACGGATCTGATGACGGTGACGGGTAAGACCGTGGCCGAGAATATCAAGGGCTGCGTAAATATGGATCCCGAAGTGATCCGGCCCATCGATAATCCTTACAGCCAGACCGGCGGTATCGCCGTGCTGAAGGGGAATCTGGCTCCTGATTCCGGTGTGGTGAAGCGCTCTGCCGTGGTGCCCGAGATGATGGTGCATGAAGGGCCTGCCCGGGTATTTGACTGTGAAGAGGATGCAATTGCCGCCATCAAGGGCGGAAAGATCGTGGCGGGTGATGTGGTGGTGATCCGTTATGAGGGACCCAAGGGAGGTCCCGGCATGCATGAGATGCTCAATCCTACTTCTGCCATTGCGGGCATGGGTCTGGGGAGCAGTGTGGCGCTGATCACCGACGGACGTTTTTCCGGTGCCAGCAGAGGTGCTTCCATCGGACACGTATCTCCCGAAGCTGCGGTGGGCGGACCTATCGCACTGGTGGAGGAAGGGGATATCATCTCCATCGATATCCCGAACAATAAGCTGGATATGAAGGTTTCGGATGAAGAGCTGGCAGCACGCCGTGCTAAGTGGCAGCCGAAGGAGCAGAAGCTCACGGGCTATCTGGCACGTTACCGTGAGCTGGTGACCAGCGGAAATCAGGGAGCTATCCTTAAGGTTCCGGGGAAAGGTTGAGGAGTAAGACTATGGCAGCGAAAAAGAAAGCAGAAGCAGTAAGGGAACTGTCCGGTTCAGAGATCGTGATCGAATGCCTGAAAGAGCAGGGAGTGGATACGGTCTTCGGCTATCCCGGAGGTACCATACTGAATATTTATGACGAATTATACCGGCATTCCAACGAGATCACCCATGTACTGACCAGTCACGAGCAGGGAGCCGCCCATGCGGCAGACGGCTATGCCAGATCCACCGGTAAGGTGGGTGTGTGCCTGGCAACTTCCGGTCCCGGAGCTACCAATCTGGTGACGGGTATCGCTACGGCATATATGGACAGTGTTCCCGTGGTGGCCATCACCTGTAATGTGACCCTGCCCTGGCTGGGAAAGGATACCTTCCAGGAAGTGGATATCGCCGGCATTACCATGCCTATCACCAAGCACAGCATCATCGTAAAGGATGTGACGAAGCTGGCGGATACCCTGCGACGTGCCTTCGCCATCGCAAAGAGCGGACGTCCCGGCCCTGTGCTTGTGGATATCACCAAGGATGTGACGGCTGCGAAGTGTGCTTATAAGAAAGAAAAACCTTATCTGCTTCCCGTTGAAAAACGTTACACGGATGAGGATATCGAAAAAGCCCTTGAGCTGATCCGTTCCGCCGAGCGTCCTTTTATCTATGTGGGCGGTGGTGCCATCATTTCCGGTGCTTCAAAGGAAGTGGCGGAATTTGCAAGAAAGATCGATGCACCGGTCTGTGACAGCCTTATGGGTAAAGGCGCCTATGACGGTACGGCTGCTGAATATACCGGCATGATCGGTATGCACGGTACAAAGACCACCAACATCGGCGTGAGCAAATGTGATCTGCTCATCGCTCTGGGTGCCCGTTTTTCCGACCGTGTGGTATCCAATCCCAAGACCTTTGCTCCCAAGGCGAAGATCCTGCACATCGATATCGATGCGGCCGAGATCAATAAGAACATCCGCACTACAGCTTCCGTTGTGGGAGACCTGAAGGAAGTGCTGACGATACTGAATAAGAAGCTGACGAAGCAGGAGCATAAGGAGTGGATGGATAAGATCAGGGATATGAAGGCCAAGATGCCGCTGACCTATCCGCATTCCCGCCTGACCTGCCCTTATATCATCGAAACTCTTTATGATGTTACCAAGGGGAAGGCTGTGATCACCACGGATGTGGGACAGCACCAGATCTGGGCGGCCCAGTTCTATAAATATACGGAACCCAGGACTTTCCTGTCCAGTGGCGGCCTTGGGACCATGGGCTACGGTCTTGGAGCCTGCATCGGTGCCAAATACGGCCGGCCGGATAAGATCTGCGTGAACATCGCAGGGGACGGCTGCTTCCGTATGAACATGCAGGAGCTGGCAACGGCTTCCCGTTATCATGTGCCCATCATCGAGATCATCGTGAACAACCATGTGCTGGGCATGGTAAGGCAGTGGCAGAATCTCTTCTATGGACAACGTTATTCCCAGACTGTGCTGGAAGATGCGGTGGATTATGTTAAAGTTGCGGAAGGTCTGGGCTGCGAGGCTTACCGTGTGACAAAGAAGGAAGAGCTGGAAGCCGTTCTTAAGAAGGCTGTTAAAGCCAAGGGGCCTGTAGTCATCGATTGTATCATCAAGGAGGATGACAAGGTATTTCCCATGGTGCCCGGCGGCCAGCCTCTGGAAGCGGTGTTTGACGCCGACGACCTGAAATGATATGATACAAGGCCACCAAGCTTCTGAGCCGTTCGTGCTTTCACGAAATGGCTCAGAAATTTGGTGGCCGAACGAACATGAGCAAGTAGCAAGATGCCCTGCTTTAGGGCATTGAAGCGGATTGCGAATGTTCGCAGGATTGCGGGAGCATCTAAAGATGCGAAGCAATCCTGGTATCATACATTTTACAGAACCACTACACCACGGCGGTATTCCGAAAGGAAGCCGCCGTTTTTTGATGCCGTACGGGAATACAGCTCGGAGCAGAAGACATCCTTTTCGAAGCTTAAAAGAGCGGCGCCATCAAGGAGCTTCCCGGCATCGGCTGCCTTGGCTATAAGAGGCCGGTCGCAGTTTTTGCGGATACGCTTGAGCAGCGCCGAATCCTTTTTCAGCCCCAGTATGCGAAGATAGGGGCAGTAGCCGTATATGTCAATGAGTTTATGCACTTCATCATTCCGTATCTTTAAAAGTATATGGAGCAGAGCACGGCGGATATGACTTAAGCTGATATCCTTGGATTTAAGGCTTTGGGCGAAGCTTTCCGCATCCGTGTATCCCTCCAGACGGGACAGAATCTTATCGGAGAGATCATCAAACACATCAAAATATGCACCGTATCCACTGTCTTTTCCGGAAAGAAGAGCATAGAAGAGAAGAGAGGAAT
The DNA here is from genome assembly GCA_017552715.1 of Lachnospiraceae bacterium. Classification (GTDB taxonomy): domain Bacteria; phylum Bacillota; class Clostridia; order Lachnospirales; family Lachnospiraceae; genus NK4A136. The sequence continues at coordinate 6,894 of JAFZOW010000048.1, forward strand.
AGCTTTTAAAACACATGGGATCTCTTGTGATAAGGCTTTCGTTCAGATATTTGACCGCCCCTTCGGGCATAAAATCGATACAGGCATCTTCGCCTGAAAGAATATACTCGCGAAGAGCGGAAGCGGACAGAAAGCCATCGGAAGGCAGGAGGGAATCGTGACCGGGCCCAATACGCTTTATAGTATGAGTTTCCATGTCCGAACGGAAATGATCAAGTGCTTTTAAGTATTCTGCTGCCAGCAGATCGTTGGGACCGGGCCTTTCATCAAAAGGGGTGAAGCGGCCTTTTCCCGCTTCCGGATCGGCGATCACGGCTTCCGTCTTCTTAAGAGCTTCGATATCGCCGCTTTCGCTGCCGAAGAGCAGGGCATCGCAGGCGCCCGTATGCAGAAGAGCCGACACGGCTCCTCTTGCAAAATACTGTGCACTGCCTGTGGCAAAAGCAGAGGGCAGCTCCAGCACCAGGTCCGCACCGGCATCCAGCGCCATTCCGGCCCGGGCATATTTATCGATGATGGCAGCTTCGCCGCGCTGGACGTGATCACCGCTCATCACTACAAGCAAAGCATCTGCTCCGAGACGCTCTCTGGCATCCCGGAGCAGTGCGGCATGTGCATTATGCAAAGGATTGAATTCGGCGATGATACCTGCGGTCTTTATGATCTTTCCTCAGCCTAATACGGCCCAGGCCTCCTGAAGTTTATCGATGATGGGCAGATGCTGGGGGCAGGCTCTCTCGCAGGCTCCGCATTTCAGGCACTTGTCGGGAGTGGCTTCCCGTCCTTTGAGCATGCGAAGCCCCCAGTCATCCTTGGGATCTACATTGTAGAGGGAGCAGTTGTTCCAGGCCGAGAATACCCCGGGAATGTCTACGCCGCCGGGACAGGGCATGCAGTAGCGGCAGCCGGTACAGGATACTTTTGTACGGCTTTTATAGGCGTCCTGCACATCCTTGATCAGACGGTGTTCTTCCTCACTCATGATGCCGGCTTCCACGGTATCAAAGATCTTCAGGTTTTCGTCGATCTGTTCGGCTTCGTTGCAGCCGGAGAGGACAACGGATACCTCGGGGTGATCGCAGAGCCAGCGGAAGCCCCATTCCACGGCGGAGCGTTTCGTGGGGAATGCATCGTAGAGAGCCTGTACATTGTCGGGAGCTTTGGCCAGACGTCCGCCCAAAAGGCCTTCCATGATCACAACGGGGATCCCCAGACTGCCGGCCAGTTCAAGGCCTTTGGTTCCGGCCTGATTCTCGGTATCCATATAGTTGTACTGGATCTGTACCATATCCCAGTCCCAGTCTTTGATGATATATTCGTAATCTTCGTATGGGCCGTGGAAAGAGAAGCATTTGTAGCGTATCTTTCCTTCGCGTTTCATATCGTCAAAGAATTCCGGAGCGCCCATTTCCTTGAAGCGTTCCCATTTTTCCTTGTTGATGCCATGCATAAGATAAAAGTCGATATGATCCGTCTGAAGCTTGCCCAGTTCCTCGGCAAGGAGTTTTTCCATATCCTCCCGGTTCTTGACGGCTTCGATGGGCATTTTGGTAGCAATACGTACCTTATCCCGGTAACCGTCCAGCAGAGCTTTTCCCAGAACGATCTCGGAAGTCTTGTCCAGATATACATATGCCGTATCCAGATAAGTGACGCCCCCGTCAATGGCCCGGCGGATCAGACCGATGGCCTTTTCCTCGTCAATGGTACTGTCGCCGGAAGCGGCACCGTTAAAACGCATGCAGCCCAGTCCGAAGGCGGAGCTTTCAATCCCCAATTTACCCATTTTACGGTATTTCATTTTTTCCTCCTTTTGAAACGCCTGTTGAACTGTGGTTAAAGTCCGGTCTCATGCAGGATGTCTGATTTCAAATAAAACATAAATCGGAGACTTAGTCAATAGAAGAAAGGGAAAGCCTCACAGAAGGCAGGAGGAAGCCTTGAGCTTATTCAAAAAATGATTTGACGGAATCGATATTTGAGTATAAAATTATGAAGTCTTTTACAGACCATAATAGTTTTTCGGGAGGAAGAAAAAATGAGCAGAGTTTACAATTTCTCGGCAGGTCCCGCAGTGCTTCCGGAGGAGGTCCTGAAAGAAGCGGCGGATGAGATGATGGATTACCGCGGATGCGGCATGTCCGTGATGGAGATGAGTCATCGATCTAAAGTGTATGATGAGATCATCAAAACGGCGGAAGCGGATCTGCGATCTTTGCTTTCAATTCCCGATGATTACGAAGTGATGTTTTTACAGGGTGGGGCCAGCCAGCAGTTCGCCATGATCCCCATGAACCTGATGAAGAATAAGGTGGCTGATTATATCGTTACAGGTCAGTGGGCTAAGAAGGCTTACCAGGAGGCTCAGATCTACGGTAAGGCCAACAAGATCGCATCCTCCGAGGATAAGACCTTTTCCTATATCCCCGATTGCTCCGATCTGCCCATCAGCCCCGATGCGGATTACGTTTACATCTGCGAGAACAACACGATCTACGGGACCAAGTTCAAGACCCTTCCCAATACCAAGGGCAAGGAACTGGTCAGTGACGTGAGCAGCTGCTTCTTAAGCGAGCCCGTGGATATCACAAAGTACGGCGTGATGTACGGCGGTGTTCAGAAGAACATCGGTCCGGCCGGTGTAGTGATCGTGATCATGAAGAAGAGCCTGATCACCGAGGATGTGCTTCCGGGCACTCCTACCATGCTGAAGTACAAGACGCATGCGGATGCTCAGAGCCTGTACAATACGCCCCCCGCATACGGCATCTACATCTGCGGCAAAGTTTTCAAGTGGATCCAGAAGATGGGCGGCCTGGAGGCTATGAAGAAGCACAATGAGGAGAAGGCAAAGATCCTCTACGACTTCCTGGATGAGAGCAGCCTTTTCAAGGGCACCGTGGTTCCCAAGGACCGCTCCCTTATGAACGTTCCTTTCATTACCGGCAATGAAGAACTGGATGCCAAGTTCGTGAAGGAATCCAAGGCGGCCGGGCTGGAGAACCTTAAGGGTCACCGCAGCGTAGGCGGTATGCGTGCTTCCATCTATAACGCTATGCCCATCGAAGGCGTGAAGGCACTGGTAGAGTTCATGAAGAAGTTTGAGACGGAGAATAAGTAAGGGAGGATAAGAGAATGGCTTATAAATATCATTGCCTGAATCCCATTGCAAAAGTGGGACTGGATAATTTTGATGCACAGTACGAAAAGTGCGAGGATGTGAACGAGGCGGATGCCATCCTGGTGCGCAGCGCGGTCATGCACGAGATGGAGCTGCCTGCAAATCTCAAGGCAGTAGCCCGTGCAGGTGCCGGCGTGAACAATATCCCTCTGGATAAATGCGCGGAAAAAGGTATCGTGGTATTCAATACTCCCGGTGCTAATGCCAATGCCGTTAAGGAGCTGGTCTTCGCAGGTATGCTCATCGCTGCCCGTGATATCGTTGGCGGAATCGAGTGGGCCAGAAGCGATGCCGGGGATGAGAATATCGCCAAGGCAGCGGAAAAGGAAAAGAAGAAGTTCGCAGGTACCGAGATCGCAGGCAAGAAGCTGGGTATCATCGGTCTGGGAGCCATCGGTGTGCTGGTTGCCAATGCAGCCAAGCATATGGGTATGGAAGTATACGGTTACGATCCCTATGTGTCCGTAAAGGCTGCCTGGAACCTGAGCCGCGACGTAAAGCATGTAACGGATGTGAATGATATCTATCGTGAATGTGATTATATCACCATTCATGTTCCCCTGATGGATGAGACCAAGGGCATGATCGGTAAGGATGCCATCGCTCTTATGAAAGAGGGCGTGATCCTTCTGAACTTTGCACGTGACCTGCTGGTGGATGAGGCTGCCGTGCTGGAGGGCATCAAGGCCGGTAAGATCCGCAAGTACGTATCCGACTTTGCAAATACCACTACTGCGGGTCAGGAGGGAGTGATCCTGCTTCCTCATCTGGGAGCTTCCACCGAAGAGGCCGAGGACAACTGCGCCGTTATGGCAGTTGAGGAAGTGCGGGAATTCCTGGAGAACGGAAATATCCGCAATTCCGTGAACTATCCCAATGCGGATGCGGGAGTCTGCCAGACTGTCGGACGTGTGGCCATCTGCCACAAGAACGTAGCCAACATGATCACCCAGTTTACGGCCGTGCTTGGTGCGGAGGGTATCAATATCGATAACATGCTCAATAAGTCCAAAGGGGAGTATGCATACACCCTGCTGGATGTGGACAGTGCCGTTACGGAAGAGACCATAAAGAAGCTGGAGAATGCTGAAGGCGTGATCCGTGTGCGTGTAGTGAAGTAATAAGATTTTTACAGATGATAATGAAAAACCGGGGAAAATCCCCGGTTTTTTTGTTCCCTGTTCAGATAAGGATCCTCAGCTCATGATATCGCCGTAGCTGTTCATATTCCCCATGGTGCTCTGGAACTTGCGCTCCAGTGTGACGCTGCGCTCGCTGGCCAGATCCATGTAGCGGATGAAGATGCTTTCGACAGTGCTTCCTTCTTCGGCTGCGATCTCTTCCATGACGGGCTTGAGCTTTTCCAGCTGAAAGCTCACCTGGGTCTTCTGCGGGTCGATGCCGTCCAGTACTTCGTCGGCGAATTTGTTGATCCTTTCCAGAAATTCTTCATCTTCTCTGTTCATAAGGGCCTCCCTGATATGATCTACCGGAATATCCTAACACAGTTTCTGCCTTTTGGAAAGTTCTCCTTGATTTTTATATGTTTAAGATGTATTATATGTGTTATTCGGAGAGTCACACATCTTCGAAAGCCTTGGATATTTCTTTTGGTTCTATGCTCCGTTGCGGAGCCAATCCCCTTTAACTGCCGGAAAGGAGATCTTTTTATGGTGCTTTATTATGCTGCGCTTCACGAAAAGGGGAGGCGCGAAAACAATGAGGATTCCATGGCTGTTCACAAGATGGAGACTAAGGCCGGAGAGCTGACCATGGCCCTGGTATGTGACGGTATGGGCGGGGAAGAGGCAGGCGAACTGGCCAGCGGACATGTGGTGGAAAGGCTCAGTGTCTGGTTTTATGATGAACTGCCCGAACTGCTGAGAGGATCCTTCAGTAAGGGACGCATACGAAAAGGGCTTCAGAGGGAGCTTTTTCGCGTACATGAGGAATTGAGGCAGTATGGACATGAACATATGCTCCGCTGCGGAACCACCATGACACTTCTGCTTATGGTGGGGCGCAGATATCTGCTCTTTCAGTGCGGGGATTCCCTGGCTTATTGTATACGCAGAAAGATCCGGCTGCTGGCTCCGGGCCAGGGGAATGCAAGGGGAGTCGAGAGGTGCATAGGTATCGGACGTTTTGTAAAACCGCAGATGAACAGCGGGATCGTACCTGCCAGCGGATCTTTTCTGCTTTTGAGTGACGGTCTGACACATTTTGTTGGGGAAGAGGATTACCGTGTGGCGCTGTCACCCAAAAAGCTGGATGGAAGGGAAGAGGCACAGAGAGCTTTGAGGGAGCTGGCCAAGGCAGCCCTTCGTCGGGGAGAGACGGATAATATGTCGGCTTTATATCTGAAATGCGGATGAAGACAGGCGGAGAAGCTGAAAGGAGGAAGGGATGACGAAGGACGATGAAAGAAAAGGCCTGCTGATAGGAAGCTACCGTCTGGAGCGAAAACTGGGTGAAGGGGGCATGGGTTCCGTATGGCTGGCAGAGCACCGGCGCCTGCGTTCCCGCTTTGCCATGAAGCTGGCATACGGAATGAGGGATTCCGGGGAAAGAGTGCAGCTGAAGACGGAAGCAGAGCGCATGAAAGCATTGGACGACCGGCGTATACCCTATCTCGTTGATTATCTGGATGAGGAGGATTTTGCCGCACTGGTGATGGAATATGTGGATGGCATCACGCTGGAAGAGTATATACGGGGAGCGGCGCCCATGGAAGAGGAGCATGTTCTGAGTATCATGAAGGGGCTCTGTTCTATTGTGGCCTTTCTTCATGATTGCCGCCCTCAGATACTTTACCGCGATATCAAACCTTCCAATTTCATGATATCGGAAAGCGGGGAGCTTCGGCTGCTGGACTTCGGTACGGCCCTGACGGATGAAGGAAGACTGAAAGGGTCTGCAGGGGCCGGGACTCCGGGCTATGCTCCGCCGGAGCAGCTTAAGGGAATGAGTTTAAGGGCGGATGCGGATGTTTATGCGCTTGGGGCTGTATGGTCTTATATGCTGACGGGCCAGGATCCTTCAAGACCGCCCTTTCATCCCCTGAAGGGGGCGGAATGCGGACGAATGGTAGGCCGGGGCAGCAAAAAGCTTTTGGATGAATGCCTGTCGGCCGATCCGGATAAGCGCCCTGCGGATGCTTCGGTATTACTGGAAGAACTGGATAAGATACGGCCGGGAAAAGAGGCGTTTTTAAGCAGGCTGGAGGATCATGCCTACCGTCTGAGTCTCATCCTTTCTCTTCTGTGTTCCTGTGTTCTTCTTTTCGGCCGTTATAACGGCAGGGCTTCGGAAGAGGCAGAGCTGATACTTCTGTGCATCGATCTGCTGGTACTTCTCTGGTGCATCCTAAGGGACAGTCTTTATACGGGAGGGAGCTTTATACTGGCCCGCAGCTGGAACAGGATCTATACCGAAAAAAGAGGCCATGGGCTGCCTAAATAATTATATCCTGTTTTTACCTTTCGTAATGCCACAATATATGGTATGATTCTTGTGCTGCGGCAAAACGGAGGGAAACACCATGGCATATCGTGACAATACCAAAAAGATACGTATCGGGGAGCGGCTGATCGGCGGCGGAGAACCCATAGCCATTCAGTCCATGACAAATACACCCACCGAAGATGTGGAAGCAACGGTGGCCCAGATCCTGGCGCTGGAAGAGGCGGGCTGCGAGATCATACGTTCCACCGTGCCGACTCCGGAAGCTGCAGAGGCCCTCGGAAAGATCAAAAAGCGTATTCACATTCCTATTGTTGCGAATATCCATTTCGATCACCGCTGCGCTCTGGCGGCCATTGCCGCAGGGGCGGATAAGATACGTATCAATCCCGGTAATATCGGCGGCGAAGAAAAACTGAAGGAAGTTGTCCGGGCTGCAAAGGAAAGGATGATTCCCATACGCGTTGGCGTGAATTCCGGATCCCTGGAAGCCGGACTGGTGGAGAAATATCACGGAGTGACGGCGGAAGGGCTCGTGGAGAGCGCTCTGGATAAAGTGCGAATGATCGAGGAGGCGGGTTACGACAATATCGTTATCAGCATCAAATCTTCGGATGTGCGTATGAGCATTGATGCACACAGCCTCATTGCCGGTAAAAGCCCCTACCCCCTGCATGTGGGTATTACCGAAGCGGGTGGTCTGATCTCGGGAAATATCAAGAGCTCTGTAGGACTCGGGGTGATACTTGACAGAGGCATAGGAGATACCATACGCGTTTCCCTTACAGGGGATCCGTTGGAGGAAGTGAAGAGCGCAAAACTGATACTGAGGAGCCTGGGGCTGCGTTCCGGCGGCATAGAAGTGGTAAGCTGCCCTACCTGCGGCCGTACGAAGATCGACCTGATCGGTCTGGCGGGACAGGTGGAGGACATGGTGCAGACTATAAAGCTGCCTGCGGGAAAATCTTTGCGGGTGGCGGTAATGGGCTGTGCGGTGAACGGCCCCGGGGAAGCCAGAGAGGCAGATATAGGCATAGCCGGCGGGAACGGGGAAGGACTGCTCATCAAAAAGGGCGAGATCGTAAGAAAACTCCCCGAAAGCGAGCTTCTGGGGGCTTTGCGTTATGAGCTGGAACACTGGGGGGCGGCGGATAATGCCTAAAACTTTTCGGGAAACCTTCGGGGAAGTGAATATCCGCGAGGATCTTATGCGCCTTTTTGAGGACGTGACCGTAGACCGTCTGGTGCTGAAAAAGTCCGAGCAGACGGTGAAGCTCTGCATTTCCTATGACCGTCTGATCAAAAGGGATCATATCCGGGCGTTGGAACGGGAATTGCAGGATAAGCTCTTTTCCGACAGGGGTTTGAAATTAAAGGTGCTGGAGGATTATCATCTTACGGAACAGTACAGTGATGAATATCTGGTGGAGAATTATTTCGACAGCCTGCTGGAGGAGCTCTCGGAGCGGGACCGCCTGATCCATACGGTACTCAGGAACTGCATTCCACGCCTGGAGGAGGACCGGCTTATCCTGCCACTTGCAGATGATTTTGTTGCGCATCAGAAGGAGAAGGAGATCGTAAAACTCTGCGATCATATCTTTCAGGACCGTTTTCACCGTTCCCTCCATACACAGATCGAATACTGCGAGAAGGGTGAGAATGTACACCGCAAAGAGAGCGAGCTGAAGAGCCGCCGTATGGTGGAGAGCATACTGGAGGAAAGCGCGGCGCGTATGGCCCAGATCCGTTCCGATGAAGCGGCGGATCCCGGTGAAGAACTCCTGGGGGCGTCCGGCGGGGCGTCAAAGAAGGAAGCACCGTCTGCGGTGCCGATGCAGGCACCCAAAGCGGAAGCGGCCGGCAGAAAAAAGAATACGAAAAAAACGGCTGCTACGGTAAAACGCCTGAAAATGGGAGACGATCCGGATCTGCTCTACGGAAGGAATTTCGAGGGCGATGCGGAGGAGATCGTGAGCCTTACTGACGGCATGGGAGCAGTGATCGTCCGCGGGGAAGTGCTCAGGGTGGATGAGATCTGCTTTAAAAAGACAGGAAACTTTCTATTCAAATACACGATCTCGGATTATACGGATGCCCTGCGTTTCAAGCTTTTTGCGGATGCGGAACAGGCGGATGAGGTAAGAAGTCTGATAAAGCAGGGGGATTTTGTGCGCATCAAGGGCATGCCCCAGTATGACGATTTCGATAAAGAACTGGAACTGGGGAATGTGTACGGTGTAAAGAAGATCCCGGACTTCCGTGTAAAGCGGGAGGATCTGGCCCTGCGAAAGCGGGTGGAGCTTCACTGTCATACCAAGATGAGCGATATGGATGCCTGCGGCGACGCGGCGGATCTTCTGAAGTGTGCCAAACGCTTCGGCCATACAGCCATGGCCCTTACGGATCACGGAAACGTACAGGGCTTTACAATAGCCAGTCATGCCCTGGATAAGGGAGACAGCTTTAAGCTCCTCTACGGCCTGGAGGCCTATGTGGTGGATGATACGCGCCTGCCTGTAGTGAACGACCGTGGGCAGAGCCTGGATGATGATTATGTGGTCTTCGATATCGAAACCACGGGTTTTGTGCCGGGATACAGCCGTATCATCGAAATAGGTGCCGTAAAGGTTCAGCAGGGTGTCATCACCGATCGTTTTTCCGAATTCATCAATCCCGGGGTTCCCATCCCTCTGGAAATAGAAAAACTCACCAGTATCTCGGATGCCACGGTGGCGGATGCTCCTCCCGTGGAGGAGATACTGCCCCGTTTTCTGGATTTTTGCAAAGGCTGTGTGCTGGTGGCCCATAATGCCAAATTCGACACTTCCTTCATACGGCATTTTGCAGGAAGTCTTGGGCTTGAATATGATTTCACCCATACGGACACCATCGATCTGGCACGCATCCTTTTACGCAAACTCGGGAAATATACCCTGGATCATCTGGCCAAAGAGCTGAACATCCCGGCCTTTCATCATCACCGTGCTGTGGACGACGCCGAGGCAACGGCCCAGATCTTTGTGAAGTTTCTTTCCATGCTGAAGGAACGGAAGATCTTTACTCTTACGCAGATCAACGAGAGCAGCCGTTTGAGTCCGGAAAAGATCGCGGATCTTTACCCGCATCATACTGTACTGCTGGCGAAAAACGAACTGGGACGCCGTAACCTGTACAGACTTGTGAGCCTTTCTCATCTGAAGTATTACGGGCGTACGCCCCGTATCCCCAAGAGTGAACTTATCGCTCACCGGGAAGGTCTGATCGTCGGCAGCGGCTGTGCTTCGGGTGAACTTTACCAGGCCATCGTAAACGGCCGTACGGATGAGGAGATCGCAGGTATCGTAGATTTTTACGATTATCTGGAGATACAGCCCATAGGCAACTGTGAGTATCTGATCGAGAGGGAAAAGCTTCCCACCATAACAAGCCGGGAAGATCTGATCAATGTTAACCGGCGTATAGTGGAACTGGGGGAACTGCATCGTAAGCCTGTCTGTGCCACCGGGGATGTGCATTATATCGAGCCTGAGGATTCCATATACCGTACCATCGCCATAAGCGACCGTAAACTGGATAAGGTCTATAATTACTCCGACAGCATGTACTTCCATACCACGGAGGAGATGCTGGAGGAATTTGCCTACCTTGGTTCCGATAAGGCAGAAGAGGTGGTGGTGACCAATACCAACCGCATCGCGGACATGTGCGATCATATCAGCCCCGTGCGGCCGGATAAATGCCCGCCGGTGATACCGGATTCCGACAAGACCCTTCGGCGAATCTGTTATGATAAAGCTCACGAGCTGTATGGCGATCCCCTGCCGCCCATCGTGGAGGCCAGGCTGGAGAAGGAGCTTAAGTCCATCATAGGCAACGGCTTCGCCGTGATGTATATCATAGCCCAGAAGCTGGTGTGGAAATCCGTGGAGGACGGTTATCTGGTAGGAAGCCGTGGTTCCGTAGGCTCTTCCTTTGTAGCCACCATGGCCGGCATCACGGAGGTAAACCCGCTGCCGCCGCATTATTATTGCACGGAATGCCATTACAATGATTTTGATTCAGAAGAAGTGAAGGCTTTTGCGGGTACAGCGGGCTGCGATATGCCCCGGAAGAAATGCCCGAAATGCGGCGCAGATCTTAAGAAGGACGGCTTTGACATCCCCTTCGAGACTTTCCTGGGCTTTAAGGGCGATAAGGAACCGGATATCGACCTGAACTTCTCCGGAGAATACCAGTCCAAAGCCCATAAATATACGGAAGTGATCTTCGGGGCCGGTCAGACCTTCCGGGCAGGGACCATAGGTACCCTGGCGGATAAGACGGCCTTCGGCATCATCTCCAAATATTTCCGGGAGCATGAGATAAACAAAAAACCGGCGGAGGTGGACCGCATGGTGCCGAACCTGGTGGGCATACGCCGTACTACGGGCCAGCACCCCGGCGGTATCGTGGTGCTGCCGGTGGGGGAGGATATCGATACCTTCACGCCCGTGCAGCATCCGCCTGCAGATGATACCACCATAACCACACATTTTGATTACCACTCCATCGATCATAACCTGCTGAAGCTGGATATACTGGGACACGATGATCCCACCATGATACGTATGCTGCAGGATCTTACCGGAGTGGATCCCCTTACCATCCCCCTGGATGATCCTGAGGTGATGAGCCTCTTCCAGGATACCCATGCCCTGGGCATCATGCCCGAGGATATCGGAGGCACAAGGCTGGGAGCCCTGGGGATACCGGAATTCGGTACGGATTTCGCCATGCAGATGCTTATCGACGCACAGCCCAAGAGCTTCGCGGATCTGGTGCGTATCTCCGGTCTTTCCCACGGGACGGATGTGTGGCTGGGGAATGCAAAGGACCTGATCTTAAGCGGGGTTGCTACCATCTCAACCGCGGTATGTACCCGCGACGACATCATGACCTATTTGATCCAGATGGGAGTGGAGAGCTCGGAAGCCTTCAGTATCATGGAGGCCGTGCGTAAAGGCATGGTGGCCAAACACAAGGTGGACGAGAAGTGGGCAAAGTGGACCGAGGATATGCGGGCCTGCAATGTGCCGGAATGGTATATAGGATCCTGTGCAAAGATCAAATACATGTTCCCGAAAGCACATGCGGCGGCTTATGTTATGATGGCCTGGCGTATCGCCTGGTGCAAGATCAATTATCCGCTGGCCTATTATTGTGCCTATTTCTCCATCCGTGCTTCGGCTTTTGATTATGAGCTGATGTGCCTTGGGCAGGCAAGGCTGGAAGAACAGATGGCGATCCTGAAAAAAAGCATTGCTGATAAGACCGCCAAACCCAAGGATGCCGCAACCTATGATGATATGCGTCTGGTGCAGGAAATGTATGCCAGAGGCTTTGATTTCACGCCCATCGATCTATACAAGGCAAAAGCCAGTTCATTTCAGATCGTGGACGGGAAGCTGATGCCTTCCTTTGCCTGCATCTCCGGTGTGGGTCCCAGTGTGGCGGAGCTCATAGAGGATGCTGCAGCCCGGGGCGAATTCCTTTCCAAGGATGATTTTATGCATCGCACAAAAGCCTCCCAGACCATCGTGGACACCCTGGACCGTCTGGGGATCCTGGGAAATATGACAAGTTCTAATCAGATTTCGTTGTTCGACATGCTGTAACAGGGTGCAATGTTCCGGCATCGGTCATGCTTGCATGAAGCGATGCCGGAATTTGGCACCCGCCCCGAACATGAGCAAGTAGCGAGGGCTGCTTTTTTTTCGGGCAGCCCCGCGGATTGCGAATGCTCGGCGGGATCGCGGGAGTGCGAAGCACGGAGCGATCCCGCTTACAGCATGTCTTTTACTCACTATTCTAATTATCAAAAACATTCAAATCTCGCGTTTTATAACATGTAAATTCTCCGTAAAAAAAATTGCTATATTCTCCCGTGCTGTGATATAATAGATATGATAAACTTGCTCAGATTATGTAAAGTACAAATAACAATCAGCCGATATAAGATATAGTTGCAGAATGCCTGGCGGAGAGGACGGATGAGAAAAGGACAGCATAAAAACCGGGGATTTACACTGGTAGAACTGGTCGTGGTTATCACGATCCTTGGTATGCTGCTTGCTATTTTGGTTCCTCAGCTGCTGGGTTACGTGGATGAGTCCAGGCTGAAGGCGGAGTTCTCCGCCGGAGAATGCTGCCGGCAGGCGGCGCAGGCAAAGCTGAATGCGCTGGCTTACCGGGAAACACAGCCGAATTATAATAACCGTGGCGTTGCTGTCTCGTCCAATTCCATAGAGCTCTGGCATCCCGTGTTTGCGGATCCCGTGATCGAGATGTCCGGGCAGGAGGTTCGGAATCTTTTTATCGCCATGGGGCGTTATGATCATTATGAGGCGATCCATAATACGAATCCGGTATATAAAGTCTACTATGTGGCATACCAGCGGAACGAGGATTCGCCTGTAGTGTTTTATGACGGATCGGACTGGATGACGGAATGCCCCTTTGGTAACACGGAAGTGGCAACAATTAACGGTGAATCGGTAGCCATACAGTTTTTCTGTCTAAAGTTTGACGGAAAAGGTGTATACTCCGATCCTGCGCAGGTGTTTAACGCGCTGAAGAGCGGGACGTACTGATTATGAGCAGCGGAAAGAAAGACAACAACCGGGGTTTTACGCTGATCGAGCTGGTAGTGGTGCTGGTCGTTCTGGGGATACTTTCGGCACTTATCATGCCCGGACTTTTAGGCTATGTGGACGGTGTTAACGAAAAATCCTGCTTAAATAACGCTAAGGCTGCCGTTACTGCTGCACAGAGCGAGCTTTCCATGCTCTATCAGTCCGGGAAAAAAGTATTAAAAGGTTCGGAACGGCAGAAGTGGGCAGAAAGTATGGAATTTGTTGAGGGTTCCTCTCTTTCCGTCCGCTGCGGGAACTATACGGAAGAAAACCGGAGAGCTGCATATACCATCGTAGAAGCAGTGTATACGGAAAGCGGAATGAGCGTTCATTTTGACGGGAAAGAATACAAGGTAGTGGATGCCTGCAGTCCTTTGGCTCTTAAGATGTATGGCGATGGTGTTTACGGGGATCTGACTGTTGTGGCTTCGAATGAATAAGGAAAGGATACGAAAACTGAATGATGCTGGATTTACCCTGGTTGAACTGGTCGTGGTGCTGGTGCTGATCACGATCCTTCTTGGCGTGGGTGCAGCCGGCATCGTCGCTTACCAGGATCAGGCCCACAGGATCATGCTGGACGATACTGCCGAAAATCTTTTCACTGCGGCACAGAGCCGGCTCACACGCATGTATTCCTCCGGAGACCTTCCTCACTGGCAGAAAATGCTGAAGAATGACGGGGCATATCGTGATGATCTGGCGGTCCCGGTGATCGATCTTGCGGATACGTCTTTTTCTCCGGATTCCAATTATATCACACGTTCGCAGATGCTTTCCGATGACACTTTTAATACCCAGGGGATGCTGCAGGACAGCTATTCCATCTGGCAGGATAATGAAGAAGGACATGTGCTGCTCGCCTTAAGAGCAGCGGCGGGGGATTACGATAAATATATGAACAATCCCGGGGAACTGGGGAAGGATACCCTTTTCCTCTTTGCTCTCCTTACGGAGGAAGTGACGGATCCCGAGGTGCTCAATTCCGCTATCTGCATTGAGATCGCTCCTGAGGATGCACAGATCTTCTCTGTTTTCTTCAGCACGGATGCAGAAAGCTTCGGCTATCTGGGACGTGAGGAAGGTGTTACGGGGCAGGTAGATATCTCAAGGCGTGAATATACCAGCCGCGAGAAAAAATCCATCGGGTATTTTGGTGTGGAAAGACTGACACATGTATGTGTTCAGCCCCCGGAGGATCTGGATCTCGGCAGCCTGGTAGTGGAAAACGGGGATACGCTGAACTATCATCTGTATTTTGACGGGGAGGTAGAGGAAGATGCGCCCAGCCGTCTGGACTATACCCTGACGATATACGATCAGTCCGGGAAAAAATTACTGGTCTTTACCTTCAGCGGAGGGGAGATCGATGGCAAAAAACAGAAGATCACGGAAAACTACGTTTATTGTGATACCGTGCGTTATGATTTTGACCAGAATGAAACGGAGTTGGGTAAATATCCTCTTCCGATCTACTGGGAAAGAAAGGGGACCGAAACGGTCCCGGGGCTCAGTTTTATCCTGGATGCGGCTGACGCCACAGCTGCCACCGCTTTGCTGGACGGGACGGAAGCGGAAGCCAAGGATATACGTTACGGCGGTCAGCAGAACGGTTCTTTTGTAAACAGTCTTTCCTTCTTCCGTTTCGGGACCTGGACGGAAATGGAGGCTACTTTCTGGACAGACAGTATTTATGCCGAGATAACCACTGTGGATTCCGGAGACGGGCTTAGCGGTCTGGAAGGGGAGGCGACGGCAACCAGTGATGCTACCAATCCATATTTTGAGGAGCTTGTAAGCACCGGTTCGGATGAAGACAGAAACAATAAGGAGATCCCCAAAAGCGCGCTGATCTCCAACCCCAGACATTTATATAATATCCGGTATTTTGAAGATCTTGAATGGGGAAAACTCGGTGTGACGGGGAATGACAGCGGAAGTGAGTTTCATAACCGCATGACCTACCGCCTCGGCTCAAACATTGACTGGGCAGATTTTGCTAAAAGGTCATACTATGCCACTCCGTCAACAAAGATCCAGGGTATACAGGGTATAAACGATAAGGCGACGGATTTCTCCTTCCCTTCCATAAGGCAGTTGCGCCGTCATAAGCTTCCGGGAAATAACCGCTGGTCTTATGATCTTCTGAGCGGTGATAACGGTACGGATAAGAGCTTTGCCGTAAGCGGTCTGACCATTAAAAAGAGGGATAATACCGCCGTCAGGGATTACGAGGGATATGCTCCGGATGAATTCCGGCCTACCGGGCTTTTCCTTGTGAACAACGGCATCATCGAGCATTTTGCGATGGATCGTTTTTATGTAGAAGGAGAGTACCGGGTAGGTGCTATTTGCGGAGTAAATAACGGTACCCTGAGCTATTGTGAGACACGTTCTACCCGGGATGCCGACCATACGGATGCATCTCTTGTGGCAGGCATTGAGGATGTGGGAGGTGTGTTCGGCCTGAGTGGACGTACCGGGGATGTATATTACACTCAGCTTAAGAATGAAGCCAGAGTTTCGGGTAAGCTGTATGTGGGCGGGATCACCGGCCGCCTTGTTAACGGTTCGGGTGTTAATCTCATAGGCTTTGAAGCCTGCAACAACTCCGGCCAGATCCTGGCTTCGGAGGCGGATGCGGCATATATCGGCGGTATAGTCGGTTATATCAAAAATGACGGCAGAACGGTCACTTCCTGTTATCTGAAGGACTGTCATTCCCTTCCCGAATACAGCAATGTATACGATAAAGATATCTATGATATGGTTCATGCGATATTTGGGGAGAAACATTCGGAATTGACTTATGAACAGACGGTTTCTGCCAACATGCTGAATGCCGGAGATTATGTGGGAGGTATCGCGGGCTTTGCCAAAGACGTATACTTTGTAAGCTGCAGCTCTACAGCGCCGGCGGACCAGTCGGTCTGCGGGGTTATATTCGGCAGGGATTATGTGGGCGGCATCGTCGGACTCTGTGCCGGCAGATTTGATGAGAACAACAAGACAAGCAATAATCTGGCTGTTTGCGGGACGCGTTATGTGGGCGGTATCGCCGGCTGCACGGCTTCCGTCAGCATGAGCGGTAATCGCGCCATACCTGTGGAAAGTGCAACAGATGTAAAAGTCATCAATATCTACGGAGCATCCAATCTTGCTTCGGTATTTGCTCTGAAGGATTATGCCGGTGGTCTGGTCGGCCTTAGCTATGGCGGTGTGAAATCCAATTCCGTCGGTGTTGAGGGTACGGCTGTAAAGATCAGCGGACGGAATTATGTGGGGAGCATATGCGGAAGACACCGGGGCAATCAGGAAATGGGTTATCCCACGCGCTTTGAGTGTAATGTTGATGGCGAAAATTATGTGGGTGGTCTTGTCGGCTTTATAGGAGCCGAGGATCAGCGGCCTTATAATACAAGGGGGACATATCAGGGTCAGACGCCTTTTGTGGACTTTTACGGAACGGTGTACGGTAACGGCTGCTATGTGGGAGGCCTCTTTGGCGCGATAGCAAATTCGGACTTGCTGGATCAGGGGAAATACAGATGCCGTGCGGATGAGGTGTCCGGGAATTATTATGTGGGCGGAGCTGTCGGTGCGGTTGTGATCAATGAAAGCGATACTGTTAATATGAAATATGATGTGAGAAACCTGAAGAGCGGGGAGGATCGCCTGAAGATAAGAGCGACCGCTTTCGCCGGAGGTTATGCCGGCTTTACTGCCACCTCGGCTGCATCAGGTATAGCACTTGATCAATTGCTTGACGGAATGGGAAATACAGGGATGAATGATGCACTTACCCTTACTATTGCGCAGAGCGAACAGCTGGAAAGACATAAAGCTTTCCAGGGGAACTGGATCGAGAGCGGTACCATCAAGCTCAACGGTCTGTACACTGATAATATGTACGGTTTGCAGGTGGCTTCCATAAGCCCTCTTGACGAGCAGAAGGGGCTGGTGCATGTTGGGGGGCTCATCGGAGCTAACGGAGAAAACAGCATTCTGCTCATTGAAGGTATCAATATGACCAGAGCTAATAACGGCTTCATCGTGGAAGATAAGGTTTACTCGGTGGGAACGATCAAGCCGGGGCATATTATGGAAAGCTTTGCTGTTTTCAACGAAGATGTGCATCATTATGAATATCAGTCAGTTGGCTTTTCCTATGCCGGCCCGCTGATCGGTGTTAATACGGAGAATTCTGTGATACGCAGCAGCTACATGGACTGTGTGATGGATACTCCGCAGGAAACCTATTACCACGGCGGTATGTGCGAGATCAACGATGGTTATATCGAATGGAAGACGGATTATACAGGTCTTGCGCTTGACTTCCTGGGGTGGCAGGCTTATTTTGCTCCGGATCTGACGAAGGTCGATCATGTGGGCGGCCTGTGCGGGCTGAATCGCGGAACGATACAGCTGAACCATTCGCCCCGTCTGGTCGTAAGCGGAAGGGATGTGGTAGGCGGCCTGGCCGCGGAAAATATGGAAGGTGCGACCATCAAACTGTCGGTGGGTCAAACAGTGATCCTCAAACAATGTGTGGTCACGGCCGAAGGCAGTATTGCCGGCGGAGTTGTAGGCAGAAACTGCGGAGATGTAGTGTGCACTGATACAAGGGATATAAAACTCTGCAGAGGTGTGAAGATCAAAGGGAAGAGCCTGGTAGGAGGATATATAGGAGAGCAGATCGGCGGACTGGATTTCAGCAGACTCCATATCGGACATAACGATGCAACAGATAAAGGGGCTGAGGTTTATGCCACCGGCTCGGATGACGGGGTTGCAGGCGGTATCATAGGGCGCCTTGTAGTCCTTCCCACCAATGAACCTTTCAAGCTTCATAACTGTGATTATACCCAGGGTGATGATCTGGCCATCGTTCACGGGAAATATGCAGGCGGCCTGATCGGAGAGGTTCAGATCGAAAGCGAATGGGAAAATGAACAGATCGTGCAGATCTATAACTGCAAAATATATGGAAAAGTGGTTTCGGAGGGCACAGGAGGGGCTGCCGGAGGCATCATAGGGCGCGTTGTTACAGGACCCAATTCCAAAGGTGAGATCGAGGTAACGGACTGCCGCATAAGTGCCACCCTTTCCCAGACCAACGGGAATACCGCCGGCATCGTCTGTGACGGAGGAAGCTGGGTAGCGGTCGATAAATGCCGGGTTTATTCGGCCAGCGCAAAGTATGCCATAACGGCCAAGAATGCAAGAGCTGTAACAAACTGTCTGGCTAAACATACGTATGAGGATTTTGCCGGATTGGATACGGCCGGGAGAGCTTATAATGATTATTATCGGAATAATTATTGCATCAGTGGATCACTCAGTACAGCACCCACCAATCTGCAGGAGCCTTCCGGGACCATGCATATAACGGACATAGATCTTTATATCGTAAAGAATAAGGGAAACGATCATTATGCCTATTGGACGGATACGAATGCCGATACCTTAAAGGTCTTTAAGATGATGAACAGCGGGACTTCAGATAATGATGTCGATTCAAAGTTTTTGACTTATCTGGGCGGACAATATCATTATTACGACAGCCCTTATGTCAGATAGTTGCCGTAAAAGCGGGGAAGGAACTTGAAGAAAAAACTTACGGGTAAACAGAATAAGGGTTCCGCCCTGATCACCGTTCTTGCTGTGATCACCATCCTCATGGTCGTGGTGCTGTCTGTGCTGGCCATGTCTTATCGTTATTTCACCTCGGAGTCGGGGAGTATCTACCGGCAGAAGGGGGATGAGGCGGCAAGGAGTCTTTCTCAGGAACTGGGGGACGAACTTACCAAGCCCGCTTTCGAGAATGCGGCAATGGCTGAGTCCGAAGGCAGCGGGCTGTGGAAATATGTCCGCACAAATCTCGGGCCGGGCTGGAGCTATTACGACAGCGGAAGCTTCGATCGGGCTTTTTACAACGGAAACAGCGATTATTTTACCGTGAGTCTGAATAAGGCCTCCGATAAGGCATCCGCCAGCCGTACTTTTGTTGTGGAAAGCGCAGGCGGGGATGATACCCTGAAGGAAGAGCTGCCTGAAACGGAAGTGGTACTCTACTGGGAACCGGGAAGATATATCGACCGGCTGAATGAAAGCCGCCTGTATATCGAAGTGAGCTGCCGCATGGGGGATCATGTCACACAGATCACCAAACGTTATAAGCTCTCAACGCTGCCTTATGCGGAAGGTTTCGGGAATCTGCTGGAGATGACAGAGGATGGTCATTATAAGTATCAGAACTGGATCTGGACCTATGACGGAGAAATGTAGGGATAATAAAAAAAGAAATACAGGCATGACCATGGTGGAGACCACGGTGGCTTTTACTTTGCTGATCATCATAAGCCTTTCGTTTCTTGCCATACTGCATTTTTCATCGAAGATGACCATGGAGGCAGATGACCGTCGCGCCATGGCAGAGGAACTGGACGAAAAGCTTGCGCATGCGAATGATGAGGGCTTCTCTCCGCTGGGAAGCAGCCTGGTGCTTAAAGAGAAAGAGACCGGAGGTACGGTCGAACTTGCCAATTGTAAGATATACAGTCTGAACTGGCCGGCCACGGGGGATGTCTCCGTTACCGTGCTGCGTTTTCATTACAGGGATAATTAACGGGAATGAAGAAAGCTGCTTTGGCTAAAGTCCATAAAAACACAGGGGCCACCATCGTGGAGATGCTGGTCTGTTTTGTGCTGCTGGGGATATTGATGGTGGCTGCGGGACAGTTCCTTGCCAGCTCCATGCGTACCTATACTACGGCGAAGCGTGGCATAGCGGGCCGTGAAGCGGCGGATGTGGTAGCGGATCATATCGAGGGGCTGTTGGAGAGCGCCTGTATCAAAAAATCCATGAAACCTTTCACGGTTTCCAATAAGGAGCTTACCTTCTGGGATAAGCAAAGGAGAAAGGCTACCATCTGCTGTGATGAAAACGGTTATCTGGATGTGATCTATGCAAACGGGAAGAACGAGCCTTCCCACTGGCGCTTTGATAAGGGTGTATATAAGGGATATACCATCTCCGAGATGCGTTTTGTCCTTTCCGCTCCGGCAGAGATAGAGGTTGGAGACGAAGAGGAATATCTTGATAGCGGGGTATATGAAAAGAATTCGCTTAAGCTGGAACTGACTTTGGAGAGCCCTCAGAACGGAAAGTACGAAACAGTACGTTACATACGTTTCGGGAATGTGAAATAACGGGAATTCGGCCATGAGAGAAGAACGCAGATGGTTGGTCATAATATGGAAGATCTTTCGGGCAATACTGGTGGGCCTTGCGCTTGCGGGCCTGATCTTTGGTGCGTTTTTCTGGTTCCGCATAAAGTCGGATGGGCACTTTGCCCTGCGTAATGCCAAGAATGTACGCTTTGCCATTGAAACGGTGGGGATCGAATATTACGGCGACGGCCGCAGCATCTACTCCGCTGATTCGCCCGACGGCATGAGACGGGGGGCAAAGGAAAAGGTGCAGCGCCTGGCCGGTGAACAGGGCGATTTCATTCTCGAAGGCTATGATGCACCGGGTAACATGGTGCTTCAGATGAAATATACGGAAGGTAATTATGTGGTGATCTTTGGGATGGACGAGAGCGGGAATGAAAGCTGGAGTCTTAAGTATCTCCTGGATCTGGATCTGCTGTAAACAAAGGTGCGAGGGAAAAGATGGCAATATACAAATATACAGCGGTAGATGATGCGGGGAAGCAACTGAGGGGAGTAGTAAATGCCCAGTCGGAAGCGGAACTGCAGGAAAAACTGAGAGCTGACGGGAAATATCTGCAGGAGTGTCAGGAGCTGGAGCGGAATCTGCGGTCCAAAAGGCTGCGTTCGGATCATCTGGCGGATTTTGCCTTAAGCATGAGTAAACTCCTGAAAGCCGGTGTGACCATGGTGCGTGCACTGGATATCGTTGCGGAAGATGAGGCAACGGCTGAAAAGGAACGTGAGATCTACCGTGATCTTTTAAAGATCGTTAAACAGGGTCGACCGCTTTCATCGGCCATGGCAGACCAGGGGGATACCTTCCCTCCTCTGTTCATCAACATGATGCACAGTGCCGAAAATTCCGGCGGTATGGAAGAGACCATGCTCCAGCTTTCCGACTACTATGCCAAAGAGTACCGTCTGAACCAGAAGATCAAGAGCGCCATGACCTATCCGAAGATCCTCAGTGTGATGATCGTTATCGTTGTGGCTATCATAGTCGGTTTCGTCATACCGCAGTTTAAGGATCTGTTTGATGCCATGGGACAGCTGCCGCTGGCCACTACCATACTGCTGGCTGTCAGTGATTTTGTGGCCCATAAATGGTATGTTATCATCTTTATCGCGGCAGTCGTCGTCCTCTTTTTAAAGCTTCTGTTTTCGATACCGAAGCTGAAGATCTGGAAGTCCAAGGTGGAAGTGCATCTGCCTGTGATCGGAAATCTTCGCAAAGTGGTCTATACGGCCCGTTTTGCCAGAACTCTGGCCAGCCTTTATTCGGCGGGGATGCCGATCCTGAACTGCTTAAGTATTGCCCGGACCACCATAGGTAATGCCTATATCGAGAAGCAGTTCGATCAGGTCATTGCCTCCATCAGTGCCGGAGAAAACTTAAGTGTATCCTTAAACCGTGTGGACGGCTTTACGAAGAAACTGACCTCGATCATCATGGTCGGTGAAGAGACGGGTGCATTGAATTCCATGCTGGTCTCCATGGCGGATCAGCTGGATTATGAAAGCGAGATGGCTACGCAGCGGCTTGTCACGATGCTTGAGCCGGTGATGATCGTTGTGATGGCAGTCATCGTTGGCTTTATCATGATCGCCGTAATACAGCCTATCTACGGTTCTTATCAGACTATCGCAAACAGCGGGCATTAGAGGAGGGTATAACGTTGAGTGTGATCATCTACATATCGGGACATCAGCTGCAGATCCTGCAGGCATCCGGCAGCGGTATCTCAACAAAGATACAAAGGAGCTTTGTTGTACCTGCGCCGGAGGGCAGCGTGATCAACGGCACGGTCATGGACGACGAGAGCTTTCTGACTTTTATCAGAGAGTTCTTTAAGGAAAACCGTCTTCCGACCAATGATGTAAACTTGGTTGTAAACAGCAGCAAGCTGGCAGGTAAAGCCATGGAACTTCCTGTCATGAGCACGGCCAAGACCTTATCCTATATCGCAAGGGAATTTGCGGATCTGGACCGTGATGAATCCATGGATGTATGCTGCTATACCGAACTTAAGAATGATCCGGAGAGCAAGCTCAGGCGTATATACGGCGAGACGGTGAGCAGGGATTTCCTTCAGGCCTATGTAGAGCTTTTTGAGACCATAGGGATAAAGCTTAAAGGGATCTACAGTTCGGAAGGACTTCTGATGAAGTTGGTGGAAAAAACCGCGGCCGCAGCCAGAAGGACCTTTCTGGTGCAGATCGCGGACGACAATCTGCTGGCCAGTGTGCTTTGGGTGAACGGGGTCTTCTACTATTACAATTCGCAGCGCTGCTTCCAGACCATCGGTACGGAAGAGTATTTTGAGGAATGCCGCCGTACCGTTGACCAGATCGGCCAGTTCATGAAAGCAAATCAGATCACGGAACCCATCGAGACGATCTATATTGGCGGCATGGAGCGCAACGGGGCGGAATACTATATGAGTAAACTCCGGGACAGCGGTATCAGTGCTGCTATAGATGTGTTCGATTTCGGACTGTCAAGAAAGCTCAGCATCGATGAGGTGCAGGGCGCGCTTATGGCCATCTGCGGAGCGGTGGGCCGCGAGAGCACCAATAATCTGCTGAAGTTTTATTCCAAGCCGAAGGAAGTGAACGACCAGCAGACCAGGATGCGTATCGCCATTATCGCCTGTGTATTTGTATTGATGCTGATAGGCGTTATTGCTGCCGTAAGCTATCGCCTGAAGGTGGAAAAAGAACTGCAGGCTTTGCGGGATTATAACAGTTCCCTTCTTATGCAGGCGGATCTGATGGATTATGAACTGTGCCGTTATGAGGCTGCCAGTTCTTCGGAAGATGTGAATTCCATGAAATATATACGCTCAGCCAGGGATACCTACCCGGTACAGACCAGCCCGGTGATCAAGGAGCTGGAGGATACGGCAAAGGGCTATGCCAGTATAGAGGTTGGCAGCTTTGATGCGGCCAGCGGTACCATGAGCTTTACGGTATCGGCGGAAAAGGTGGAAGATATAAACCGCTTCATAGCAGAACTTTTGAAGATCGATCTGTTCATGAGCGTGGATTATACGGGATACAGCTTTGATGAAGGTAGCGAACTCTGGGATGTGCACGTAAGCTGCATAATGGCAGAGAGCGCGGGAAGAGTGGTGGACTGATATGCAGATGGTATTAACTGAAAAAGACAAAAAGCTCATCGTATTTCTTTCGATCTTTGTGATCGTTGTCGCCCTTGGCTGGTGGGGGATACGCCCTGCATTAAAGGCGGCGAATGAGGCAAAGAAGGATATCGCCAGGGAAGAAGAGCTGAAACAAGAAAACGATATGAAGATCGCAAGGATCCCCATACTGGAAGAAAGGACCCGGACGAATCTGGAAAAGATCGAGGAAATGAAAGGGGATTATTTCCCCATGATGAACAGCGATCAGATCGACAAATTCTTCACGGGACTGGTACTGGAGCGAGGTTTCTTTGCTTTTGATCTGAATATCCATATCGACGGAACCCCCATGGCCATGTCCCCCTACCGTTATTCCCGTATGGCGACCGATCCCTATTACGATTACGGAGCAGAGGAAGCCGGGGATTTCGAGGATAACGGGGATGAAGAAGAGGCGCCGGAGGAAAGCGAGAAGCCGAATGTCAACGAACACGTATACCGGGGACATGTCAGTTTTCGTATCGGCGGAAACCGTGACGAGCTGCAGCGGCTGATCGACGATCTTGCGGCATATGAGCCCATGCTTCTGATAAGCGGCTACAGCTGGAGCGAATCTTCTTATGTACAGACTTACGAACCGGCACATACGGAGGAGGAAGAAGAGGATACCGGCTGGGGCTGGGTAGATGAAACGCAGCAGGAGGAGCCGGAGGAAGTTATCCCGGAGGATCTGCCGGAAGGTGCGCATCTGGAGGAAGACGCCAGCGGCACCTATCTGGTGATCGTCCGCCAGGTGCTGCAGCTGGATCTGGATATCTTTATGTATAAAGACGACAGCGCGGAATAAGGGAAGGAGAGACGACTGTGGATTTCAGAAAGTCTAATACGATCCGTATCGGTGATGTGCTGAAGGAGTTCGGATATGTTACCGATGAACAGATAGGACAGGCCATCGCATATCAGAAGGAGCATAAGGGAGTTCTGATGGGCGGAGCCCTGATCGAGCTGGGATTTATCAATGAACGCCAGATGCTGGATGCCATAGGTAAACGTCTGGACCATCCTGTGGTCAATGTTTCTGATGTGACGGTGGATATCACCGCAGTGGAAATGCTTCCGAAGGCGCTGGCTGAGAAATACTGCATCCTTCCCTATGCCAGGGATGAGCATGCGCTTTACCTTTTGCTGAACGATCCCCTGAATTTCTACGGGATAGAGGATGTGCGCCAGATCACGGGTATGCATGTGGAGATCAGCCTGGCGGAAAAGGCACAGCTGGAAAATGCGATACAGTATTATTATTCTGATGTGGCAGCACGTAAGGCCGCAGGCCGCGCAGCAAAGAACACACAGTTTACGGAAGAGATCGTGGAGCTGAACCTGGAGGACGGTGATGAAACACCCATCATCAACCTCTTGAACAGCCTCATCATACGTGCATACAATTCCAACGTTTCGGATATACATATTGAGCCTTTTGAGAATCATACCTCGGTACGTATGCGTATGGACGGTGTGATCACGGATATCATGACGCTGCAGAAAAACATCCACAGCTCCCTGATCGCCCGTATCAAGATCATGGGCGATCTGGATATCGCCGAGCGCCGTGTGCCTCAGGACGGACATTTCAGGACCAGCTTTGAAGGAACGGCGTTAAACGTCCGTGTTTCCGTGATCCCTACGGTCTTCGGGGAAAAGGCTGTACTGCGTATCCTTGCTTCGGCTGCGACCATCGATCATTCCGAGACCTTCGGTATGAAGGATAAGAACTATGCCCTGGTGAGCGGCATGCTGCAATCGCCTAACGGCATCATCTATGTTACCGGACCCACAGGTTCCGGTAAGTCCACTACACTGTATATGATACTGGAGGAGCTTTCCAAGCGTTCCGTGAACATTTCCACCATAGAGGATCCCGTGGAGAAAAATATCCCCAGGCTGAACCAGATGCAGGTGAACAATGTGGCGGGGCTTACCTTTGAGCTGGGGCTCCGGGCACTTTTGCGACAGGATCCGGATATCATCATGGTCGGTGAGACCCGTGATAACGAGACGGCCTCCATCGCCGTACGTGCAGCCATCACCGGTCACCTGGTGCTCTCTACCCTGCATACGAATGATGCGGCATCTTCGGTGGTGCGACTGCTGGATATGAATGTTGAACCCTATATGCTGGCCAGCTCTCTGGTGGGCATTATCGCGCAACGCCTTGTCCGTAAGGTCTGCCCCTTCTGTTCCGTATGGGAGGGTATGACGGAGCAGGAGATGACGGTTTCTGGTGTGCGTCTGCAGCAGGTGAAGCATGCAAGGGGCTGCGCAAAGTGCAATAACACCGGCTATAAAGGGCGCATAAGTATACACGAGATATTGCCTGTGGATAAGATGGTGCGGCAGATGGTCTCGAAGGGAAATACCGCCGAAGAGATAAAAGATTATGCCAGAACCTATCTCGGGATGCAGACTTTGAAAGAAAGTGCCCTGGAACTGGTACAGGAAGGTACAACAACTGTTGACGAACTGGTAAAAGTAGCTTATTATGATTGATAGATAAACATAAAAGGATTATGTTTACTATAAAAAACTAAAGAAATACCCGGATGCTGACGATATATATAACAGGATACGGGTGTGCTAGAATGCACGACGACTGGAAAAGGAGGACATCAAAATGAAAAAACAGGAAGTTATGAAGGGGAACAAAGGTTTTACTCTTGTTGAGCTGATCGTAGTGCTGGTCATCCTGGCCATCCTGGCAGCCATCCTGGTACCGGCTCTGCTGGGATATATCGACAGCGCCCGCAATAAGCAGACCCTGCTGAATGCGAGAAGCGCCATGACCGCAGCACAGGCTGAGCTGTCGGCGGTTTACGGTGCGAATACCGTTTCTCCGAACGCGATCGCGACTGCAAATGATTCTCACCAGAAAAATCTTATCGCAACAGCGGATCTGGAAAAGCTTACACCCGCTTGTACTATATTTGAAGTGGCCTGCAAGGAAGATTATGATGCCACGAAGACCAGAAAAGAACAGCATGATGCATTTACGGTCTACTGGGTACATTATAAGGACGCTTCTGCTGAGGTTTGGTACAGAGGAGATACCGGAGAGTGGTCTGATACTAAAGTGGAAACCACTAAGCAGATTTATAAGGTATATCAGGCTTCCGGAAGCAATGGCGGCTGATCGTTTTTAGATTGAAACAGTAAGAAAGAGGCGGGGATCTCCCGCCTCTTTTAATTCCCTGTCCTAAAGGGGAAACAGGTATTAAACCCTTGTTATTCCTTGATTATTGTAGTAAAATAAAAGTTGTTTTCTGTAGAGAATTGTAGCTTGTATTATGAAGAAAACTGACAAGACAAGAGGGGAAAATGAAAAAGAATAAGCGGAATAACAAAAAAGGCTTTACCTTAGTCGAACTGATCGTGGTGCTGGTGATACTCGCCATACTGGCTGCGGTACTTGTACCTGCGCTGCTCGGGTGGATAGAAAGAGCGAAAAGCGGGCAGGACATCGTTAATGCCAGGGCTCTTATGAATGCGGTACAGGGGCAGATGACCGAAGAATACGGCCTGCGTTGCAAAAGCTTCAGCGGATTTGATGACAGCCATCAGGAATATGATGATGTGTTTATGAAAGGCAATCCCGATTTTTCGGGGTTTACGGAAAAGGCGTTGGAGCTTACAGGGGTGGAAGAACCTTTTGTTTTTCTGGTCTACACCAAAAAGATCAGCGCTGAAGATATTGAGAGGGATGGAACTGCGGCTCTTCATGATGCTTACAAGGTGATATCCGCGGTATATTGGGCAGATAAAGACAGTACACCCGTCTTCTATGATTTTATCAATGACAGCTGGGAAGAGGGCTCACCTTACAGTGCGGACCTTATAAAGAGAGGCACGAATGAAATACAGAGCGGACCGCTTGCGAGAGTAAAAGTGCGGGTGTGTATAGTGGGAGGCACTTCAATAAATGCAAAACACCATACCAACAGGCAAACCAGAGTAAATAGGATCACAAATATCAACAATATGATTCTGAAGGTTATGAAATACAAGGGAACGCTTAACTATAAGAGCGCAATTGATACAGTAACGATCGAATAGGAAAAGTGGCTGCCGCTTTAGATGAATGGTTAATTTTTTTACAACACAAGGAGGCATGAAATGAAGGCAAAAAGAGTATTATCACTGGCACTGGCTGCAATGCTGGAGCTTTCGAGCATTGCGGGGACCGGATTTACGGTGCTTGCTGCTGCACCGGAAGATGAGGCGGTGCTTGAAGCGCAGGAGGCAGATGCTGTCGAAGAGGCTGATGAAGCGACACCGGAGAAAGCATCCCCCGCCGAAGCGGATGCGGAAGAAGAGGATCCGGTGGCTGAGGAAGGTCCGCTTGCAGCGACGGATATCTCCGAATATCTGACAGTCAATGATAATGGCGTGATCACGGCCTATTCATACACGGGAGAAGATATAACCGATATCATTATCCCTTCGATTGTCGGGGGAAAAACAGTAACAGGGATCGGAAATGATGTTTTCAGCGGACACAGAGAACTGATCTCCGTTCAGTTTCCTTCCACCCTCACATGGATAGGCAACGGCGCTTTCAAAAATGCAAGTCTCGGTTCCAGCAGAAGGGATGGTCACCTGGTCATTCCGGCAAGTGTTGAAAAGATCGGATATAATGCATTCGAGGGCTGTAATGCACTTGAAACGGTAACGTTTGAAGAGGGGAGCGGAAAGATCGAATTTGATCTGTATTGGGGAAACGGTACGACCTTCGCATCCTGCCAGGCCCTCACTACGATCAACCTTTCGAACCGGATAGATGTTCTTCCTTCTAATTTTGCAAAGAACTGCCCGTTGCTTCACGCGGTAAACTGGAGTGCAACGGTAAAGCAGATCGGCGCTTCTGCATTCGAAAGTGATCCCGTGCTGGACAGTACGGATCTGAGCGCCACGGTGATTGAGAGTATCGGTGATAATGCATTTAACGGATGTACGGGATTTGGTCTCGCCGTATTCCCTGAGACTTTAAAAAGCATAGGCCACGGAGCGTTTGCAGGAACTCTGATGGGCAAGAGATCTGCGGCCGGGCATCTGGTGATACCGGCCAGTGTTGAATTTATCGGATATAATGCTTTTGATGGCTGTGTGTATCTTGAGCAGCTTACTTTCAATGACTATACAGGTGCTGAGCCCACTCCGGTCACTTTTGATAGTTATTGGGGGAATGCCTGTACTTTTCAGAATTGTCCGGAATTAAAGACGGTCACTTTATCTAACAGAATATCGAGCCTTCCTTCCAAATTTGCTATAAATTGCTCGAAACTGAGCACGGTTAACTGGGGAAGAACGGTAAAAGAAATAGGTACCAGCGCCTTCGAGAGTGATGTGCTTTTTAACAGCTATGATATGTCCTCTACTTCGATTGAAACTATCGGCGACAATGCTTTTTTGGGATGCAGCGCATTAGAACTGGTAAAGCTTCCGCATACTTTAAAGTCGATCGGACACGGTGCCTTTAATGGGACCGCTATGGGAAAGAGCGAGTCGCACGGGAAACTGGTGATCCCCTCTTCCGTCTTAAGTATCGGATATAACGCATTTGAAGCATGCGAATATCTGGAAAGCGTTACATTCGAGTCATATACGGGAGAAGCTGCACTCGAACCGATATCTTTCGGGACATACTGGGGAAATGGATGCACCTTCCAGAATTGCAAAGAGCTTAAAAGCATTACCCTTTCTAACAGGGTGTCTGTTATCCCGTCCCTTTTTACCAAAGGCTGTGAAGCTTTGAAAACCGTAAAATGGAGCGAAAGCATAACGGTGATCGGAGCCAGTGCATTTGCAGGAAACACACTTTTTAACAGTCCCGATCTTTCTGCTACGCGGCTTACAACGATCGAGGATGGTGCATTCAGCGGTTGTACATCCTTGGGCCTGGTCATTTTCCCCGAAACGCTGAAGACTATAGGTAATTCTGCTTTCGAGAATACTGCGATGGGAGATAGAAACAGCGGCGGGGTTGTGGTCATTTCCGAAGAAGTAACTACCGTCGGTCATAACGCTTTCGCTAAATGTGCCTATCTGACCGAAGTGATCGTTGAGGATTATACCGGAGACGGAGCCCTTCCCGTGCTTACATTCGGCACATACTGGGGGTCTTCGAATGCGTTTTCGGAATGCCCCATGCTTGAGGAAATAATCATTGGGGATCGTGTAAAAGTACTGCCTGAAGCATTTGCGAAGAACGATCCGGAACTGACTATGCTTACGATCCCGGCAAGCGTGGAGACCATTCAGCAGAGTGCATTTTATGTTGCCACAGAGAATGGCAGGAAGATAAACACCTATCTGACAACGGAAAATCAGGTCGCAAAAGATTATGATTGGGCGACGGATAACAGAGTGATCACTACCGGCACGAGAGTACCGGTTGAGAGTGTAACGCTTGATAAGACTGAGCTGGAAGTGGGTACCGGGAGAAGTGCGATCCTTAAAGCGACCGTAAAGCCGGATAACGCTACCAGCAAAAGAGTGATCTTCAGGAGCGAGGATCCGACAATTGCTTCCGTAGACGGCAGCGGTAAGGTCACTGGTGTGGCTGTCGGTCAGACACGGATCACTGTTGCCACCGTTGACGGCGGGAAGATTGCCAGCTGTGTGGTAAAGGTTGTAGAAAGTGCTTCTACCGGCGGGGATGAAGAGCAGGAGATCCGGCTGATCGGGAAAAAGAACAGCGAAGTTATCGCGACTCTTGTGTTTATAACAAATGATGCAGACGATGTGGAGAGCTTCTTTACCATCTCGAAGAACGGAAAGAAAGCCAAGCTCACAAAGATGCATAAGAAAGGATATGACTTCAAGGGCTGGTATCTTACTTACAAGGATAAAAAAGGTAAAGACAGGACTAAGAAGATCAGCACGCTGACAGCCGGCGCCCTGAGCAAGTATTCTGTAGACGGTGCATTGACTCTGGAGGCGCGCTTTTCACCCATCAAGTATACCATCAAGTATAAGGTGACCAGGCCGGCGAAGAAAGTCAAAGTAAAGGGACGGATCCGCTTGAGCAAAGCTGAGAAGAAGATCCTTTATAAGGATGGAGAAAAGGACGGTGAGCTTACCGCAAAAGGTGCTGAACTCAGTGCCAAGGGATATACCCTTTCGGGCTGGACAAATGTGAAGAACGGAACGGAAGTGGTGATCGGGATCGGAGAGACTCTGCCGCTCAGTGAACTGGTTCCTGAAAAAGGGAAGACCATCACTCTTTATCCTATCTGGAAAGCAGCGGAAGCGGAGTGATCCATATAGGGATTGAAACGTTAAATGAAAGGGCCTCTGCAAAGCAATGTCATTAAGTTAACATTGTGATAACGCTCGGCCCTAAAAAAGGAAGCCTATACGCTGGTATATGGCTTCCTTTTTTGCGTGTTTGGAACACGTCAAGTAGGCAGACCCTATAATCTGCCTCAAAAAACGTATTCATTTTTTCTTGGATTATGCTACTCTATATAAGAATCCA
>JAFZOW010000049.1 GCA_017552715.1 Lachnospiraceae bacterium
CAATAATTACATCTGTCACTTCACCTGCTTCGACAGACGGCTTACCGACAGGGTCGGCGGCTTCAGGGAAGGGTTCGACGGCAGTCAGGATCACGACCTGATGCTGAGACTCTCATCCGCAGCCTCCGCGATAGTACATGTGCCCAAAGTACTGTATTATTGGAGAGCCCACAGCGGATCCGCCGCCATGAGCACGGACGCCAAGGATTATGCTTCCGATGCGGGCAGAAGAGCCGTCCAGAGCTCTCTGACGGACAGCGGCTGTCTGGGCAGTGTCGAATGTATAGAGGGGATGAAAGGCTTCTACAGGATAAAATACGAACTGACGGGGACTCCCAGGATATCGATAATAATCCCCTCCAGTGACCAGACAGACAAACTCAGGACCTGTGTGGAATCCATCCTGGGAAAGTCCACGTATCCCGACTATGAGATAATCATAGCGGAGAACAACAGCAGACTGCCCGGGACCTTTGAATACTACCGCGCCCTGGAGAAGGATCATAGCAATATAAAAGTCATCAGATACGAGGGCCCGTTCAACTACGCGGCGGTAAACAATTACTGCGTAAAGGAAAAGGCAACCGGCGAATACGTTTTGCTGCTGAATAACGATACGGAAGTCATTACCCCGGACTGGATGGAGGAAATGATGATGTATGCCCAGAGGAAGGATGTGGGCGCTGTCGGTGCCAAGCTTTACTATCCCGACGGCACCATACAGCACGCTGGCGTAGTGATCGGTCTGGGCGGTATTGCCGGACATATCTTCGCCGGAGTACCCGGGGACAGCCCGGGATATATGGGCAAGCTCGGCTATGCCCAGGATATGAGCGCGGTCACAGGGGCCTGCATGCTCGTTAAAAAGGACATATATCTTGAAGTGGGCGGCATGGATACGGGATATGCCCTGGCCTTCAACGACGTTGATTTATGCATGCGTATCAGACGCGCGGGATACCTTATAGTGTGGACTCCCTTTGCGGAGCTGTATCATTATGAATCCGCCACCCGCGGTATAGACGACACCCCGGATAAGAAAGAAAGGTTCATACAGGAATGCGATCATTTCAGGAGTATCTGGAACAAGGAGCTTTCCGACGGGGACCCGTATTACAACTCCAATCTGAGCCTGAGCGCATCGGATTATTCCATGCGCTGAGTTATAAGGAAAATGAAGAAAAAAAGTCTTAAGGTAATAATCATGATTTTAGCCGTAACGATCGTATTGGTGCTGACAGCCTTCATTCTTGTAGCTCCGGGAAGGACACCCTGGGGAATGTACACAGAGATCAGGGATGACGACTATCCTCCCGCAAAGGTATTCCTCGCCCCCGGGATCCTCTATTACGACTCCATGGGCGAGAAGGGGCTGGCTGTCTACAGAAGCCAGAGGAGCTTTACCGGGGAAGGCGTGAAGGAACTGAAGATCCTAAAGGGCCGTCCCCCGGTGGAGAGCTACCTTCTGCACCGGGAGCACGTGGACGGAAGGTATATCTGGATACTTTCGGATACCCTCTTTGAGTATGACGGCAGGGGACTGATCGTCTTTAACGAATACTGCCGTGCCTTCGACAGGAAGTATCTGCCGGAGGGCTACGAGTCGGAGCTCTGCCACAGCCTCAACGACAGGGAAGCAGTTCCCACCTATGTAACTGACGAGGCCCCCGAATTCACTGACGTGGACTTTCTTGAGGCCGCCGGAAAAAGCATCGGCGACATCCTTGGTGATGAGGATGTTTCTTTCCCAGTCACCGCTTCCGGGACGTTCCTGGGGGAGGACGCTCAGGGCAGCATCTTCTGCGGTGAAGATGGAGATATCATAACGAAGATCACCCTCAGCGGTTTCGGATGCTCCTCTCAGGATCTTATCGGCAAGTGTGCCGATCACTTCGGCGAAGCAGGAACGCCCCTTATCTCCGGCAACGTGAACGGCATGTCGTTCGGAGGCGACGGCTTTTCCTTGAACGTATACTTCATGGATGAGGACGGTCCTCCTTCGGTCGAGATCGTTTCAGAGGGAAACGGCGATGAGTGAACTGTATGATACCGACAGAAGGCCGGTAATGGACGGATCCGCCGGTTTTCCCCTGATCTCGGAAGCCGTGATCCTTACCGGCTCCAAAAGATGGATCATGCTCAGAAAGGACGGTCTTCTGAGTCCCGTAAGGGCAGAGGTGGGACATGCTGAGAACAGCTACAGCGCCGTCAGAGACCGGATCCTTCTGGATACCGGCATCACGGTGGGTACGGGAGCTGTGCTGTTTACAGGCCTTTTCAGCGCCCCTGAAGGCGCGGGAGAGTGCCTTATGGATATCTGGGTATTCAGGCTTTCAGAAAAGGACGATGAACTCAAGGCGTCCTATCAGTGGCTTTGCACAGTAAGTTCAGACGAGGCAATTGAGTGTATTGAAAACGGCAGCTTCTCCGATCTGGGGGAGACGGAGAAACTCAGGGGGATCTTTACCATCTGCGAGACCCCAGTATGCGTGGATTTCTGAGGAGGAAAAAATGTACGGAGCTATAGCCGGAGACATCATAGGAAGCAGGTTCGAATTCGAAAGGCCTCCCATGAAGTCGAAGGATTTCAGACTTTTCGCGGACGGATGCACCTTC
>JAFZOW010000050.1 GCA_017552715.1 Lachnospiraceae bacterium
AGATACTGGCAATCCGGGAACAGATCGACAATATTTGACGGAAGCGTTGGCGGGATGTAAGATAATAATCAAATCTGGTTAGAATCATCTATCCTTGGATCAATCTCATTCCTGTCAACTGACGATTCCTTTACGCCATCCCGGGCTTTCACAAGCTTGTAGCCGGCATGGGGGTATGGTATGATGATATCAGAGTCCGGACTCATGGATCCGGGAATATATAAACACCGTATTGAGGTAAACGGAAGATGAAGGGCAAGAAGAAATGGAGAATGATCCTTACCATAGTCTTTGCTGCATTGTTCCTTTTGTGGCTGGTAAGCGATCTGCGGAAGGAAAAAGAAGATGGTGCTGCCGGTACGCAGGAGCAGTATGCGGAAGCGTTTACACCGACCGATGCACCTACCGCAGAAGCAAAGACAACGCCCACACCGACCGAGGCGCCGACCGCAGAAGTGACGGAAACGCCTACACCGACCGAGGCGCCGACCGCAGAAGTGACGGAAACACCTACACCGGCCGAAGCGCCGACTGTGGAAGCGACGGCGACGCCCACACCGACTGAAGCGCCGACAGCAGAGGCGGAAGCTTTATTGGATCCGGATGGAAGCTATTGCAGCAAGGAGGATGTGGCTCTGTATCTGTATACTTATCACCGGCTGCCTTCCAATTACATAACGAAGAAAGAGGCGGAAAAGCTGGGCTGGAGCGGCGGAAGCCTGGAACCCTACGCACCGGGAAAATGTATCGGCGGAGACCGCTTCGGAAACTACGAAGGAGTGCTGCCGGACGGGGATTACCGGGAGTGTGATATCGATACCCTGGGAAAGAAACGGGGGCAAAAACGTATCGTTTATGATCTGACGGACTGGGATATTTACTATACCGGGGATCATTACGAGAGCTTTACGCAGCTATACTGATGAACTTTGCGGAAGGAGCGCTTATGGAGATCCTGCTGGACCTGGAGAATATATGCAGCGCAGATGAATTTTATGAGCTGCTGGGAGAGAATATGGCTCTGCCGGCTTATTTTGGCAGAAATCTGGATGCCCTGCATGATGTGCTGGGAGATATCACAAAGGAAACGCGGATCCGTATCATACACACGGACGGGGTATCCGTGATGATGCCGAAGTTTTTCCGGGGACTCAGGCGTCTTGCTGCAGATATTCATGAAGAGAACGAACACGTCTGTATAGTGCTGGAGGATGATCTTTCATGAAGTATAAGTATGACAAGCGGATACGTCGCAGGCTCTTTGTTGCCTCCGTCAGTCTGGCGTGCCTGGCGTTTATTTCTGCCCTGCTCCTGCTTGCCGAATCCCTGGCACCCTATGCTTATCTGCTCCTGGTATTTCTCATACCTGTCGACATCTGTTGCTGGGCAGGCTGGGTGGACAGCCTGCAGTATATCCGCCGTCTGGGAAAGTGGGGGATCGAAGTTCCCGAGGTTAAGGGGGATCAGCTGATCCCGCCGCCGCTTGCGACGGAGCTGCCGGAGGATGGAGAGGTCTGCACACACAGCGTGATCCTGGCAGGCCTTGCCTGGGCGGTCTGTGCAGGGATCGTTATATGGGCTTTTTTGCACGTGCGACATTTTGCACCTTTGGGCATAGGGGCGGATGCCCGCTTTGCCGCAGCGATCTTCGGTGTACCGCTTTTTGCTGCCTGGATGATCGGGGGGCTGGTATATTTCCGTCAGCGTCTGAACAGCCTGTACAGGGATGAGGCGGATCCCCTTACTTTTAAAAAAGTACGTACACGTTTTGTGAGCGGCTGTGTGACCATATCGATCTGCCTGCTCATCACGTGTTTTTTACTGCATTCCGCAAGGACCATGAGTGATTATATCTATAAATCCCGGCTGCAGGCCGTATGGGAGGATGACTGGCGCTCCCATGTCGGGGAGCCGCTGCCCTAGTCCCGTCTCTTGTGAAATCCCCCGTTTTGTGCTAAAGTGGAGAAGTTTGGAACAGCAATATATCAGCAGGAGGTATTCCCATGGCAACAGACATTTATCAGAGCCCGCTCTCGGAGCGCTACGCCAGTAAGGACATGCAGTATATCTTTTCGCAGGACATGAAGTTCAGGACCTGGCGGAAACTCTGGATCGCCCTGGCCGAGACGGAGATGGAGCTGGGGCTTGAGCAGATCACCCCGGAGATGATCGAAGAACTGAAGGCCCATGCCGAAGATATCAACTATGAAGATGCTAAAGCGCGCGAAAAAGAAGTGCGGCATGATGTGATGAGCCATGTTTACGCCTATGGACTGCAGTGCCCGAAGGCCAAGGGCATCATCCATCTGGGTGCTACGTCCTGCTATGTGGGGGATAATACGGATATCATCGTGATGCGTGAAGCTCTGAAGCTGGTGCGCCGTAAGCTGATCTGTACCATAGATGAGCTGGCAAAGTTCGCGGAGCAGTACAAAGCCCTGCCGACCCTTGCATTTACTCATTTTCAGCCGGCCCAGCCCACTACCGTGGGTAAGAGGGCTACCCTGTGGATCAATGAATTCATGATGGATCTGGAGGATCTGGACTATATCGCAGCTTCGCTTAAGCTTCTGGGATCCAAGGGGACTACCGGTACCCAGGCCAGCTTCCGCGAGCTCTTTAATGACGATGACGAGACCATCGATAAGATCGATCCCATGATCGCGGAGAAGATGGGCTTTGGGGCCTGCTATCCCGTATCGGGACAGACCTATTCCCGTAAGGTGGATACCAGGGTATTGAACATCCTGGCCGGTATCGCGGCCTCCGCTCACAAGATGAGCAATGATATCCGCCTGCTGCAGCACTTAAAAGAGGTGGAGGAACCTTTCGAGAAATCCCAGATCGGATCCTCGGCCATGGCCTATAAGCGGAATCCCATGCGCAGCGAGCGTATCGCTTCCCTTTCCCGTTATGTGATCATCGATGCCCTGAACCCGGCCATCACTTCGGCTACCCAGTGGTTCGAGCGTACCCTGGACGATTCCGCCAATAAGCGTATCTCCATTGCGGAAGCGTTTCTGGCAACGGACGGTATACTGGAGCTTTGCCTGAATGTGGTGGACGGCCTGGTAGTGAACGATAAGGTCATAGAGAAGCATCTCTTAAGCGAGCTGCCCTTCATGGCTACGGAAAACATCATGATGGATGCCGTGAAGGCCGGAGGCGACCGTCAGGAGATGCACGAAGAGATCCGTACCCTTTCCATGGAGGCCGGGAAGCATGTGAAGCAGGAAGGCAGGGAAAACGACCTGCTGGATCTGATAGCGGCAGATCCCAAGTTCGGCTTAAGCCGTGCAGAACTGGATGAGAAGATGAAGCCCGCTGATTATGTGGGCCGCGCTCCCAGACAGGTGGAAGTATATCTGCGTGATTTTGTGAAGCCCCTGCTGGCAGAGAATAAGGAGCTGCTGGGGGCCACCGGGGAAGTGAATGTCTGAGAAAAGTCTGATCCATGTTTAACGGAGGTGGAAGCTTGTTCCGGAAAGAAATATTAAAAAGAGGGATCTGTCTTCTGGCAGGATTATCGATACTGGCTGCCTGCGGGCAGAAAGATCCGCAGCCGCAGCCTGCGGAACCGACGCCGGGTGCCGTGGTTTCGGAAGATGAAGCGGAGGAGCCGGTACCCTCGGAGGGGGAACAGCCTGCTGTGACGGAGGATGAAAACCCGGATGAGGGGACGGAAGCGGAGCAGAGCGGAGAGGTGCCGATCCTCAGGGATGCGGTGCGCAGCAAGCTTGGGGGCTTTGCGGGCTGTGCCGTGACCGGAAGTGAAGTGGACGATCCCAAGGTCTGGGAGATCGTCACCACTCATTTTGAAGCCGTGACCCTGGGGAATGAACTGAAGCCCGACGCTCTGGTGGGCTACAGTGTCACATACTGTCCGGGAACGGAGACCGCGGAACTGAACGGGGAGACCCTGATCGTTCCGAAGCTGGATCATTCCAGGGCGGACAAGATCCTGGACAAGATCCTTAACTGGAACGAGGAGCATCCCGACCGGAAGCTTATGGTCCGGGGCCATGTGCTGGTATGGCATTCCCAGACGCCGGAATGGTTCTTTCACGTGGATTACGACAAGAGCAAGCCCTATGTGAGCGCTGCGGAGATGGACAAGCGGCTCGAGTGGTACATACGGGAGGTCCTGACGTATTATACCGGCGAGAACAGCCGTTATAAGGATCTCTTTTACGGCTGGGATGTGGTGAACGAAGCTGTCAGTGACGGGACGGGGAGCTACCGCGGGGATGCGGAGAATCCGGGAGAATCCCTGAATGAGGACCGGCACGGGAGCAATTCCAGCTGGTGGCATGTGTATCAGAGCAATCAGTACATCATCAATGCCTTCAAGTATGCCAATAAATATGCGCCTGCCGATCTGGAACTGTATTACAATGATTATAATGAGTGCAATTCGAATAAGCGGAAAGGTATCTGCGAACTGCTGAAAGCCGTAAAGGAAGCGGAAGGTGCTCCCGGTGAAGGGACCCGGATCAGTGCTATGGGGATGCAGGGGCACTACGGGATGGAGGATCCCAGCTCCACTTCGATCTCGGAATCCATCAAAGAGTATTCGAAGATCGTCGGGAAGGTGCAGTTCACCGAAATGGATATCAGTGCAAGCAGTGCTTATGACGGCACGGCGGCTTCCGCGGAAGAGGAGAATGAAAGACTGCGCCTGCGATATAACATGATCTATTACACGATCAATAACGCCAATGCGGAAGAAGGCGTGGAAGTGTCCGGGATCAATTTCTGGGGGACCGTGGACCAGTATTCCTGGCTGCAGTTCCGCTCCAATGTGGGAGGCGGCAGCAGGACGGGGCTTCCCCAGATGCCGCTGCTCTTCGGGGAGGATTATCAGCCAAAGCCCTGCTTCTACATGTTTGCGGATCCGAAGTACTGAGGCGTTTGCCTGCGGCGGGATCTTAAAAAAGTGTTTTACTTATGCAGGTATTTCGGATATAATATATGCGTTGCGTTTATCGGCAGCGGGGCCTTTCCGGGGAGACGGAGAGGCGTGCAGAAAAGGAGAGAGTTATGGTCAAAGCGGTCGTAGGAGCCAACTGGGGCGATGAAGGCAAAGGCAAGATCACGGATATGCTGGCTGAAAATGCGGACGTGGTCGTGCGTTTTCAGGGCGGAGCCAATGCCGGACATACCATCAAGAATAAATACGGGAAGTTTGCACTGCATACACTGCCTTCCGGAGTGTTTTATGATCATACCACTTCGGTGATCGGTAACGGCGTGGCGCTGAATGTACCGAAGTTCTTTGAGGAGCTTAAATCCGTTACGGACCGGGGGGTGCCCGCACCGAAGATCATGATCAGTGACCGGGCCCAGATGGTGATGCCCTATCATATCGCTTTTGATGAATATGAAGAAGAGCGTCTGAAGGGTGCCGCCTTCGGTTCCACGAAATCCGGTATCGCACCCTTTTATTCAGACAAATTTGCCAAGACCGGTTTCCAGGTCAATGAGCTTTTTGACGAAGAGGAGCTGAAAAAGAAGATCGAGCGTGTGATCGTTCAGAAGAACGTCCTGCTGGAGCATCTTTATCATAAGCCTGCCCTGAAGGCGGAGGAAATCTTTGCCACCCTCATGGAATATAAGAAGATGGTGGAACCCTATGTGGGAGATGTTTCCGCTTTCCTGAACAGGATGCTTAAGGACGGGAAGACCGTGCTGCTGGAAGGGCAGCTGGGAACCCTTAAGGATACGGACCACGGCATCTATCCCATGGTGACCAGTTCCAATACCATCGCAGCCTACGGGGCTGTCGGAGCCGGTGTTCCGCCCTACGAGATCAAACAGATCGTTACGGTCTGCAAGGCTTATTCTTCCGCTGTGGGCGGTGGTGAGTTCGTTTCCGAGATCTTCGGCGATGAAGCGGAGGAGCTCAGGAGACGAGGCGGTGACGGCGGAGAGTACGGTGCTACCACCGGACGTCCCAGACGAGTGGGCTGGTTTGACTGCGTAGCTTCCAGATACGGCTGCCGTCTGCAGGGGACCACGGATGTGGCCTTCACGGTCATCGATGTACTGGGCTATCTGGACGAGATCCCCGTCTGTGTGGCTTACGAACTGGACGGTGAGGAGACGGCGGACTTCCCCGTGACCTGGAAGTTAAAGCACTGCAAGCCGGTATGGAAGACCCTGCCGGGCTGGAAGTGCGATATCTCCGGGATCCGTAAGTACGAGGAGCTGCCGGAGAACTGCAGGAAGTATATCGAGTTCGTGGAGGAGCAGATCGGCTATCCCATCACCATGATCTCCAACGGACCGTCCCGGGAAGATATCATCTACCGTCAGAGTTCGCTTCGCAAATCCTGACGACAGATCACCGTAAAACTCGGGATTCGCAAGCCCTCTCCGCTCCGCTCCGGTCGTTGCCGAACAAGCGCCACCGGCGCTTGGCAACCTCGCGGGATATTCTCTGCGCAGAGTTACTGAAAAAATGATATGGATATTGCTGACACTCTTCTACGGCCTTGTTAAGGGCCTCAGGGAGATCGTAAAAAAGAAAGCTTTGGAGAAAAGTACCGTAATGGAGGTACTTTTCTTTTATACCCTGGTAGGTTTTGTGATACTTCTTCCGGATATCGGGGAGGTCAGCCTCATCGGCGGGAAGATGTTCGCGGCGGTGGCCTTCAAGTCCTTTGTGATCTTTGTGGCCTGGCTCTGCGGCTTCCGGGCCATTAAGGAGATCCCGGTAAGCCTGTACGGGCTGCTGGACTTATCCCGGGTGCTCTTTGCCATGCTGCTGGGTGTGCTGGTCCTTAAGGAAGTGCTGAGCGGCCTCCAGATCTTTGGAATGTGCCTGGTGGCTCTGGGACTGGTGGCGCTGCGCTTTGAAGACAGGGTTCATGAGCTGCTGGGGCGCAAGGCTCCCGAAACGAAGGAAAAGAAGGAGGGACCGAAGGGAAGGCTCTGGCTCTTTGTGCTGCTTTCTTTTCTGTCGGCATTCCTGAATGCGGTATCGGGCACCATGGATAAGGTGCTCACAAAAC
This sequence comes from Lachnospiraceae bacterium, assembly GCA_017552715.1. Lineage (GTDB taxonomy): Bacteria > Bacillota > Clostridia > Lachnospirales > Lachnospiraceae > NK4A136. The sequence goes on from JAFZOW010000050.1 coordinate 7,014, forward strand.
AGATCAGCTCCGCAGACCTGCAGTTCTGGTATATGCTCTTTCTGCTGATCTTTTACACGGTCTATATCCTGCTGCGGAAGGTGAAGATCGACTGGAAAAAGACCGTGAAGAACGGATGGATCTGGATCCTGAGCATCCTTTTCATCCTGGCGGACCGGGCGTTATTTATCGCCAACTCGATCCCGGATTCCAGAGTGACGGTGATGACGCTCATCAAACAGTCCTGCTGCGTTGTTACCATACTGGGAGGCCGGCTGGTATTTAAAGAAAAAGGAATAGGCTTCAAGCTCTGCTGTGCAGCCGTGATCATCGCCGGCATCATGATCGGCGTAATCTGAAAGGAAAGACTATGGGACTTCTGGATGAACTGAACGATAAACAGTACGAAGCGGCCACCCATGTGGACGGCCCCTTACTGATCATTGCAGGTGCCGGCTCGGGCAAGACCAAGGCCATCACCCACCGGATCGCCTATCTGATCAAAGAGGTGGGGATCAATCCCTGGAATATCATGGCCATCACCTTTACCAATAAGGCTGCCGGAGAGATGCGGGAACGCGTGGACCGTATCGTGGGAGAAGGCAGCGAGGGCGTATGGGTCATGACCTTTCACTCCAGCTGTGTACGCATCCCGCGGCGTCATATCGATCAGATCGGCTATGACAACAGCTTTACGATCTACGATACGGATGATTCCAAGAGCGTGATGAAGGCTGTGTTCAAGAAGCTTCAGTTCGATCCCAAGCAGATCAAGGAAGCTACAGTGCTGCGGGAGATCAGCAATGCCAAGAACGAGCTGCTGGGCCCTGCGGAATATGAGGAGCTGTACCGGGGGGATTTCGGACGGAAACGTTTTGTGGAAGCATATAAGGAGTATCAGGAGACCCTGTTTAAGAACAACGCTCTGGACTTTGACGACCTGCTGCGTATGACGGTGCACCTCTTTAAGGAATGCCCGGAGGTGCTGGAGAACTATCAGCGGCGTTTTCAGTATATCTGTGTGGATGAGTATCAGGATACGAACAATGCCCAGTTCGAACTGGTAAAGCTTCTGGCCGGGGAGCGGAAGAACATCTGCGTGGTGGGTGACGATGACCAGTCCATCTACAAATTCCGCGGCGCCAATATCATGAACATCCTGAACTTTGAAAAGGTGTTCCGTGGGGCGAAGGTGATCAAACTGGAGCAGAATTACCGGAGTACGAAAAACATCCTGGACGCTGCCAATGCGGTGATCGCCAATAACCGGGGGCGCAAGGAAAAAGCCCTGTGGACCGAGCGGGCGGCGGATGAGCCCGTGCGTTTCCGGCAGTACGATACCGGCCGGGAGGAAGCGGCGGAGGTGGTGTCGGAGATGTGCCGCCTGCACCGGAAGGGAGAGGGGGACTGGAAGGATTTTGCCATCCTTTACCGTACCAACGCCCAGTCCCGTGAATTTGAAGAAGCCTTTGTACGGGAAAATGTGCCCTACTATATCGTTGGGGCGGTGAACTTCTATGCCAGACGCGAGATCAAGGATGTGCTGGCTTATTTAAAGACCATCGATAACGCAAAGGATGATCTGGCGGTGCGGCGCATCATCAATGTGCCCAAACGGGGCATAGGTGCTACCACGCTGCAGAAGGCGGCAGACTATGCTGCCGTGAACGGGCTGGATCTTTTTGAAGCCTGCAGCCGGGCCTCCCAGATCCCGGGGATCGGAAAGGCCGGGGCAAAGGTGGAGGCTTTTGCACGGATGATCGAGGGCTACCGCAGGATCCTTTCGGATTACGGGATACTGGAGACCTTAAAGCATCTGCTGGACGAAAGCGGCTATCTGGAAGAGATCCGGGCCTCCGATGAGGATGATGCCCAGGAGAGGCTGGAAAACGTGGAGGAATTCGTAAACCGCGTGGCAGTCTTTGAGGAGGAGCATCCGGAGGGGACGCTGTCCGAGCTGCTGGAGGAGGTGGCTCTGGTGAGTGACCTGGATAATGCGGATACGGAGACTTCCCGGGTGCTGCTCATGACCGTCCATTCCGCCAAGGGGCTTGAATTCCCCAGGGTATGGCTCTGCGGTATGGAGGACGGGATATTCCCCGGTTATCTGACCATTAACAGCGATGATCCGAAGGACCTGGAGGAGGAGCGTCGCCTGGCTTATGTGGCCATTACCCGGGCCAAGGATGTGCTGACCATCACGGCGGCACGCTCCCGCATGATCCGGGGGGAGACCCAGTATAATGCGGTGAGCCGCTTTGTGAAGGAGATCCCGCAGGAACTGCTTTCCGGAGAACTTCCGAAGGCACGCCGGCGTTTTGACGAGGAGTACGATGAGGAAGATGCACCGAGACGGGCCTTCCGGGAGATGCCCTTCGGCAGGGCGGATGATGGGCCGAGAGGAGGCTTCATCCCCCGGAAGCTGCCTTCCGTGCCGCAGCATCCCAAGGCCCCCGTGAAGCTGTCCACGGTGGCGGAGCTGTCCATCAAAGAACCGGATTATACGGTAGGCGACCGGGTACGGCATGTAAAATACGGGGAGGGCGAAGTACTGGCCATGGAGAAAAAGCCCCGGGACTGGCAGGTTACGGTGAATTTTGATACCGCGGGCCAGAAGGTCATGTATGCCGCTTTCGCCAGACTGGAAAAGCTATGATCGACAGACAGAAAGGAAATGGGATGAAACATCTGAAAAAACTGACACTCCTGCATTCCAATGATATGCACGGGGATTTTCTGGCGGAAAAGATCGATGATCGGCTGGTAGGAGGCATCTCCCTTCTGTCGGGCTATATCTGCAAGGTGCGGCAGGAAGAAGAAAGCGTTCTCTATGCCATAGCCGGAGATATGTTCTGCGGCTCCATCATCGATTCCGAGTTTCACGGCATGTCCACGATACAGCTCATGAACCTCCTTTCCCCGGATATCGTGACTCTGGGGAATCATGAGGTGGATTACGGGGTGGCCCATCTGCTCTTTCTGGAAAAATGCGCGGAATTCCCCATCGTGAACGCGAACCTTTATATCCGGACCAACCATGCCAGGCTTTTCGATCCCTGCCGCATCATCGAGATCAACGGCATGAAGATCCTCTTTATCGGTATCATCACCGAGATCACACTGATGAAGTGCAGGATGGACAAATTGATCGGGAGCTTCATCACACTGGAGGATGCGGCGGCGGAGGTCGGTCGGATCTGCAATGTTTACAACTCCATGGATGTGGATATGACGGTCCTGCTGACACATATCGGCCTGGAGGAAGATAAGAAGCTGGCGGCCATGCTGGATCCTTCCTGGGGCGTGGATATGATCATCGGCGGCCACTCCCATGATTTTATGAAGGAGCCTGCGGTGGTGAACGGTATACCCATCGTACAGGCCGGCACCGGGACCGATCAGATCGGACGCTTCGATCTGCTGATCGATACCGATGAAAACCGTATCGACAGCTACAGCTGGACGCCGGTGGCGATCAATGAGGACAACTGCCCCCGGGATCCGGCCATAGAGGAAGCGATCCGTACTTATAAGGACCAGACAGACGAAAAATACGGGCGTATCCTGACCAAATTCGTTAGGAAACTCACGGCGCCCTATCAGGTGGTGGAAACGGAGATCGGGGATCTTTTTGCCGATGCGATGAAGGATGCGCTGGGGGTGGATATCTTCCTGATGGCTTCCGGCTCCATCCGTGTTAAGGAATTCGGCCCCGTGGTCACCAAGGGGGACTTTGATGAGTGTTTTCCTTTTGATGATTCCGCCCATGTGACTTACTGGACCGGTGCGCAGCTGAAACATGGCTTCCTGAGGATACTCAGGGATGAAACGCTGGAAGGGGAGCATACGGAGTTTTATCAGGTATCCCACGGGGTAGAGCTGGAGTATGATCAGAAGAGCCATTCGATCATCCGCTTCTGCTTTGAGGGGGAGCCTGTGGAAGATGACAGGATCTACTCCGTTGGCCTGCAGGATTTCCATTACAAGAATCTGAAGGATTCCTTTGATCTGGAGCATGAGGAGATTCAGAAGAATCATCCCTCGCGTGAGGTGGCGAGCTCCTGCTGCCAGATCATAGAGGAGAACCTGCAGAACGGACAGCATCAGAATGTGCGGACCGAGGGAAGGCTGGTGATCCGTTTCACGGAGGAATCCTGGGAAAAGCTTCAGAAAGTGAAGGCCGGCCGGGAAAAAAAGTAAGAGAAAAAGAAAACACTGGAAAAAATGAAATATCTGTGTTATCATCATATCAGACAGCTGTTTGAAACGGCTTAAAAGAGTATGCGACCGGCAGATGCCGGAATAAAAGCGGTTCAGGAGGGCATTATGACTAGCAAAGTTGAAGATGTACTGGCAGCGGTGAAGCTGGGAGATCTGCTGACGAGGAAGCAGGAGCCGGTGATCGAGGTGAAGGAGAAGAACTCCACCTTAAAGACCGTTCTGATCATTCTCGGGATCGTGACCGTAGTGGCTGTGATCGCTTTTGCGGTTTATAAGTTCATGACTCCGGATTATCTGGATGATTTTGATGATGATTTCGACGATGATTTCGATGATGATTTCTTCGACGATGACGATCTGGTCGTAGACGAATCCAAGAAATCTGAAGCAGAATAAGTTTTTTTGAAAAAGATCATGGATAAGCGGGAAGTGATTCCCGCTTGTTTGCGTGGGGAGATATGAAAAAAGGACAGATTTACGAGGGGATCGTTGAACGCATGGATTTTCCGAATAAAGGGATCGTGCGGGTGGATACGGAAGAGGGGCCGGAGTATGCCGCGGTAAAGGATGCGCTTCCGGGAAGAAGGGTTTCCTTTGTGGTAACCAAGCGCCGCGGCGGAAAAGCGGAAGGCCGGCTTAAGGGTGTGCTTGAGAAAGCAGCCTGCGAGAAGGCCGGACTGGGCTGTCCTCATGCCGGGATCTGCGGCGGCTGTCTCTATCAGGGCTTTCCCTATGAAGAGACACTTAAGATCAAAGAGGCCCAGATAAAGCGGCTTTTGGGGGCGTATACGGCGGACAGCATATATGAGGGGATCGTGGAGAGCCCCTTAAGGGAAGGCTACCGCAACAAGATGGAATATACCTTCGGCGATGAGTACATGGACGGACCGCTGGCTCTGGGTCTGCATAAGAAGGGCAGTTTTTACGATATACTGCCGGTTCCCGACTGCAGGATCGCACCGGAGGATTTCGGGAGGATCCTGGCATACACGCTGGGATTCTTCAGGGAACGGGGCATAGCCCATTACCACAGGATGAAGCATACGGGTATCCTCAGGCATCTTCTGCTGCGCCGCGGGGAAGGGGCCGGTGAGCTTCTGGCCGGACTGGTGAGTACCTCGAGTGAAGCGCTGAACGGGGATATGCTGAGGGAATGGAAGGAAGGATTGCTTACTCTGCCGCTTAAGGGAAGCTTTGCGGGGATACTTCATATCGTGAATGACAGTCCTGCGGATGCGGTAAAATGTGACCGCATGGAGATCCTCTACGGGGAGGATTCCTTTACCGAGCATATCCTGGAACTGCAGTTTAAGGTCTCGACTTTCTCCTTCTTTCAGACCAACAGCCGGGGGGCAGAGAAGCTTTATACTATGGCAAGGGACTTCCTTACGGCCGGCGGCATCCACGGAACGGTCTATGATCTGTACAGCGGTACGGGCACCATTGCGCAGCTTTTAAGTCCTGCGGCGGAACGCGTGGTGGGAGTGGAAATCGTGGAAGAAGCGGTGGAAGCGGCCCGGGAGAACGCGGAGCGCAACGGGATCGGCAATTGTGAATTCATTGCAGGGGATGTGCTGAAGGTCCTGGAGGAGCTGGAGGGCAAACCGGATGTGGTGGTGCTGGATCCGCCCCGAGATGGCGTTCATCCGAAGGCCTTATCCCGCATCCTTTCCTATGGGGTGAAGAACATCCTTTATATCTCCTGCAAGCCCAGCAGTCTGGCGAGAGATATGGAAGCCGTTTCCGCTGCCGGCTACCGCATCCGGAGATGGGGGATGGTGGACATGTTCCCCTTTACCGGGAATACAGAAGTCTGTTGTCTCCTTGAACAGCAAAAGCCGTGAGGGGACAGCATCGGAAAAGGCAGATATGCCCGGGATCCTTACGGGCTTAATGAAGGAACTTGGTTAAAAGAGATGAAGAAGAAAAAAAAGATCAGCGTTGTCAGTATAGTACATTATGTTCGTCTGGTATACAGATCCGCACTGTTTGTCCTGCTTCTGATCAGCTATATACGTTTCAGATTTTTTTCCGAAGCGGCAGTGCTCGAAAGCGTTGAAAAGATGCCGACGATCATATTTATCACCTGGGCGGTTTTTGCCGTGGAAATGATCATGCGTTTCTTCCCTTCGCGATATGAGAGTCCGGGATGCCAGAAGCAGTTTGCGCGCAACTATATAAAATCCGGCAGTACGGAGATATCCATACCGGATAATAATGCCACTATGCTGGTGGCCCTGATCTGGGTCGTTTTTAACGCATTCTTTGGGGCCTTGCATATGGCGGGGATACTGGATGACGGGATCATGATCCTGTTATGCAGCACGTATTCCATCTGTGATATCATATGTATCCTGTTTTTCTGCCCCTTCCAGACATGGTTCATGAAGAACAAATGCTGCAGCGCCTGCAGGATATATAACTGGGATTATGCCATGATGTTTACGCCGCTGTTTTTTGTGAGAAAGAGCTATACCTGGAGTCTGCTGGTACTGTCCGTTGCCTTGTTGATCCGCTGGGAGATAACATTCTTCCTGCATCCTGAACGTTTTTCCGAAAAGACCAATGATTATCTGCAGTGCAAAAACTGTACGGAAAAGCTCTGTGCCCATAAAAAACAGCTCAATTCCTTATGGAAACAGATCGAGGAATATACGGCGGAGCGGATCAGGCGGCTGAAGAAATAGAAAGATCAAGCTTAAGGATAAGCACTTAATGCCATAAATGCCCCCGGCATCACCGGGAGCATTTTTTATGCTATGACAGCTTCTTAAGGATTTCATAAGAATTTCATAGCCCTTTCTTAAAGAAGTCCGGGAACAGATCCTGTATAGTGATATCAACGGAGGTACGGAATATGAAAGCTATCTTAAAAACAGAAAAGTTATGCAAAACCTTTTCCAATGAGGGCTTGCAGCAGCACGTGATCAAAAATCTCGACCTTGAGATAATGGAAAAGGACTTTACCGTGATCATGGGATCGTCGGGTTCGGGAAAGTCGACACTGCTCTATGCCCTGTCGGGAATGGATAAGCCCACTATGGGTAAGGTGTTCTTTAACGATGAAGATATATCAGATTACAGTAACGATAAGCTGGCGGTATTCAGAAGAGAGCATTGCGGTTTTGTTTTTCAGAGCATCTACCTGCTGGAGAATATGAATGTCATCGACAACATCCTTACCGGGGCACTGGTGGCGCAGAAGAATACTCCGGAGCTTGTGGCAGGGGTGAAGGAGCTGCTTAAGAAGGTAGGGATAGATGAGCCGCTGTGGAGGAAATTTCCGAATCAGCTTTCCGGAGGTGAGTGCCAGAGGGTGGGGATAGTCAGGGCCATCATAAATGAACCTCAGATACTTTTTGCGGATGAACCTACGGGAGCGTTGAATTCATCATCGGGGCAGGATGTACTGGACGTGTTTACGGAACTTCACAAGAGCGGGCAGAGCATCGTGATGGTAACACACGATATAAAAACCGCACTCCGCGGCTCCAGAGTGATCTATTTAAGAGATGGCGGCGTTGTGGGAGAACACAGAATGCCGGATTATGAAACGGACGATATTACAAAACGCAAGGAATCGTTGCAGGACTTCTTAAATGAGATGGGATGGTAAGCTATGAAAAAGATCTTAAGATTGTCATTTGCAAATATAAAGAAACATAAAAAGGAATCGGTCCTTTTCATGATCCTGATCACGCTGGGAGTCGTACTTCTTTCAGCGTCGGTTTCGGCGGTAACGGGGATCAAAACGATCACGCCGCGCATGGTGGAAGAAAGCGGATGTTATAAAAACTTTGTATCGATCAGGCAGGATCATTATTCGGATCGTTATCTGGAGTTCCTGAAAGAGAATCCGGATGTGGAAAGCTTTGATCATGCCGGCTTTGTGACGGATATCATTAAAGCAAGGCAGACAGATGAAGGGGATATATTGACCGACATCAGTTTTGTCTCGCTTGGCGGAGAATGTCGGATGGAAAGCTTTGAGCCGGATCCGGATTTCTGGTCGGCAGACCATCCGATCGTGCTTGCATCTGCCATGAGGGATAAACTCGACCTTTCTGAAGGAGATGCGTTTACGATCAGCTGGGACAATAAGGAATTCACATTCACGCTAGTCGGTTTTTACGAAACGGGGATCTGGAATTACGGCAGCAAAGCGGTGGTGAACGAGGAAGATTTTGCCTATCTGGAAAACAGCATGGATGACCGCTATGAGATGATAGGCATAAATACGACTGAGGTCGCGGATGACCGCACCGTGCTCGCCGATTTCAAGGCCTTTGCGGAAGAGGCTTCTGTAAATGATCTGTCAGGTTCTGTTTATGCGATCTCTTATGAAGAGACAGTTTCAGCCAATGAACTGAACATGTCCCTGCTCAGCATCATCATGATGATCATGTCAGCGGTGATCGTGATCGCGATCCTGATAATGATCCGCTTTCGCATTGTAAGTGACATTCAGGAGCAGATCGTATCGATCGGGGTTCTGGAAGCGATCGGATACACATCGGGACAGATCGCTGCTTCTTACATAGCGGAATATATCCTCATTGCCCTTGTCAGTTCCCTGGTCGGGATCGCTCCCGCAATGGCAATGGCAAAGGGGCTTCTTAAGAATGCGGCTTCCGGTGTCGGCTATGGCGGCTCCCTTGCGGCCCCGGTGCTTCCTGTTTTTATCTGTACAGCGGCTGTCATTCTCTTTATCGGATTAACGGCATTCAGCAAGGCCTGCTCCGTTCGAAAGTATCCTCCGGTCATGGCCTTCCGCAAGGGGATCGAGACACACAGCTTCAAAAAGACGATCCTGCCCTTGGAAAAGACAAAAGGCAGCGTACATGTCCGGCTTGCGGTAAAAGATCTTTTCGGGAATGCGAAGAACCATGTCGGCCTGACGGTCTGCATCATGGCCTGCACGGTATTGGCACTTTCAGGCTTCGTTCTGGGTACTTTCTTCGGAAGCCCTGACAGGATATTGGGAAGCGTCTGCGGACATGAGCTTTGTGATATCAGAATAGAAGCGGTCGGAGATGTGGAGCCGGAAGTCTTTGCGGGGGAACTGGAGGGGATGCCCGAGGTGAGACAGGTTCTGACAACTGCTTCGGACATCGGAGTGAAGGCGGCATTCGGCGATGCAGAGAATAAGAGTCCGGATACTTCCTATCATCTGGAGGTCTATGAGGATTATTCAAAAACTTCAACGATCGTGCTCACAAAGGGAAGACTCCCGGAACATGAAAACGAAGTGAGTGCAACGGTACAGTCGGCGAAGATGATCGGGGCGGAAGTGGGAGATACCATTACCCTCGAGCATGGAAAAGTAAAAAAAGACTATGTCATGACCGGGATCGTCAATTCAGCGGTAAACCCGGATACGGTCTATCTTACGACAGCGGGCTTCAAACGCATGAACCCGGCATATGCGCCTTCCGCTTTTGATATCTACCTGAACGAGGGTACTGACAGAAAAGCATTTGCGGATCTTCTCAGGGAACGCTACGGAAAAGAGATAGCGGAATACAAAGATGACAAGGCCAAGGGGGATACCACGGAAGAAAAGATCCGGGCAATGGCGGATAAAAAGATGGCGGAGGCCATGACCGAACAGGGGGTCAGCTACATGGAATACGCGATCTGCGTGGGAGACAGGATCATTACCGGCAGCACATCCCTCATGAAGATCAAAACACTGACATTTGTACGGGAGGAAATGGAAGAGATCGCAGACATGCTCCTTATCTCTTTCGCAGGCATTGCAGCCATAATGATGATCGTATCCGGAATAGTCGTGATCCTGATCCTTTCCATCCTGATGGCTTCTACGATCCGAAAGCAGTATAAGGAACTGGGGATCATGAAGGGGCTGGGATACACATCAAGGGAACTTAAGTTCCAGCTGGCATTCCGCATCGTGCCGGTAGCGTTTGCGGCAGTTATCCTGGGAACAGTCCTTTCGATACCGCTGATGGGCGTTGTGAACGCATATGTCTGCAAAGTAACGGTATCGGCTTTCACGGTGATCCTGCTGGATATTGCTATCCTTTTCTACTGCTTTGTCTGCGCATACATAAGTGCAAGAAGGATCAAAAAGATCTCGGTATATGAACTGATCTCGGAATAAGCTCTTGAGCTGTCCGGGGCTAAGCGAAGTGGTTTGACTGATCGTAGGAGGAAGAATGACAATGACTAAGGAGATAAGAAAGATCTGTGGCGGCATGCTGACGGGACTGGCGTTATGCTTTTCGGTAAGCTCTATCCTGGCCAATGCCGAAGAGCCTGCCGGTGAAAGTACCGTGGCTGATCCCTGTGCCGTTCCGGACGGGAGCGTTTTGAACATCGCTTCCGTCAGCAAGATGTATGTCACCGCAGCCGTGATGCAGCTGGTGGATGCAGGGAAGGTAAAGTTGGATGCTCCCGTGACGGATTATATCCTGGATTTTCAGATGGCGGACGAAAGATATAAGGATATCACGGTACGAATGCTGCTGAACCACAGCTCAGGGCTGATGGGATCGTCTTATGAAGGAGCCTTTCTCTTTGAAGAAAAAAGCTCGGATTATCATGATACGTTTTTGCAGAAGCTGAAAAGACAGCATCTGAAGGCAGATCCGGGTGCGTTCAACTGCTATTGCAATGACGGCTTCACCCTGCTCGAGATCCTTGTAGAACGTGTAAGCGGCTTGAGCTTTACGGAATATATCAAAGAAAACATCAGCGCCCCGCTTTCTCTGGATCATACGGGAACGCTTTGGGATACGGATCTTGACAGGCTGATCCCGGTGTACATCAACGGCAATGTGAAGCTTAAGCCTGCGGTCCCGCAGCTGATCGCTACGGGTGGGATCATGTCCGATGCGGAGGACGTATGCCGCTTCGGCACAGCCTTTTTTACAGGCAATGACATTTTGTTTTCCGAAGAAGCGAAGTGCGAAATGTCGGAGAATAACAATACGGATGGTTCTCAGCCGGCTTTTGGACTGGGCTGGGATAACGTGGAGAAGGAAGACTATAAAAATGTCGGCGTAAAAGTGCTCTCAAAGGGAGGGGATGCAATGCAACATGCAAATCTCCTGGTAGCCCCGGACCAGAAGATCAGCGTGGCAGTGCTTTCCTCCGGCGGATCCAGTTCCAATTGTGAAGAGATCTGCCTGGATCTTCTGGACGTGGCGCTTTCCGGACAGGGGATCGACATCGTGCACCCGGAAAAAGATAAACCGGAGCTGATCCCTGTGCCGGATGAATTTGCCGGGTTTGAGGGCTTATATGCGAATACGGAAAAAACCATGAGCATAAGCTTTCCGGACAAACAGTACATGCTGGCCCGTTCCGTCACTTCCGAAAACGAATTTGAAACGCAGTTTATGTATGCCGCGGACGGAACTTTTGTGGAAGTGAGCGGAGATGTAAGCTCCGGGAAGGCTATCCCGGTACAGCCGCTGAATGCGTATATGTTTGAAGAAAAGAACGGGCAGATGTATCTTTCCCATCCCGAAATGGGCGGCATGCTGATAAAGGTAGAGGGAAAACAGGTGGACGAAAGTGTGCAGAAGGCATGGGATCAGCGGAATGGTGCGTACTATTACCTGGTAAACGCGTCGGCTTCGGATACAAGCTATACCGATAACAACCGTATGAAGATGTGCACAAGCGTGGAGGCTCCCGGCATGGTAAACGGCTATGTGATGCAGGATGAAGATCATGCAGTTTATGAAAAGCTGATCCCGGGAACTGCCTCAAGGGATATCAGCGATCTGCGTATGGAAATAGCGGATGGGAAAGAATATGCGTGTCTGGATGATCTGGGCTTTAGGCTGATCTCGGAAAAAGACATCCCGGTATTTACGGATGATGTTACGGAAGTTGCGCTTAAGTCCGGGGAGGCCAGCTGGTTTAAGATCGACGGAGCAAAGGATGTTACACTGAGGCTTGATGTGCCGGAAAACGCGGCTGTATATGTATACGACAAATACATGAACATTAAATATTCAAGCTATATGATCGGATATGGGACTGGCGTACCCCTGCCCGAATATGGTATGATAGTGTTTATCGGAGAAAGCGGTTCGACCGTGAACGTAGGAAGATAGAGTAAAGAACATGATCTGTAAATGCCTGATCGTAGATGACGATGTGACCATCGCCGAGAATACGGCGGAATACTTTAATATGTTCGACCTGCCCACAGCCTATGTGACGGGCTATGATGAGGCCATCGCGTTTCTGGAGGCAAACGAGGTGTCACTCATCCTTTTGGATATCAATCTGGGAGAGAAGTCCGGCTTTGAGCTGTGCAAACGGATCCGGGAAGATTACGATATGCCCATTTTCTTTATCAGTGCGAGAAAAAGCGATGAGAACGTGCTGATGGCGCTGAACATAGGAGGAGATGACTATATCAGCAAGCCCTTTTCGGTGAATATCCTTCTGGCGAAGGTAAAGACCGTGCTGGCACGTTATGAAAAGGCTGCCGAAGCCATGAAGGCAGCTTTGGAACAGCCCGGATCCGGAACTGTTGTGGGGGAAGACGGGAGGATCACGGTCTCGGAGGGATTGTATCTGGATACCTCCACACATAAGCTGCTGCGGGGAGAGGAGCTCATTGCCCTGACCGTGATGGAATACAAGATGCTCTTATACCTGACGGAACACAGGGGGCGTGTGGTGACAAAAGATGAGCTTTTGGACAGCGTATGGGAAGATGAGTATATCGGGGAAGGGACCCTGTCCGTGCATACGAGACATCTGCGTGAAAAAATAGAGAAGGACCCTAAGAATCCGGAGATCATTAAAACGGTCTGGGGCGTCGGATATATGATCGAATGAAAGGGACATTTACCAAATTCATTTTGTTTGAAAGCCTGATCCTGGCAGCGGCGGTAATATTGCTCGGTATTACCGCCATTTCCTATCGCCACAGACAGATCGATGTGGTTGCGATCAACGATTACGTACAGACGGTTAAGGAACACTGGGACGACGGAAGTTATACGGAAACGGCATTACCGCAGACACAGTTTATGATCCTCGGCCCGGACGGAGCTGTGCTGTATTGTTCGGATGAAGAGCTCTTCGAGGGGATCGGATCGGAACTGGACGCCGTGCGAAATGATATGTTCTGTTTTTCTCTTACGGATAACGGACGTTTCCTGGGCAGCCTCGTGATACCGGATCCCGCGAAGGAAGATTATGAGAAGCTGATGGCGAGGATACTGATCATCACAGCGGCTATTGTGATGGTCATTGTTATCTCCCATCTGTCTTTTTTATGGTATGTTGAAAAAAATGTGATCCGTCCCTTCCGGCGTATGAAGGAATTTGCCGCCCGGGTGGCGCAGGGAGAGCTGGATGAGCCTCTGCTCCTGGAGAAGAATAATATGTTCGGCCTCTTTACCGAGAGCTTCGATCTGATGCGGGAGGAATTGCGGGCTTCGAAGGAGAGGGAGCTGGCACTGAAGCTTAAGGAGAAAGAACTGGTGGCGAGCTTAAGCCACGACCTGAGATCGCCGGTGGCCGGGATACGGGTGATCTGCGAGCTTCTGGAGGCCAAGGCCGAAGATGCCTATATACGTGGCAAGATTGAGACGATACGACATAAGACGGAAGAGATGGATGTGCTCCTTTCCGACCTGCTGTCGACGGCGCTGGAGGACCTGGGTGAACTGAACGTCCATTGCAGCGAAGTGAGCTCGGATATCCTGGAAAAGCTTCTGGAGGAGCATGATACGAAGAAAAAGCTTCATGCATCGGAGCTTCCGGGATGCATCCTGCGCATCGATACCAACCGGCTTTCACAGGTGATCGGTAATATCATTGGCAATTCCTATAAATATGCGGATACGGAGATCGATGTGAGTTACGGATACCGGGAGCATTATCTGGAGATGAAAATCCGGGACTACGGGAAGGGTGTGGAAGAGGAGGAGCTTCCGCTTCTTACCAATAAGTTTTACCGGGGGAAGGCACAGGCCTCGGATAAGGAAGGAAGCGGCCTGGGGCTGTATATTTCCGCAGAGCTGATGAAAAAGATGCAGGGACAGCTGATATTGTCGAACGAAAACGGATTTGCCGTTACTCTTTTGTTACCGCTGGCGTAGGAACTGTCCTCAGCGGATCCGGATCCCATAAGGGGCATTAGCTTCAGAAGATACTTGTAAAAACGCTTGTGATACGATAAAATTATCTCTATGTCACATAAAAAGAAAACGCTGCCGGAGGGCGGTAAAAAAAGAAAAAGAAAAATGTTCCGATGGGGGCGCATGAAGCTGACACGCTCCCTTCTTTTTGCGTTTGCAACAGCCGGAGTCGTTCTGCTCGCTGTGTTGGTAGCTGCCTTTGCCAGTCTTTTTTCCGACGGAGGAGAAGGGAAGCAGGCGGCACAGCGCGTCGAGATGAGCGTATCCGAACAGGCGGCGATGTCGGAGCAGGTGGTACACGTGCTGTATCCCGAACCGGATGTGGTGGCGGCAGCAGAGGAGGCGGCCCGGAAGGAAGCGGAAGAGAAGGCGCGGAAGGAAAAAGAAGAAGAGGAAGCCCGTATTGCCTCCGAAAATGCCGCGGCAGCAGCGGAGGAAGAAGAACGCGAGGTGCTGCGTGCCCAGGGACCGGGCTGCCGGCTGGTGGACGCAGCCACCATTGCCCTGACGGCTGAACTGGGGAGCATGCCCGTGACCGATGATGATGTGCTCTATGTCTATGAGCTGGCTCCTTATCAGTACAGCCTGGAAGGGGCGGCGCAGATCGCAACTACGGCCGTATCCCAGAAGCCGGCGGTGAGCTTTCCCTTTGCCGGAGACGGGGCAGTCTCACGTCTGTATTGCAAATTCGTGTTCGCGGCCAATGTGGGCGGGACCATGACCATGCTGGGAGAACCCCAGTATATCACCAATCCGGAACTGCTGGCCACCAATACGAAGCCCCGGAGTGCTTATCCCACCAAGTCCATTCAGGGACATGGGACCTGCCATAATTATTACCTGGACCGGGGTTACGGCGGGGAAGGCATGATGCTGATCGTGAACAATACCGGCCAGAATGCGGTGCTGAAGCATCCGGCCGCCAGCAGCCCGGATTCCCATATGGTGGATGAGGGACCGTTGCTCTATATGTTCAATGCGGCCAATGCCGACGGGGTGAATGCCCTGGCCAGCGGCCTTAAGAATCTGGCAGCTTCCCATAATACCCAGGATTTCGTGATCGGCAATGAGGTGAACGAACGGAAATGGTGTTATGTGGCCTACATGGACTGGGATCAGTACGTGCGGGAATATGTACAGAGCTTCCGGGTGGCTTATAATGCCATCAAGAGCACCAATGCCAATGCACGTATCTTTTTCTCCGTCAGTCAGGACTGGGACCGCAACCGTCCGAGCGGCAGCGCGGAGTATTACTGGTATCTTGATTCCAAGGATTTCATAGCCAAGTTTAACAGCCAGATCCGTGCCGGCGGGAATATCGACTGGTGTATCGCCTGTCATCCCCATACGGTTCCCCTGACCTATTCCAAATTCTGGGATATGTCGGGACTGGGGAACGGAGGCTATTTTGCGGCGCAGATCTCCAGCGGGGCCATGATGAGCTTTCAGAATCTGTCGCTTCTGACCAATTATCTGCAGTCACCGGAGCTGCTGTCTCCGGCAGGAAAGGTGCGGCCGGTCATTGCCAGTGAAACGGCCATTGCCGGCGGCCAGGGGGCGGAGGTGCAGGGGGCGGCGCTGTATGCGTCTTTCCAGGCCAGTCTGCGCAACCCTTATATTGAAACGATCATTTACCTGGAAGACCCTACCATAGGGGCGGTTTTTTCCGGGAAAGCAAGAGAAGTATATGATGCCATGGGAGGGCCCGAGGATGCGGCATACGACGCCTGGGCCAAAGCAGTGATCGGGATCAGCGACTGGGGGCAGGTGCTGCGCTGAAGATCCCGGCAAACAACAGCAAAAAAGGAGGGAGCTCGATGAAAAAAACAGGAATGGTACGGAAAGCGATCGCCCTGTTCTGCGCCCTGAACATGCTGGGGGGCAGCCTGTTTCAGGACGGCGGATGGAAACTTCTTGCCAACCGGGTTTATGCGGCCGGGGAGGAGGAAGAGCCTGCTGTGGAGGAAGTGAGCGAAGATGATGTGCTCGCGGTTGACGAGGCGGCATCCGTTGAAGCGGAACTGACCGGTGACGAAGATGCTCCGGTAGCTGATGAAACCGGCTTGCCGGAAGAGGAAGAGGCTCCGGAGACCGGGGATGATACGGCTGAGGAGACAGAAGAGCCGGAGAGTCTGCCGGATGAGGAGCTTATCGAGGCTGATCCTGAGGAGACGGAAGAACCCGCTGCGGCAGCACCGGTCCTCAGCAAGGCACAGCTGGAAGTGTTTTATAATTATTCGGAAGATGCTGAGGATCCCGACGGGGTAAAGCTTTCGCTGACGGACGCTTTCCGGACGGCACTGAACACTTCCGGTGGCAGTCTTACGGCAGGGGATTATACCTGGTCCGAGAACGATCCCATACCGGATCCGGGCATAGAATATGTGACTTCCGACAAGACCTATAAGATCACGGATCTCTCCGGCCTGTTTCAGGATCTGGATAAGGTGAAGGTGCTGGATATGTCCGGATGGGACCATGAGCTGAAACGTCCCTACAGGGATATGAGCAGAATGTTTCAGGGCTGTTCTTCCCTTACAAAGCTTGAATATTTCTCCCTGATCACTCCTGAGTGTAAGACTTTAGCCTGTATGTTTTACGACTGTACCTCCTTAAAGGAGTGCTCACCTTCACTGACGACCGAGTCTGTTACGAGCATGGCCTGCATGTTCCGATACTGCAGCAAGCTCGAAAAGCTTTACAGCGTGAATTATTATGATACCTCGTCACTGGAAAACATGAATTTCATGTTTTCCAACTGCCGTTCCCTTAAGTGGCTCAATCTGGAAAACTTTGGCATCGGCAAGGTGAGAGAGATGTACGGGGCTTTCTATCTGTGCACTTCCCTTGAAAAACTCAATCTGTCTTCCTTTGATTTTTCTTATATCTATCCCGCTACCGGCCACAGTCTCATCGGTACGGATGACCTGTTCCTGCAAGCGGGGAATGGGAGTCTGCAGATCTATGTCCGTGATGAGGAGGCAGCTACAGTCATCACCGGTGGGGATTATAATACAGCTTACAGTGCGGACAGCATGGAAGTGATCGTATTTGACCTGAATGCTCTGGATGATGATTTTCTGGAGATCGCATATGAATACATCGACCTGGGTGACGGAACATACAGGCTTGAACTGAGTGACTCCCTCCGGAATATCCTGGACTGGAATACATCGGTCTCCACGCAGTTATACTCCATAAAGGCGGGAGATCCCCTGCCTAACCCGGATTCGGTCAACAGCAGCTATCACGGAAAGATCAGCAGCTATGCGGGGCTGTTCAAGGGGCTGAGGGGTGCGAAGGTCATCGATATATCTCTCTTTGACGGGAAGACCATAAAGGACATGAGCGAGATGTTCTTCCGCTGTGAAAAACTGCAGACTCTGAAGATGCGCTCCTTCCAGCCGCGTTCGGATGCAAAGATGGACAATATGTTCTGGATGGCCGGATGTAAAAGCTATGTAGTCGGCCGCGGCAGACATCAGCAAACGGTCGATGCCGAAGCCTGGGTGCATGATACGGATGTGGTCGGGCTTTTTGGGGATCCGGAGAAGAATACCCGTTGGGAAGAGGAAAGGCTCAAGCTGAAGGTCAAGTGGACCGTGATCCTGGATTTCTGCGGAAAATGCGAAGATCCGGATGATATGATCGTAGAGCTTCACAAGGAGGATGGATCCGTAGTGGGCCTCTGGACGAATGTATACAGCGGTTTCAAAATGGTGGGCTGGTACAGGGACAGGGAATACACCCAGCCTTTTGATACGGAAACAACGCCGATCCACAGTGATATCACCCTCTATGCCAAGTGGGAGTATGTTCTGTCCCTGACGGAAGGGGAGCTGGAAGCCTTTTATGATTACCGTCCGTACGGGGACGGGCTGAAGCTTGCATTGAATAACGAGTTCAAAGCTGCGCTCAATAAAGAAGAAGGAACATATTACGTAAGGCGGGAAGACGGCAGCGGATATTATGTATGGCATGTGGGAGATCCCCTGCCGAATCCAGGGCTCACTCATACGGTGGGAGGAAAAACGCTTCCCGTAAACAGTTATAACGCACTGTTTATGTACAGTGACGCACGTGTCCTGGACCTGAGCAAGTGGGAGACGGGCAATGTCACCGATATGTCCAAGATGTTCGAACGCTGCTTTTATGTCAAAAAGCTGGATGTGAGCTCCTTTGATACTTCGAAAGTCACGACCATGGAGGATATGTTCGTCTATTTCTCAGATGAATATGGCTACGATACCCTGGATCTTAAAAACTTTGATGTTTCCCATGTGACGAACATGGAAGACCTTTTCGAGTTCGCCGATATAAGGAGCCTCGATATCGACAGCTGGAAAACTCCGTTGGTCACGGATATGAAGGGCATGTTCTGGTGCTTCCACTCGGATGAGATCTACATGAGAAAGCTGGACATCCGGGATGACTGCAATTATGAAAAGTTTTTCCATAACAATGTATCGAAGGCGGGCATGGAAGTATTTGTCTATCTGAAGAACGCCCGTATGAGAAATCTTTTTGTGAACCGCTCGGATGAATACGGCACTGCACTGCTCCATTTTGTGGTAGCCGAGGATCCCGAGGCGTTTTCAGATTCCTTCCTGGAGAAGTTTTACGTTTATGACAGCTATGAGGTGAAGTATTATAAGGTATCCCTTACGGATGAGTTTAAAGCACAGCTGAATAAGACGGACGGGAAAATGGTGATGCCCGGCGATACCTATACCTGGCACGCCGGGGATCCTCTTCCCAATCCCGTTCCGGAATCTTCCATCAAATATCGGGATAAGGTCAGGAGCTATGCGGGGATGTTTGAAGGCAGCACCGTCCGGGATCTGGATCTGTCCCTGTTCAATACCAAGGATATAACGAACTACAGGGAGATGTTCAAAAACTGCAGGAATATTAAGAAGCTTGTTCTGGGCGACTTCCGTATCGATGCCGGCGATGATACCACGGACATGCTGCTGGGGACCTGTGCTTCCAATACGGGTACTCCCGTCATGGGCAGTGTGGATGATGTGGCGGTCTCTGCGATCCTGAATGATAAGGATAAGACCGGGATCGACACTTCGAAGCTTACGTTTAAGAATCTGTATGTCATACGTTTTGCTGCCGGCGGGGGAAGCGGTGAGATGGCGGATATAAGCGTGGAAGCAGGCAGTTCCATTACCCTGCCGGAATGCGAGTTTACGCCTCCGGAGGCGGCTACCTTCGATAAATGGGACAAGGGTAAGCCCGGCGATAAGTTTACGCCTGACAGTTCCTGCACTGTAAAGGCCCTGTGGATATGCTCTCATGTGGCAGTCCATACGGATGCGAAGGCTTCCGACTGCACTACGAAGGGGAATATCGAATACTGGACTTGTGAGCGCTGCGGTCTGATCTTTGCGGATGCGGCCTGTACCCATGAGATTGAGAAGGAAGATACGGAGCTGCCGGCGCTGGGTCATGACTGGGGAAACTGGAAGACCCTTACGGAGGCCGACAGTGATCATGACGGACTGGAGGAACGTGTATGCCGGCGTGATGAGAGCCATAAAGAACAGAGAGTCGTGATGGCACATGTTTCCTACCCGGAGTGGGAGATCGTATTTGATGATGAATGCATACGTGAAACGACAGAAGGAAAATATGAAGCTACCTATACCGGAAGCCGTATACAGCCTTATGTAAAAGTAGTCCATTCGGGCAGGGTATGTGCGCTGGGGGTTGATTACACTCTGAAATACGGAAAGAACAAGGCGGCAGGCGAGGATGCCGGAACGGTCGTTGTAAAGGGCAAAGGGAGCCTTACAGGGTCGAAGACCCTGCGCTTTACCATCACTAAGAAGAGTCTGGCGGATGCGGATGTGATCGCCGGCAGCGCGGTCTACGAAGATAAGAAATCTCCTGAGCCTGTTGTCGCATACCATGGTACTATCCTTAAGAAGGGCAGGGATTATCAGACGGAAAGCGTAATCCCCGGAGCCATTCTCATCAAGGCACTTGAGACATCCAATTTCTCGGGGGACAAGACGATCTATGTCACGCCTGTGGATAAGGATACTCTTAAGAGCCATAAGATCAAGGCAGTACTGAAAGCAAAAGATCTTTTCTTTGACTATGATCCGAAGCTTCCGGGAGAGGAGCTTACGGTGACGGATGCCGCAGGCAATGTACTTACCCGGGGGATCGACTACCGTGTAAGCTGTTCGGATAATGTGAGGGCCGGTAAGGTCTCGATGGTGATCGTGGGAATGGGAGCTTATGCCGGCAGCGTGAAAAAGAGCTACAGGATCAAAGCGGCGGCGGGAGCCTTCATCAGTGTATCCCTGGATAAGGATGTCTATACTTATTCCAAGGCGGGGGTGCGGCCGAAGATCACCGTGAGCGCGACCATAGGCGGCCTTACGAAGCAGCTGAAGGAAGGCAGGGACTTCAGCTGTAAGTTTAAGAACTGTAAAAAGCCCGGTACCGGATCCTTTACGCTCACCATGAAGGGGGACTATAAGGGAGCAAAATATACCGGTGATACGAAGTTTGCGATCAAGGCTGCCGAGGTGACAGCTTCCAATACGGTGATCTGTGCATCGGATATGGTATTTACGAAGGCCGGTGTCTATAAACCGAAGGTAAGTGTCATCGTAAACGGCGAAGTGCTGAAGAAGTCGGATTTTGAAGTGGTATATCCCGACGGCGGAAAGATGGCCGAAGCAGGGATCATGAATATCGCTGTTAAGCTGAAAGGGAAGAATTATACCACAACGCTGAGTGATATCTCCGTTTCGGCCCGTATCGTTAAGGATAAGACGGACTTGAAGAAGGCGAAGTTTGTACTGACTCAGAATGGGAAGAGCATAAAGAAAATCTCCTTAAAGGGGGATGGGATCTTCTTTGATTTCTCCGATCCCAGCGGCGTACAGCCCGGGATAAAGCTTAAGGATAAGACCATAAGCGGTACGGAGCTGAAGACGAACTTTGAACTGATCTACGCTGATAATACCGCGGCAGGAAAGGCTACTCTGATACTGAAGGCCGAGTCGGGGTCGGAATATGCCGGTATGTGTGTCGGGACCTTCAAGATCGGAAAGACAGTGATCGGTGGGGAATAAGACCGGTACCGGAAGGCTCGAAAATTCTTGACATTATTCTGAAAGTCCTGTAAAATGGACTTTCAGAGATGCAGGATTAGTACATCGGTAGTATGCAAGCTTCCCAAGCTTGAGAGGCGGGTCCGACTCCCGTATCCTGCTGCGAATAAGCCGTCTGGCAAAAACAGAATCCCCGCATTTATGCGAGGGATTCTGTTTTTATCAGACGGCAAACGGACATGAGCAAGCCGCGAAGCGGCTGCGAATGCCCGTAGATCGCGAAGCGATCGTATTATTCGCAGCAGTTTGCGAATGTTTTATTTTTTTCTTTCCGGAGGTCTGATGCTTTTCACACTTACCGGCTTTGCCGCTGTACTTTCTTTTTTTGCTGCGGCCTGGCTGTCCACCTTTGCCTATGAGAACCGTTTAAGCCACTACTGGCTGATCCCGGCCTGTATGTTGGGCTGCTTTTTTTACTTTGCACTCTGCCTGCAGAGCCGGGAGAGTGAAAGCCGCCGAAAGCAGCTGCGACTGCTTAACGGCGTCCTTCTTTTTGTATCTCTTGTGTTCACCTTCGGAAATCTCATATTCGGGAAACGCTTTCTCCCGGCGGAATATGTATCCCAGGCCTGTCTGATCCTGTGTACCCTTGCTGCAGCCCTGAAGCTGGGAGCGGGGAAGATGACGATGACGGTACTTTGGGACGCTGTCCGTAAACATTGGGGCATCCTTCTTCTTTCGTTTTTCTGTCTCCTGCACTGCTTTGATCCGGCCATGCTCCAGTTCAAATGGGATGCCAGGGGATATTATCTCGCATCGATGGAGAGCATTCCCTATTCCCTGCGGAGCCTGGCGGCGGTGGGGCATCTCTCCCAGTCCTATACGCTCTGGAATCACCTCTGGACGGCCCTTGCGGGAGGGGAGACGGCATACGGGATGCTGCTGGGGAATTTCATTGCCTATCTTTTGAGTGTCTATGTTTTTTATGCTTCTCTTCGCCGCCTGGTCCCGGGTCGGAAGCAGCCGGAGTATGTTCTGGGGACCGCAGTCTGGGCCTTTCTTCCCTATACCCTCGGGATGGCAGATCATCACAGTCCGGACTATCTGATCATGTGCCTCTTTCCTCTGCTCTTTTACCTGAGCCTTACAAAGCAGTGGATCCTTCAGTTTGCCCTGGGGCTCTTCTTTGTTTTTCTGAAGGAAACGGGGATATTGATCTACGGGACCTTAAGTCTGGGCTGTCTGTGGATCGATCTGACAGAAGAGCCTGCAAGCCGGAGAAAGCTCCGGGACAGCCTGTTTGTCCTGATGAGACGGGGGCGTTATCAGGCCTGGCTCCTTACGGCATTTTTATGGATCCTCATGTACCGGCATGCGGAGAACTGGGAGGACGGAGGACGGAGTCTTCGTTTTGATCCGGCATTTACAACGGCCAAGCTGAAGGTACTCTTTGTCATCAATTTTCAGTGGATCGGAAGTCTGATCCTTATCCTGGGGCTGCTCTGCATCCTGCTGAAAAAGGGGGAAAAGAAAAAGGCACAGTGGCTGCCTCTCCTGCTCTTTCCCTGGGGGATGTTTACCGTTTTCATCTGCCTGTATGTTTTTTACAATAATGTGCGTTATTCCCAGATCTTTCCATTCTGTCTCTGTCTGTCGGCGGTGGTATTGCTGCTGAAGTTCATGGAAAAGACCGGGAGCGGGACGGTCCGGATATCGGGAGCTGTCATCTTATCGCTCTGGTCCGTTCTGCTGCTGCTGTCATGCTTTTATACCTTTGATCCGCTGAACCGGCTGTGTTTTTCGCTGCGCTCCACGGGAGGAGGGAAGATCCTGGCTACGGATACGGTGGTGGACCTTCCCATAGGGGACGGCTCGGTCTATAACCGGCAGCAGCTGTGGGAAGAAAGAGCCCTGCAGGAGGCGCTGGATGCGGCACGCGCAGACGGGGATACCATTCTGCTCCCGATGCTGGGGGAGAACAGCTGGTGGTTTGAGGCCCTGCAGGGCTGGAGAGTACCGTCGGAGGAGCGGTACAGCCTTGCAAGAGAGTATTATATTCAGGGACTCCACTGGAGGGATGCAAAACCGCGGGAAGCGAGTGAGGAACTTCTGCTTTATGAGGTCTCCGATGAAAAGGGCCTTCGGACTCTGATGGAGCAGGTGGGCGCGGAGTGCTGTTCTTTCATTACGATGGACGGTTACGGAGAGGAGCTTGCCTCTTTCATACGGGAAAACTGCCTGATATGGAAGGAAGAGACTTATGAATATCGCGGCTGGCGTATGAGACGGATCGAGTTCGGAAGCCCCTCCTTTGGTTGAACCGAAAAAAGTATTCCCTTTTTTTCGGCATATGTGATATAATGCACTTTATATTTTAAGAAAGTGAGGAGAACGTTTATGAAGATCACATTAAAAGACGGCAGTATCAAGGAATACGACGGCGCGAAGAGTGTCTATGAGATCGCTCTGGATATCTCTGAGGGTCTGGCCCGTGCGGCCTGCGCGGCGGAGCTTGACGGGCAGGTGGTGGATCTTCGAACTACCGTGGACAAGGATGCCACTCTCAATATATTGACCGCGAAGGATAAGGAAGGTCTGGCGGCTTATCGCCATACCACGGCCCATGTACTGGCTGAGGCGGTTAAGCGTCTTTTCCCGGAGGCCAAGCTGACCATCGGGCCTTCCATTGATACCGGCTTCTATTATGATTTCGATTTCCGGCCTTTTTCCAGAGAAGATCTGGATGCCCTGGAAGCCGAGATGAAGAAGATCATCAAAGCGGACGAGAAGATCGAGCGCTTTACGCTGAACCGTGCCGATGCCATCAAAAAGATGGAGGAGATCGGCGAACCCTATAAGGTTGAGCTGATCGGTGACCTGCCGGAGGATGCGGAGCTTTCCTTCTACAGCCAGGGGGATTCCTTTGTGGATCTCTGCGCCGGCCCTCATCTGATGAGCACGAAGTATGTGAAGGCTTTCAAGCTGCTTTCCTCTTCCGGAGCTTACTGGCGGGGGAGTGAAAAGAATGCCATGCTGCAGCGTATCTACGGCACGGCTTTCCCCAGCAAGGATGAGCTGCAGGCTTATCTGGATTATCTGGAGGATATCAAGAAGCGGGATCATAACAAGATCGGCCGTGAGATGGAGCTCTTTACCACAGTGGATGTGATCGGTCAGGGTCTGCCTCTGTTCATGCCCAAGGGTACCCGCATGCTGGAGACCCTGCAGCGCTGGATCGAGGACAAGGAAGACTGGGAGTGGGGCTATGTGCGCACCAAGACCCCTCTTATGGCCAAGAGCGATCTGTACAAGATCAGCGGTCACTGGGATCATTACAAGGACGGTATGTTCCTTCTGGGCGACCAGGAGAAGGTGCTGGAGGAAGTAAAGGCAGGAGAGGATGTGGAGATCAAGGAGAGCGATGTATACGCCCTGCGTCCCATGACCTGTCCCTTCCAGTTCTTCATTTACAAGAATTCACAGAAGAGCTACAGGGATCTGCCCATCCGTATGGCCGAGACCTCCACGCTCTTCCGTAACGAGGATTCCGGCGAGATGCACGGACTGACCCGTGTACGTCAGTTCACCATCACCGAGGCGCACCTGATCGTGCGGCCGGATCAGGCGGTGGAGGAGTTCAAGGGGGCTTTGTCCCTGATCAAGGACTGCATGGAAACTCTGGGGCTGCAGGACGATGTGACCTATCGTCTTTCCAAGTGGGATTCGGAGAATAAGGATAAATACATCGGTGATCCCAAGACCTGGGAGGAGACGGAGCAGCATCTGAGGGATATCCTGGTAGAGCTGGACGTGCCTTTCTATGAGGCAGTGGGCGAGGCGGCCTTCTACGGTCCCAAGGTGGATATCAACGCACGGAATGTATACGGTAAGGAAGATACCATGATGACCGTGCAGTGGGATCCCATGAATGCCGAGCGCTTTGATATGTATTATATCGATCAGAATGGCGAAAAGCAGCGTCCCCTGATCATTCACCGTACAAGTGCGGGCTGCTATGAGCGTACCATGGCCTGGCTGATCGAAAAATACATGGGCAAGTTCCCGACCTGGCTCTGCCCGGAACAGGTGCGTGTACTGCCGATCTCGGAAAAGTACGAGGATTACGCTAAGAAAGTGGAGGCGGAACTTAAGAAAGTACGTGTGCTGGCCAGCAGTGACCTGCGTTCCGAAAAGATCGGCTACAAGATCCGCGAGGCGAGAAAGGCCAGAGTGCCGTACATGCTGATCGTAGGCGAGAAGGAGCAGGAAGAGGGTACGGTATCCGTGCGCAGCCGCTTCGCAGGTGATGAAGGTGCAAAAAAGCTTTCCGACTTTATCGCAGCGCTTAAGGAAGAGATCGATAACAAGACGATCCGTGAGGAACTTCCCGAGAGCGAAGCCGAAGGAAAGCGGATGCGCTGAGGATAAGGATAATGACGGACGATAGAAAAAAGAACAATATGCCGGAGGACGAGGAGAGGCTCCTGCGCCAGCGGGACGAGAATCCTTTAAAACCGGTGCACAGCAATATGGTGGAAAACCTCAAGGAGGAGATCATCAAGGCCTATGAGGATGCGCTGGAGGCCAACGACAAGGATGTGGTCAAACGTATGGAATGGGAGTTTTCCACCATCAGCATCCATAAAAAGGAACTGCGGGATTATGTGGCCCGAAGAAAGGCGGCCCGGGGCGGAAGCCCCGCCGTCGAGGGCCCTGCAGAAGGCCCTGCAGAAGAAGAAAAAACACTTGACGAAAGTGAAGGCGTGTGATATAGTTTACATCTGCAAGCAGAGTTGAAAGACTCTCACCCTGCGGCGAAAGAGCTTCAGGCGTTACGATAAGGCTTTGTCGGACTTAAGCCCGTTTGTATACGAAGGTGAGATACTGCTTGCGCGGTATCTTTTCTTTTTTGTCACGGTAAGGAGGTATAAAACTATTAGCGATTTATTGATCAACGGTCAGATCAGGGAAAGAGAAGTGCGTGTGATCGGCCCCGACGGGGAACAGCTGGGAGTCAAGTCGATCCAGGATGCACAGCGTATAGCGGATGACGCGGAACTGGACCTGGTGATGATCGCGCCTACGGCCAAGCCGCCGGTATGCCGCATCGTGGATTACGGGAAGTTCTGCTACGAGCAGAAGCGCAAGGAAAAGGAAGCCAAGAAAAAGCAGCATGTGGTGGAGATCAAGGAGATCCGCCTCTCCCCGAACATCGATACGAACGATCTGAATACCAAGATCAATGCAGCCAGGAAGTTTCTGAGCAAGGGAGACCGGGTTAAGATGACTCTGCGCTTCCGCGGACGTGAGATGGCCCATATGGCCAATTCCAAGCACATCCTGGACGATATCGCAACAGAGCTTTCAGATATTTCAACCGTGGAAAAAGCACCCAAGGTAGAAGGACGTACCATGACCATGTTCCTTGCGGTGAAAAAGCAATAGTAATTGAAGGAGGAATAAAGAAATGCCTAAGATGAAGACAAGCAGATCAGCAGCAAAGAGATTCAAAGCGTCCGGAACGGGGAAACTCATCCGTAACAAGGCGTACAAGAGTCACATCCTGACCAAGAAGTCCACGAAGAGAAAACGTAACCTTCGCCAGGATATCGTAACAGATCCTACGAACGCAAAGAATATGAAGAAGATCCTTCCGTATCTGTAAGCAGGCGGCAGGATGAGAATAAATGATCGGAGGTAGATAAAATGGCAAGGATCAAAGGTGGCGTTAATGCCAAGAAAAAACATAACAGAGTACTGAAGCTGGCAAAGGGATACAGAGGCGCACGTTCCAAGCAGTATCGTGTGGCAAAGCAGTCCGTGATGCGGGCACTGGCCAGCTCCTATGCAGGACGTAAAGAGAGAAAGCGTCAGTTCCGTCAGCTGTGGATCGCTCGTATCAATGCGGCAGCACGTATGAACGGTCTTTCTTACAGCCGCTTTATGTACGGCCTGAAGCTGGCTGAGGTAGACATCAACCGCAAGATGCTCTCCGAGATGGCAGTAAATGATGCGGAGGGTTTTGCCAGCCTGGCAGATCTGGCTAAGAGTAAGATCGCTTAAGAGATGGAAAAACTGAAAGGTTTGTATCCGGAGCCGGTGTTTTCCTGCTTTGAACAGATCTGCGGGATACCCCATGGTTCCTATCATATTGATGAAATAAGTGATTATCTGAAAAGCTTCGCCGAAAGGCGTGGCTTTTCGTGCGTACAGGATAAAGAAAAAAACATTCTCGTGCGCCTGGCAGCAACCCGGGGTTACGAGGATGAACCTGTACTGATCCTGCAGGGCCATATGGATATGGTGGCAGTGCATGACGATCCCGCAGTGGATATGACGAAGCATGTACTGGCCCTGGATCATGACGGGGAATGGGTCTTTGCGGAGCATTCCAGTCTGGGCGGGGATGATGGTATAGCCGTGGCCATGATGATGGCTCTGATGGAGGATCCTTCGATCCCTCATCCGGCGCTGGAGTTATTGATAACCGCCAACGAAGAAGTTGGGATGGACGGCGCCGTTGGGCTGGATGCGTCGCTCCTTAAGGGGAAACGCCTCCTGAACCTGGATTCCGAGGATGAGGGGATCTTTACCGTGGGCTGTGCCGGAGGGACGCGCGTTGTGGCGCATATGCCCCTTACAGTGGCGAAGGCCCCCGTGAACGGTAAGCTGTTTTCCATAAAGCTTTCCGGCGGTGCCGGAGGGCATTCAGGGCAGATGATCGATCAGGGCAGGGCCAATGCCATTCATCAGCTGGGACGTATACTGTATGAGCTTCATAAGCTCTGCGGGGCCTGCCTTGTTTCTATGGCAGGCGGAACGGCCTGCAATGCCATTCCCGGCGAGGCGGAGCTCGCGCTCTGTCTGGAAGATGGCGAAAAAGCCGTGGCTTATCTGGAAGATTTCCGGAGGGTACTGAAAGAAGAATACCGGGGAAAGGATGAAGAGCTGACGCTGGACTGGAGCGTTTCTTCTGAGATGCCTGAGCGGCTGTATGATGCAGAGTGCAGCGGACGTCTGGCAGCATTTCTGATCGCTGCTCCCGATGGCGTACAGGCCATGAGCGGTGATGTAAAGGGGCTGGTGGAGACTTCACTGAACCTGGGGGTTCTGAAGATCGAGAACGACGAGCTGACTGCCTTTTTTGAGCTTCGCAGCATGATAGGCAGTGCGGCGGCCTACCTGAGGGACCGCGTGGCCGCGCTGATCACTGCTTTCGGAGGCAGGGCTGAGCTTTCGGCTTCCTATCCGGAGTGGTCCTATCGTAAGGATTCACCGCTGCGGGATAAGATGCAGAAGGTCTATCGCAGGATGTATGCCGGTGATGCCAAAGTGGAGCTGATCCACGCGGGGCTGGAATGCGGAGTGCTGGCTAAGAAGATCGAGGACTTTGATGCGGTGTCCATCGGGCCCGAGATGCAGGATATACATAGCACACGGGAGCGGCTGAATATCGCCAGTGTGGGCCGTGTGTGGGATTACGTGCTGGAAGTGCTGAAGGAAAAAGATGATTGATATGAAAGAATTCTGGGGCATGATGAATGTCCTGGACAATGCGGATGATGTGGCGATCTTTGTGGTGAGCGGCAGGGACGGAAATATCCTGTACTGCAACCATCTGGTAACGGTGCTGACAAATGCCCATGCGGGAAGCCATGTTTCCCAGGTGTGGGATATGGAGGATTACCAGAAGGCGAATACCCGCTGCAATGAGGGCGGGACCTACCGTTATCTCGTGGAGCAGTCCCCCTTCGGCAAACGCCGTAATGTGACGGTGAGCAAGGTGGTATGGAGCCGCGGGATCCTGGCCTATTCCTTTGTGATCACTGCCCATGTGGATGATGAGGAGGAAGCGGAGAGAGACCGTATCTTCTCGATCCTGGGTAAGGATTACCGGCATATCTTCCTGATGGATATGATGAAGGGAGAGGTGACCACACTCCTAAAGCCCGAAGCCGGAGGCGAAGGCCATTACCGTGCGGTGTACTATCATCCGGTACGTTTTGATGAATGGAAAAAAGAGCTGATCAACGAGCATGCCCATCCGGATGATTCCGAACAGTTGCTCCATTTCCTGGAACCCCTGGAGGTGCGGGACCAGCTTTCCAAAGGTGATTATTCTTTCCAGTACCGCAGACGTCAGGGGGATGAGTTCCGCTGGACGGAGCTGCGTTTCCGACGCCTGAGCGAGCTGAACGGCCGTGTGGTATGCACTGAGCGTGATGTGCAGGGAGAGACCCTGGTGAGCGGCCGCGAGCGGGAGAACGAGATCATCTTAAGCTCCCTCAGCAACGTGTACCGTTCCATTTATCTGCTGGATCTGCAGACGAAGCAGTATGTGACAGTAAAAGCGGATACCCTGCTCTTCGGTATACCCGGGGAGGGGAGCGTGGACGGTCTTCTGGAGATCGTGTCGGAATTTATCCCCGATGAGGGACAGAGGCGTGACCTTAATTCCGCCTTTTCTGCTGAAGCTCTTGCGGAGGCATTTTCCGGGGATGCGGAGAATGTGGTGCGGGAGTATCATTCCGCCATCAGCGAAGGGGAGAGCTGGATGAGTGTCAATGCCTTCCGTCCTCCCTATATGCAGGGGATGGAGGATAAATGCGTCTTAAGCTTCATGGATATCACCGAGCATAAGCGGGTGGAGGAAGAGCGGAACGAGAAGAATATCATCATCGATATCCTGTCTTCCCGCTATACCTGCGTGTATTTTGTAAATCTCCTGGACGGGAGCTTTCATTCCATTCAGGTGCCTCAGAAGTACCGCTATATCGAGAAGCAGTTTGCCACCGTGGACGAGGCCATGACCCATTATGCCAAGGCTTATGTCCTGGAGCAGTACAGGGATATCTTCCTGAACAATATCTCCACCCGGGAGATCCGGGAACAGTCGGATGATGGCGTCTTTCGGGAGTATATCTACCGTACGGTGGAGGATCAGTGGATCCGGCTCCTGATCTATACCTTGAACGAGAACGGCCGCCCCGGCGTCATCCTTCTTTTTGAGGATAATACGGACAGGATGGTACAGAGGGAAATGTCCCTCATGTATAACGCCGCACTGCTGGCGGATTATGATTATATGTTTGAATACGATCCGGATATCGATCAGATCTATACCCTGCTTTTTGACGGGGAACGACTGGTGCGGGAAAACAGCCTGGATTGCGGCATGCATACCGAGCGCTTCAAGGATCTGGTGCCCATTCATCCCGATGACCTGCTCATGCTGGTGAATGCCTGCAGTCAGGAAAGCCTGGATGAGACCTTTGCGGCGGGAAAGACCGTGAGCCATATGTTCCTGCGCCGCATGACGCCGGAGGGATACCGCCTGTATATGTACGGGCTCCATTTCTATGAGGATATGGGACGCCGGAGGGTGCTGATCATGGCCCGGGACAGTGAGAGAGAGTGGATCTAGTTACGTTGAGGCTTTCGGCCACGTGCTGTCGGGATAAGCAGGCAAGCATTTGGTCCGTGTATTTAAGAATCGATACACCAGGGAGGGGAGGATTATGAGAAAGAAAACGCTGAACATCGTACTGGACGGCTTTATCGTGATGCTTGCCATCACCGCGGTACTGCTGATCATACTGATCCTGAAACGGGGGGATGTGCCGGTAGCTGCGCAGGATAAAACTCCGGAACCCACCGTGGCGACAACAGCATCGAAAGATACGGATAGCGGGAAGGATGAGGAGCCTACCCCCGAGCCTACGGAGGCAGAGCCTACCCCCGAGCCTGCGGATGAGAAGGTCTATGTGACCGCCAATGATTCCGTAAACATCCGCTCCGGCCCGGGAACGGATAACCCTGTGGTAGGATCGGCTTCACCGGGAGACAAGTTCGAGCTGGTGGAAAAGACGGATACAGGCTGGACGAAGGTGAAATACAACGGCAGCGATGCTTATATCTTCACGGATTTCTTAGATTTCTGAGTTATTTTCTTAAGCCCTGTAAGGCGGTTCTTTTGTAAGGGGCTATGGAAAAAGGACGGGCATATGTATTCAATGCAGCGACCGTATTTTGCCGTCGTCGCTTAGTGAGCAGGCCGGACGCGGTTTTATCCAGCGTCCGGCCGTTTTGCGAACTTAGCGTCCGTTACTGGCAAAATCCGAGCGGAAGCGTGTCGCAGCATGAATACATATCCCGTCCTTATGTAGTTCTGACAACAGATCAGTCGATATCGAAGTGTATCCCCATGGCTTCCAGGGCATCCCGCTGCTGTTCCAGGATCGCCCGGTGGTTTGGATCGGCGAAGAATTCCGCATTGTGCGGGCAGGAGGTGCCGTGGTACTCATCCGTAGAATCCGAGCCGGCCCAGAGCACCTGAGGCTCCGGCGGGTTCAGGGTCACCACGCCTTCCACACAGAAAGGACACATGGCATCCGCCGGCAGTCCCGTAGCCATACAGACATTTCCGGCATAATGTACGTTACAGGTCTCGTGGGGCACGGTACCTTCGGCAAAATATTCCGTACGTACGCAGTCGTCGCAAAGCCCCGGGATGGGGAGTTTGCCCGATTTGCTGCATACCGTGGCCATAGTGATCCCTGCAGGTACTTCAAAGGAGCGGTACTCCAGGTTTTCGTGCAGCCTGGACATGACGGCCCTCCACATGGTCTGTGAGAGCTTCCGGTCTGTTCCGGGCAGATCCTCGTTATTGTCATAGCCGGTCCAGCAGGTGGCTGTATAATAAGGTGTAAAGCCGGCGAACCAGACATCCTTGTAGCTGGTGGTGGTTCCGGTCTTACCGGCCATGGCCATGCCACCGAAGTTTACGGCACCGCCGGTACCCTTGGTCACCACGTCTACCATGGCATCCGTGAGCAGGAAGGCCGTGGTCTCTTTGATCACGCGATGCTGATCCTGGGACTGGGTCTTGTCGATCAGCAGATTTCCGTCATGATCCACGATGCGGGTATAGAGCAGGGGTTCCATATACATTCCGCCGTTGGCAATAGTACCATAAGCGGCGTTCAGTTCCAGATTCGTGATACCTTTGGTGATACCGCCAAGGGCCAGTGCCTGGTTGATATCGCTCATGACCTCGCCCTGGGAGTTTACCTGGCGTTCCACGAGGGTGGTAAAACCAAAGGACTTCAGGTAGTCAAATCCAAGTTCCGGACGGACCACCGTGAGGGTCTTGACTGCGATGATGTTCAGGGACTGTTCGATACCGTAACGCAGGGAGCAGATCCCCTTGTAATCCTCCCCGTACCAATTGGCCACGGGACGCCCGCCGGTATACTTGAAGGGGGCATCCACAAACACATCTGCCAGAGTGAGGCCGGCGGAATCCAGAGCCGGGGCATAA
This sequence comes from Lachnospiraceae bacterium, assembly GCA_017552715.1. Classification (GTDB taxonomy): domain Bacteria; phylum Bacillota; class Clostridia; order Lachnospirales; family Lachnospiraceae; genus NK4A136. The sequence goes on from JAFZOW010000050.1 coordinate 39,749, forward strand.
GCAGCCACGACCTTGAAACAGGAGCCGGGCTGACGGGTGGTGGTGAAGGCACGGTTCAGGGAACGGCTGGTCTCCTTGGCGCCCCGTCCGCCGATCATGGCCAGCACGTGGCCGGTGGTATGATCCGCCACCGTAAGGGAAACCTGGGGCTGAGGAGTCAGGGAGATGCTGTCCGCAGCGACCTCGTCACCGGGCTTCATCACCGCATCAAGGTATTCCTGAATGGCGGCGTAAGCATCATCCTGGGTGGCATAGATCATGTTGAATTTGGGATTGCCCTTCTCCCGGAAGAATTTCCGGAACATCTCCGTCGAATGGTTCTCGACTTCGCCGTCTGAGTGCCGTATGGATACACGGTAATTCAGATACCAGTGGGTATTGTCCGGGTAATTGGCTTCATCAGAGTAGATCTCGTCGCAGATGGCCTGGATGCGGGAATCCTGAGTGGTATAGATGGAAAGGCCGCCGCTGTAGAGCAGATTGTAGGCCTTGGCCGAAGCCTGGGATTCTACATAGCCGTCGGCGATGAACTTTTCAGTAAGATCTTTGGCGACCACATCAATGACGGCATCCTCAAAGTAGGAATAAACGCTCTCCTCCTCCACCAGAACGTTGGTGGCGGTGATACGGGCGTAGACGTCATCTGCCATGGCATCGTCGTATTCCGCCTGGTTGATATAACCCAGCTCCAGCATATCGTCCAGAACCTTTTTCCGGCGTTTTGCGTTCCCTTCGGGATGAAGGATGGGATCGTTGGCGGAAGGGTTCTGGGTGATGCCTGCGATGGTAGCGGCCTCGGAAAGGTTCAGCTCGTGTACCGGCTTGCCGAAGTAGCGCATGGATGCAGCCTGAACGCCCAGGGTGTTATGCCCCAGGTTGATGGTGTTCATATAGAGTTCCAGGATCTGGCGCTTGTCCAGAGTCTTTTCCAGCTCCATGGCCAGGAACTGCTCCTGGATCTTACGGCGGTATTTGTCGAAACCTTTTTCGGCAGTCCATTTGTCAAAGACGTTGTTCTTGATGAGCTGCTGGGTGATGGTGGAAGCGCCCTGCTTGAAATTGCGGTTTTTCAGGCCTATGGCGGCGGCACGCATGATACCTTCGATATCGATACCGTTGTGCTGATAGAAACGCCGGTCCTCAACGGCCACAAAGGCGTCGCAGAGGACCTGGGGGACCCGGTCTATGCTCACATAGGTACGGTTGGAGTTTTCTGCCACCAGTTTGGTGAGCTGATGCCCCTCGCTGTCGTAGAGATTGGTGGCGTAGCCCGTGGGGGTCACGTCGATGTTCTCCATGGAAGGGGTGGATGCCAGGATGCCCCGGAACATGCCGATGCCCAGGCAGGCGCCGATGACCACGCCCGCAAAGAGACAGATCATGATGGCCTTGATCAGGTTGATGCCCAGCATCTTCTTGATCTTGGTACCCTTGGAGCTTAACTGCCGCTGTTTTCTTTTTATACCTTCGCGCGAATAATCCATAACGGAGGTATTATACACCTATCCGGGAAAAATTGCAAAATAATCGCTTATCATGTAAAATACTGTCCATGGCTGAGAGAAAGATCCTCCTGGAAGGCGGAGTGGGGGAATACGAGGAAAAAAAGTCCCGTTTTATCGCTACGCTCCGTCCGGTACGCAGCGTCGAAGAGGCGGCTGCCTTTATAGAGGAGATGAAAAAGAAATACTGGGACGCCAGGCACAACTGTTCCGCCTTTGTGATCGGGAAGGGAAATGCCCTGACACGCTGCTCGGATGACGGGGAACCCTCCGGTACGGCGGGGCGGCCTATGCTGGATGTGCTCTGCGGAGCCGAGGTACGGGATGCGGCGGTTGTGGTGACCCGCTACTTCGGCGGAACGCTGCTGGGAACCGGCGGCCTGGTGCGGGCCTACTCCCAGGCGGTAAAGGAAGGGCTGGCCAACAGCATCCTGGCTGTGGAAAGGGAAGGGGAGCGTCTGCTCCTGGCCATGGCTTACCCGGATGTGGACCGTGTGCTGCGTTGTCTGGAGGAAGAGGGCATAAACCCGGAAAAGAGTGATTACGGTGCGGACGTTACCATGGAAGTGGTCTGCGCCAGAGAAGCGGCGGAAGGACTCTGCCGGAAGCTCACGGATATAAGCGCCGGCAGAGTACTGGCGGAAAGTCTGGGAGAGTGCGTGTTCCTGGAGAGGGAAGGGATCAGCTGAGCTTTCGATAGCTTACGAAACGGTACTCCAGATCGAAATAGGTCTGTTCTTCGCTCTCTTCTGTTTTTTCCCAAGCGGGATCCTTATCCAGGTCCGGGAAGAAGGCATCTGCTTCGTAATTGTGGTCGATGCGGGTCACCTCCGCACAGTCGCAGTAGGGCAAAAGCTGGCGGTAGATGCTGTCTCCGCCGATGATATACACGTCTTTTGTATCATATTTCTTAAGCTCTTCCAGCAGTTCTTCCACGGAATGTACCACAAGAGCATCTTTTACGGTATAGGACGGATCCCGGGACAGGATGATATTTGTGCGGTTCTTTAAGGGTTGGCGTCCGGGAAAGGTGTCCATGGTCTTACGGCCCAGCACCACCACCTTGCCGGTGGTGATCTCGCGGAAGCGCTTATGATCCTGAGGGATGCTCACCAGAAGCTGCCCCTTGTTGCCGATGGCCCAGTTATTATCTACTGCTACGATAAGATTCATTTCTTTTTCTCCTTTTCAGACGGCTACCGGGATGTCTTCGATCTGCGGGCCGTATTGATAATCGATCAGTTTTACATCATCTCTCGTGAACTCGTAGAAATCGTGCTTCTCCGGGTTCAGTTCGAATTTCGGGGCCGGGAAGGGCTCACGGGAGATCAGTTCCTTTACAAGATCCACATGCCGGTCATAGATATGCGCATCCGCGATCACATGGACCAGCTCGCCCACGTTCATATCGCAGGTCCGTGCCAGCATATGCACCAGTACCGCATACTGGACCACATTCCAGTTGTTGGCGGTCAGCACATCCTGGGAGCGCTGGTTTAAGATGGCGTTCAGGGTGAGCTTTTCTTCTCCGGGGCGCTGCGTTACATTGAAGGTCATGCTGTAGGCACAGGGATAGAGGTTCATCTCGTGCAGGTCCTGATGAACATAGAGATTTGTCATGATACGGCGGCTGAAGGGATTGTTCTTCAGATCGTAGATGACACGGTCCACCTGGTCCATCATTCCTTCTTTATACTGATGCTTCACGCTCATCTGGTAACCGTAGGCTTTTCCGATGGAACCCGTTTCATCGGCCCAGGCGTCCCAGATATGGCTGTGGAGTTCATTCACATTGTTGGACTTCTGCTGCCAGATCCAGAGCATCTCCTCGGTGGCGGACTTGATCGCGGTACGCCGCAGGGTGAAAGCGGGAAACTCCGCCCGCAGATCATAACGGTTCACCACACCGAATTTCTTGATAGTGTAGGCAGGAGTGCCGTCTTCCCAGTGGGGGCGGACCTTTTCACCCTCCGTGCTGGTACCGTTTTCCAGTATGTCCCGGCACATATCTATGAAGATCTTGTCTGCCATGCTCATAATATAAGTCCTCCTGTTTTAGATGTTAAGAACCCTCGTGGCGATGGCGAAATACACCAGCAGCGAGAGCGCATCAACAATGGTAGTGATGAAGGGACTGGCAGTGACCGCCGGATCGAAGCCCAGCTTTTTTGCCAGAAGCGGCAGGGTGCAGCCCACCAGCTTGGCGATGAGCACCGCCAGGAGCAGGGTCATGCATACCACAAGGGCTACGGAGAAGCCAACCTTGTCCAACAGCAGGAGCTTCACCATATTGGCGACTGCCAGGGATGTGCCGCAGAGTAAGGCTACACGGAATTCCTTCCATATAACCCGCAGTACATCTCCGAAGCCGATCTCATTGAGGGAGAGGCCGCGGATCACGGTAACGCTGGCCTGACCGCCGGCATTTCCGCCGGTATCCATGAGCATGGGGATATAGGCTACCAGTACCGGAAGGGCCCCCAGAGCTTCTTCAAAGCTCGAGATGATGCTGCCCGTGAAGGTGGCGCTGATCATCAGCAAAAGCAGCCAGGGCATACGCTTTCCCCAGATCTCTACGACCGCTGTGCGCATATAGGGTTTGTCGGAAGGAACGATAGCGGCCATCTTTTCCATATCCTCGGTGGCCTCTTCTTCGATGATGTCCACTACGTCGTCTACGGTGATGATGCCTACCAGACGGTCTTCATTATCCACGACCGGCATGGAAGTAAAGTCATATTTCTGGAAAGTGTGGGCTACTTCCTCCTGGTCGGTGAGTGTGTGTATGCTCACTACGTTTTCGTGCATGATATCGCCGATCACATCATCTTCGTCGGACAGCAGAAGATAGCGCAGGGCTACGGTGCCCTTCAGCTTGCGGGTGGAATCCAGCACATAGCAGATATTGATGGTCTCGGAATCGATGCCGATCTTCCGGATACGTTCGATGGCTTCCTTTACCGTGAGGCTTTCGTTCAGATCTACGTACTCCACGGTCATGACGGAACCGGCAGAATCCTCCGGATAACGCAGCAGGTTATTGATATCCCGTCTTGTTTCCGGACTGGCATTGGCCAGCAGCTTTTTTACTATATTGGCGGGCATTTCCTCGATCAGGTCCGTTGCATCATCGGCCATCAGGTTATCGATGATGTTGGCCGCATCTTTTTCGGAAAGGGAAGTGATGATGGAAGACTGGTTTTCAATCTCGAGGTATGCAAAAACATCCGCAGCCATGGACTTGGGCAGGATACGGAAAAGCTTCAGCATCTGTTCCTTGTCCATCTGCTCCAGGAAGGAAGCAATATCCGCGGAGTTCTGTTCGGAAAGCTCCTGACGCAGGCGGGTATACTGTTTTGTCTCTATGAGCTCGTTCAGCTCTTCAAATTCTTCCATTGATATTTCCTTACTTTACTACTCTGTTTCTTCCGCCCTGCTTGCCTTTGTACAGTTTTGCATCAGCGCGGTTGATAGTTGCCTCGATGCCGAGGCGGGGGTTGAACTCTTCGCAGCCGAAGGTCATGGTGATATTGAAATGGTACTCCTTGAAATCCATGGGAGTTTTTTCGATGGTGTGGCGGAGTTCATCCAGATAGCGATAGGCCTTCTCCATATCCATATTCTCAAAAGCAAAGAGGAATTCCTCACCACCCCAGCGGGCCACATAGCCTTTCCCCTTCATGAACTGTTTGAAGATGCCGGCGGCAGTGGAGAGAACAAAGTCACCGGTGTCGTGACCGTAGGAATCGTTGACCTTTTTAAAGAAGTCGATATCGCCGATGGCCATGGTAAAGGGTTTGTTTGAGCGGTTGTATTCAAAGACCACACCGGCCAGATGTTCGTTCATATGCCGGCGGTTGGAAAGGCCGGTGAGGGCATCCAGGTTGGCCATACGTTCCAGATTGTCGTTGATACGGCGCAGTTTTTCTTCGGCCTGGTTGAATTTTACGCAGTAGGCATAGGCGGTGGAAATGATAGCCAGTGAGAAAAAGAACATATTGAAGGTCTGGAAGAACAGGGTGAAACGATCCGAAGGAACAGTGTACAGGGAAAGGATACTGCTCAGCTCCGACAAAAACATCAGGTAGATCATCAGACCTATGGAATACAGCCGCTTGGCCCCCATATGGGCGGTCTTGTTGAAGAATATGAGCAGGATATTAAGAAATATCGGCAGCTCGAAACAGAGAGAAAAGCCGTGATAGAGTGTCAGCAGGGTGGAAAAGGCTATGAGGATGACATTCATCAGGATGAGGGCCGTCAGGGTATGGTCTTCATAAGTAAGAATGAAACAGCCGATGCACATTGCAATGGCTCCGATCAGAAGAAGCCCCAGCACATAATGCTGCAGGAAAGCCGTCAGGATGCCTGTGATGAGATAGTAGATACTGAAGATCAGGGAGAGGATGCGCAGCAACACTGCCATATCCTTGGTCTCTTTCTCGTTCTGAACATCCTGCAGAAGGAAATCTTTGAATCGGGTGAACGCTCCGCCCATAGCCTTCTCCTTTCCGTCAAAGCTGGTCAGAAATGAGTATAACACAAAAAGCCGGAGGCGTAAATCCGTTCTTGACAGCCCACCTGTGCGGTTTTATACTTTTCCTTAATAAAATTTCTTGGAAAGGAAGCGTGTATACTATGGAAAAAAAGGATATCAAATGGTCGGAGCTGGGCTTTGGCTATGTGAAGACCGACAAGCGTTACGTGGCTAACTTCAGGAACGGCGCATGGGATGAAGGCGGACTTACGGAAGATGCCGATATCGTAATGAATGAGTGTGCCTGTGTTCTGCAGTATGCCCAGACCTGCTTTGAGGGCCTGAAGGCCTACACCACGGAGGACGGACGTACCGTCTGCTTCCGCCCGGATCTGAATGCTGCGCGTATGTATGATACCGCACTCCGGCTGGAGATGCCTCCCTTCCCGAAGGAGCGTTTTGTGGAAGCGGTGAAGCAGGTGGTGAAGGCCAATGAAGCCTGGGTTCCGCCCTATGGCTCCGGTGCCACGCTCTACCTCCGTCCTTACCTTTTCGGCATCAATCCCGTGATCGGGGTGAAGCCTGCCGATGAATATCAGTTCCGTATCTTTGCCACACCGGTAGGCCCGTATTTTAAGGGCGGTGTGAAGCCGTTGACCCTTTGTGTGAGTGATTTTGACCGTGCGGCCCCTCATGGTACCGGACACATTAAGGCGGGATTGAATTATGCCATGAGCCTGCATCCCATTGTGGAAGCCCATAAGGCCGGCTTTGCCGAGAATATGTATCTGGATGCTGCCACCCGTACCAAGGTGGAGGAGACCGGCGGAGCCAACTTCCTCTTTGTTACGAAGGATGGGGGTGTGGTGACACCGAAGAGCGATTCCATCCTGCCTTCCATCACCAGAAGGTCGCTTATGTATGTGGCGAAGGAGATCCTGGGCCTGAAAGCAGAGGAGCGTGAAGTGCATTTTGATGAGGTAAAGGATTTTGCGGAATGCGGACTTTGCGGGACCGCGGCGGTCATCTCTCCGGTAGGAAAGATCGTGGATCATGGTAAGGAGATCGCCTTCCCCAGCGGGATGGATGAGATGGGGCCTGTTACGAAAAAGCTTTACGATACCCTGACGGGCATCCAGATGGGACGGATCGAAGCCCCCGAAGGCTGGATCGTGGAGATCTGAGAAACGTCTTATGAACATTAAAAAACAGGCGCCGCCGGCGCCTGTTTTTTGAATTCCGATTTACTGTGCACTCTTGGCTTGGGCGGAGATGGCAGCGCGCTTCCGGGCTGTGGAATCCAGGATCTTTTTGCGGATCCGGAGGCTCTTCGGAGTGACCTCCAGAAGCTCGTCCGTACCGATGAATTCCAGGCACTGCTCCAGACTCATGAGTCTGGGCGGGGTCAGCTTCAGGGCATCATCGGAACCGGAAGCCCGGGTGTTGGTGAGCTGTTTCTTCTTGCAGACGTTCAGCTCGATATCTTCCTGCTTCGGATTCTCTCCGATGACCATGCCGGCATAGACCTTTTCGCCGGGACCGATGAAGAGCGGTCCGCGGTCCTGGGCATTGAAAAGTCCGTAGGTAACGGATTCTCCGGTCTCGAAGGAGATCAGGGAACCCTGTTTGCGATAGCTGATCTCGCCCTTGAAAGGCGCGTAGCCTTCAAAGATCGTGTTCAGGATACCGTTTCCCTTGGTATCCGTCATGAATTCCCCACGGTAACCGATCAGGCCACGGGAAGGAATGCGGAACTCCAGACGGGTGTAGCCGCCGCTGGCAGCTCCCATGTTCAGGAGTTCACCCTTGCGGGTGCTCAGCTTTTCAATGACAGAGCCCGAGAATTCTTCGGGCACATCCACATAGGCCAGCTCCATGGGCTCCGTCTTTTTCCCGTTTTCATCCTGATGGTAGATCACTTCGGCCTTGCTCACGGCAAATTCATAGCCCTCGCGGCGCATATTCTCGATCAGTACCGAGAGGTGCAGCTCGCCCCGGCCGGAAACCTTGAAGGCTTCGGTGGTATCCGTGTCCTCCACACGAAGGGATACATCGGTATTCAGCTCGCGGTAGAGGCGATCCCGCAGATGTCGGCTGGTCACATATTTTCCTTCCTGTCCCGCGAAAGGAGAGTCATTTACGATAAAGTTCATGGAAATGGTGGGCTCGCTGATCTTCTGGAAGGGGATGGCTTCCACATGCTCGGGATCGCAGAGGGTATCTCCGATATGGATGTCCGCAATGCCGGAGATGGCCACGATGGAGCCGATGCCGGCTTCCTTTACCTCGACGCGCTCCAGACCGTCAAATTCGTAGAGCTTGCTGACTTTTACCTTCTTTATTTTATCGGGATCGTGGTGGTTGACGATGACCACCTCCTGATTAACGGAAACCTTGCCGTTGTCCACCTTGCCTACGCCGATACGTCCTACATATTCATTGTAGTCGATGGTGGAGATAAGTACCTGGGTGCCGCCTTCGGGATCCCCGGTGGGAGCAGGGATGGCGGAAAGGATGGTCTCGAAGAGAGGGGTCATGTCCTTTCCCTCGTCATCCGCATCCAGGGAAGCGGTGCCGGCCTTGGCGGAGGCGAAGACAAAGGGGCAATCCAGCTGTTCGTCATCGGCCCCCAGATCGATGAGCAGCTCCAGTACCTCATCGATGACCTCCTTCGGCCTTGCTTCGGGACGGTCTACCTTATTAATGCATACGATGACCGGGAGTTTCAGCTCCATGGCCTTGCCAAGCACGAAACGGGTCTGGGGCATAGGGCCTTCAAAGGCATCCACCACCAGGATCACGCCGTTCACCATCTTAAGGACACGCTCCACTTCGCCGCCGAAATCCGCGTGGCCCGGGGTGTCGATGATATTGATCTTGGTTCCCTTATACTGTACGGCGGTATTCTTTGAAAGGATGGTGATACCCCGTTCCCGCTCGATATCGTTGGAATCCATGACCCGCTCCACCACTTCCTGGTGGGCGGCGAATACACCACTCTGCTTTAAAAGCTCATCCACCAGCGTGGTCTTGCCGTGATCCACGTGGGCGATGATGGCTACATTCCGGATGTCGTCTCTGCTCTCGATCATTTTCTTATTCTCCTCTTATAATGCTCTTTTATCCGCTCAAACGAGGGGCATTATAGCATTTTTGCGTTACAGGTGCAAGAGAAAGATGAAGCGGAAAAGGACTTTTGACGAAGGAGGGATATGATGGTATTATGAGATTCGGAGAAAAGCTTCTTTTTGCGGCATCGGGATCATGGATGAGGCAGGTATATATGGATAAGAAAAAGAAAAAACTGATCACGGATCTGCTGGCGATCCTGCTGGGAGCGCTGTTTCTGGAGTGCTTTGTCTTTAATTTCAGGCACTGGCTGAGCAGGGCCAACAGCCCTATCGAAGTGCCGCTTAAATACTGCAGCTACACCGGGGAGGCAGAGTGGCAGGAGGACGGGAGTGTGGTGCTGACCCGGCCAGAGGAGGAGACAGGATGCCTGGTTGCCGTTAATCTGGAGGGTTTGGGGGTCGAAATGACGAATATCGCAGTGGAGATCGCCTGCACGGATCCCGAACGCAAGTGGACCAATTATATGCGGGAAGACTATATGATACAGCATTCCCCCATGGTACGGGCCACCACCATCCTGAACCTGGACGGGCAGCGTGAGGATAACCCCGGATCTTGGCTATTGGGGGCAGGGAATACCGAATACATACAGATCCCCCAAGCCGGAGAAGTAGACGCCTTTGGCCTTTTTCTGGAGCCGCTGATGGGGAGCCGGATCCGTATCGGGAGCATCACCCTTAATGCCAACCAGCGCATGTGTTTCCTGCCCCTGCGTTTTCTGGCTGTACTGTTTTTCATGCTCTTTGTCTATGCTTTCCTGCCGGGCTCAGTTCTGTGGAGGGAAAGCCTGCTGGAAGAAAACGGAAAACTCAGGAAGAAGTATCTTGCAGCCTTCGGGATCGTGGCGATCCTGCTTCTGATCCTCATCAACATCCTCCTGCGTCAGAGTCTGGTTTATATGAGCAGCGAGGGAGGCTTTCATCCCTATACGGATCTGGCAAGAGCCTTTGCGCATGGGCATCTTTATCTGGATGAGGAACCGACGCCGGAACTGAAGGCCATGGAGGATCCTTATGATCTGGTGGAGCGTATGGAAAAGGAGGTTCATTTTCGTCTGGACTATGCGTACTATAATGAAAAATACTATATTTATTTCGGAGTCGTTCCCTGTCTCCTGCTGTACCTGCCCTGGTACCTGATCAGCGGGACGGATCTGCCGGGCTATCTGGTGATGCCCTTTATGCTGTGGCTCTGCTATATCGGAGCTGCCTTTCTCCTTCATTCCCTGATCCGGCGATACGCGCGGGGGACCTCCGCGGCAACGGCCATACTCCTGTGGATGGGGGCGGCAGCAGGGCTTTCCCTGCCCCAGGCCATGGGGGATGCCACGAATTATTATGCGCCCATGCTGCCTGCTGCTTTCTTCTTTTTCCTGGGCATGAGCCTGAACCTGTCGGCAGCGGACCGGCTGGAGGCGGGAGAACGGAAAGGGGGGACGCTACGGCTGGTCCTTGGAAGCCTGTGTATGGCACTGATCGCAGGATGCCGGCCCAATCTGGTGCTGGGAGCTGTATGCACGGTGCCCGTATTGCTTCCGCTGCTCTTCCCGAAAAAAGAAGAAAAAAGACGGCCGGATCTTAAACTCTGTCTTGCTTTTGCGCTGCCGTATGCGGCAGTCGCTGCCGGACTTATGCTGTACAATGCCCTGCGTTTCGGCTCACCCTTTGATTTCGGGGCTATGAAGAATATGACCTTTGCTTTCCTGACCACGATACAGCCTTCCGTCGCGGTACTGGGAGCTGGACTATTCTATTATCTCATCCGCCCGGTGACCTTCATGGGGCGATGGCCCTATCTGAACAGGACCAGTTTTAAGTGGAGCAATCCGAATCTGCTGGCAAGCCACGATTCCGTGGGTGGACTGTTCATGTTATATCCAGTGTTGTTGCTGGGACTCTGTGTTTTTCTGCCGCAGAAGGGAAAGGATGCGAAAAGCCGGGAACTGGCATGGATCGGCCGCATGGGCTTCCTGCTTGTGCCTCTTATGGCTATGCTCACGGCCCAGATGGGCGGGCTGGTGGACCGTTACCGTATCGATATGTCGCCCTTTGCGGGGCTGGCCCTGATCTGTGGCGGCCTGCTGCTTCGGCAGTTCCTGCGGGAACGGAGCATCAGTGAAAAACAGCGGAAGCTCCTGCAGAGACATTTACTTTTTTTTTTCGTCGCCTACCATGCAGCAACGTAACAGACAAATCTCAACGTGTTGGCGTTTATCGCGCGCCTGCTTGAAATTTAGTTCGGCGTTGGCAGTAACTTCAATTAACTTAATTATGTGGTTGACGTCCATCTTGGCGGACTGCTCTTTGTAGCGCACGCCAGTCTTCTCGCTGACGTCGAGCAACATGACGCTCTCTTCGTTGTGTGCC
>JAFZOW010000051.1 GCA_017552715.1 Lachnospiraceae bacterium
GCTTCCCGTTCTTTTTGCACTCATCAAAAAGCGCCTGCGCCCGGTTTTCATAAGCCAGACGGTTGAAGAGGCCGGTCATGGGATCGCGGTCGTAGATCTGCTGCAGCTGCCGGTTGACCATATCCAGGCGCAGATTGATGCGAAGGAGCTTTAAGGACTGCTGCACCTTCTCCAGATAGGGATACATCATATCATGACGCAGGATGAACGAATCCTCCGAAAAGATGGCGTAACCGTAGTTTGCCTCATAATAATGCAGGGGGACGATATAATGAATGCGCTGAACCCCGTCTTCTTTTACATAATTGGGGATCAGCTGACTGCGGTCGGCCTCGGGATCCTTGACCGTTTCACCGTCCCTGATGGCGACGATCACCTCCATCTTTTCCGTGTTGACCTTCTCCCACAGCTCCATCTCATCCGCCGTCACATCTTCGAAGTACTCACTGTGGAGTACGATATAGAAAGAGGAGCCCTCGTAACGGTGATTGCGCAGATAATGCGCCTGCAGCCTGCGCTTCAGCGCATGATAATCCGGTATGCCCGAGATCTCGCCACGGAGCACCCGTTCCGTCTGCTCCAGTGAAGCTTCATCTTCATGCCGCTGGTAGGACGTCCGGCAGTAATTCCTGTGATAATTCTCGTAATCATGCCCGCTGGTGCATCCGCAGCTCTCCCCCAGCACAAAGGATGTGGAGACGGCGGTCATTTTCGGGCACTCCCTGCCCTCGATCATCTCAAACAGGCGTTCACAGCAGAGGTAACCCACTTCTTCAAAATTCTGCGCCACGGTAGAAAGGGCCGGATAGAAATCCTTCCCGTAGGCAATCTCATCAAAACCGGTAACGATCACATCCTTCGGTACATCCACCCCCAGAAGGTTCAGCTCCGCCGCCGCCGAAAGCGCCATGATATCGTTGGCACAGACCACCGCATCCGGAAGCTCCTTCGTTTCCACCAGCTTCCGCATGAGTTCACGGGGCCATACCCCGCCCCAGTTACCGTAGCACACATCCTCGGGATCAAGACGGAGTCCGTGCTCCTTCAGTACCTCTTCCGTGGTGTGCAGCCTGGCCATGCTGTCCACATGATCCGGCGTACCGCCCATGAAAACGATGCGCTTTACGTCATGGACTTCGATCAGATGCGTTACCAGCTCCCGCATGCCCTTTTCGTTCTCCACGGTAACACAGGGAGCCTCCCCGATAGGCATACCTATGCTCACGGCCGGTACGTTTTTCTTCTTTGCTTTTTCACAGATCTTTCTGGCGGTCTCATCGGAATTCAGCATGGTGGAGAATACGATGACTCCGTCGTAATCCTGCAGCCGGGGCAGATCGTATACGTTCAGTTCCCCCCGGTTCAGGCTTTCATATTCGCTGTAGGATGCGTAACTCAAGAAAACAAAGGTATCGAAATCCTCCTTCTCGGCATATTTCCTGATACCTTCTGCTGCCCGTAATAATGCCTCGATACTCCAGCCGTTGGCGAATACAGCGATCTTTCTCTTTCTTGATGTCTCCTGCATAGGCCCTTTACTCCCTCATGATGGATAACAAGCGTCTGGTGTTTTCCTCCACGTCTCCCCGGAACACTGCAGAACCGGCCACGATGATGTTCGCTCCGCAGGAGAGGATCTCCTTCAGATTCTCTTCCCGTACTCCTCCATCCACTTCCAGATCACAGGACAGCTCATTCTTCTCTATATATTCCCGTATCTTACGTATCTTATCCAGGCACTCCGGGATCACTTCCTGTCCGCCGTAACCGGGCTCCACCGTCATGGGCAGCACCATGTCGACCTGCTTAAGCAGCGGGAAGATCTCCTTCGGATCCGTTGCGGGTTTGATGGCGATCCCTACTCTTTTCCCGGTATCGTGTATCAGCCGTATGGCTCTCTCGGGATCGGTGCAGGCTTCGTAATGCACGGTGATGGAATCCGCCCCCAGCTCCGCATAATCGGAGATATATCTTTCCGGACGTTCGATCATTAGGTGCACGTCCAGAAAAAGCTTTGTTCCGCGGCGCAGGCTCTGAAGCACCGGCATACCGAAAGAGATCGGCGGGACAAAGAGTCCGTCCATCACATCAAAATGCAGATATTCGGCTCCTCCGGCCTCTACCTGTGCCACCTGCTCCCCAAGTCGCATGAAATCCGCTGCCAGTATGGACGGAGCAAGCTGTCTGACCCTTTTCATCCCTTCTGTCTTCCTCTCTCTTTCTGTTCCCTGCAGATCGCAAGATAATTCGTATAACGCAGCATGGGGATCATTCCCTCATCCGCTGCAGTACGTACCGCACAATCCGGTTCCTCCATATGCAGACAGTCCTGAAAGCGGCACTTTCCTTCGTAATCCGAAAACTCCGGATATTCATAACGGATATCCTCTGCCTCACAGCCGAAGAGCGACAGGGCCGTAAAGCCCGGGGTATCCATGATCCAGCCTCCGTCTTCCAGGGCGAAGAGCTCGGAATGTCTGGTGGTATGTTTTCCCCGTCTCAGCTTCCGGCTGATCTCGCCGGTCTCGGCTGCCGCATCGGGGCATAAGGCATTCAGTATGGTGGACTTTCCCACTCCGCTGGGGCCTGCCAGCAGGGTGATCTTTCCCTTCAGCTTTTCCGAAAGCAGCGCACCCATATCCTGCGAGAGGGCACTTGCGGTCAGTACGGTATCCGCCGCATTGCGATATGCTTCGCAAAACTCCGCTGCCGTCTCCCCGCTCACCAGATCCGCCTTATTGAAGAGCAGGATGCAGGGAACACCTTCCCCGGCCATAGTGATGAGGAAGCGGTCCAGAAGCAGTGTATTGGGCGAGGGCTCAGCCAATGCAAAGACAAGGAGAGCCTGATCCACATTTGCCGCCTCCGGGCGTATCAGGGAATTCTTCCTGGGCAGGAGCTCGTCAACACTCCCCTCCCGGGCGGCTTCATCCACAACGGAGATACGTACATGATCACCCACCAGAGGCTTTATACCGTCTTTCCGGAATATCCCCCTGGCACGGCAGGCGTATACTTCACCGTCCGTGCAGCGCACGTAGTAAAAACCGCCGATACCCTTGAGTATCCTTCCTTCCATCCCTTACTGCGATTTCGTGAACTCGATGGTCACGGGATCCGAGGTCTTGGAGATCTGTACCTGCTGAACGGTCACATTTCCCTCCTCGTCCCTTATCTCCTGGGTTTCATTGACCATGTATTCGATAGTCAGGATCCCTCTGGGGATGCGGTCAAGGGCACTTACGATGATGGGGACGGGGAAAACGTCCGTAGTGGTCTCAAAGATCGAATCCCCGCTCTCTGTCTTAAGCAGTACCCTGGCGTTGCCTCCGGCATAGTCCGCCGGTGCGTTCACAACGGTGTTCACATTGTAAAAAGCGGGCTCGGGCCCTTTGCTTATACGATATTCCACTTCGGAATCGGTGCTCACCGTCACCCCGCCGGAATAGTTCTGATAACAGACCGTACCCTCGGGATACTGGTCATTGTACTCATCCGCCCCGCGGGTGGCCGTCAGGCCTGCACCGCCCAGAAGAGTCTGGGCCTCCGCCTCGGTCTTTCCCTTAAGCTCCGGCATGGTCACCGAGATGGATTCCTTGCCCAGGCTTACGGTAATGGTCACCGTGGAACCGATGGCAACACTGCTGCCCGCCGCCGGCTCCTGACGGATCACCTGGTCCTTGGGGACATCTGCCGAATTTTCCCGGAAGACTTCCACAGTAAAGCCGTTATTCTCCAGCGTAGCCGTAGCTTCCGCTTTGATGCGTTTGGTAACATCCGGAACCTGAACATTTCCTGCGCCGCTTCCCTGTCCGTCCTGGGGAGTCGGAGAAGCATCCTCCGTTCCGGCCGGATTACCGTCGCCGCTGCCGTCAGCGGCGCTCGTAGGCGCTGCCGTGGGTGTAGGCTTTCCTTTTCCTCCCTCCATGGAGGGCAGGAACTGGATAACAAGGTAAAAGAAGATCCCTGCAACCACCAGGCCGGCAATGATGATCAGTACCGTAGTGAGCAGCTCCATCCTGGGATCGTCTTCTTCCCCGTAACGGCGGTCTCTGCGGTTCGACCTGGCCTGTGCGGCATTCCTGCTGCGCTGCTGCGCCGCGGTCTGCTGCTTTCTTCCGGAAGCCGGCTGTGCCGGTCCCCTGCCCTGCTTCCCGGGAGGATTCTGCCTTCCTGTCCGGGAATCCGCTCCGGGCTTTTTCCTGGGGCCGTTCTTTCCCGAAGCAGGCTTCTTCTTTCTTCGGGGAGGTTCCTGGGGCAGCTCCTCCGGATACATCTCTGCCTCTCCCTCCTCGGGATAGTAGTCGTATCCTTCGTCGTAGCCTTCATAGCCCTCCGCGTACTCTCCCTCTTCAGGCGGAAGCTCCTCTCCGTAATACGGGTCTTCCTCCGGAGGAAGGGCCTCGGGAACGGGACTCATCTGGGCATCAAAACTGTCCCGGCGCTTTGCCTGCTGCCGGATCCGCTTTATCTCCTGCTCGGAGATATCCTTGGTCACTCCGCCTTCATCCACATCATCAAGCTTGACGAAATCTTCGTCAGGGCTGATCAGGGATTTCTTCAGGTCTTCTATGAGCTCCGGTGCGGACTGATAGCGCCGGTCGGGGCTCTTCTGCGTGCACTTGAGCACGATCTTTTCCAGACTGATGGGGATCTCGGGCACATAATCCCTGGGAGAGGGCATGGGCTCCTGTATATGCTTGATGGCCACGGCCACCGTAGTCTCTCCGTTGAAGGGAACACGCCCGGTGATCATCTCAAAGAGGGTGATACCCAGGGAATAGATATCGCTCTTCTCGTCGGAGAAACCGCCGCGTACCTGTTCCGGGGAGGTATAATGTACACTGCCCATGACGTTGGAGGTAATGGTATTGCTGGTAGCCGCCTTGGCGATACCGAAATCCGTCACCTTCACCTTGCCATCCATGCTGATGATCACGTTCTGGGGCTTGATATCGCGATGGATGATATGGTTGTTGTGGGCAGCCTCGATACCCTGGGCTACCTGAATGGCGATACTTACGGCTTCACGCACCGAAAGCCTTGCCTTTTTCTCGATATACTTCTTCAGGGTGATGCCTTCCACCAGCTCCATCACGATAAAGTGCGAGCCGTTCTCCTCTCCCACATCGTAGACGTTCACAATGTTGGGATGCATCAGGCCTGCTGCGGACTGCGCCTCACTGCGGAATTTCTGCAGAAACTCCTTGTTCTCGGAGAATTCCTGCTTCAGCACCTTGATGGCCACAAAGCGGTTCAGCTTGTGGTCCTTGGCGCGATAAACATCGCTCATACCGCCGGTGCCTATCTTTTCCAGCACCTCATAGCGTTCTGCAACTGTCATACCGATCTTTATCATTTCTTCTCCCTGAATACCTTACTTTTCCACTCTGACCAGGATCACGGTGATATTATCCCGGCCTCCGTTGGCATTTGCCTCATCCACAAGACGTTCAGCCATTTCCTTTAACGTCCCCCCCTCGCGGATCAGGGCAAGTATCTCATCATCTTCGATCATATTGGAAAGACCGTCGGAACACATAAGAAGCATATCTCCTTCCGAGATATCCTCCAGTTCAAAGATATCGACATCCACTTCTTCCATAACGCCGATGGCCCGGGTAATGATATTCTTATCCGGGTGGGATCTGGCATACCTGCGTTCCAGCTCTCCCATCTGGACCATCTCCTCTACCAGAGAGTGATCCGTGGTGACCTGACGCAGTTCATCGTCGTGGATCAGATACAGACGGCTGTCTCCAACATTGGCCACACACAGGCCTGTGTCTTCCAGGGTAGCCACCACCAGCGTGGTACCCATACCATAATAATTATCATCCGAAAGTGCCTTTTCGCGTACCCGCCGGTTGGCTTCACGTATCCCCTTCGAGATCACCCGCACGCTTCCCCGGTCGGCAGAATGGTTGACCCAGGCCACCAGGGTCTCCACGGCACATTTGGATGCATATTCCCCCGCCTTGTGGCCCCCCATACCGTCAGCAACGATAAAAAGATCGGGCAACGGCCCGATGGGCACCTCAGACGTGAAAACATAATCCTGATTCTGTTTTCGCAGCCTTCCGATGTCAGTTAGGGAATAGGAATCCAGTTTCATCTTTCCTATACGATCCCCATACCCGGAAAGCTCTCGGCATTGTTTCTCATAGTCTCAACCGGCATAATTTTATCACATTAGCGCCTATGGGTCAAAAGGTATTTTCGGTTTACATAATTTTTTGTTCCGCCCGTCTGAGCTGTCCGCAGGCCCCGTCGATATCTCTTCCCAGTTCCCTGCGGAGCGTGGCATTCACCCCCAGCGCCTTAAGCTTATCCTGAAAATCCCTTACTCCCGTTCCGCCGGGTTCACGGAGTCCGTTTTCCCTGACGGGATTTACCGCGATGAGGTTCACATGACAGCCTCTGGGAACCGCCAGGGCCGCCAGGGCCTCCGCATCCTCCCCCCGGTCGTTCACCCCTGCGATCAGGGCATATTCGAAACTGACCCTGCGGCCGGTCTTTTCAAAGAAATAGTCTACGGCAGCCATCAGCTCCTCCAGCCGGTAACGTTCCGCCACAGGCATGATCTTTCTGCGCTGCTCGTCCGTAGGTGCGTGCAGGGAAAGGGCCAGGGTCACCCCCGTATCCTCCTCCGCAAGACGCCGTATCCCCGGTACCAGCCCGCAGGTAGATACCGTGATGCTTCGCCTGCTGATATGGAGCCCCTGCTCATCCGTCAGCATACGGATAAAACGCAGCAGCTCCTCCGGATTGTCCAGAGGCTCGCCTATGCCCATGACCACCACATTGTCCACTCTCTCCCCGGTGTCGCGGCTTACGGCATAGACCTGCTCCAGCATCTCCGCAGCCGTAAGGTTACGGACCCTCCCGCCTATGGTGGAGGCACAGAAGGCGCAGCCCATGCGGCAGCCCACCTGGGAAGAGATGCAGAGACTGTTCCCGTGATGATAACGCATCCATACGCTTTCGATGCTGTTACCGTCTGCCAGCCCGAAGAGATATTTCCTGGTACCGTCAATGGCCGACTCCTGCATACGGCGTATCGTATGCGCTGAAATAACATACTCCCCGCCGAGCCTTTCCCGCAGGCTGAGGGGGAGATTGCTCATCTCTTCCACGCTGACGGAAAGCTTCTGATGGATCCAGGAATAGAGCTGTTTGGCTCGGAAAGCCGGCTCTCCCATGGACGTCAGTTCCGCCTTAAGTTCTTCCAGGGTAAGCTCTTTCAGATCCTTCATGCCTCTGTCCTTTCAAACACAGCAAAGAAGAAGCCGTCCGTAAGGGGCAGCCCCTCCGGCTCCCCGCACAAAAGCTGCATATAGCCCTGCCGGGCCGTATCCTTCACCAGGGCTTCCGGCACCCTGTCATAAATATCCACCGGATGCAGGGGAAAGTTTTCCAGAAGCCAGTGATAGTTTCCTTCGTTCTCTTCCTCCGTCACGGTACAGGTAGAGTAAAGTAGACGTCCTCCGGGCTTCAGGTAATCCAGGGAAGCCCACAGGATCTCCCTCTGCAGAGCCCGCAGCCCGCCGATATCCTCTTCCTGTACGCGGTAACGGATGTCCGGCTTGCGTCCCAGTACCCCAAGTCCGCTGCAGGGCAGGTCGGCGATGAGCACATCCGCCGCGGAAAGGAGTGCCGCATTCCTGCAGCGCGCATCCCCCTGGAGGACCTCAATATTCTCGCGCTTTAAGCGCAGCGCATTCTCCCGTATACGTTCCAGCTTTGCATCGCTGATATCGAAGGAGCGTACACTGCCGCTGCTGCCGCACAAGAAGCTGGCTGCGATGCTCTTACCGCCGGGTGCAGCACAGAGGTCGATCACCTTCTCCCCCGGCCGTATGCCCGCCGCCTTAACCGCCAGCATACTGGCGGTATCCTGTACAAAAAAGCCGCCCTCCGCAAAGCCTGCCAGCTGCTCCACTCCGGGTACGTTACGCAAAAAGAGGACCCCGGGAAGACGGGGTTCCTCCTCCACCGTCACTCCCTGTGCCTCCCACTCTCCCCTGAGTTTGTCCGCATCCCCGCATACCCTAACGCATACGGGTCTTTCGCTTAAGGCGGCGGCAAGCATACGCTCGGCGGTACGTTCGCCGTATTGAGAAAGGAAACGCTCCACGATCCAGCGGGGCATGGAATAGCTGACAGAAAGAAACAGCGGAAGATCCTCCTTCCGCGAGGGCATGGGTATATTCTCCTTATTGCGTTCGACGTTCCGAAGTACCGCGTTTACGAAGCCCTTCAGCCCCGCGAAGCCTTTCCTGGCTGCCAGTGCCACCGATTCGTTCACTGCGGCGGAAGCCGGCACGCTGTCCATGTAAAGAAGCTGATAACAGCCCATACGGAGGATCTGCCGTATGGCCGGCTTCATACGCCTGGTCTTGGTGGAAGCAAAAGCATCGATGCAGTGATCCAGCGTGATGCGGCGTTCGATAACGCCTCCGCTGAGGCGGCGTATAAAAGCTTTATCCCGCCGGGGTAAGTCATCCGCCTTATCCAGGGCGCCGCGGATCAGCTCCGTAGCCTTTTTTTCGCCCTTCTCCGCCTCCAGCAATATCTCCAGAGCCAGCAGGCGCGGATTAACGCTCGCTTCCTTCACCATCCAGTATCTCCCCGCATTCCGGCTTCATTCCCCGCAGGAATTCGGCACAGCTTAAGCGCTTCTTTCCCTCCAGCTGCAGTTCCCTGATCCGCAGGATCCCTTCCCCGCAGGCCACGTCAAAATACTCCTTCGAAACGGAAACGATCTTTCCGGGCCCGCCTGCGATACGGTTTTCACCCACACTGCCCCGCAGGACTTCCGCACGCCAGAGCTTCAGCTGTTTTCCCCGGAAAAAGGTATAACAGCCCGGCCAGGGATCCAGCCCCCGGATGCGCCGTTCGATCTCTGCCGCCCCAAGGCTCCAGTTTATGTGACCGTCTTCCTTTGTAAGCATGCCCACATGGCTGCTTAAAGCTTCATCCTGCTTACGTGGCTGAAGCTTCCCGGCCTCCAGCAGGGGCAGTGCTTCCACAATGGCTTCGGCCCCCAGCTTCGCCAGCCTGTCAAAAAGGCTGCCCCCGGTCTCATCCGGAGCAAGCAAAAGCTCTTTCTGCAAAAGGATATCGCCGGTATCGATGCCCACATCCATCTGCATGATGCTGACACCGCTCTTCTCCTCCCCGTTGAGCACGGCCCACTGTATGGGTGCCGCTCCGCGGTATTTCGGCAGCAGGGACGCATGGATGTTCACACAGCCGTACTTCGGCATCTCCAGGATCTCTTCGGAAAGTATCTGGCCGAAGGCAGCCACCACAAAGATATCCGCCTCCATGCCCCGCAGCTCCTCCACCGCCTCGGGCCGTTTGATCCGGGTGGGCTGAAAGACACGCAGGCCGTGAGCCAGAGCCGCCTCCTTCACCGGACAGGGCACCGGCTCGGCGCTCCGGCCTTTGGCTTTATCCGGCTGACAGATAACGGCCGTGATCTCGTACCCTGCTTCGATCAGGGCATTCAGGGGAGCAACGGCAAAATCCGGCGTCCCCATATATACGATCTTCATCATTCCTCCGTCTCCTGTTCTTCCAGCACCCGTGAATCCTGCAGGGGACCTTCCGTCTTGCTCACATACATGATCCCGTCCAGATGGTCCAGCTCATGGCAGAGGCAGCGGGCCATCATCTCGGTGCCCTCCAGCTCGAATTCCTTCATATCCCGGTCCAGCGCCGCCACCTTCACATAAGCCGGCCGCGTCACTTCTCCGATCTTGTTGGGCACGGACAGACAGCCCTCATAACCGGTCTGCTCGCCGCTGCTCTCCAGGATCCTGGGATTGATCAGCACATAGGGCTCGTTCCTGTCCTCACTCACATCGATCACAACCACGCGCTTCAGCACTCCCACCTGGGGGGCCGCCAGGCCTACACCGCTGCTTTCATACATGGTCTCCAGCATATCGTCGATGAGCTCACCCAGATGCTCCGTCATCTTCGTTACCGGCCGGCATACCGTATTCAGCACTTCATCTCCCCATTCCCTGATCTTTCGGATCGCCATTTTATTCTTCTCCTCTTTTCTAAAATGTGTTTACCGGATCATAATCCAGCTGCAGGCTCACTTCACGGCCTCCTGCTGCGGCCTTTTCCTCCTGAAGCCCTTCCGCCAGTCCGGCGGCGCGGCGGAGGATGCTTTTTTCCTTTGCTTTCAGATAGATCCCCACACGGAAAACATCCTTAAGTTTTCCGATCAGCGCAGGCGCGGGACCGATGAGTTCCAAAGCTCCGTCTTCCATACACTCCCGGATGCGCTGTGCCGCCTGTGCGGCACGTTCCGTGCAGGCCCTCTCATCCCCGGAATAGTACTGCAGGGCAAGCATGCTCCACAGGGGCGGGTATTCCGCCAGTTCGCGGAAAGCGATCTCCTGGTCGTAAAAGGCAGGATAGTCCTGCTTGGCCGCCGCACATACGGCATAATGCTCCGGCTGATAGGTCTGGATCACCGTCTCCCCCGGCCGTATCCCCCGGCCCGCCCGGCCTGCCGCCTGGGCCAGCAGCTGAAAGCTTCGCTCGGCCGCATGAAAATCACTGGCGTTTAGGGACATATCCGCTGCCAGGGCTCCCACAAGGGTCACATTGGGAAAGTCATGCCCCTTTACGATCATCTGGGTGCCCACCAGGATATCCGCCTCCCCGTCCGCAAAGGCGGAAAGGATACGCTCGTAATCCTCTTTATTCTTTGTGGTATCCGCATCCATGCGCAGGACGCGCACCGCCGGATAACGGCTTTTCAGTTCTTCCTCGATCCGTTCCGTCCCTGCGCGGAAACCGGCGATATATGCCGATCCGCACTCCGGACAGCGCTTCGGCATGGGCAGCTTTGTACCGCAGTAATGACAGTGCAGCATGCCGTCCCTGTGCTCGGTCATGGATACGCTGCAGTGAGGGCAGGTGGCCACATAGCCGCAGCTGCGGCAGGACACAAAGCCCGCCACCCCGCGCCGGTTGATAAAGAGCATGCTCTGCTCTCCCCGGGTGATGCGTTCGGTGATGCGGCTTAAAAGAGCTCTTGAAAAAAAACTCCGGTTCCCGGCCTTCAGCTCTTCACGCATATCAACGATATGAACCTCGGGAAGCTTCGCTCCTCCGTAACGGGCCGTAAGGCTCTGAAGGATATACTCCCCTTTTTGTGCCTTATACCAGGATTCGAGCGAAGGTGTGGCACTTCCCAGGATCAGCTGTGCCCCGTCCCGTTCTGCCAGATATTCCGCCACTTCCCTGGCATGATACTTCGGCATCTTCTCGCTCTTATAGCTGCCTTCATGCTCCTCATCGATGATGATGATCCCCGTGGAGGGAAAAGGCGTGAACAGCGCCGAGCGGGGGCCGATGACGATATCCAGCTCCCCCTTAAGAGCCCGTTCATACTGGTCATAACGTTCCCCGTCGGAAAGGCGGGAATGCATGACCGCCACCCGGTCTCCGAAACGGGCATAAAAACGCATCAGGGTCTGGAAGGTGAGGGCTATCTCGGGAATAAGAACGATGGCCTGCTTTCCTTCGGCTACCACACCGGCGATAAGCTCCATATAAACTTCCGTTTTCCCGCTGCCGGTGATCCCGTACAGGAGCACGGGCCTTCTGTCTCCCCCGGCGCGGGCCATCCGTATCCGTTCCGCCGCCTGACGCTGCTCTTCGTTCAGCTCCGTCTCTTTTCGCCCGCCTTCCCTGGCCCTGGGGGCCCGGTAGAGGCGTTCGCTCTCGATGCGGATGATCCCGTCCTTCTTCGCCGTGGCAAGCACGGCCCCCGAGATCTGCAGCTTTTCCTTTACCATGCTCTCCGGCAGCCTCTCCGCTTCCAGCAGGGCCCGGTAAAGGCGTATCCTTGCCGCATGTCGCAGCGGGTTAAGATGCTGTATCTCCTGTGTGAGCCGCTCCGCTCCCACTTCCCTTAAGATACTGCGATACTCTTTTTCCCTGATCTTTTTCCGAACCGGCAGCACCGTACGCATGGCTGTGATCAGCGTGCCGCCATAAGACTTCCTCATCCAGATGGCCAGCTGCATGGTGCGGCTCTCAATCCCGACGGAACGCTCCTTTACGGAGAGGATATCCTTCAGCTTTTCCTCCGGAAAATCCACCCGGTCGCTGAGCGCCACCACGAAGCCGCTCCGGGCTTTATCCCCCTTCCCGAAGGGGATCATCACTTCCGTTCCTTCCTCGATCTGCGCCTGAAGCTCTTCCGGGATACGGTAGCTGAAGGGGTGGTCAAGCTTCTCCAGCGCGATATCCACGATCACCGAAGCATACTTTTTCATGAAGAAAGCTCCGGGTAACGCTTAAGCATACGCTCCGCCGCAGCGTCATCTCCCCGTTCCTTCAGTATCTCCAGCACCAGACGCCTTTCGTCCATGGGATATTTGACTCCCTTTATCTCCTGGTAATCCTCGTGTCCCTTACCGGCCAGTACGATGATATCTCCGGCCTTCGCATCCGCGATGCAGCGGGCGATGGCTTCCTTGCGGTCGGGGATCGTGATATACTCCCCGTCGGTCTTTTTCATCCCCTCCACGATATCGGCAATGATGTCCATGGGTTCCTCATCCCGGGGATTATCGGAGGTGATTACCGTAAGATCCGCCAGCCTGCCGGAAACCTCTCCCATCTCGTAACGCCGTGAACGGGCACGGTTCCCGCCGCAGCCGAAGAGGGAAACGATCCGCCCGGAACCATACTCCCTGAGGGTCTTGAGCAGGCTCTCCAGAGCCATGGCATTATGTGCGTAGTCGATCATCAGGGTATAACTGTCCGAAACAGGCAAAAGCTCGATCCTGCCCTTCACCACGGCTCCGCGGAAGCCTTCCAGCAGCCGCTCTGCGATCTCCTCCTCCGTCCCTTCCACAGCCAGGGCCTTTGCAGCGGTATGGGATGCCGCCATGGCAGACAGGATATTGCTGACCGAAAAACGCCCGGGGAAGGGCTGTTCCACAGCTATGCTGCCTTCACCTATCCCCTTCATGGCAAAGCGGACTCCAAGATGTCCTCCGCCGGTATAGAGCTGCACCTCTTCAGCCTTTAGCTCCGCTTCTTCTCCCAGGCCGAAACGCCATACCCGTCTGGCGGTACATTCCTTCAGCATATCTCCGGCATGGGGGTCGTCGCAGTTGATACAGGCCGTATCGCAGCATTTAAAGAGCAGGCTCTTGCAATGCAGATAATCTTCAAAATCCTTATGTTCATTGGGTCCGATATGATCCGGAGAGATATTGGTGAACACCCCCACCGTAAATCGCATCCCTGCGGTGCGGTGCATCATCAGCCCCTGGGAGGAAACCTCCATGACAACGGCCCTGCAGCCCGCCTTAAGCATCTCCGCCAGATAGGACTGCAGCTCATAGGATTCGGGCGTGGTATTCTTCGCGGGGATGCGCCTTTGCGTCGTGTCCACCTCGATGGTCCCGATCATCCCGCAGGGGATACCCAGGCCGCGTAGCCCGGCCACCGCCAGGATGGCGCTGCTGCTCTTTCCCTTGGTGCCGGTGATCCCTATGGTCACCAGCCTGTCCGCCGGATGATCGAACCAGGCAGCGGATACCACTCCCAGCGCCAGGCGTGTATCGGGCGTAATGACCAGAACACAGCCCGCCTCCTCACAGGCTTTCCTCTGGGCCTCATCCGCTTCCTGCGCCAGTACCGCAGCCGCTCCCGCTTCCGCCGCAGCAACTATGGCCGAATGACCGTCAAATTTCGCCCCTTTTATGGCAACAAAAAGGCAGCCGGCGGATAACGAACGGCTGTCATATACCAGAGCGGCGATCCCGGTGTCTCCGGCCCGGGCGGGATATTCACATTCCAGATCTTCAAGTAATTCTTTTAATGTTTTCATAGCAACAGATTATAACACATATCCGGGGAAAATTAAAGACCGCCGCCTTGCGGCAGCGGTCAGATATGAGGGGGAGATAGTAAACCTTTGTTTCACTATCTAAGCGCAGTATAACAGGTAAATGTGTTTTTTTCGTGTCTAAACTGTGTATATTTGGACACGGTCTGCCAGCTCTTCTGCCCGGGCGGTATCGATATGTCCGCTCTCCTCTTCCAGTGCCGCCGCCGCGGAACGGGCCACCGCCCATTTCAGGCTCTCCCGGGCATCCAGCCCCGCCAGATACGAGTGAGCCAGGGAAGCCAGGGCGGCATCCCCGCAGCCTACGGTACTTACGGCATCCAGTTCCGGTGCAGCGGCAAAGAGCCTCTCATTCTCAAACAGGTATAACAAACCTTCGGCTCCGAGGCTCAGGGCCACACAGGGAAGTGCGTATCTCTCCTTAAGCAGCTCTGCCCCGTAAAGAGCCGCATCCCGGCTGGGGCAGGCCTCTCCACAGAGAGCTTCGAGCTCCGCACGGTTGGGCTTGATCAGAAAGGGCCGGGCCGCCACTCCTTCCCGAAGTGCCTCCCCGCTGCTGTCCAGAAACGCCGGTACGCCCGCAGCGCGGGCCTCCCGGATAAGCTGTGCATAAAAACCCGCCGGGATACCCGGAGGGAGGGATCCGGAAAGAAGGAGCAGACGGCTCTTTGGCAGTATGTCCGAGAACTCTTCCAGGAAACGCTCCCGTTCCCGCTCCGTGATCTTGGGTCCCGGTGCCAGAAGCTCCGTCACCGTTCCGTCTGGGGAGATAAAATTCTGATTGCAGCGTGTCGGAGCTTCGGTCCTGACCAGAGCAGAACCTATCCCTTCGGAAGAAAGGGTCCGGGCGATGAGTTCCCCTCCGTCTCCGCCGGCAAAGCCCGTAAGAGTCGGGTCCGCGTCAAGCTCCTTCAGCACCCTTGCCACGTTGACTCCCTTGCCGCCCGCGTAATCCCGCTGCTCACTGATGCGGTTCACCGCTCCGGGCTTAAGTTCGGCCCCCAGATGCAGCATACGGTCGACTGCGGGATTTAAGGATACACAGAGGATCATTCCGGCTCCTCCGGGGCCGGTGCGCTCCAGTCACGCATTCCGAAAAAGATGCGGAAGACAGGCTGCCGCAGGATGAAGATGATGAGCAGCTCCAGTCCCAGGGTCACCAGTGCCACCGTGGTACGGGTAGCGAAATTGTTCTGGGTAAGGGCCAGCACCTTCCCGCCCAGGGCAAGTGCGACAAAGAGCACCTTAAACTTGTTGTAGCTCACCAGGATGATCAGGGCATGCCGGCCCAGGAAATCGATGGGACGGACGGTACCGATCCAGCAGCAGAGGATATAGAGTCCCCCGGAAAAACACATGGCTATGGGTATGCTCAGAAAAGGATTCCCCAGCGCAAAGTTCTCGTAATCCGGCATGGGCGCAAATCCCGCCAGCACGGCTCCCAGTACCAGTGCGGCAAGGGCGGCTGTCACACAGATGATCTTCTTTTTCTTAAGGAACCCTTCCAGACGTGCCAGGGCTTCGCCCCACATGCAGAAAAACATTCCCAGGCTCCCGCGCCAGAAAAGCAGAGCAAAACGAAGGCCGTAGTTCTCAAGCCCCGGCTCGGTACTCTGCAGCGGGAGCATCCCGTCATAACCACGGTAATAAAGGATCAGCAGGAGACAGAAGATAGTAAGGGTGAGTATGACGGCCATCCAGACAAAGGAAAAATAAAAGCGGAACATGCGGTAAGCCGCTACCGCCAGGAAATAAGCAGGAAGGAACCAGAGGGTGGAGATCCCCAGAAAGCTGACGCTGTCCCAGATATGCCCGTAAAGATTTTCCAGGGTAAAACGTTCCGGAAGGATGAACATCCCCAGGGCATCCACGCAGAGGAACGCCAGGGAAAACCAGATATAGGGCATGAATATCCCCCGGAAAACCTCCGCAGTCGCCACCTTTTCGTCCTGCTTGTAGCCTTTTTTATAATACAGGGCGCCCGCCGCTGCCATAAACAGCGCAAAGCCCACGGCTGCCACACGTTTCTCCAGACTCTCACTCAAAAGCTGGGTGGCATGGGTCACCACCAGAAGGATCCCCACTCCCTTGTACAGATCCAGTTCCCTGTATCGCTCTTTCGTGTTCATTTATAATCCTCCAGTACCAGCTGCAGCTTACGCTCTCCCCGGTATTCATTCCACTGGGGCGTGTAGATCCCCGCAAAACGCACGGCCCCGCCCTGCGGTGAGAGTAAGGCTTCCACCGCGGAACTGCCGTGTTTCTCTTTCAGATATTCTTTCAGCTCTTCAAATGCGAAAAAGAGCTTCAGCTCATATTCCCTGCCTTCATCCTCCACCGCAAGCAATGTCAGCTTCGCTTCCTGTCCCACGGGACGGATGTGCTTAAGGGTCAGCCCCTGCCTGGCCAGCACGGGCTTTTCGTTCCCGCAGCCACAGGGCTCCAGAAGAGCCAGTTCCGTTACCAGTTCCGGAGAAGCATACTTAAGAGGCAGCTCCAGATCGATCTCTACCCGCCGCTTCATCTCTTCTTCCTTCACACGGCAGTTCTCATTCAGGCGCCGCCTGAGCTCCGGCAGATTCTCCTCGGGAAGGGAAAAACCCGCTGCCTGGGCATGGCCGCCGAAACGGGTGAACAGCTCCGCCACCTCCGTCAGGGCATCATACATATGATAGGCCGGCACGGATCTGGCCGAGCCCTTGAGCCCCTCCTCCCCCTTCGTCACCACAAGGGTGGGATGCTCGTAACGTTCGGTGATGCGGCCTGCCACGATGCCGGCGATACTCTCATGACAATCGGGAAGGAAGATCACATAGACCTTCATACCCGCATGCTCCCCGCCATCGATCTGTTCCGCCGCTGCTTTCGTAGCCTGCTCCGTGAGGCTCTTGCGGCTTTCGTTCAGTTCCCGCAGCTCCCCGGCTATGGTCCGGGCCCGGGCGGGATCATCCGTGGTAAAGAGCTCCAGGGCCCGGTCCGCCGTATCGATACGTCCGCTGGCATTGATGCAGGGCCCCAGCACAAAACCCAGATGATAAGATGAGATCTGCTTTCCGGAAAGCCCCAGGACCTCGATCAGCTCCCGAAAGCCCGGTGCGGGCCGCTGTGACAGAAGACGCAGCCCTTCCTTTACCAGCACGCGGTTCTCATCCTTCAGTTCCATGATATCGCCCACAGTGGCAAAGGCTGCCAGCTGTATCAGTTCTTCGTAAAAGGAAGGGGCAAGCTCCGTGCCACCCGTTCTATAAAGTGTCCCTATCAGTTTGGCCGCCACAAAGGCGCCGCAGATCCCCTTAAATGGATAGGGACAGTCACTCTGCTTCGGATCTACAATGACTGCCGCATCGGGAAGCAGGTATTCCCGCTCTTCCCCCCGCATACGGTAAGGCGGTTCATGGTGATCCGTGATCAGCAGCGTAATGCCCAGCTCCTTCGCCAGAGCCGCCTCATCCGCAGCGGAGATGCCGTTATCGCAGGTGAGGATATACTCCACTCCGTCCGCTGCCGCCTGCCGTATCATGTCGGGGTTCATACCGTAACCGTCCCGGATACGATGAGGGATACAGTGATCTGCATTGGCTCCGAGCCCCCACAGGCCCTTCAGCAGTATAGCCGTGGCACAGACCCCGTCAATATCGTAGTCGCCGATCACCCGGATCTTACGTCCCTCCCGTATCGCCGGAAGGAGTATCCCGGCACAGCGTTCCATATCTTTCATCTCTTCCGCGGGATGCAGGCACTCCATTCCGCCGTGAAGGAAAGCTTCGATCTCTTCATCGCTTTCCACTCCGCGGTTCTTAAGGATCCTTGCCAGAACGGGATGGATATGATGCTTCTCGCCGATGGCGGTATAGTCCCCGCCCTTACGTATCAGATACCAGTCAGCCATAGAAGGATTATAACATAATTTCATAGAATGAACACTTTATTTTTTGTGAAAGTATGCTATACTTTATGCGTTGTTCTTACTATGAAGGAGGTTTTTTGAAATGAGTGAAACAAATGTAAACACGGAGCTTAGCCGGTCAAAGCAGAAGCGCATCGAGCAGGAGAAGAACCGCCAGGAAGCCAGACGTCAGGCGGCTATGGCCCGTTTCTGGAGCGTGGCGATCCCCGGTCTTATCGTTCTGGCGATCATCGTAGGCGTTGTTGTCTGGAGACAGTCCCGCCTGGATTATTCCCGCTACTACAATGATTACGGCGCACTGAAGGGCATATCCGCTTCCGGGCATGTAACGGTCAATACCGGTGCCATGAGCTTCTCCCGTGCTGAGCTTCTTCCGGAAGACAGCAAAGTGGAAAGTGATATCGCCAGCGACCTTTCATCCCATCAAACCCTCTCGGATGATGGGACACTGAGCATTGCAGACGGAGATAAAGTACGCATCAGCTACACAGCCACCATCGACGAAGAAAGTTACAAGGATGTTTCCGAAGGTACGGACTACACCGTCGGCAGCGGCGAGATCGGCGAAGAATTTGACGATGTTCTGATCGGCTGCGTCATGGGAGACGATGTAAGCACTACGGTAAGCTTCCCCGACGATTACGAAGACGCTTCCGCCGCCGGAAAGGTTGCGGAATACGACATCCATGTGGAAGGGATCTATGTGGATCCCGTGCTGGATGACTCCTATGTAAAGGAATATCACAGTGACAAAGCTTCCACCGTAGAGGAATACCGCCAGAGCATCATCGACGGCTACTACGAGAGCAGCCTGAGAGATGCCGTGAGCAAGAGCATCTCCGTTAACAGCACCGTCAGCTCCGTTCCCGACGGCTATCTCAAGAACTGCGAGCGTGTACTCCGCGCCGAAGACCTGGAGCAGATGAACTACATGAACAGCCTCTACCAGCAGATGCTCGGCTATGTAGCCTACAATAGCGTGTATGAGAGCCGCGGTCTTGCCGATGAAGAAGCCTACAACGCAGAGCTTAAGGAGCGTGCCCGCATAGAAGCCGAGCGTGGCATGGAGATCCAGTATATCGCTGATCAGGCCGGCATCGTCCTGACAGACGCAGATGTAACGGCTTACTACGTAGATAAGGGTTATACCGAGGAAAGCCTGAAGGAACTGCAGAACTCCAGAGGAAAGGGTTATGTGGCCCACGCCGTCTTGGAACAGAAGGTCATCGACCATCTGATGCAGACCGTTACGATCAACTGATAAGGGGGAGAAAACTTCTCCCCTCACCCATAAAAAGACCACCCTGCGTTCATCGCAGGGTGGATTTTTTTATCCTTTTGACAGGAGCCCTCCCCTGTCAGCTCTCACTTCCGGGAAAGCATTACGGAGCTTTCCCGGCTTACCGTATTTGTCTTATTCCTCCTCCGTTACGGGGAAACGATCACGCAGCACCTTCCACAGGGCTCCGGTCACGCATACCGAGGAGTAGGTTCCGCAGATGATACCGATGATCAGCGGCAGAGCGAACTCACGGATGGAGCTCACACCCAGGATGAAGAGCATGACGACCATGATCACCGTAGTCAGGGAAGTGAAGATGGAACGGCTCAGGGTCTGGGTAACACTCTGGTTCACAATGGCATCCAGGGTCAGCTTGTTCTTACTCTTCCGTGTCTCGTTCTCTGTCAGATTCTCACGCACACGGTCAAATATGACGATAGTGGCGTTGATGGAATAACCTACGATGGTCAGCATGCAGGCGATAAAGGTGGAACTCACGGAATATCGCACGATGGCGTAGAAGGTGAGGGTCACCAGCACGTCATGGAGCAGGGCGCATACGGCACTGGCACCGAAACGGATGTCGCTGAAACGGAACCAGATATAGATCAGCATGCACAGAGCCGCCACCACGATAGCCGTAAGCGATTCACGCTTCATCTCGCCGGAGATGGTGGAGCCGATGGTCTCGGTGGTGATCTTGTCCTCAGGTACGGAGAACTTCGCCTTCATCATATCGTTCAGAGCCTGACGCTCATCCACATTAAGCACGCGGGTCTTGAACACCACCTCGTTGGTGTCGTTTACGGTCTGCCACTGTACATTGGCATCCTTCGTGATCCCTTCCAGTTCGGGGATCACTGATGCTTCGATCTCTTCGCGGCTCATGGCATTATTGAATGCCACCGTGGTAGCGGTACCGCCCTTGAACTCCAGGCTGTAGTTCAGCGCATCCCCGGTAACTGCCTTGCCCACGATCATGGCGATGATGCCGGCCACGATCACGCCGATGGAGATACCGAAGAAGAGCTTCTTGCGGCTCAGGAAATCGATGGTCTTCTCTTTCTTTTCCTTATCCTTCTCGCTGATACCGTAAAGTACCGGTGCCTGCAGGCCTATGGCATAGAAGGCGTTCACCAGGAGACGGGTCACTGCCAGAGCCGTGAACATGGAGAGTACGATACCTACGGCCAGGGTATAAGCGAAGCCCTTTATGCTGCCGCTGCCCATGAGCATCAGCACTACAGCCGCGATCAGGGTGGTGATGTTACCGTCGATGATGGCGGACAGCGCCTTGGAGAAACCGGCCTTGATGGCTTCCGACACCGTGCTTCCGGCCTTCAGCTCTTCCTTGATACGTGCAAAAATGATAACGTTGGCATCCACCGCCATACCGACGGAAAGGATGATACCTGCGATACCGGGCAGGGTCAGTGTCATCTCGAAGAGGTTCATCACCAGGATCACCAGCATACAGTAAAGGACCAGGGCGATGGAACTTGCGAAGCCCGGCAGACGGTATACCACGCACATCAGCAGGATCACCAGGATCAGACCGATGAGACCTGCGATGAGGGAGCTCTTGATGGCATCACTTCCCAGCTGGGCGCCTACCACGTTGGAACGCAGTTCCTGCAGCTCCAGCTTCAGTCCGCCGATACGGATATTCTGGGCCAGGTTCTGGGCCTCGGCGAAATCCGCCATACCGCTGATCTGGGCCTGTCCGCCGCCGATACGCTCGTTCACGTTGGGCACACTGATGAGCTCGCCGTCATAGTAGATGGCGATGGTCCCGTAAAGCCCGCTCTTCGGAGCCGCCTCTTCGGTGGCTTCGGCAAACTTAACCGTTCCTTCCGATGAAAGCTGAAGGCTTACGATATTCTGTGTGATATTGTAAGAATCGGTATAGGCCTTGGCCTCGGAAGAGACCACATCGGTACCGGCAAGCACTACACTGCCCTCGGCCACGATGTCCTCAATGGGCTTGGAAAGCTCATAGACGGTCTTTCCTTCTTCCGTTCTCACCACGGCACCGTTTTCGTCCGTCTTTTCCTTATAGTTCAGCTGGCCGCTGGGATCGGTAGCCTTGATGAAATACAGGGATCCGGGGCTGCCCAGTTCCTTAAGTATCGCATTGGCATCCGTCACGCCGGGGATCTCGATGCTGATACGGTTCGTTCCCTCAGGGTAAACATTGGCTTCCGTGGAGTACTGGTCGATACGCTTTTTCAGCTTGAACACCGTATCGTCCAGATCCTCTCTGGAAGGCGTTTCTTCTCCCACCACCTCATAGGTGATGGAAACACCGCCGGCCAGATCCAGACCCAGTTTGGTCTTTTTCGCCGAGCCCACTCCCGTCTCGTCCACGCCGTACATCACCAGATAGCCGAAACCGCAGAGCGCCCCGATGATGATGAGCAGGCTCAAGAAACCTTGCCACTTCTTCATGATGCTTTCTCCTCCATAAAAAACTACTGATTATCCGCTTCCGCCACCTTAAGCATGATGGCGCATTCCACACGTTTCCGCTGCAGCTCGCAGCCGATCCGGTAAGAACCGTTGATATCTCCGGAAAAATGCTGTGCGTTGGCCATGCAGCCGCCGCTGCAGTAATACTTTGCAAAACATTTCCGGCATTCGGGCTTGGAATACACATTACAGTCGTGGAATTCCTTCCGCAGCTCCGTATTCTTTATCCCCTCGGTAACGCTCCCCAGCTTAAACTCCTCCTGTCCCACAAACTGATGGCAGGGGTAGATGTCTCCCCAGGGAGTTACCGAAACATATTCGCAGCCTGCGCCGCAGCCCGAAAGGCGCTTGTATACGCAGGGCCCGCATTCCAGATCGATCATGAAATGGAAAAAATTAAAGCCCCTGCCTTCCTTTTTGCGCTTCAGCATCTCGGCTGCCAGGATGTCGTACTGCTCAAGCAGCACCGGCAGATCCTCTTCCGTCAGTGCATATGGTTCCGAGGGCTGTGCCACCACCGGCTCGATGGAGATCTGCTTAAAGCCCAGATCCGCCAGATGCAGCACATCCTTCGCAAAATCCGTATTGTAATGGGTATAGGTACCGCGCACGTAGTAATTCGTCTGCCCGCGGCTTTCCGCTGCACGGATATATTTCGGGAGTATCTCCTCGTAGCTTCCCCGTCCGTCACGATAAGGCCGCATACGGTCATGCACCGCCTGCCGCCCGTCGATGGAAAGCACAAGATTGCTCATTTCCTTATTAACATATTCCAGGATCTCTTCCGTGAGCAGGGTGCCGTTGGTGGTAAGGGTGAAACGGAAATTCTTGTCATGGGTCTTTTCCAGCTCACGGCCGTATTCCACCAGGGCTTTCACCACTTCCCAGTTAAGCAGGGGCTCTCCCCCGAAGAAATCCACCTCCAGGTTCCGCCTGCTGCCGGAATGGGCCACCAGATAATCCAGTGCCTGTTTTCCCGTTTCAAGGCTCATGAGTCCGCAGGGACCGAAGTATTCCCCTTCCCCGGCAAAGCAGTATCTGCAGGCCAGATTGCAGGCATGGGCGATGTGCAGGCACATGGCCTTCACCACCGTCTCCCTCTCCTTGAAAGCTTCTATGCGTTCCTCGTACTCATCTGCGGCAAAGAGCCGGCCGCTGCGTTTAAGCTCCAGGATCTCGGAAAGCACCTCTTTCCGGTCCACATCGGCAAGAGAGCCGGAAAGCTTCTCCGCCAGCTCTGCTTCGCCCATGCCTTCCTTCAGGCCTGCATCGACTTCGGCGATCAGCGCATAGGCGGCATCATCCACCATATGGACGCCTCCGCTCTCCACATCCAGTACTATATTGTATCCCTGACTTTTAAACTGATGTATCATATCCTTTACACAAATACAGTATAGGAAATGCGAAGCAATTCCCTATACAGCAAAAAAACACGGAAAACAGTGGCAGGGCTGCCACTGCTCCCCCGTAATGATCATAGGATCCTTAAAAAGCTTACTTGCTTGCCTTATCCTGCTCGCAGCTCTGATTGCCCACGGTGCAGCTGGTCTTGCAGGCCGACTGGCAGGAAGTCTGGCACTCGCCGCAGCCGCCCTTTTCCAGGCTCTTCTTGAAATCCTTTGTCTCAAGGCTCTTAATGTGCTTCATATCATTGTCCTCCGTAATCGCATGTTTCCGGTTCTTCCCGGCTGGTCCGATGCTTCCGTAAGCCTTCCGCATCAAAACGCAAGGCATACTATAACATATAATGAAAAAAGATGCAAGCTTGTGTAAAGCCCTGTCCCGACAGTTTTCCTTTACTCAGCTCCGTCCCTTCCGGTTTAATGCATAGCCTATACAGGCTCCCACGATCCCTCCCAGGATATGGGACAGATTCGATATGTTATCCCGGACGAAAAGCCCCTGGATCAGTTCCTTTCCCAAAAAGATCAGGGCCACCAGGATAAAGCTTAAGGGGATCTCGCCTTCCTTAAAGCCGGTAAAGGAGGTGAGCAGGATGAATGCAAATACCACGCCGCTGGCACCGCAGATCCCCACACGGGGGAAAAGGATATAATTGGCCAGGGCCGTAACAAAGGCCGTGATCAGGATCACTTCCAGCACCTTTTTCGATCCGTACTTCTCTTCCAGCATGGGACCCAGCAGAAGGATATAGGCCATGTTGCCGATGAAATGCTCCCAGCCGCTGTGGCCCAGCACATGGGTAAAGGCCCGGATATAGGTCATGGGAGACCAGAGGGCTGTATGCCGGCTCATGAACAGCAATTCCGTAAGTACGCCCCCGGAGACCCATCCGAGGATGAGCGCCGCCAGACAGGCGATGCCAAAGCTCAGCACCACGGGCGCATTGAATTTGATCCTAAACTTCAGCTTCTTTTTCATCCGCCTTTTCCCTTCTCAGATAAGTGCCGTACTGAAATAGCGTTCTGCACGGTCCGCCAGGATCGTGGCGATGACCTTGTCTTTTCCGTATTTCTCCGCCATCTGCCGGGCCGCCCATACATTGGCCCCGGAGGACGTGCCTACCAGCAGTCCCTGCACTTTTGCCAGTTCCCGGGCGGTATTTATGGCATCCTCATCCGATACCTCCACGATATCCGTGATGATGGAAGTATCCAGTATATCCGGGATAAAACCGTCCCCTATCCCCTGGATCTGATGAAGCCCAGGTTCATCTCCCAGAAGGGCGGATACGTTCTTAGGCTCCACCGCAACGATACGTGTATGCGGGTTCTGCTCCAGAAGATACCGGGCCACACCCTGCAGGGTTCCGCCGCTGCCGATACCGGACACGTAGATATCGATCTTCTTCCCCAGCTGACGTACCAGCTCAACGGCCGTGGTACGGTAATGCATCTGTGGATTGGCGGGATTCTGGAACTGCTGCGGCACAAAATACTCATCGGATGCGGCAGCGATCTCCAGGGCTTTGTCCACGGAACCGCCTATGCTGAGCTCCGGGTCCGTCAGCACCAGCTCCGCTCCCAGGGCCTTTATGATCTTTTTCCGCTCCTCACTCATGTTTTCCGGCATCACGATGATCACTCGATAGCCTTTCCGTACACCGCAGAGGGCCAGCCCGATCCCGGTGTTTCCCGAAGTGGGTTCGATGATAGTCATACCCGGCCGCAGACGCCCGTCTTTTTCCGCCTCTTCGATCATGTTGAGGGCGATGCGGTCCTTAATGCTGCCCCCGGGATTCAGAAATTCCGCCTTGGCGTAGATCTGCAGCCCCGTGGCCTGTTCCAGGCTGATGAGCGGCGTATTGCCGATCAGATCCAGTACATTCGTATAATAACGGGAATCCTTTTCCATAACGATCTCCTTTTTTTATGCTCCTTATTTATTCAGCCTGCTGCCTTCGTACAGGTATTCCTTTGTACTGAGGGCCGTGCCGCCGTCTTCCGTTTCGATATAATAGAACTCGTCTCCGGCCGCGGCGTTACGTACCGTCCCGCTCAGGCCTTCTTCTTTCATCCATACACCGTCGTAGCTGTACTTTTCATCCGCCTCAAATACCAGGCCGAGCTTTCCCTCTTCCTTTGTTACTTCCTCCACTTTCCGTATACCGATCTTCCACTGCGCTCCGGCATCCCCTTTGAGATAGTGCTCCGTGATCCAGTCATCATCGATCAGGCTGCGGCCGTCCTCGCTCTGTTTCTGCACCGGAGCTGCTTCCGGCGCCGCGCTTTCCTCCGTCTTTTCCCCGTAGATCACCTGGCTGCGGAAATCCTCATCCACAAGGGCTACATAGAAAAACATGACACCCACTGTCAATGCGATCACCGTCCCCAGGAGAAACCAGATCAGACGCTGCCTGCTGAAATCCCAGATCAATTCCTCCGGATCCATGGGATTAACGCGTATGTTCACGGAAAAGCCGACGGGCGGCATCTTGGGATTGTTTTCATAAAGGCCGTCAAACGCCACATAAGTACGTCCCCGGTATTCATATTGAAAGACGGGGCTGTGCAGCGGCCTTGCACCGTTTCCGCCGCCGCTGATACTGTGGCCTATGCACATAGCCTCCACCACATCCGTACATTGCTTCGGAACACAGACAAAAGAATACAGTGCGATGATCAGGAGCACTATGCCGAAAAAAATGAAAAGCCAGCACATGGTAATGACGATCGTATAGACCGGACTCTTCGTCAACACAAAAGTGATAAGGGCCACCAGGGCAAGCATTACTCCCATGACAGGCAGTACTTTTTTCATGAGCCCCGAAAGCCGTGTGGGCGGCATCTTGGTCTTGGGGGCGTTCATCTCGCTCTTTACCATGCCGATGATCTCGCCCAGCCCTATTCTTCCGTTCTCCTCCCGGAAAATCTGATCTTTATAATTTGGATCGTACCGCATAAAGCTGCCTCCTCACAGAGCCGTATGATAATGGGTCGTACATAAACACTTGCCTCAACAATTCATCATTCTATCAAATATCCGGCTGCCCCGTCAATCCTGCCCCGAACGGAGCAAGGGATCAGACAGTTGAAAAGAGAATAAAAGAATGAGTATTGAGGTCTTTCGGAAGCAGGATTGCGATTGACAAAAAAAGCATATCGGAATATTGTGATGATGAAGGGAATATCCCACAGCACGGAAAGGAAAATGCATAGAGGCCGCAGGCGCCCGTGCCGGTATATGATATGGATTTCATGAAAGAAGCCTTAAAAGAAGCCTACGAAGGGATAGAAAAGAAACACGGCGGCCCCTTTGGCTCCGTGGTGGTCCGTGACGGGAAGATCATAGGTCGTGGTCATAACCGTGTCCTGCTCTATCACGACCCCACCGCCCACGGCGAAATGGAAGCCATCCGGGATGCCTGCAGGAATGTGGGCGATCATGATCTGTCGGGATGCACGATCTACACCACGGCAGAACCCTGTCCCATGTGTCTCGGTGCCATCCTCTGGGCCAACATTTCCAAAGTCTGTTACGGCTGTAATGTAAACGATACGGCAGGCATCGGTTTTCGGGATGATAAATTCTACCGGCAGCTCAACGGAGAAGGGGATATCCTGAGCCTTGATGAGCAGAACCGCGAAGAATGCCTGAAGCTGTTTGAAAGCTACGCCGCCGATAAGGATTCGGAGAGATACTGAGGCCGGATCACGCTTCTTCCTCTGTTTCCATAAAACGTGAATAATCCCTCTCAAAGAGCTCTTCACAGGCCTGGGGCCAGAGCCTTTCCGCAGGGACCGTTTCCAGAAGCTTTTCCTGCACAAAGAGCTTGCTCTTGTTTCTGTATTTGGGGAGTTGATTAAGCTCCAGCAGATGATTCAGTTCCGGCCGCCAGAGTATCGTGATCTTGCGCTTATCCTTAACCCGCGGATTTTCCCCGGCCTCCCGGAGAGTATAAAAATCCACTCTTCCCGCTTCGTCCGTTTCCACGGTGATGACGCCCCACCAGTCCGGCACATGCTCCCTGATATGATGGGCATGACTGCTTCCCACCACCACCATGTTACGGTCGTAGTACCAGTTGTAATAGCGGACCTGCTTTTTCAGGCGGGCATAGGTATCCACATCACTCTTGATCTCGATCCCGTATAAAAGCTCCGGAGTGATCATTACCACATCCGCCCTGGCCTTCCCGGTGATCTTCTCTTCGAGTATCCTTACTTTTCCGTAGTTTTCCTCCAGGAAATCAAATAAGGGTTCGCGTATATCCTTATCCTTCAGCATCCGAGTATCCCTCCGGCATCAAACCTGCCCAAACATCTGTTATTCTATCAGAAAGCCCCTTTCTGTTCAACGCACAGCTCCCCCTTGCGCGATGGGCGGGAATTTGCTATGATAATGCCCATGGACCCGGAACATATATGTAAGTTATGCATATTACTGCTCTTTCTGATACTTTCCGCCTTTTTTTCCTCGGCGGAGACGGCTTTTACCACGGTAAAGCGCGTGCGTATGCAGATCCTGGCCGACGAAGGAGACAAACGGGCCCTTCTGGTCCTGAAGCTTCTGGAAAAGCTGTCCAAAACCCTTTCCACGATACTTATCGGAAATAATGTGGTGAACATAGGCGCCTCCGCGCTCTGTGCCGTTCTGGCCGGCGAACTTTTCGGCAATATGGCTGTGGGGCTGGCTACGGGTATACTCACTCTGCTGGTGCTGCTCTTCGGCGAGATCACACCCAAGACTCTGGCGCTTAGGAAAAATGAACGTTACGCCCTGCGTTACGCGCCGGCGATCTATGCCCTCTCCGTGATCCTTACCCCTGTCATCTTTATCGTAGACAAGCTGTCCAACGGCATCCTGCGTCTTCTGGGCGTGGATCCACACGAAAAGGTGCTGCGCATCACCGAGAGCGAGCTGCTGGGGCTGGTGGATGCAGGCCACGAGGAAGGGGTCATCGAAAGCGAGGAGCGGGAGATGATCCATAATATGTTCGAATTCTCCGACGCTCTTGCCCGTGATATCATGATCCCCAGGGTCAATATGATCATGGCGGACATACACGCGGACTATGACGAGATCCGCGATCTTTTTAAAGAGCATCTGTACAGCCGTCTGCCCGTCTATGAAGACAGCCCGGACAATATCGTAGGTGTCCTGAACATCAAGGACTTCCTCTTCATCGAGGATCCCTCCCGCTTTCATATGCAGGCTCTGCTGCGCGAGCCCTATTATACTTATGAGTATAAAAAGGTGGCCGACCTTTTAAACGAGATGCGTCAGAAGAACCGGCAGGTGAGCATCGTACTGAACGAGTACGGCACCGCCGAAGGCATGATCACCATGGAGGACCTGCTGGAAGAGATCATCGGACAGATCCGGGATGAATACGACGAAGATGAGGCAGAACTCATCAAAAAGCTTTCCGATAACGAATATCTGGTGGATGCCACCATGAACCTGGATGATATAAATGAAGCCCTGGAAACTTCTTACGAAAGCGAAGCCTACGACTCCATCAGCGGCCTGATCATCGAGCTTTTGGACGACCGTCTGCCGGAAGAAGGCGAAAGCGTGGAGCTTCCGGACGGCAGCGTGGCACGGGTGGAAAAACTGGAAGGAAACCGTATCGAAACGGTGCGTTTAACCCTTCCCAAAAAGGAAGCCGATCAATAAACTGTTCAGCCGGCTTTCCCGAAGCTTAAGCCTTTTTCGAATAATCTCTCTGGCGCAGGACCTCGTAGGCCAGAACCCCCGCAGCCACCGAAGCGTTCAGGGAATCCAGCTTTCCCTTCATGGGAATGGACACCTGATAATCGCACTTTTCTTTAAGAAGGCGGCTCACACCTTCCCCTTCCGCACCGATCACCAGCCCCATGGGCCCTCTCAGATCACATTCGTACATGCACTGCCCGTCCATGTCCGCACAGGCAAACCACAGCCCCTCTTCCTTAAGCTCTTCCATGGTGCGGGAAAGATTCGTCACCCGGGCCACCGGGATATAGTTCAGGGCTCCGGCACTGGTACGTGCCACTGTAGCCGTAAGACCGACCGCCCGGTTTTTGGGGATGATCACACCGTGTGCACCCGCCTGATGTGCCGTACGTATAATGGCTCCCAGATTGTGGGGATCCTCGATCCCGTCCAGCAGGAAAAGAAAAGGCGGCTCCCCGCTCTCCCTCGCCGCGGCCAGCACATCCGTCAGTTCCGCATATTCGTACGCCGCTACCGTGGCTATGACACCCTGATGCCGGCCCGTTTGCGAAAGCTGGTCCAGTCGTTCCTTATCCACGTAACGCAGCAGGCTTCCCTGTTTTTTTGCTTCCCTCTTGATGGAGAGCACCGGTCCGTCATTGCAGCCGTCCAGGATATAGAGCTTATCCACGGTCTTTCCGGCCCGGAAGGCCTCCATTACGGCATTGCGTCCCTCTATTTGTGATTCCGAATAAGCCATTACTGCTTCTCCTCCAGATACGCTATGGTCTTTGCCATCAGCTCCTGCGCCCGCTCTTCCTTTCCGCTCAGGTACAGCCAGCCGATCACTGCCTCAAAGCCTGTGGCCCGATGGTAGATCCCTGTAGCCACCCCTTTGGGAGCCGCATGGGAACGGGCATTCCGTGCCTTGCGGAAGATATCGTTCTCCTCCTCGTCAAAGCTTTCCCTTAACTGCTCCGAAGCCTCCGCCTGGGCTTCTGCCCGGACAAAGGCCGTAGCCAGCCGGTGATACTTTTCCACCGGAAGGTTCCCCCTGCTCTTCAGCAGATATTCGCGGACATAACGCTCATACACCGCATCTCCCAGATAAGCAAGGCTGAGGGGGCCAAAGCCCGTTACGCTCTCTCCCACTTTGTTCCTTCCCTTGTATCCTTGATCACGATGCCTTTTGCCAGAAGTTCTTCCCGGATGGCATCCGCTTTTGCAAAGTCCTTCGCCTTCTTTGCCTCGGCACGTTCCGCGATCTTTGCTTCGGCAAAAGCCGCCAGTTCT
Source organism: Lachnospiraceae bacterium (assembly GCA_017552715.1). Lineage (GTDB taxonomy): Bacteria > Bacillota > Clostridia > Lachnospirales > Lachnospiraceae > NK4A136. The sequence continues at coordinate 29,950 of JAFZOW010000051.1, forward strand.
TCATCTACCTCTGCCGCCGCATAAGGCTCCAGCAGTTTAAGCGAGAATACGCTGTCCATGCTTTCGGTCAGGGCACGCTTGGTAGCATCGTTGGTATCTTCCTTCAGCATATCATAGAACACGGTAAAGGCCATGGATGTGTTCAGATCATCCTGAAGGGCCTCCGAAAAACGACTGCGGTATTTTTCAAATACGGCCTTATCCACCTCACCTTCGGCGGAAAGCTCCGAAGTGCGGCGGCGCAGCTTCTCATAGGCCGCAGCCATCTGATCCAGCACCTCGTAGGAGAATTCCAGGGGTTTGCGGTAATGGGACTGCAGGCAGAAATAACGATAAGCCAGAGGGTCGTAGCCCTTTTCCTCCAGCAGGGATACGGTCAGGAAATCCCCCTTGGATTTGCTCATCTTTCCGCCTTTTTCCACCAGATGGTGCACGTGGAACCAGTAGCGGCACCAGGGATGTCCGAGAAAAGCTTCGCTCTGCGCGATCTCGTTGGTATGATGCGGGAAGATATTATCAACTCCACCGCAATGGATATCCATATATTCTCCCAGATGCTTGATGCCGATGCAGGAGCACTCGATGTGCCAGCCGGGATAACCGTAACCCCAGGGGCTCTCCCACTTCAGTTCCTGATCCTCGAATTTGGATTTGGTAAACCAGAGAACGAAGTCGGTCTTGTTCCGCTTGTTCTCATCCACACCCACATCATCCCGCACGCCTTCCTTCAGCTCTTCCTCGTTCTGATTGGACAGGGCATAGTAATTCTGCAATTTGGATGTATCGAAATAAACGTTTTCCCCGGCCTGATAGGCATAGCCCTTCTCCAGAAGCACTTCGATCATATGAATGAACTCGGGTATGCAGTGCGTTGCGGGTTCTATAACGTCTGGCATACGCATGTTCAGCTTGTTGAAGTCCGCAAAGAAGGCCTTCGTATACTGCTCGGCGATCTGCAGCACCGTCTTGTGTTCCCGCTTTGCCCCCTTGAGCATCTTGTCTTCTCCGGTATCGGCATCGGAGGACAGATGTCCCACATCGGTGATGTTCATCACACGCTTCAGCTCATAGCCGGCATAGATCAGGGTCTTTACCAGCACATCTTCGCAGATGTAGCTGCGCAGGTTTCCTATATGGGCAAAATGATATACCGTAGGGCCGCAGGTATATACCGCCGCCTTTCCTTCTTCGTGGGGATGGAACTCTTCCACCGTTCTGGTAGCCGTATTATAAAGTCTCATTTTTCAACACTCCTTTATGACTTATTATCTTATTGTGCAGCCAGGGCCGCAGCTATACATCGCAGCTCATTTCCTCATGGGACAGCCTTCCGGTCCGCAGCCCGTACAGGCACCTGCAGCGGTCACATCCACGGAATAGGCCTCCCTTACGCTGCTGAGCATACACACGGCCTGGGCTGCCATACCCTCGCCGCTGCCGGTAAATCCCATATGTTCCTCGGTGGTGGCCTTTACGCTTACCTGATCCACGGAAAGCTCCAGCGCTTCCGCCAGGCGTTCCCGCATGGTATCGATATAGGGCCGCAGCTTCGGTTCCTGGGCGATCACCGTTGAATCGATGTTCTCGATCAGGTAGCCTTCCTTCCCTATGGCCTCTCCCACCTTTTTCAGAAGGAGCATACTGTCAATGCCTTTATAGGCGGGATCCGTATCCGGAAAGAGCTTTCCGATATCTCCCAGTGCCGCTGCTCCCAACAGGGCATCCATGATGGCATGGGTCAGCACATCCGCATCCGAATGTCCGATCAGTCCCTTTTCATACGGTATCTTCACTCCGCCCAGGATCAGATCACGCCCCTCCCCCAGACGATGAACATCATAACCGCTGCCTATCCTCATACGTACCTCCTGTAATTCCCCTGGGGCCGCATCACCACATTATGCCGGGTCGTGGTGCGCTCTCCCCGGAGTATCCTTCCCACATCCGTATCTTCAAGCTTAACGATACGCCCGAAGCGGTCGTAGTGGGTAAGAAGGCTGGTATTCCTTGCCGGTTTCAGCTTCCCGCCTTCCGTAAGCTCCTCTATCAGGGCTTCCGTATCCTTGTTTGCTATGCTGGTACGGATCCGCCCCTCCCGGTCAGCTGCCACAGCAGCATTTTCCGGCTTCTTATCTTCCGGTCTGTCATCCCCGTACCACAGCCGTGCCAGCAGCTCCTTAAAAAGATCGCCCAGACGGCTGAGCAGTCCGGGACCGGCAGGCTTCTCTTCCCGGGACTTCTCTTCCCGGGGCTTTTCGATCCCGCTTTTCTCCCATACCACAGGAGGACTGTCTTTCTTTTTTGTGGGGATATGCTCTTCCCTTTTCTTCCCCGCAACGGCCCGGGTATCATCCTTACCCCGTTCCCAGATGACTCCTCCGTTCTCTTCTCCCGGTAATAAAAAAGCCGGCGCGTCACCTTCGACGCGCGCCGCTTTATTTCCGCTCCTTTCGTATGCGGCCGGTAGATTGTCGGACGGACGGATACGATCGATCATTCTCTCACCACTCTCCGCCCAGCCGGTCAGGAGACATTGCGGGAGCGCTATGCGCTCCTGTCGGTTCAGCCTCCTCCCAGCATGGGATTAGCAGAAGGCGCCATGGCAGGCTGCGGGGCTCCTACGGGAGGAGCAGCCATAGCCGGGATCCCGGGCTGTGCGGCAAAAGCCGGAGCACTGGGCTGTGCGGCAAAGGCAGGTGAACCCGGCCCGCTGGGCTTGTAGGAGCTCATACCTCCCGGACCCACGGGCTGCTGTGCCGCATAAGGCGGAAGCTTGCCGGGGGCCTGAGATGAGCCTGCAGCAACATATGCCGCCTGTTGCAGCTGATATGCGGTAGCCTGACCGAATGAACCTCTCTCGGCTCCGGCAACACTGTCAAATGTTATATTGGCGGAAAGAGCGCCACCGATAGGCTGCCCCGTTCCGTTACGTATCGCACGTTCCTCTGCCCGCAGATTGGCAGATTCAAAGATCATAGAAGCTTCTTCTTTCTTTTTCGCCTCTTCCTCGCGGATCTTATCCATAATGGTAGGACCGCTGACCGTTCCGGAAAGCGCACCTCCCATCTGACCGCCGGCATTCAGCGAAGCGGATTCGAAAGGTCCCTCCACCACTTCTTCCGGCGTTTCCGTACCCTGAGCTGTGCGGGCTGCGGGTACAGCAGGCTGAACCTGTCTGGCTGCCGTAAGATTCATGGGTGCAGCAGGACGGGCCGCTGTTCCATACAGAGGTGAAGCTGGTACTGCTGCTGCAGGAGCCGCATATAAGCCGTTAGCAGGCATCGCAGGGGCGGCAGGAGCCGCATACAGGCCGTTAGCAGGAGCCGCAGGAGCCGCCGCATAAGGTGCCGCAGGGGCTGCATAAGGAGCTGCGGGTGCAGCCGCCGCGGGAGCCGGTGCTGCATAGGGTGCCGCAGGAGCTGCATACAAGGGTGATGCAGGGGCTGCTGCCGCGGGTGCCGCATACAAAGGTGATGCGGGTGCCGCCGCGGGGGCCGGTGCTGCATAAGGTGCCGCAGGGGCTGCTGCAGGTGCCGGAGCTGCAGGCGCTCCATCCAAAGGTGACGCAGGCGCTGCTGCCGCGGGTGCCGCATACAATGGTGATGCGGGTGCAGCCGCCGCGGGAGCCGGTGCTGCATAGGGTGCCGCAGGAGCTGCCGGTACCGGAGCCGCAGGTACGGCAGGTACAGCAGGTACAGGAGCGGCAGGGGCGGGAACCGCAGGTACGGCAGGTACAGCCGCCGCAGGTGCGGGAGCCGCAGGAGCCGGTACAGCAGGTGTCGCAGGTACTGTAGCAGCAGGGGCTGCAGGTACAGGAGCTGCGGGTGCGGGAACTGCAGGTGCAGCGGGCACAGCTGCTGCAGCCGGAGCCGCAGGCACTGCCGCCACGGGAGTAGCCACTGCAGGGGCCGGTGCTGCGGGTGCCGGTGTCGCAGGCACTGCCGCCACGGGAGTTGCTACCGCAGGAGCAGGAGCCGCAGGTTTCGCAGCTACCGCCTTGGGAGCTTCCTCATTATTTTCCGTCGAAGCCGCTTTAGCCGCCTCGGATTTCTTATAATTCGGGTTGTAAGCCGGTCCGCTGGAAAGCAGTACGCGGGGTTTATATGCCGGCCGGAAAGGTGCTGCAGCAGCCGCTGCCGCAGATGCCGTATGTTCTGCCGCAGGTGCGGGAGCCGCAGGAGCGGGAGTTGCGGGGGCCGCTTCGGGAACGGCTGCCACAGCCTCAGCCACAGCTTCGGGAGCAGCTACTTCCGGTTCCGGGGCAGGTGCCGCAGGTTCCGCTACCGATACCACGGGTTCCGGAGTGGGCGCAGGAGCAGGCGCTACGGGAGCCGGAGGTACTATGGGTCTGGGTTCGGGAGTAGGCGCCGCCTTTACAAAATCCAGTTCCTCATCCGGCTTTTTGCGCAGAAACTCCAGATCTGCCGAAGTCGTATTGCTGTTATTCCCGTTATATACACTACCGAAAGAGATGAAACCGCCGGGAGTATCTCCCTTCTTTCTCATCTCCTTGATATATTTCTTGATATTGAACTTGCACCCCGGACAGAGTCTGGCGCTTTCATCCAAGAAACGCTTGCATTGCGGGCAGGTGATAATATTTCCCATATGGATCCTCCTGGCTTATCTTTGGAACAAAAAAGGCCAAAAATGCATCTTAGCACATTTTTCGCCCTTCCCGTTTTCGTAGCGAGAGGGGGACTTGAACCCTCGACACCGCGGGTATGAACCGCGTGCTCTAGCCAGCTGAGCTATCTCGCCATATATATGTCCGCTTTTACAGACGAATGCTATTATACCTGTATCACCGGCGCTTGTCAATCAATTTTTCAGGTCAGGCAGACAAATTTCGCATTTTTTTCATCAACACCGCAGGATAAAGCCCGCAGTCCCGGGTCTTACTTAACAAAGGTGTCGTAGATCGCCACGTGATCGTAGATGGCTCTCCATGCACTGTGGGCCCCTACCGTGACACAGATATATTCGTTTCCGTCATTGGAGCGCTCATAACTGACAGCACAGTTACGGGACTGGGTCACGAAGCCTGTCTTGGCTCCCAGCACTTCCCCGTGAGTATCTTTATCTTCTATACGGCGCAGGAAAAGATTGGAAATCTGAAGCCCCTCCGGGTGTTCTTCCGTTTTTGCCGTGGTATAACGCTTGGTAGCCAGCACTTCACGGCATTTCGGATTCTCCAGCGCCGCCTTCATGATCATGGCCATGGCAATGGGAGTACAGTAGTTCTGCTCATCATGTATGCCGATGGGATTGGCAAAATGCGCCACATCCGCAAGTCCCAGCTCTGCCACCTTCTCATTCATCAGATCCACGAAGGCTTCCATGCTGCCTGCCGTATGATCTGCCAGAGCCAGTACCGCATCTCCTCCGGAAGGAAGGATGGTCCCGTATAAAAGCTCCTCCACGGTGGGCTTCTCTCCCACCAGATAACCCACAGCCGCGCAGTCATGCTTCCACACGTAATCGGCTATCTCCTGGGTAATGGTCGCCGTTGCCTGATAATCGCTGATATGTTCTACCGCCACCAGCAGCGAGAGCACCTTGGTCATGGACGCCGGGTAGATCTTTTCACCGGCATTCTTCTGGGCCACGATATGGCCGTCCTTCAGATCGATCAGCACCGCATACTCACTGATCACATCCGTATCATTGATCTTCTGGGTATCGTCATCCGCAAAAGCCGTGTATCCTTCATAAAACAGCTTCGGATCGCCCTTGATCACTCCCTCCGGCACATCGGAAGCGCTCTCTTCCCCGGCTTCTTCCGGATTCACCACGGCAAGTTCTTCCGGATCCTTCACTACAGCCACTTCTTCCGGCTCCGCCACATCCACCGCAGGGAGCATAACGGCCTGCGTGCTGTGCTCACCCTCTGCCATCAGCTCGGGTGTTTCCTGCTCCGTGCGGTCTGCCGAAAGCTCTTCCGGTGCTGCGGCAGCTGCCGCTTTGGAATGAATGTGAAGCCCCAGCAGGATACCTGCTCCCGCCAGAAGAACAAAAACTACAGAAAAGAAAATGGTAAGCCTTGTGCGGATCTGCCTCCGCCTGGCATAATATTTTTCGGAATGCTGCCGCACATTTCCGCGGCTGTCGAGATATTCTCCCTTTTTCAGAACTGTTTTTTCCATGATCCCCGCCCATTATATCACTCTGGCAAAACAAGCCCGGAGCACTCAATACCATCAGAAATCATACCATATTTCAGGGGGCTAAACAATCACAACATATGCCCGAAAAGCCCCCCGGAAACACTATTTATGGTGCGATCCGCGGGATGCTTCCCGACTGCTTTTACAGCTGTCCGTCCGGGTAAAAGGCGGGCATGAGCTGCAGTTTGAAAAGATTGCGTTCATGCTTCGTATCGATACGCTCCTTCAGCTCGGGATCGTCGATCTGTCCCGTGCGGATATAACGGTCCAGCACCTCGTAACTGAAGCCCAGATTATCTTCATCGCTCTTACCGCAAAGGCCGTCACCGGGTACCTTTTCCACCAGTTCCTCCGGCAGGCCCAGATAATGCCCAAGAGCCTTCACCTCCTGCACCGTAAAGCCCGCCATGGGACTGAAGTCTCCGGCCGCATCGCCGTAGCGCGTACTGTAACCTACCCAGTCCTCCGAAAGATTGCAGGTATTCACCACTCTTCCGTTATGACACTGGGATACGGCATAGAGAGTACTCATACGGATCCGGGGTGCCAGATTGATCCGGGCCTGTTCGCTAATGGGAATACCGGCCCCGGAAAGCTCTTCCATCACCGCCTGATAAGCCCCGGCAATATTGACCTCGAAAGAACGTATCCCCAGGAATTCGCAGAGCTTCACGGCCGCATCGATATCCGGCTGCTTACCGTTGGGCATGCGCACCCCTATGACCCGTTCTTTTCCCAGCGCACGCACGCACAGAGCTGCAGCCACCGAGGAATCCTTTCCTCCGGAAATGCCCAGTACGGCATTGCAGCCGGGACCGTTATGTTCGAAGAATTCCTTTATCCACTCCACACAGGCTTCACAGGCCTTCGCTGCATCAAATGTCGTCATATTATCCCCCTTCATACTAAACATCCGCCTCCGGCTTCAGCGGGCAAGGTACGCCCCGCGAGCCAAAGGCATCATCTCAAAGATATACCCCGCTGTTCTGTGAAAGATACAGATATACATTCTCCGGCAGTTGCGAGCGCACCTCCGAAAGCCTTCCTTCCACATAAGCCTTCCTCACCTGACTGGAGGAGATATCTTCATAGGAAAAGGGAAGAAAGAGGAAATGCTCCTTATAGACCGAAAGCTCGGCCGGAAGGCTGCCGGTCCCGCGGCAGAACACCGCAAAGCGATACTTCTCCGCCAGTTCCCTTCCTTTATACCAGCGGGAGAGCTTCGGAAGATTATCGGCCCCCAGGGCCAGTATCACTTCCGCTCCTGTCGACTCACGAAAGTATTCCGCCGTATTCCAGGTCCTTCCGTCCGTCTTTTCCGCATCCCCCTCCGCATCGGACACCCCGGCATAAGCCGGATCCACGGCTCCGGAGAGCAGGCGGACCCGGTCTTCCATGGGCATCATCTGTCCCGCATTCAGCCCCTTCCAGCCCGTAAGATAACGTTCATTGGAAGGGAGATAGAGTACCGACGCAGACGGAAATCTGTCATGCAGCACCCTGCCCATGGCCACATGCGCCACCGTGGGCGGATTAAAGCTCCCCAGGATCAGGATCAGTTCCTTGTTCATTCGTGGGTCATGCGCCAGTCGATGCAGCGCTGCAGGTATTCCACATATTCGGGATTCTTGCACATACCCTTTCCGGGCGTATCCGAGATCTTGGCCACATCCTGCCCGTTGCAGGCGGTGGTCTTCATCACGATGTTCAGCGGCTCTTCATCCGTATCGTTGGCGATGTAAGTCCCGATACCGAAAGCCACCTTGGCTTTTCCTTCAAAATGAGCCCTTAGCTTATCTGCCCTTTCAAAATCCAGGGCGTCGGAAAAGAGCAGAGTCTTCTGGGTTGCATCGATGCCCAGCTCCTTATAGTGGGCCAGCATCTTCTCGCCCCATTCCACGGGATCGCCGGAATCATGACGCACACCGGAGAAAAGTGTAGCATAAGTGAGCTGGAAATCTTTTAAGAAGCAGTCCGTGGTAATGGCATCGGTAAGGGCGGTACCGTTCAGCACGCTGTATTCCTTTACCCAGGCCTCCATGGCAAACCAGTTGGAGTATGCCGGATTGTGCTTGTGATTTCCCTGCCCCACACACATGATCCACTCATGGGCCATAGTGCCTACGGGCTTCACCCCGAACTTCATGGCCAGATACACATTAGAGGTACCCACGAAAACGGAGCCGGGATACTTTTCCTCCGACAGGCGTTTTACCGCCAGCTCCTGGGCATCCGCGCAGAGCCTGCGCCGCAGGCCGAATTCACTGAAGGCCGACAGCTTGTACTTACCTTCCTTCAGCCAGCCGATCTTTTCCTCCAGCCTGCGCCGGAAGCTGTCCATCAGCTTTTCATAATCATAACGGCTGCGGAAATAAACCTCATTCACAATAGCCAGTGTAGGGATCTCGTACATGGAGGTATTGAGCCAGGTGCCTCTCGTTTCGATGGAAAGGCCGCATTCCCCGCTCTCTTCGATGGAAAAATCGTCATAGCGGGGCTTCCACAGACGAAGGAAATCCACATAGGAGCCCTTGATCCATTTGATGCCGTTCAAGTATTCCAGTTCATCCTCTCTAAAGCGCAGGTCGCAGTAATCCCTGATCTGCCGGCGTATCTCTTCCACCATCTCGTGGGTGAAGTGCACGTCCTTGTTGCGGCAGCGGAAAGTCCAGGTGGTCTTGTAGTCCGAGAACTGGTGGTAGATCGCCTGCCCCATGCTGAATTTATACATATCCGTTTCCAACAGACTCTGTATGATACGTTCCATAACTCACCTCCGAAAAAAAGACAGGGGAACGCTGCCGTTCCCCTGTACAGGTCGATATTTTTATTTCTTTTTCGCCGCGATGGCTGCCTGAGCGGCTGCCAGACGGGCGATAGGCACACGGTAAGGACTGCAGCTCACGTAATCCAGGCCGATGCGGTTGCAGAACTCGATGGAGGTCGGATCGCCACCGTGCTCACCGCAGATACCGCAGTGGATATCCGGGCGTACGCTCTTGCCCTTCTTGATGGCCATATCCATCAGTTCGCCCACGCCATCCTGGTCCAGACGTGCGAAGGGATCGTTCTCGAAGATCTTACGCTCGTAGTACGCCTGCAGGAACTTTCCGGCATCGTCGCGGGAGAAACCGTAGGTCATCTGGGTCAGATCGTTGGTGCCGAAGCAGAAGAACTCCGCCTCCTTGGCAATGGTATCCGCCGTAAGTGCTGCACGGGGGATCTCGATCATGGTACCCACTTCATATTTCAGCTCCGACTTCAGGGCTCTCAGCTCTTCCTCGGCTGCGGCTACCACGATATCCTTAACATACTTCAGTTCCTTGGCATCACCTACCAGCGGGATCATGATCTCGGGCACCACATTCCAGTCGGGGTGCTTCTTCTGGGTGTTCACGGCTGCACGGATCACGGCGATGGTCTGCATGCGCGCGATCTCGGGATAGGTAACATCCAGACGGATGCCGCGGTGGCCCATCATGGGATTGAACTCCACCAGGCCTTCGATGCGGGCCTTGATCTGCTCCACGCTCTTTCCCTTGGCCTTGGCCAGACGGGCGATATCCTCTTCCGTACGGGGTACAAACTCGTGCAGAGGAGGATCCAGGAAACGGATGGTCACCGGATTTCCTTCCATAGCCTCAAAGAGCTGCTCGAAATCGCCCTGCTGCAGGGGTTCGATCTTCTCCAGAGCCTCTTCACGTTCTTCCACGGTATCGGAAACGATCATCTCGCGGAAAGCTTCGATACGATCCTCGTCAAAGAACATGTGCTCGGTACGGCAGAGGCCGATACCCTCGGCGCCCAGCTCTCTCGCCTTCTTTGCATCGTGAGGGGTATCCGCATTGGTACGGACCTTCAGGGTGCGGAACTTGTCCGCCCAGCCCATGATGCGGCCGAATTCGCCGGCGATCTGCGCGTCTACGGTGGGAACGGCACCGTCATAGATATTACCCGTGGTACCGTCAAAACTGATAACATCACCCTCGTGGTACTCCTTGCCCGCCAGGGTGAACTTCTTATTTTCTTCATCCATGATGATATCGCCGCAGCCGGATACACAGCAGGCGCCCATGCCGCGGGCCACAACTGCCGCATGGCTGGTCATACCGCCGCGGACCGTAAGGATACCCTGGGATACCTTCATACCGGTAATGTCTTCCGGAGAAGTCTCCAGACGTACCAGGACCACCTTCTCTCCTCTGGCTGCCCACTCTTCGGCATCCGCCGCAGTGAAGACGATCTTACCGCTGGCTGCGCCGGGTGCTGCGCCGAGAGCCTTGCCGATGAGCCTTGCACGAACGATGGCGCTCTGGTCAAAGGTAGGATGCAGCAGCGTATCCAGGTTACGGGGCTCGATCATGGCCACGGCTTCCTCTTCCGTACGCATGCCCTCGTCCACCAGATCGCAGGCGATCTTCAGGGCTGCCTGGGCGGTACGCTTTCCGTTACGGGTCTGCAGCATGTACTGTTTACCGTGCTCCACGGTAAATTCCATATCCTGCATGTCGCGGTAGTGGCTCTCAAGCTTCTGGCACACATCCTTGAACTGTGCAAAAGCTTCGGGGAACTTCTCTTCCATCTCGGCGATCTTCATGGGGGTACGTACGCCGGCCACCACGTCCTCGCCCTGGGCGTTGGTCAGGAACTCACCGAAGAGGCCCTTCTCACCGTTGGCAGGGTTACGGGTGAATGCTACACCCGTACCGCAGTCGTCACCCATATTACCGAAGGCCATGGACTGCACATTGACTGCAGTTCCCCAGGAATAAGGGATATCGTTGTCTCTTCTGTATACATTTGCACGGGGATTGTCCCAGGAACGGAACACGGCCTTGATGGCTCCCACCAGCTGAACCTGGGGATCCGTAGGGAAGTCCTCTCCGATCTTGTTCTTGTATTCCGCCTTGAACTGATCCGCCAGCTCCTTAAGATCGTTGGCATCCAGCTCCACATCCTGCTTCACACCCTTGCGGCTCTTCATCTTATCGATGAGCTGCTCGAAGTACTTCTTTCCGACCTCCATTACCACGTCGGAATACATCTGGATGAAACGGCGATAGCAGTCCCAGGCCCAACGGGGATTCTGGGATTTCTCGGCCAGTACGGCCACCACATCCTCATTCAGTCCCAGGTTAAGGATGGTATCCATCATACCGGGCATGGATGCTCTCGCTCCGGAACGCACCGAGACCAGAAGGGGATTTTCCTTATCACCGAACTTCTTACCGGTGATCTCCTGAAGCTTCTGTACATAGTCGTTCACCTGGGCCATGATCTCGTCATTGATCTGCCGTCCGTCCTCATAATACTGCGTGCAGGCTTCGGTGGTGATGGTGAAACCCTGCGGCACCGGCAGTCCCAGATTCGTCATCTCGGCCAGATTGGCACCTTTCCCCCCAAGGAGCTCCCTCATGTCCGCAGCTCCCTCGCTGAACAGATACACCCATTTCTTTGCCATAATCTTCTCCTTCTCCCAATAAAAGTATAGTAAAACAAGCAGGCGTAAACCCGCATTGCATATATTTTACCACAGATCGGGGAGTATTGCACGAAATTTTTAAAAAAGAAAGTGAATCCGGAGAGTACCGGAGAAATGCTCCTTCCCTCAGGAAAGAGCACCCTCTTCGGTCTTTTTGTAGTAGTTCTGTTTATCTTCGTACATCCGCTGATCGGCGATGCTCATGGCCCGGCGGATATCCGTATCTTCATCCACATAACAATAGCCCAGGGCAAAGCAGGCCTCCTCCGGATCGGAGCGGCTTTCGTCAAGGATCTTCAGCCGCTTCTCCAGTTCGTCTTCGGAGATATCCGTGGCCAGCACCATAAATTCATCCCCGCCGGCACGATAGATATCGCTGTCAGGAAAAGCTTTTTTCAGGATCTCGGCAGACTTCTGCAGGAGCCGGTCTCCGCTGGCATGGCCGGAATTGTCATTGGTCCGCTTAAGGCCGTTCAGGTCCGCAAAGAGTACCGCCGTCCGTCCGGGGAGTTTTTCCGTGTTCCGGACAATGTCGTCGATCCTCTGGTTCATGGCATTACGGTTCCTTACGCCGGTAAGCATATCATAAGAGCCCATAAACCTGAGCTGGTCCATCAGCTTATGATTGGCGATCTCCGAAGCTATAAAATAGGTGGTGCTTTCCAGAGTAGCCCGGATCCGCCCGGTATTTCCCACATTGAAGTTGATGGCCCAGATATAGCCCTGGGTCTCGTTATTGTATCGCAGGGGATAGAGCACGATGCTGTTCACATCCACGGCCTTCAGGGATTCACACCATACCGGATTACGCTCCCGCAGAACTTCCATATCACTTTCGTTCTGGATGATCAGGCAGGTACTTCCCGCAATGGTCTCGTCCCAGGTCTCAATGATGTCGAAGAAATCATCATAAGCGCTTCGAAGGTAGTCCTCCACGGGATAGTCGGCCTTTTCAGAACCGGCCGCCTCACTGAGCACGGAAAAAGTCCGCCTCTGCATATCCGTCAGGATCAGACACACCTTGTCCGCATCCGTCTGATTCCGTATATCACTGATCACCTCGTCCATGGTGTTCTTAAAATCCTTCGTCCCCCGGAGCTTGACACAGGTCTCCAGCACGGTGGAGATCACCGCCGGGTCGATGTCGGACATATGATCGGCACTGGCATCGGGAGTAAGCTCCTGAGAATATACCAGGTAGTATGTGTCCCCTTTATCCGCCGCGATGGGCATCATGAACATATCCACCCAGAAATCGTATCTTTCGGGATGGATAAAGACATGGAAAGGTTTCTTCAGAACCGCACAGCGGTAGCAGGCATCCTCAAAGTTCAGATCCTTCGGTATATAACGCTCATAGGGAGAATCCGGGATGAAGCTGTTTTTCAGCATACCGGAAAATGCGATATTCTCGGGATTTTCTATAGAATTGACATAAGCTTTGTTTCCGCAGACAATACGTATGTTTCCGTAACTCCCGTCCGGGAAGGTCTGCACCGACATCACACAGGACATGGGCTCAAAGCCGTCGACAAATTTCTGCAGATCCATGATCATACCTCCGAACCCCCGTTATTTCCGGAACGAACAAGCTTTTCCGCCTCTTCCGCCGGCAGCGGCCGTCCCCATATAAAACCCTGCACATAATCGCAGCCGTTATTCTTCAGCATTTTCAGCTGTTCTTCCTCCTCCACTCCCTCGGAGATCACATCAAAGCCCATGATATGCCCCATGGAGATGATGGCGGCCACATACTGCCCGGAGGATTCGCTGGCAAACATCTCATCGATAAAGGACTTGTCGATCTTCAGAAGATTGGCAGGGAAGCGGTTTAAGTAGCTTAAGGAGGAATACCCGGTACCGAAGTCATCGATGGCGATCTGTATCCCCATGCTCCTTATCTCGTCTATGCATTGCAGGGCTTTATCGGCCGAATCGATCATGACGGACTCGGTGATCTCGATCTCCAGCCGTCCGGCAGGTATGCCGCTGCTCTTAAGCAGTTCCCGTATCTCATCGATAAAATCATTTCTCATCAGATGCCGTACCGAAGCATTCAGGCTCAGCATCAGCTCCGCACCGGTCTCTTTGAGCAGCCTGCCGAAGAACATGGCCGCTTTACGGAACACCATTCCGTCCACCCTGTCGATGAGCCCCACCTTTTCGGCCACGGGGATGAATTCAGCGGGAGGGATGATATTCCCGTCCCTGTCCTTCATCCGGGCCAGGGCTTCAAAGCCGCGAAGCTTATGATCCATGTCATACTGCGGCTGAAGATGGAAAAAGATCGCATCATTTGCCAGGGCTGCCCGGATCCGGCTCTCGATCTCGATCATATGGGCATTTTCCCGGATATCCGGCGTAAAGCGGAGGATATGCTCACTGTTGCCCGCCTTCTTGATCTTTATCATCGCCGCATTGGCATGGGAGATGAGGGCATCCGCAGTATCGGCATCCACGGGGAATTCGGCATAGCCGAAGCTCGCCCTCACATACAGGTCGCAGCCTTCGATGGTCATCTGCTCCGCCAGCGCATCCACATAGCGCCGTATCACGTTCTTCAGCTCCCCATCCGTTTTGTAGCCACTGAGCACGAGAAAGAATTCATCCCCGCCAAAACGGGTGATATACGCCTCCATATCCGGAACGCCGTTTTCCGAAAGGGCTTTCCAGCGTCCGGCGATCTCTTTGAGCACCAGGTTCCCGGCATCCAGTCCCAGGGTATCGTTTATGCTCTTGAAACGGTTCAGATCGATGGAGACCGCAGCGAACTTTTCTCCCTTTCCGATCAGCCTGAAAATGCGGTCGGTGCAGGCCGAACGGTTCGGCAGTCCGGTCAGTTCATCCGTATAGCTCATCTGCCGCAGGCGCCTGTATGCCATATACCGTGCGATATGGGAAGACACGAAAAAAGTCGTGAGATCCAGGGTTTCCCTGATCTGCGTCGTTTTGTCCGTATCAAAATTGGTGGCCCAGATAAAGCCCAGCAGATCATTGCCCTGACGCAGCGGGAAGAGCACCACGCTTTCCACACCGGCTTCCACAAGGGTCAGATACCAGGGATGGTTGATCCGGGAATAGTACTCCATATCATCCTTATCCTTGATGATGACACAGTCCCCTTCTTCCCCCAGCATATCCTTCCAGGAACTGGCTATGGAATAAAAATCCGGAAACTGGGTGACCCGCTTGATCCGGCTGCCCGGGATATAATCCGTGGCCAGGATGGAATACTCCTCTTCGTCATTGTTCAGGAGCAGGACGGTGCAGCCTTCGGCATCACAGATCCGGCGTATCTCAGAGATCACGCTGCCCATGGCGTCTTTAAGATTATCCGCTTTGTGCAGTTTAATACAGGTCTTCAGGACATCATTGGCCGTCTGGGTCGTATTGACCTTATCCAGGATCGCATCCGCGGTCTTGCTGGGGATCGAAGAATAGGTACAGTAGGCCAGCTTCCCGTCGTCCGCATCCATAGGCATGGCATAGATATCAAACCACATATCGATGTAATGAAGATGCGCATAGGTATGAACTTCGTTTTTCTGTACCGCGGCCCGGTAGCATATGTTCTCGAAGCTTCTGATATGAGGGAAATAATCCGTATACAGGGAACCGGGAACAAAGGAAAGGCCTTCTTTCCCCGACAGTCCCGGACCTTCCTGCTCCATCCGCTGATCGATCATCTCGATATAACCCTTGTTGGCAGCGGCTATACGTACATCCCCGTATCCCCCGTCTTCTTTCTTTTCTACAGAAACCACAGCGGTAGGTGCAAGAAAAGCATCAACTATTTTCTGAAAATCCATACCGGCTCCTTTCCAACAGATCTTCCCGGCTCTGCTCTATTCAAAATCAAAATGATAGGGCAGCTTCAGATCATCACGCACCCCGATCATATCCTTCTGCACCGAGCTGCTCAGGGGCACGCCCTTTTCCTTGCGTTCCAGCCATACGAGGTATTCTTTCTCTCCGGCGGTATAGATCCGTTCACTTCCCGGGGCTTTCTTTGACGCACGCAGGGCCCTGCAGATCTCCCCCGCCGTCTGCCTGAAAACTTCCCTTCCGCAGAAAGCATCCGGATCCACCACAAAGAAGAAATGCCCCAGATGATACATGGAAGGCTTACCGTTTTCATCTACTCCGCTTAAGGCTTTCATGAATCTGCCACCGGTCAGGGCTGCGGAGAGGATCTCCACCACCGCCGCATAGCCGTATCCCTTATAGCCCGCCAGTTCTTCTCCCATGCCCCCAAGGGGTGCCAGGGCTGCGGTTCCGTCCACAAGAGCCTTTAAGATCTCTTCGCTGTCGGTCATGGCTTCCCCTTTTTCGGATATCACCGTACCTGCCGGGGTGGGCTTTCCTTCCCTGGCGTAATACTCGATCCTGCCTCTCTGGACAATGGAGGTGGCGCAGTCCAGGCAGAAAGGGAATTCTTCGTCCGTTGGAAGGGCAAAGGTCAGCGGATTGGTACCCATCATATTCTCCACGCCGAAGGTAGGGGCAATGGAGGGCCGTGCATTCGTACCGGTAATGCCGATCAGTCCTTCCTTCGAGGCCATGGTAGCCCAGTATCCGGCGATCCCGTAGTGGGTGGAATTGCGTATCGCACCGCCGGCCATTCCGTATTTCTTTGCCTTATCGATGAGCATTTCCATCATCTTATAGCTGGCCACCATCCCCATGCCGTCGTGTGCATCCATCACGACTGTCGTGGGAGTATCCTTTATGATCTCAATTTCGGTAACGGGAAGGAGTGTTCCCTTTTTGATCCGGTCGATATAGATCGGTTTGAAGCGGTTGCAGCCGTGGCTCTCGATTCCTCTCCGGTCCGATTCCAGCAGTACATCCGCACAGATCTTTGCATCTTCTTCCGGCACGCCGTAACCCCGGAAGGCATCCGTCAGAAAGGAATTCATCAGATCCCATGAACAGTAAAAACGATCCCCCATACTTACCCCCTCCGTAAAGATATACTTCACATTATGTATTGTATCAAAAAAACCATCCTGAGGCTACAAAATTTTGATACAAAAAAGGAGCCGCAGCGTTCTGATCTCTGCTGCAGCCCCTTCGTCTCTTTATCTTACTTTGCTTTGGATACCTTGATCGTCACTTTCTTTGTCACGCCGCCGGGGAAGGTCATCGTCGCCTTGATGGTCCCGCTGTTTCCGTTTAGCTTTTTCACCAGGATCGTGCCTGCATCGGAAGGATCCGTCTCGGCTTCCACCTTTTTACAGTCAAGTTTGACACTGACCGCTGCGATGGAATGGACCTGCTTCGCAGCATCCTTATACGTTGCCACAAGGTTTACAACCCCTATGACGCTGCTTCCGTCGTTTACGGCATCCTTCGGGATCTTCAGTCCGGCCGCCTTCAGCTTGACCTGCGACTTCTTCGCCTTCACATTCTTAACGGTAAATTCCGCCGTAAGCGGCTCGGAGCCTTCACTGCCGTCAACAAAGAAGACCATAAAGCTCATATCCCCGATCTTAAGAGCCGAGCTTTTCAGATCCGCCGAGCCCGTATAATAGACTTCGATGTTCTCACCGGCCATGACCGCAGTGAAGTCGGAGGCCGAATACGACGATCCCGTGACCGCACTCACACTCACATCCGTAATGGTTCCGCTCACTTCCTTCAGAGCCGGCACAACGACCATTGGCTGCCCCGTGACCGCATCCATTTTTGCCTTGATCTTTCCGCTGGCTGTATACGGCTTATCGGAAACGATCACCTTAACGGAGCACTTCGCTTTACCGCCTGTAAGCTTCAGGGTATATTTCCCCTTTCCGAGGCCGCTGTCACCAAGCGAAACAGTAAGCTTACCGTCCGAAACGCTTCCGAGAGCATCTTCCCCTTTCTTGCCTTTTTCAATAGTGACGGTCTCGGCTGTGGCCGCTTCTCCGTTCAGGTAAAGAGGGAAACTGAAGCTCTGGTCCGATATGCTGCTGTTCAGCACCACTTTCTTAGCGCTGCCCATATCAAGCTCCAGCAGATCCTTATCCGCCTTCACTTCGGTGATGGTGTATTTCAGTGTGACCGGATCCTTCTCATTCCATCCTTCCCTGCTGATCTTTATCACATCATTCGCTTTGCCGGAAGCCTCGATGGTGACCTCTCCGTTTTCGCCTACGGTCACCGAAGCCGAGCCGTAACTGACCTCAGCCCCGCTCAGGTCACAGGGAGCATAGCTGCCACCCGCTGTCTGCTGTAAGACCCGGGTCTTCAGCTTCCACGTTTTTCCGGCCTTGACTCGTCCCTTGGATGAGCTAAGCTTGAGGCTGGGCTTACTGTAAGTTACAGGCAGGGTATAGACAACAGTCCCTTCACTCCCGAGATCAAATTCAAAGCAGTTGGCGTCAGCTGCCTTTTTTCTGTCCGCGTCGTCCTTCAGACTGACCGTAAGTTTATTTCCCGAGAGTGACGAATCATAATACTTTGAGGATGCGGCATTTTTATTCTCCGCCTCCTTGGAAGCACTGACTCCGCTCACATCAAACACATGCGTCTCTGCATCCTCATAGAGATTCCACTCTTTTACAGCTACCGCACTCCCGCCTCCCGGGAAGGTCTTTCCGATGCTGCCGACCGTGAGCGGCACCTTAACGGGATCCGACTTCCCCATGGGATTCCAGCTTTGGTCCATCCCTTCCACACTGATCTGAGCACTTTCTCTTCCGGCGATCAGTGCCGACAGGTTCATGCCGGTGCCGTCATTAGTCAGGTCGGCCACGCCCCTTAAGAGCATCCCTTCCTCTTCCTTATCAAGACAGGCCTTGTCCGCCGGGGTATTGTCGCCGTATGCATCATCCAGCCGGAAGATCGCATGGTCAATGGCATCCGTAACAAGCTTCTGTTTCTTCAGATTCTCATCTGATGTACCGTCGGCATAAAGCGGAACGGTCTTATCCTTGCCGGTAAGGGGCTTCAATTCCGTATTGACCTGCCGGAACATATCGTCCCATTCGGGCATGCCATGATCCACCATCTTCGTCTTGAGCAGTTTGTTCGCCATGTCAATGAGGCGCTGCTGCGCGGGAGTACCGATCACATTTACCCACAGTGTACATTGATCCCGTTCCCCGGTGGTCACCACCGCCCAGCCGGGAGTATCTCCGGGATACTCCTCATATCTCGCCCGGGTATCCCCGGGTATGACAGGTCTTACACTGCCGCTCGCATTATCGTAGCCCTCCGCGTAAAGCTCGAATTCCCTGGCATTTGCATTATGCTTCCAGGAAAGTTCCGCTTCTAAACGGCCGGTGAGAAGATCGCTCGCCTTCTTCCCGGTATCATGTAATTCGCCATCAGTCCCCCTTACCCAGTAATTTCCGTTCCCGCCGATATAGAACTCGCTGTTGGAAGGGAAATCAGGGATCGTCGGAAGATCAGACCCAATAGAAAGAATAAGTAAACTCCTGGAAATTACACTCAACTGTTGTGCAGCCTCATCCGCCACCGGCTCCGGCATCACTTCATCCTCTTCCTCCGGCAGAGTCTCCGCTGCTGCATCGGCCTCTTCCTCCGACGCTGCTTCCGCCGCTGCATCGGCCTCTTCTTCCTGCACGGTCTCTGCATTTATGTCGACGTCCTCCGCCAGTACCGTCTCCGGCCAGAGCGAAAGCAGCAGGACT
This sequence comes from Lachnospiraceae bacterium, assembly GCA_017552715.1. Taxonomy (GTDB): domain Bacteria; phylum Bacillota; class Clostridia; order Lachnospirales; family Lachnospiraceae; genus NK4A136. The sequence continues at coordinate 49,236 of JAFZOW010000051.1, forward strand.
GCAGCCATAAGTGTCGACACGATGCGCATCCATGCGCGTTTCTTTGTTTTTAACATAGATCTTCTCCTTTCATGTCTGTCTTTTCAGAGTATATATATGGCATATTATATACTCTATCCCTCATCCTGCCACAGCCGCCCCTGACTGTATACGGCTTTTGCGCATTCCGTCGATTCCTGTGCCTATTCGGTGATCCCTCCCCCCGGGATCGGGAAGCACAAAAAAGATCTGCCGCATTTTTATGCGGCAGACCCCTTCGTTTTCTGTTATTTCTCTTTATTTCGTTCCCGTGAAGCCAAAATCCTTCATATCCTTCGCTTGAATCGTAAAGCCCGCGCTGCAGCTGCCGGCAGCGGCGCTGCCCTTACCGCTCACGATGATGGTGGCCTTTCCTTTGGCCACATTATTCACATAGCTTACGGTGTAAGCTCCTGCAGGTACTTCCTTTCCACCCGCCATGACCTTGATGGCCGGCTCCAGGTAGGTCCCGCAGAAGGACTGCTTCGCAGGCTTTTTACCGTCGACCGCTGCCACGATCTTAGCGTTACCCAGGTCGCTCATCTCCTCCGTCAGCCTGTATACCGTAAAGCTCACCACACGGCGGCCTTCCTTAAGGCCCCCCTTGCCGGTACTGCTGATCTGTGCATAGAGTGTCAGCTGCTTCATATCATCATCCAGTTTAAACTTAGCCGGAAGGGCCTTGCTGCATTCCTCATCCGTAAAGTATTTCACACTGTAATCTTTCTTCTCCTTCAGCAGGCTGCCTTCCAGGTCCACAAAGACTTTTGTCTTCAGCTTTCCGGCTTTCTTATAGGCCACGCTGCAGGCAAAGATCTCACAGGCCTCCAGCCCCGCCGGAGTGACGGTATAGCTGCCGTTTTGCGCTTTCTGTCCCTTGTAATTTCCTTTAAAGCGCACACTGTACTTCGCCGTACCGGCCTTCTTATGCTTGCTGTATTTCACATTATAGTCACGGCCTTCTTCCAGGATCCGTCCGCCGATGCTCACAGTCAGAGGCATGACGGCTCCAGCCGGTGTAAATCCCACCGACTCGAAGGCTGTCTTTACTTCCGGCTTCGCAGCCTTGTCCGGCTGGATCGTAAAGGAAGCGACTGCCACCCCGCAGTACTCACCCACACCATGGACCACCACCGCAGCCTTGCCGGCATTCACATTATTATGATAGTCCACCAGATAATCCCTGCCGGCAAGAAGCTCGCTTCCTCCGGCGCTTACGACAAGCTCCGGCTTCTGTTCCTCCCCGTTATAGACCACGGAAGCTGTCTTCAGCTTTGCATTTACGCTCTTAGCCTTAAGCTCCTTTGCTGTCAGAAGCGTAAAGTTTTCCGTGATACTGCCCGTGAAATTTCCTTTGCCCTTAAGCTCCAGAACCGTTGCTTCGCTGATCTTATCCTTCTTATATTCCAGGTCTTTGGCTTTCAGCCTGTATGCACCGTAAACAAGTTCCGGTACCGGCTTTCCGTCCTTTGCATGCTGCTGCGGCAGGATCAGCCTTCCCTTAGTCTTCAGGATCCCCAGATCTGCCGGCAGGATGTAAAACTCCAGCTTCTTCGTTCCCCGGTAGTTCCCTTTTCCCTTAAGCGTTACCAGGGCCGGCTTGCCCTCTTTGCTGACATTCACATTACGGCTGTACTTAACGCTGTAGTCCCTGCCTTCCACCAACAGCTCTCCGAAAGGCCCTGTCACCTCCACCTCCGGTCGGATGGCTTCAGCCCTGTAGGCCGTCTCATAATGACCGTTCACAGCATTGAACATGATGCCCCCGTAGATATCCGTGGCAGCATTCAGGAAGCATACGGTAAAGGCCGGGACTTCTTCCGTGCCGTCCCACTTTGCATACAGGGTGATATCCGAAGTGACAGGCGTTGTAAAATAGAAACGATATTCGTCTCCGCAGCTCCTGCGCGTGTACCATCCCCGGAAGCTGTAGCCCTCCGCTACGGGATCTGCCGGACAGAGCGCCGTCTCGCCATCCGCGACGAACTGCGCTGCGGGTGCCGTTCCCACCTTGCCGTTCAGGTCAAAAGTCACGGTCCGGATCTTTACGGACGCATCCACCCATCTGGCGTACAGCGTAATGCTGCTCTTTACAGGCTGAGAAAAGTCATAGGGATTATCACAGGTACTCTCCGTAAACCAGCCCATGAATCTGAATCCGTCAGCCGTGGGATCCTCGGGCTTCGCCACCGGATCTCCGTAATCAACTCCGATGATCAGAACCGGCCTGCCCGTATCCTTGCCATTCAGGTCAAAGGTCACGCTGCGCTTTTCCTTCTCCCACTTCGCATAGAGGGTAAAGCTGCCTGTGACGGGCGTTGTAAAAGCATAGGGCGATGTAAGCTCGCTGTCCGTATACCAGCCCCGGAAAAGGTAGCCCTCGATATCCGTCATACCGGGATCCGTGACGAGCCCTCCTTCTTCCACGGCCTGGCTCATGGGCGATATAGCCGGCACATCCCCCACATCAAAGTTTACGGTAAAGCCCTCGGCCCACTTTGCATAGAGGGTAGTATCCTCTGTGATCGGGGTGGCAAAATCAAAAGGCTTTGTGCCTTCCGCATCCGTGCACCAGCCCTTGAAGTAAAAGCCTTCCGCCAGAAGCTCCTCTTCCGGATCGGTCGCAGGCCTGCCTGCATATACCTTCTGCGGTTTGAGCACGCCGTTGATGACGGTCTTGCCGTTATAATCAAAGGTGACGGTATACTGTTTGCGGGTGATCTCAACTTCCTTGGCAACGGTGGTGCCGTCAGATTCAACGATGGTTCCCGTGCTATCGTTTAATTTTCCCACCTGACCACCATGCGGTTTAATAATATCAAAGTATTCCGGATTCTGGACCATGTTGGTAAAAGCCGTAGCAGCTGTGGCACCACTCGCCCTAAAGGTGCCTGCATTCATTTCCATCGTACCAAGTAAAAATGCAGCCCCATAGCCTTCCGTACTGCCCGTACCTCTGGCATCGATCACGCCTCCGTTTAGCTCCAGACTTCCACCGATTGTGAATATTCCGGCACCGCTCCCCTTAACCGTCACATCTCCATCATTGATGATGACTTTACCATTTCCAACTGCGAGTCCCATAGCGTTGAATGAACCCTCAAGAGAAGAAGTTGCGGTGACATCAATAGTCCCGCCGTTTATAATGATATTTCCATTTGCGGATTCCATGCCAACAGCCAGACTATCACTGGTGATATTGAGAGTAAGATTCGCATCCAATGTAATGCTTCCATCTTTACTTGCAATACCCATGGTTGCTGATGAAGATTCCAGATTTGCACTTCCCCTCACGGTGAGGTCCTGCTTGGCAAAGATCAAAGCCTTATTGCCGTCTCCAAGATCAGATACAGTGCACACCGTCCCATTTCCGTTATACCCATTCAGTGTCAGCGTCTTCATCGTCGGATCGTAACTTGCCGTACCATCGCCCAGGATATCCCCGCAGTTCGTATCATTGACCAGCGTTTCTCCCAGCCACAGCTCATAATCGCCCTTTTCATACCACTTGGCATAGACCGTGGTATCCTTTACGATCTCCCCATCGAAATCAAATGTTTCCGTAAGCTCCACATCGGCAAACCAGCCCACAAAGAGCCAGCCGTCTGCTACGGGGGTGTCAGGCTTCTTTGCCTTATGCCCGTCCTTCACGATCTGATCCGCAGGCTTCGTACCGTGGCCGCCCATATCAAAAGTCACCTTACATTCATAGGTCCCTTTCTCAGCGAGCTCGACCTCCCTGGTACCAACAATATCCGTCGCCCCTTCCGGCCTGATGATACGCATATTATCCCCGATAGTGCATCCCCTTGCACTGCCGAAGACTACTCCGCCGGCACAGCTCATCTTCACATGACCGCCGCTGATCAGAGCCTTGGTCTGAACGACTGCATTTCCTCTTTTTTCATCCGACAGAACATCCACCTCTCCCCCGCGGATCTTCAGCGTCGGAAGCTCTGTACCTTTTCCCATCACAGCAAAAGCCGAAGCCACTTCCGCCTTGATCTTTCCTCCGTCGATAACGATATCCGCATAACTTCCCGAATAATTATCAATGTTAAAAGCGGCAGGTCCCGTCAGGCTGATGTCGCCCCCGGTGACCCAGATATAGTTGTTCATGCTGCCGATCACATGGGAAATGGAACTTCTGAGATCAAGCTTTCCGCCTTCTATGGTCACACCGCCTCCCTGCAATACAGTCTCCCGGCAGTCCAGTGCAAGATCCGCAGAAACGCTTAAACGTCCCAGCCGGCAATAAATCCCCCGGGTCGGCCGCTCCTCCGTTGTCGACAGCTTTCCCTCTATCCGCAGATCACCCTCGCAATACACCAGACTCTGGTTATATCCTTCTTCCAGGTTTCTTTCATCATCAAAATACAGGGTTCTCGTATAGGGATCAAAACTGACTTTTCCATCCCCGAGGATATCATCGCAGTTGTATCCCCTTACACTGGTGTCGCCGACCCATACATGCCAGTCCGAATAGGAGCACAGATACACGGATGTTGCTTCGGTCCAGAGATGGCCGTTTTTCACATATATACCGCCGCCGTTCGGGTTTCCGTCTGCATCTTTATTCTGGAAATTTTCACCTTCTTTCGGCTCAACCCTGGTGTAATATCCCCTTACCGTGAAGCTCTTTCCGGCATATATCGCATGCTTCTGCCCCTTTGCCCGGATAAAGCTCAATGCCATATACAGGTCGATATCCCCACCGGCCACGATCCCTTCGCCGTCCGAAGCGGTAACATTCACATCCAGCCGGCTGTTCTTGACACAGATATTCCCGTATATGGCCCGGATCCCGCCATACTGTACATGTTCTATGGTAACATCCGCATCCTCAAAGCACAGTTCCCCTTTACCGCGATGAATGATCCCGTAGCCGTCGCTGCCTGTAATGGTAACCTTCCCCGTAATAGTCAGGTTTTCACCCATGTATTCGATCCCTTCGTTATGATCCACGCCGTTATAAGTCTCTACCACCGCATCCTTAAAGCTCAGTGTATGAGTATCGGGATCATAGCTTGCCTTCCCGGATCTCACCGGGATATCTTTACAGTTAGCCGCGGTAACCTCAACATTTCCGACTGTAAGCGGATAGTACTCCGGTTCAGCATCCGGGCTGTCTTCATCCGCCTCTTCTTCCTCTGTCAGCTCCGCCGCCTCTTCGGCACCGGGCACAGCCTCATCCCCCGGATCCGCTGCCCTGACCGTAAGCCCCATATCCGGCATCATGCCAAAGATCAGAGCGATGCTCAGGACCAGACCGAGCACTCTTGTCAACCATTTTCCTGTTTTCATACCTACCTCCTGAAGATCCTGTTTCATCCCGCAGGGCAATCTGCGCCCCACAAAGAATATCTGATAAATCAGTATTTACCATAACATAAAAGCGCGTATTCTGACTACCACCAAAAGTTGGTAATCCGAACTGAACATAAAAAGGGCCACGGGCTGCCCCGTGGCCTCAGCTGACGATCACTGCTTTATCTGCAAGATGCCTTCGCTGGACCTTGCTCAGCAGGACTGCACTCTCACTTCCATGGATCTCCGAATGATACGGATTATCCGGCGATGGAAGATAACGCACCAGGGCTCCGATCTCCGTACAGTTTTTTACCCGCAAGAACAGGATCCTTCCGTCAAAACGCTCCTTCATGGAGGCAGCTGCCTGCCGGAAGCTCCTTTCTCCCTCCCGGTCTACGGAAAGACCCCTCGGATCCGCAAAAGCAGCGGAAGAGACCTTGCCATCAAAACGCCAGAACATCTCCACCACCTCGGGCGGATATACCGCCCGAAACAGTTTTTCTTCCGCAGGAAATGTATTATCCATAAAAATCCCCTACCAGTTCGTTGATCGCATCCGGATCCGCCGATACACTTTCAAAGTATTCCGTTCCATCATATCTTACGATAAATACTTCTGCTTCCTCACCGGCCCCAATCTCGATCTCCATATGATCACGCCTGGTGTTATCATATTCAAACTGGATCGAGCAAAGTGCCGTCGGAAAGATCTCCGGCTGTATCGTCAGTGCATGCAGAAGCCTCCTGACCCGTTCGACAAGTTCTTTCGGGATCGCGGGAGCTCCATTCCCATTCCAGCCGTTTGCCAGAGCGGCGATCTTTTCCAGTTTGCCCAGATTAAAACTTCTGACATCGGACGGCCGTTCGCGCTTTGGGGCGGCTTTTTCCATCACCCCGGATGCGATACGTTCCGCATATTCCGTTACACGCTTCCGGGACATCATTTCGTTATACATGGTCTCCGAAATGATGACGATATTCTTATTCTCCTTACGCGGCACAACGACTGCCTCGCCGTTATACGCCATATCGAAATACTTTTTGATATTCGATCTGACATCCATCTGTTTGGCTATGATCATGATCGTTCTCCTCGTTCATATAAGCGTACTGTTTTTAGTACTTATTATAGTCCTGTTTGTTTCATATGTCAAACGATACAACGGTAATGCACGAATCAGCGTGGCACAAAGCAGCAATCTTCCCTTACTACGGCAACTGCGAAAAAAACAGCCACGGGCTGCCCCGTGGCTGTCAGATGTGTCAAAGAGAATCGTCCCTTTTGTCACATATTTTTTTTGTTTACGGTGTTGCTTTGGGATTCACCTTAACGCTGATGGTCACCGTCTTACCGTTGATCTTGGTCGTGATCTTGACCGCCTTCTTATTGGCTTTACGGGCTTCGATCACACCCTTCTCATCTGCGAAGGCAATATCCGCCTTGGCGCTCTTGAAGAGCAGATCCTGCTCAACGGAGACGAATTCCAGCACGAACGCATCACCCTCGTTCAGCTCCAGGGCATATTTGTTTTTACCCTTGGACTGGAGCTTGCCGCCGCTCTTTAAGTTGATGTCCTCCACCGTAAGATCCACGGTGTAATACACATCATTGGCACTGGCTGTCAGCTGTACGTTACCCTGTGACACAGTGGTGATCTTCTTGGTATTCACACCCTTCTTATTCTTGGTGGTGGCGATGGTCTCATCCGCACTCTGCCAGCCTTCCTTGATACCCTTCAGGCTCAGAGTCTTGGAACTATTCACATTCATGTGCAGGGTACGGTTGGTGGAAACGCTCTTTTCCTTCACCTTCACGGTGCAGTTGTAAGCCTTCCCGTTAACATAGGCGCTGATCTTTACGGTACCCTTGGAGACCGCATAAACATTACCGTCCTGATCCACGGTAGCCACATCCGGCTTGGGACTATAGAAGTACACGCTCAGATGGCTGTCTACACCGCCAAGTACGATCTGTCCGTTGCCGCCGGCATCCAGCTCGATCTTCTTCTTCTCAAAAGCAGGTTCGCAGACACTTACACTGATGACGCGTCCGATGGTATTATTGCTGATGGTCACAGGGTCAGCTGTCTTCTTCTTCGCCTTCACAGCCCCCTTCTTGCTCACGCTCACATACTTCTTATCGGCTTTGCCGGCCGTCCAGTTGCCGCTGGTGGAAGGCATGTTGAACTTCTGGCCCTTCACCAGATACATCTCGGTGCAGCTCTCCAGATCCTCAGGAATGGGATCCAGGGCGGAGCTGCCGGCCACGATCACCGCTCCCTCCTTAAAGACCGCTGTAAGATACACATCATCAGCCGGCATGACGAAAGTAGTTTCAGGACTTGTTCTGTCTGCCAGGGCAGGAACAGCGTACTCCATGTCCTGACGATAATCCCATCTGTCAAAGGTCATACCTTCCGGAGCGGGCATAGCCTTGATCGTGACTGTCTCTCCCTCCCTGGCTGTCTTAACATCCGCTATACCGTCTTCTACGATAACATCGAAATACTCGTAGCCATCGTCCTTATAAGTTGCAATGATCTTTACCCAGCCTTCAGGCATAACAAAGGAAGTAGCCGGCGATGTTTCATCATCAAAGTTAACGGAAAGATAGCCGGGAATCGAAGTATCGCAGGTCCACTTATCAAAGACAAAGCCTCTGGGGGCCTCTGCCGCATTGATGGAGACAGTCTCACCCTTCTTGGCAACGATCTTATCTGCAGTACCGTCCACCACCTTTACATCATACAGGCCTTCATATGCGGCTCCGATGTGTACATCCCTGTCCGGCATTTGAAATGTGGTCGTCCTGGCAGTAGCATCAGCGAATACGACTCCTCCGGATATGCATTCCCACTGCTTAAACTCCGTATATGTGGTATCATCAACTGCCGTGACTGTGACCGTTTCCCCGAAAATAGCCTGCGTTTTATCAGTCGTACCATTTATGATATTTATCGAATACAGATGTCCGGCCTCAAGCTTATAAGTTGCCGTAAAAGTCACGTTTTCCGCAGGCATTCTGAATGTCAGCATTGCCTTTTGAAGATCCGATTCCGGGAGCCCTGCCAGACCGACCCATTTATCAAATATTTTCCCCTCCGGAGCATCATCTGCTTTGATCGTCACATATTCACCGGCACCGATCTGCGCGGTCCTGGCACCTTCGCTGGTCACGATCGTACCGTCCGTGATCGTCAGAGCAAAGGGTTTGGTAAGACTGAGACATTTTTCCGGATGAGCAACGGCAGTATTATGACTCATTATAAAGCCGCTGATATCACTCTCAAACTTATCCGTCGAAAGATCGTAATAATCCGACGCGACCACTGTTTTCGTACACCTGATCTCATCAGCGACACTTTCCGGCGTAGAAATACCTATCGGCTTTGTATTCTTCAGCTCCTTCGTTACATGGATCTTTGCGCTCGCACCAGTTTCGTCATTGCCGGCCAAATAGATATTGCTGGCCTTACCATCCTTTGTAGAGTTATTGTAGACCTCGGTCGTTCCCCCGATCGTGATGCCCTTATCCTTTACATCATCGGAGATATAGATCCCGGCTCCGGAATCCACGGCATCACTTTCGGTTTTATTCCCGGTGATAACGGTATTCTGAATATCCAGCTGTGAATTATAAACGACATAGATAGCGCCACCCTGGAATTCTCCCTTGTTCTCCGTGATGGTACAGCCATTCAGCCTCACCTTCGATTCAGAGGCATAGATCGCTCCGCCTCTGTACGAGCTGTTCTTCTTTATAGTCGTATTCTCTATGATGATCTCTGTGGTATGGTTTATACCTCTTTCATCTTTTCTGGTTCTTCCTTCTGTCCATATGGCACTCCTATTATTTCCATCAGTTATAGTACAGTTACGGATGGTCACCTTTTCAGCTTTTTCCACATGGATCGCATTGGAAAGAGCATTTGATATTGTCAGATTGCTGGCTGATAATATGCTCTCCTGTCCCGCACCAAGCATGCTAAAGTAGCTGCCATTATACACCGATTGGCCCTTGATCTTACCATTAAATATACTGATCATGCCGCCAACGTCACAGCAATAGGTAGTTTTCGGTCCCATGGTAATGGTATGGCCGTTCAGGTCAAAGTCCACACGGACACCCCTGACATAAAACTGCTTGTCGGAGATCGTAACATCATTCATCAGTTTATAGCTGCCCGAAGAAGTCGGGAGTGAATTGGTACTGGTCCACTCCTCAACAACCTCCCCGACCGGCTCTTCTTCGGCAACTGTCTCTTCTTCGACATCCGCCTCTGCTTCGATAAACGGCTCCTCTTCGATCACCGGATCCTCTGCCGCCGCGCGCAGCGTCAGCCCCTCCATGCATGAAGCCACCATGCACAGGGACAGGATCATGCTGAGCAGACGGTTCCACGCTCTTCTGTGTTTCATCATTTTGTTCATCATCCTTTCTCCTTATGATTTGTTTTTTATGAACCCGCAGCCCTCATCCTCCGGCTCCGGCAGCTCTTTCTTCGGAAAACACTCATACCCCGTCGGCATCTGCGCCGCGGAAAGCTCATCGTATCCGTAAGCTGCCCCATCCGGTCATAAGAGAACACCGGGATCACCTTTTAAACCACTGTATACTTTACCACACCCCTTCCCACGATGTCTACCGTCAAAGGTAGGTATTTTTTGATATCGGAAGCAACACTTTCATCTCGCGTAAGTGCGCATCCCCCGGAAGGTTTTTGCTGTATAGGAAATGCGAGGTCATTCCCTGTACAGCAAAAAAACCGGGGCAGAACGCCCCGGTTTTTACAGATCTCTTTTACAGCATTGCTTTCTTATTCCACAATCGTAACATGTTCCGAATCATAGAATACCTTGGGGTCTCCGGAAGCGATCCAAAGCACACCCTTTAAGATGACCTTCTGCCCCTTCTGCACCTTTTCACCGTCACCCACATGCCAGAGGTGGATCGAATAATTGTGCTGGTCATCCGTCGAACGGATATTCACGCCGCTGTCGCCCACCTCGCCGTGTAGCTCCAGGATATAACCCACATAATCCCCCTCCAGTTTATGCTTCAGATCATCGCGCTCCTCCCAGACCACGCTGTCGATGACATAATCGGGAGCCTGCTCCATATCTACGGTATCAAAAGTGATCTGCGTGAGGTTATCAACCTCGGGCATCGCATACGGGCTTCCTGCGGACTTCGACGCCGCTGCCGCTTCTTCCTTTTCCTTTGCAAGCGCTTCCAGCTGATCCTTGGTGGTCAGCTCGAAGGCCGCCGCATAACCGGTCAGGTTCATATCATCATCGTACTGGGGGAAGAGCCCGAACTCGGTCACCTTGCCGTCTGCCGAGATGTTGAACTCCTGCTGCCAGGTGTCACTGTAGGTGGTCTCTTTACCGCTCTCACCGCCGTCCTCCAGAAGGGATCCGCCGTCGATCACCTGCATGCCGGAATCCTCCGGATTGTCATAGATCAGATCCAGAACATTGGCAGCCTTCACTTCCCAGCGTCCGGTCATGTCGTCCATCCCCGTAACGGATTCCACGAAGGTATGGTCCTCATTCATCACGATCTGCTGATATTTCACACTGGAAAGATCACGATATGCCACCAGCCCGGAAAAGGCGTTATCATACCAGGCCTGGTCCTTGCAGCCGTAATCGGGATGGCACCTCTTCCATACCTTTCCGTTCTTGAAATCATAGCAGGTAAAATTATCCTGGAAAGTAAAGTCAAAATCAAAGCTCTGACTCTTATCCGCCATCAGCTGGAATTCCTGTGTGATAGCATGTCCGTTCCCGCCGTCCCGAAGGGGCATATCGCACATATCCCCGTCCGTCTTGTACAGGCAGAAGGAAAGTCCTACGCAGTCATCCCGCTGACTCGTCTGCGTAAGGGTAAAATAATACTCCGCATTCGTATCCCCTTCCGGATACCATCTGTCGGAAGTATCCTCATCCGAATTGAGGGATCCCGGATGCAGGTCGTAGGGGGACACCGTTGCGGGATACTTTTCCTCGGGGGAAAGTTCCGGTTCCTCCGCTGCAGCCTCTGTCGGCTCCACAGGCGTCGTTTCCTCGGGTTTTTCCTTCTGACAGCCGCCCAGGCAAAGTGCAGCTGCCGCGATCAGCGCAAATACACAACTCTTTTTCATGATCAGCCTCCTTATCCTCAAGTTCCTTCTCCCTGCACATCCTGACGGGCATTCCTCCCAGGGCCGATCCCTTTTCCCGTCAGAGCCGGCATTTCAAAGGACTTTTTCAACGCGAGGAATTATATCACACGCCCGCAGGGAATTCAAGCGTGCCGGCGGGGCCGGTCTCTTCCGACAGCTCACTCTCCGATCACGATACCGAAGTGCCTGGCCTTCACCGCCAGCTCCAGGCGGCTGTGGTAGCCGGTTTTCTGGAGCATGTTGGAGATGTGCATCTTCACGGTGGATACCTCCAGACAGAGCTTTTCTGCGATCTCCTTATTGGAAGCCCCGGCCACCAGTTCCTCCAGGATCTCGATCTCCCGCTCCGTAAAATCGGTGCTTAAGGTATTCCCGATGGGAACCTGCGGCTGCTCGCTGGGATAGACCGGCTCCCCGGCCATCACCCGGTCCATGATCTCCTGTATACTCTGTTCCTGCACTTCCTTCTGCCAGAAGCCCTCCACTCCGATCTCCCGGGCCCTCTTTTCATAGGAAAGCTCCGGCATGGAGGTGACGATGATGATCTTCACGCCGGGCTTCATCTTTTTGATCTGCTCGGCGGCATCCAGACCGTTCATGCTCCCGGGGATCAGCACATCCATGAGCACCAGCTCGGCATCCTCCTTTTCCAGGTATCTCACCGCCTGCAGGGCCGTAGGAAAAGAAGCCGCCAGCGTGTAGCCTTCCGACTGCTCCACCGCCCCTTCAAAGATCTCCCTTATCATGCGGAAGTCCTCCGCGATCACTACTCTGACAGCCATATCATTGCTCCTCCCCCGGCAATACCAGCTTCATCTCAAAGGCGGGCTGCCAGGCCAGCTCCATCCGCCCTCCGATACTCTCCACTTCACGGCGCAGGTTCAGAAGCCCTCCCTGTTCCCGGATCTCTCCCTCCGGCTGACGGCCGTTATTTGTAAAGCACAGGATATAATCTTTCCCCGCCTTTTTCACGATGATGGTCGCTTCCGTCCCATCGGCATGCTTTAGTGTATTCCCGATATGCACGGAGATCGCCGCATCCACTACAGGGATCAGTTTCGCTTCCTCCGGCAGATCCCCGAGGATATTCAGACTGACTCCCAGCCTGTCGGCTTCCTTCGAGATCACATAATAGGGCAGTTCCCATTCCTCCGGTTCATCCTTTGTCAGATGCCGTATGTTGTCCCGCCAGAAATCCAGCATACGTTTCTTATCCACACTGCCCGGCGCATAAAGATAACGTTTGGCGATCAGTATGCTCTGGCCGATATTATCATGGAGAGCGGTCTTAAGCTGAAGAAGCTCCCGGTTCATGCTCACATATTCAATGGTGTTCATCAGCGCTTTCAGACGGCTGTTCAATACCCCTGCCTTATCCCTTCGCCGCTGAAGCTCTTTCGTCAGTTCATATTCCCGGCTGACATCCAGCGCCGTCAGTTCATAGACCGTGCTGCCCTTCATCTTAAGCTCTCTTCTCCGGATATTGAATATACGCTCATCCGGGAAAGCCACGATCACGCTGTCCCCGTCTTCCCCGCCGGAAAGATCGATCCCCCGGAGCTTTTCCCAGAAGAGACAGGCATCCGTTGGCATTTCCGCAAAAAGGCTGTGGCCGGCTTCCCGCATGGTCTCGTTGACCATGACCGGGAGCCCGGAAGGAGTATAAAACAGCAATCCGGCCGGCAGGCGGTCAAAAGCCTCTTTCACCGAAACTGCGGAAAGATGTTCCTTTCTCCATCGCCGTATCCTGTACTGCAGAAGGAGCACATACAGAAGCAGTACCAGCATCAGCGGCAGGATCACGACCATGGGGACCGGATAGTCCGGAACATAGTCTCCCTGCTGTATCATGATCAGGAACTGAAAAAGCCCAAAACACAGAACAGTCATAAATACCGCGGAAAGGATATGTATGATGCTCCTGCCCAGACTGAAGGTCCACTCCAGGCAGAAAAAATAGGCAAAGAGCGTGAGCGTGACCACGATCAGGATGCAGCCCTGTTCAAATACGGGAAGGTTGGTATAACTCATTACCGTCCCTCCTTTTCCTGCAGGAGCCGGATGTAACAGGTATCATCCTCAAAACGGACCGAGACCTTTCCTCCGTCCTCCCGGAGCTTTTCCGTATTCCAGGCTCCGCTGAGTGCCTCGGCGTTTGCATCCAGCAGGATCGTAAGGGAAAAAGGATCTGTCACAAGCTCTACTGCGCAGGTATGGAACCTGGACCACACATCCTCTATGGCCGCCTGAAACAGCTCATAGGCAAGCAATCCCAGGCCGGCGGGGATCATGCCATCCCCCTTCTTACGCAGCTCGCATTCACTTCCCTTCAGACGGATATATTCCATGGATTCGCCGAAAGCCAGCATCAGTTCCCCGCAGGGAAGTACGTTCTCCCCCTCCGTAAGCAGCATCAGATTCCCCATGCGTTTGATATAGGCGCTGAGCACGGCAGCATAGATCAGGCGGCTGCGAAATCCCTCCTCATCCTCCGGCTCCCCGGAAAGCAGCTCCTGCACCCGTATGGCCTGGGGGCGCACTGCCGAAGCGATGCTGTTGTACAGGCGGTTTTTCGTCTCGTAACTGACGCGCTCCGCCCGGATCTCGTTCTCCTGACGGATGAGCTCGTTCTCATCCTCCAGTTCCTCCGCCACTTCCTCCAGTTCCCGGTTCAGACGGTGTATCGAAGAAAGATCCTCCACCCAGGATACACTCCCTCCCGAGACCGCTTCTCTGCGTATCCTGTGATCCTCATCCCCGGCATCGGCTGTCCAGTTTCGGGAATGCAGTACAGGCTTTTTAAGCTTATCATAGATGGCGGCATTGATTCCCGAAAGGTCAAAAAGGGCCTCGTAGCCCGAATTGGCCGGGATCACGCCGATAAAGATCAGGCTTTCAAAGGCTGTGATGAAGGGCAGACAGTAGGCCTCCTGCATATGAAAAAGCTTGCAGCCGTTGAGTACGGGAGAACCTCCCGCCTTTAAATACCAGGCCAGGAGGACAAAACCCAGAAGGATAAAAAGCAGGGGGATAAACCAGAGCTTCCTTGCGGAAGAGAGGGTACATTTCCGTATCATGAGGAATAGGGATCCAAGGCCCAGGACCGCCATCCAGCCGATCACCAGAAAATAGAACCAGCCCCGGGTATATTCCTTATCGGGAAGTACCTTTATCGCAAAAAGCTGACTGTGAAAGCGATTGGTCATGATCACGGTACAGATGAGCAGTTCCGCGATCATAAGCCCGGTCTCCAGAGCCTTCACGGCCTTTTTATCCCCCACGGGCTCGATCCGCAGAGAAGCCATAAAACCAAAAAGCGGCATGGCCGTCATGGGGATATAGTAGGCATACCATAAATGCTCATTGATCACGTCGATCCCCGTGAAAAAGGAAAACTTGCACATCCTGAGAAAAAAGAGCAGAAGCATGAAAAAGCAGATCATAAGGATACGCCGGCTGACTTCCGCATCAAGAAGCCTTCGCCGCAGTGTCATGGCCCAGATCATGATCAGGATCACATAACAGAAAGCGGAGATATGGTGAGGCACGAAGTGACGAACGGGGATCAGATTACTCACGATCCCCACCAGAAAAAGCACCGCTATGATGAGCAATATTCTTTTGTCCGCAAAACGCAGGCGTTCCATGCTCTTACTATAACGGATGAAAGTACATATGCCTACCGTCAAAAGTAGGTTTTTTCCAGAGGAATATCAGACGATGGCATCCCGCTTGGTGATATAGGATGCGATATTGTAGGCGTGATCCGCCACACGTTCCAGAGCCGCGGCCACATCGGAAAAGATCATCCCGGCCTCCGGCGTACATTCGCCCTTTGTAAGACGGTCGATATGGTTCTGCTGCAGCTCCGCTTCCTTGTCGTCCACCTTCGATTCCATCTTCGAAAGCTCTTTGAGCTGTTCGGGATCCCCGTTCCCCAGGATCAGCTTCAGGCTCTTGTCCAGGGTGGCATTCACCTGTTCCAGCAACTCTCCCAATTCCTTCTGGGCTGCCGGAGTAAAGGTTGCTCCCATCTCCTTACGCCGTTCCGCCATATCCGCGATATTCTCCGCGTGGTCACCGATACGCTCGATATCGTTGGCCACATGGAAAAGTGCGCCCAGGCCCTGCAGGTCTTCGATGGGCAGGGTGGACTGGTTGATCTTTATGAAATACGAGGTGATGGAGTGATTCAGGAAATCGATGTTCTTTTCCATATCATGCACGCCCTGGATATCTTCTTCATCCAGGGTGATGAGTGCGTTCATTGCGCGGTTTAAGTTATCTCTGGCCAGGGAAGCCATACGCTCCAGCTCCTTCAGGCCGTCCACCACAGCCGTGGAGGGATTGAAGAGCACCTTCTCGCCGATGTACTTCAGCTGGAAGGTATCCAGGTATCCCACCTTCTGATCCTTGCCCGGGATGAAGAAGTAGGTCAGCTTCACGATCAGGTTCGAGAAGGGGAAGAGAACGATGACCTGCACGATCTTGATGATGGTATGGGCATTGGCCACAAAGCGGCCGTCATCCGTCGAGATGGAATGCAGGGCGGAGGAAACCGGATCCATGGCCACCAGGAAGACAAAGAACATGAGCAGCGTTCCGATGACATTAAAGAGCAGGTGGATAAAAGCGGTACGCTTGGCGTCCTTCTTACCTGCAAGGGAAGCCAGGAGTGCCGTGGTACATGCACCGATATTACAGCCCAGGATGATAAAGAGACAGATGTTCACATCCTTGAACAGCCCCTGCTGCGCCATGAGCAGGGTCAGGGAAACAGTCACGGAAGAGCTCTGCACCACCGCCGTGATGATCAGGCCCGCCAGCACTGCCAGCACCGGATTGGTAAGACTGGAGAGCGCATTCACCACCTGCTCGGATTCCTTGATGGAAGCCATGCCGGAGCTCATGGTGGAAATGCCCAAAAAAAGGACGCCGAAACCGGCGACCACATCCGCGATCTTCTCCACGGTCTGACTCTTGCTCACCATGGCGGCGATCACCCCTGCCAGAAGGATCAGAGGCGCATATTCCGAGAGATTGAAGGAAACCAGCTGGGAGGTGATGGTGGTACCGATATTGGCACCGAAGATAACTCCCGCTGCCTGATAAAGACTCATGAGACCCGAGTTAACGAAGCTCACCACCAGGGTGGTACAGGCGGAAGAGGACTGCATGATCGCGGTAAAGAAAATACCCACCAGCATACCCTTAAAGCGGTTGGTGGTAAACATCTCCAGTATTCCGCGGAGCTTGGCACCGGCTGCTTTCTCGATGCCTTCGCTCATCAGTGTCATCCCCAGCAGGAAGAGGCCAAGCCCTCCCGCCAGCGCCAGGATCTCTTTTAAGCCCATGATCGACCTCGTAAATTATACTCGCGCATACGAGCTTATTTTACCCGACAAAGCCCGTGGATGCAAGGGGATTTTTACATTGACCAGATCGGTCGACATAACATTTTTATGCAAACCCGCTCCTTTTCCCGGATCATTTTCCTTCAATATCCCTGCGCAGCTGTTCCTTCAGCTCTTCTATGCTTTCGAAGCGCTTTTCCGCTCTCCGGAAGTGTTTAAGCTCTATGCGTATCTCCTCACCGTAAGCATCACCCTCATAATCATATAGATAGGCCTCCGCTGCCGGTATTCCTTCTTTCTGTACCGTGGGCTTGGTGCCGATATTGGTCAGTGCCCGGTATTTCCGTCCCCGCAGCAGCACTTCTCCCTCATATACTCCCCTGGGAGGCAGCAGCTTATCCTCCCCGGGTATGACGTTCAGCGTGGGAAAGCCCAGACTGTGTCCCAGTCCCGCCCCGTGCTGCACCGTACCGCTCACGCTGTAGGGACTTCCCAGACACTCCTCTGCTTCCTCCATCTCTCCCGCTTCCACCAGGGCCCGCACCCGGCTGGAACTGATGGCACTGCCCCGGCACATGAGCTTCTCCACCTGCTTCGTCTCATAGCCCCCGCTGTGCCGCAGAGCATTGAGCAGGGCAAAATCACCTTTGCCCCCCGCCCCGAAGGACAGATCCGCCCCGGCCGCCACCAGGCCTGCCTTAAGGCGTCTGCAGAGGAATTCTTCTATAAAGTAGGCCGGTTCCACCGAAGCCGTTTCCCTGTCCAGGGGGTACTCGATGAGGAGTCCGATCCCCAGAGCCTCCAACGCCTCCCTCCGCTCCCGTCTCGTGGAAAGAAGCTTCACATCCCCTCCGCCGAAGATGCGTTCGGGAGAGGGTTCAAAAGTAAAGACACAGGGACAGAGCCCGTCCTGTGCGGCGGAAAGGATCTCGGAAAGCAGCAGCCTGTGCCCCGCATGGACTCCGTCAAACTTTCCTATGGCCACGGCTGTGGGCACTTTGCTCTTCAGTTCTTCCAGTGTTGTGATGATCTCCATGCTCATAGGGCCTTTCTGTTTCTTTTTCTTTCCGAAAACTCATGAACTGTTACAAGGATCAGGAGCAGATAAGCCCATACATAGAGCCATATCTCCACATAAGTGAGGGTATAGTAGTCGTAATTCAGGCGGAAACCCAGCAGCAGTCCGTACAGGACCGGCAGGGCATAAAGCAGGGTAAAGCTTACGCATTCCAGCCACAGCATGGGGCCGAGTTTTCTTTCCTCCTCTTTCTCCATAAAGTACATGATGAAGGGTATGGCAAGGTAACAGAGGGTATAACGGTATGCGCTGGTGGGATAAAAGGCCATGACGGCGCAGAGGAAAAAAACGCGCCGGTATTTATCCTTTCCCGTGGCCGCCAGAAAGATCATCAACCCCAGGAAGAGCAGCGGGATGATACTCAAAACAAGCCCCGGCAGTTCGATCCCGGCAGCGCTTCCCAGGGTGTAGAGCAGTTCCTTGATACACTGGATCCGTCCGAAGTTACAATAACCCATGGTCTCCCGTACATTGTCCAGCCATTTCATCATACCCGTCAGCCCGCCGAATGCCGCAAAGGGGCAGAAAAAGAGCACTATTCCGTACACCGTAAGGCGCGCCGCCTCCTTAAAACGTTTCTCCCGTAAATATAACAGGCCGAAGACCGCCGGATAGATCTTCATCCCGGCACAGACCGCGATCAGAAGTAACGCCGCCTCCCTCTTCCATGCTTCCTTCGCATCCTTAAGACGCAGTGCGATGAGCAGGGCCGCCATCACCGGCATGGTGGAATTGGCCACCGACATCCCTCCGGCAAAAAAGGGAGTCGTCAGCAGCAGGGCAATAAAAAGGATCAGTCCCCGCTTCATGTTCTTTCCCCAGATACAGACAGCTACCAGGATGAGGATCGCCACGAATATGCTGTAGTAGACCACCAGCAGGTTGGTATAGGACATCTCGTCGATATCCATATCCCGGCCGGGTCTCGCCCCCAGCCAGCTTAAGAGCCGGCAGAAACAGTAATATATGAAATAGGCCAGAGGCGGGAAACAGCCGGCCCCCGCAAAGGGCATACTGAAATACAGCTGTTTCGGCTCGGAGACAAAATTGATATGCATCTTCAGATCGCAGAAAGCCAGATCCGTATTCTCCATCATGAAGAAATCCGTGACCGTGCTACCGCTTTTGCAGGTAAAGAGCAGATATAGCAGAAAGCCCCCTGTAACAAAAAAGATAAAGATGCCGAAAGGCGTGATATCCTTAAGCTTATCTTTCATCCCGGTCTTCCTTTATCCGGCGTATCCCGCCCTTCTCCACCAGAAAAGCCTCCCCGGCGAGCTCGATCAGGGGCTGGTCCGAATAGGAATCCGTATATACACAGATATCACAATCCGCGTAATCCGGGATGGCCTCCTTAAGTCGGCGCCGTTTTTCACCACCGTAGCAGGTCCGGAAATCCTCCGGTCCCTGTTCCGCCCCGATATGACTGGCTATGATCTCATCCAGGGAAAGCACCCCATCCATCACTTCACGGATCAGCGCCTCCTCGGAAGCGGACAGCACCACAACACGGTCATACTTTCCGTCTTTCACCGCGCTTACCAGTTCCGGACGGATGCGCTCCCGGAGCATGCGGATATAGCCGTTCTTCTTTTCTTCGCTTAGCTTTCCGTATTTCTTAAGGAGCAGATATTTGAAACGGCTCCGGGCCTTCAGCTCGTCCCGCCTAAACAGCCTGCAGACGGCGATCCCCACTCCCGCCAGAAAAAGAGAGGGCGAGAAAAGCCAGCCCTCCCGCTTCATGATGAGCTTCAGGGAATCCCCTGCGATCAGGGTATCATCGAAATCCAGAAGACAGAGCCGCTCTCCCATAGCGATCACATCTCCCGGAGTTCGTAGCTTAGGAGTTCATGTAGGACGGGTATGTTGAAATGCAGAAGCAGCGCAAAAGCGATCAGGATCAGTCCCACGAAGATCATCAGCCCCTTCTCCTTAAAGAGCTTTTCCGGAGCCTGGGCCGCGGAATCCTCCCGGTAAGCGATATAGAGGTAATAGCAGAAAAGTGTCACCAGCAGGGGCACCAGAAGGATGAATTCGATGCGGTATTTGATCAGGAACACCCCCGTGAAGAAGGAAGAGAGCATGGCATAAAAGCAGGCTATACACAGCAGTTTCCTTTCATCATAGAATGCAAACGACTTCCGGTAGCGGGATGCGGTGGACTTGTCCCCGATCATCCGGTACTCGGAAAAACGCTTTACATCCATAAGGAAAGCTCCGCCGAACCAGTAACCGATGATGATGCTGGAAGGCGGAAAATAATTATTGGTAATGGCATACCAGCCGATCAGAAAACGGATGGCATTATTGAGGGATTCGGACAACACATCCAGAATGGGCACATCCTTGGTACGCAGGGGACGCACGTTGTAGACGATCCCCATGATCCAGAGCCACAGTTCGCAGATAAAGACCGGGAACGAAGCCAGCCAGCCCACCGCCAGCCCGGCCAGGGTCAGCAGGGCGTACATTCCGTACACCACCGACTTCTTCATATCGTTTTCCACCACACTGCGGTGTTTCTTGCTGGGATGGAAACGGTCAAATTCCGCATCCAGCCACTCATTGATCACATAATTGGCGGAAGCGATCAGGCAGGTGGATATAAAGGGCAGAACCAGGAGCTTCAAGCGGCTGGGGATGTACATCTCCGCGATCAGGAAAGATACTCCCGCTCCCGGAAGGATGAACAGCTGCTTGATCCAGTGATCGATCCGCATGATACGGATGTATTTCTTCATAATCTTTTCTGCTCCGCTCTGTATGTTTTCCCTGCCCTTCAGTTCATCACGGGGCGGGTATCCTTACCATTTGTGTGGCTCTTTTTCTTCAGGATATCATAGCACATTTGGTGGAGATTTCAAATAATTTTTTTATGTAAACCTGCTCACTGCCCGGATGAAATACCATATCGCTCATTATATCTTTATGCAGATATATCTCTTGACGGATATATCTGCATAAAGATATAATACAGAAAACGGAGGTGAACATCATGCGGATCGAAAAATTACTGGAAGAGAGAAAGCTTTCCTTATATGAGCTTGCGGAACGCAGCGGACTCTCCTATTCCATGGTCCATAACCTGATCAAAGGCAAGACCGATATACGGAAATGCAGTGTAAATACCGCCGAGCGCATCGCCCGGGCCCTTAAGATCAGCATTGAAGATCTCATCTTTATGTGCAATCCCCGCTATACCTTTACCTGGTTCCGAAGCGAGCAGTGCCATCTGGTGCACCGTATGGGGGAGCTGGAATACATGATCAATGTGCTGGAAAACAAGGAGATCGATCATTACTGGCATCTGTGCATGTACGCAGAGGCTCTGTACGAGCTGGCCATGGTCGATTATATCAGCAGAAGGAACGATCTTCCCTATTGTGAAGAATACAATGAAATGCGCTCCTATAAGCTGGACCGGGTTTCGTATCCGATCGATTCAGTGATCATAGACGAGATGGAAAACAGTACAAAAGAAAGAGATAAGCTGGAAAAAGGAGCGATAAGCGAATTCAGAAGACACAATATCGTTGAGGGGGAGGTATTTGATGATGAACGATAATGAAAGCAAAGAACAGGCATATCATTTCAATGGATCATACACAAAGGAGAATCTGGACGAGATCCTCAAAGAGTTGGGCAAAGAGTTCCGAAAACTGAACGGAAACAAAATGCCGGCAGAGATCATTCTGGTCGGCGGAGCCGCGGTCGTGGCCGGTTATGGCTTTCGGGACCGGACATCTGACATAGATGCTTTTATTCAGGCATCTTCCGCCATGAATATGGCGATAACCCGGGTAGCCGAAAAATATGATATGCCTAAAGACTGGATGAATCAGGACTTCCGCAAAACAGATTCCTATTCGCCGGAGATCGTGCTGCACTCTACTCCGTATAAAACTTTTTCCAATGTAATGCATGTCCGGACACTGCCCTCTGCATATATCGTCGCTATGAAACTCGCATCCCTTCGGCCATATAAATACGATTTTTCCGATGTTATAGGGATCATAAAAGAAAGCGGGATAGAAAAAAAGGCCGTTATCGATGCTGTTTCGGATCTGTACGGCGGATTTGACCATCTGGCAAAAAAAGATGCGGCAC
The DNA here is from genome assembly GCA_017552715.1 of Lachnospiraceae bacterium. Taxonomy (GTDB): domain Bacteria; phylum Bacillota; class Clostridia; order Lachnospirales; family Lachnospiraceae; genus NK4A136. The sequence continues at coordinate 71,270 of JAFZOW010000051.1, forward strand.
GAAAGCTTTTAGATGAAATATATGAGTCAAACGATCTGGAAGAGCTTTATCTCAGATATCGGGACGATGAAGTGGAAAATTTTAAAATACTTAAAGGGATCAACGATGACTATCCCGAGCTTCTGAACACGGATAACGTGGAAAACATCCTCAGCGCCGCCAGAAAAAAACTGGCGGCACAAAAGAAGGATACAGGCGATCCGGCTCAGCCGTCACTCCCGAAAAGCCCGTAGGAAAGCCCTGTCCCGTCTTCCTCTGCCGCCACGAGCCCCAGATGCGGGCCGGTGGACATCCCGCTGTTTCCCAGGCTTCCGATCCGGTCTCCCGCATTCAGCGTATCGCCCACGGAAACGCTTATCTCCTCCATATGGCAATATTCTATGGTACGGCCGTCGTACTCCGTGCGTATATAATTCCCCTTATCCGGATCAAAGCCGCAGTCCCTCACCACTGCCGAATGCATGGCCAGCACTTCATCCCCGACATTACCCGGAATGGAGATATAGCCCTTGTCCGAAACTGTATCGCCGTTATCCGCAACTGCGATCATACGAAGGGAAGCCGGGACCGGCCAGACCCATTCTCCCACCGGGGGGTAAAAATCCTTCGGGGATCCCTCACTGCCGTAGAATACCAGCACCGCGTTATCCGAAGCATATACCGCATACGCCTTTTCGGGGGGAGCCTCTCCCCATTCCGGGTCCGGCACCGCATCTGTATCCGTATCCGTCGTATCGCCCAGCTCCTGCGCAACATCTACCGCACCGACTGTAGGGACCGCGCTTTCTTCATCTTCGCTGCCTTTCGGATCGGCATCTTCCTCTCCCTCCGCAAGCATCTCCCCTGCGGCCGACTGCTTATCCGCGCTGATCCTGCTCCATACAAGCCCCATCCCGATGATGCAGAGTATCCCGGCGGCTGCCGCCGCCAGACGGGCTGCATAGGGTGAGATCGTAAAGCCTTCTTTTTCCGGCAGCTTCGTACCGGTTTCTGTTTCAAAACGTTCACGGATATGATCCATGTTTTCTTTCGTCATCTTCATGATGCACCTCCGGTCAGTATGCATTGGTATCGTCCATGATCATTTTCAGTTTCTTTCTGGAACGGAAAAGGCGGTTCTCGACCTTCTTTTTATCCATTCCCATATCCTTTGCAATTTCCGCGACTTTCTGCCCGTGATAGTAACGGCGTTTCAGGATCTCGCGTTCTTCTTCGGAAAGCTGCTCCAGATAAGGCTCCAGTTCCCCCTCGCTTTCATACTCCGCGGCCTGTGTCATGAGCTCCGGCAGCTGTTCCACCGGATCCTCCCTCCGGGCTATGATACGGCGCAGTCGGTCCAGCGCCATGCTCTTTGCCATGGTACACAGCCAGGTGGACAGGCGCCCCCGTTTCGCATCATAGGATTCCGGCTTCTGCCACAGCCGGATAAATACATCTGCAACACACTCCTCGATCTCCGTCTCGAAGGGAGCGAGTATGGAAGAAGTCACTTTCCAGAGCATGCGGCTGTACTTATCCATCAGCGCAGCTATGGCCTTCTCATCACCGGAACGTATCCGCTTTATGGCGGCCTCGTCAGTCATTGCAGTCTCCTTTCGCTTTTTGACCGGTCATACCCATTATACGATATGAAAACGAAAAAACACTCACATTCAGAATACTTTTTCTGAAAGATTTTTCATTGTCGGGATCTGCCCCCGGACAGATCATTGAAAGCGAAGCATCCGGGTGATATAATAGCAGCTGTCTGTTAAAAGACTACAGTTGCAGATCGATCGTTATGATAAAGGAGGATTTCGATGAAAAAGCTGATCCTGCTGATGAGTGCGTGTATATTCATATCCGCCTGCCTGCTGGGCGGTTGCGGGAAATCCAGAGATGACGGTGCAGAAACTCCTGCTATCCTTACATCCGACTGGGAACTGGTGGAGTATACAGTAAAGGGAAGCACAACCAAAGCGGAAGAACTGGATCCGGAAGTACGGGCGATCGCCCCGGCCTTTCGCTGCGAAGACGGAACGAACTGTGTTGTTTCCAATAACGGAAAAGACCATCCGGGTACCATCACGAAGGAAAACGATCAGTATGTGATCCGTTTTGACGATACGGATGAGATCATGAATGCGCAGATCAGCGGAAAAACACTCACCATGGTCAACGGGAAAGGAACTGTGACCTTTGTTTTCCGCACGGAGTAAAAAGATCAGCTCTTCCGCAATTCCGCAGCATTTACTGCCAGCAGTATCCCGCTGATACCGAAGAAGAGCAGCAGCGCCGGAAGAACCGGCCAGGACCAGACATACTCTCCGTTCACATCCAGCAGCTTTTTTATGAAGAGATAGCTGAATACCATACTGACGAGCATCCCAAGTAACAGGGCCGTCACCGCGCCGAAGCCGTGCTCCAGAAGGAGCATCAGCGCTTTCTGTTTCGGATCCATCCCCACCACATCGTAGAGCCACATTTCCTTCCTGCGAAGCCGCATATCTGCCTGCAAGGTATTGATGATCTGGACCAGACAGATCAGCAGGATAAAGCCGCCGATAAGCGTGCACGCCACCTTTATCACATTCAGGTAATTCGCCAAGGCAAAATAATCCTGTCCCTTTTCTTCAAACAGATTGGTATACCACATACCGTTACGCTCCGCCAGCCCGCGCAGGCGCTCATTCAGCATCTCCGCCGGCCGGTCCACGGCAAGGGAGAGCGCAAACGCACCGCCGTAGGTCCTGTAATCCAGCATGCTGTACCTGACTGTCTGCCCGCTCATCCCCTCCGCCTGCGCGATGCGCCGGTATTGTTCCGTCATCGCCTCCATGGGAAAAACAAGGCGTATATATGCGTATTGCTTTTCTCCCGAAGGCCGGAAGGCTTCCACGCTGTCCCCTGTGCAGATCTCCTCAGAAAGGATACCCTGGATCGTATATGTATCCACCTCTCCTCTCTCAAAAACACACTGCTTGACCGCATCCAGCACATCCGTCATCCGCAGGCTCTTTTCCGGCATATATGCAGCACAGGCGTAGCCGGCCGCCTCCAGTTCATTAAGGAGTTCCTCCTCAAGCCGGTCAAACTCCGTATCATCTGCCTGCCGGGTCCGGGTACTCAGGGGATTTTCAGCGCTGCTGATCCCCTCTCTTTCCCGGTACTGCATTTCTCCCTCCGAAAAGCTCACGATCCGGTGCTCCGCATCCACCCAGGCATCCAGTCCATGCCGCTCGGAGACCACAGCCACAGCGGCCAGGTAGACTTTCTTTGCCTCAGCCGCCCCCTCAATACTAAGACTCCTGATCTTGTCCCCGATCCTGTAGCTGCTCTGACGTTCTCCCTCTTTTTGTGCAGGACTGTGATCGCAGAGCAGTACGCCTCCCTCACTGAGCATGCGCTCATAGTCCAGCTCTCCTTCCGCAAGATAAGGACGTTCTTTCTCCATGTCCTCCTTTGTAAAGCCCAGCTCCACCACCGTATCCACTGCACCTTCCGCATACAGGGCCTTAAGGCCCGGGTCATAACGCAGCAGGCTGTACTGGTTCAGGTAGCTGTCTCGTTCCATAAGCCAGAAGCAGTCCTGTACATCCTTCATAGCCATGAGCTTCTCCCGCAGCTCTTCATCCCGTCCGGCATCATAGACACTCAGCTGCTCTGCGCCTGTCTGATAATAAAGCTTTTCCCGATAAGGGGTGGAAAAACCGCCGATCTGCTGCCGCAGAGTGGCTGTATAAGAATCCGAAAAAGAAAGGATCGTCATAAGAAAAGCCGAGGAAAAGAGCATGGCCAGAAAGACCGCCGCTCCCGCACCGCCCCTGCGCGTGGCGTTTCTATGGGCATAAAAGCCGGGGGCCCCAAATACAAGCTCGGCAAGACTCTTCCTCTCCCTGCGCTTTGAACGCCCGCCGCTGAGCTTATGAGCCAGAAGCATCAACGCCTTCCCTACCGTCAGTTCCTTCGCCAGCTTCCCCCGCAGGGCATCCAGCGGAGATACCTGGGCCGAGAGCCTTGCGGGTTCCACCAGGGAAAATACGGTCACCCCGACACAGAGCAGGGTGGTATAGCCTGCAGCCATGGGATAAAAACGGAAGCGGAAATACTCCGCCAGCCCGAGAGTCCGGATCAGCCAGCCCTCCATGCCCTGAAGAAGCCCGTAGCCCAGGGCCATGCCCAGTAC
>JAFZOW010000052.1 GCA_017552715.1 Lachnospiraceae bacterium
CAACGGAAAAGAGGGCGAATTTAGGGCACAAGCCCTTTCATGATCTGCGAAAAGAGGACTTCGTTTTCCCGAACGATCACGGCCAGCTCTTTCCGGGCGCGGCTCAGGCCGCTGAAGACATTGCGGACACGGCCCTGCTCCGAAGAACGGAGAAAACCTTTTTCATCATAAGTGAAGGTCCCATCCAGGAGCATCATCAGCTTTTCATATTCCTTGCAGGCCGCCTCGGCGGCTTCGATCCCGCCGCATTCCCCGGCTCCGCTCTGCACATAGGTAAAGCCCTGCATGCGCAGATATGTCATCAGCCTCTCCTGATCCCCGGCATCCGCGGCATAGAAAAGCTGCACCGAAGGAAAATCCTTCCTCCTTCCGCACTCCCTGAGGCAGAGCAGGCCCCGGATAAAGGAGGAAAGCTCACTGTTTAAGCGGATGCGGTTCGTAAGCCTGAAGCCCACATAACCCGGCAGCGCTTCCAGGATCTCGGCCCCCTCCGCCTCCCTTTCCTGAAGAGCCACCACATCCTCACAGTCGTAGGAAAAGATCACGGGGGCTTTCCACTCCTTCGCATAGGACAGCACGGCATCAAGGGCGCTGCGGTCCAGCCTGTGCCCTTCGTCCACCAGTATGGCCTTATAGGCCTTGGGTATGGAGGGGACCGTCCCTTTTTCGCAATAGATGAAATCCACCCTCTTCAGGCGCTCATCCAGCACTTCCAGTTCCCTGGCGTGGGTCCCGAAGTGCAGCACGCATACCGCTTCGTTCTGGGAGAGTTCCATGGCCAGATCATAGAGCAGCAGGGTCTTCCCCGTCCCCGGCGCTCCCGAAAAGCCCTGCATGGGCGGCTCGTCCCTGTTCTGCTCAATATTCTTAAGGATCTGCTTGCGTATATCCCGCTGCTGAAAGGTAAGGAAATAATCCCTGCGCAGAAAGCGGGCCGTATCGCTCAAAGGGGAGATCAGATAGCTGTCTTCCCGGAACAGCTCTTCGATGGGGCCCTTCATGCAGTCCCGCTGCCCGGCCAGCAAATCCGAAAGTTCCTGCCAGTCTGCCTCCAGCAGATGCCCGGCGTTGGAAAGCCGCAGCAGCCGGTCCTCCCGGTCCACATAGGTATAAAAATACATGGAGCGTCCCAGGGTGGTGAGATAATAGCGGTTCTGCTGAAGCTGCCTGCGTATGACCTCGTCCGACACATCACCGCTCTTTAATTCGATATTGATGACGCATTCTTCATTGATGCGCAGCAGGTCGAACTCCTTCCCCAGCTTCGGCATGGTAAAGGAATAATAGAATTCCAGCCCGGCGGCATCCTCCCGCAGGGCGCAGAGCTTATCCGAAAAAGCCCGCAGTCCCTTAAGCTCCCATTCCCGTATCCGGAGCATGCGGCTGCGCCGGGACAGCTGTTTTTCCATGCGTCCCAGTGTCTGGGGATCGTTCATCCTTGTAAGCGCGTAAATGTTAAGAGGTCTCATAAACGACTCATTCTCTCCGTATCAGAAGCTTCATGCCTGTATATCCACCGCAGCCCCTTCAAAGGCTGTCACGCCTGCACCCGTGCATTCCGGTGCCGAAGCGTAGGCTGCCGCCGCAAAGCCTGCGGACGGATTTATCCCGCCGGCATTTCCTGCCGTCCCTGTTCCCGGCAAGGTTCCTTTCCCGGCCTGCAGCTGTTTGATCATTCCCTTCAGATAGTCCATATCCGCTTTCAGCAGCGCCTTGTTCTCGGAAGCCCGGTGCTTCTGTTTTACCTTATCCAGCTCTTCCTCGCTCATATGGGGATCCAGGAATTCCATCTCCTCCATAAGTTCCAGTGCTTCTTCCAGCTCTTTCAGCTCCTCTTCCCCAAGCTCCGAGAGCATCTCGTTCAATTCCCCCAGCAGCTCTTCCTGCATATCGCTGCCGCTTTCCCTTATCTCTTCGGAATATTCATCATAGAGCTCTTCCCTCTCCTTAAAGACAGCATCCTCCGCAGAGGTAAGCCTCTCTTCCCCTTTCATAAGCACCGCATTCCCGGCAGCGGAGCGCAGGTCTTCTACTTTTTCCATACGTTCGTCACGCTCCTGCGTGATCTTCGCCAGCTCCTCCTGCTCCAGATGGTGCTTTTTCTTCCGGGCCACAAGCTCCATTCGCCTTGCATGGCTCAGGGCCAGCTGCAGTTCATCGGGATCCCCTTCCTTCGCGCTGATCTTCCCCTTAAGCTGCATCACGCTGCGCTTCGCGGAAAGCACGGCATTGCCGGCGCTGATGGAATTCTTCGCCCGGGCGATCTTCATGGAAAGCTCCATATAATTATAACGGACCGGCTTTTGGGCTTTTTCCTTTTCGCTCTCCGTCTTCTGCGACGTAAGCTCCCAGAGGGGCCTGTTTGCGGATTCCGCCGTCCATGTGCCGTCTTTGTTCCGGCTGCTCTTATTCACATTCCGCAAAAGCTCCCGCCGCTTTTCGGCCAGCTGCTTCTGCTCCTGCTCGATCCTTTCCGCAAGCCGTGCCGTTGCATCGGAAGCAGCCGCAGCCCCTGCCCCCGCGGAATAAAAAGCAGGGTATGCCGCCGCAGCGGAGCCCCTGCTCTTATAAGCATATGTATTCTGTGAATAGCCCGATATGTTCATGAGGATATCCGTTCCCCCTTAAGCGCTCATCCCTGAGCGTATGTTTTATATGTATATCGGCAGCTTTTCCGAAAACTTTAGAGTATATGGATCTGGCAGCTCTTCATGGCGTTCAGCGCATTGTCGTGACTCTCCGGCGTCACTCCGGCGCTGCAGGACGCATTCACGTATACCGGAATATCCGGGCAGAAGGCCTTGACCAGCAGGGCATTGCTGATCACGCAGATATCGGTGCAGAGGCCGAAAAGTTCGATGCAGTCGATCTTTCCTTCCGCCAGCAGACCCGCAGCCAGCTCGCCCAGACCGCGGCTTCCGAAGGTTTCCTTATCCAGTATGCGTGCATCTTCGCAGATCCCGGAAAGCAGGGGCGAGATCTCCCAGCCTTCGCTGCCTTTGATGCAGTGGGGTACGGGAAGGTTCTTCCCTTCCTCGGTCTGCATGTAATCTTCCCCGTGGGTATCCCGGGTGAAGACCACGATATCCCCCTCGGCCTTGGCCTTCTTAAGGCGCTCCGCACAGGGCTCCACGATCTTCACCGCCTCTGCGGAACCCAGGGCTCCGTCGATAAAATCCTTCTGCATATCCACTGCTACGATAAGTCTTTTAGCCATGAGCGTTCTTTCCTCCTTACTCGATGAACACGATACGGCCCTGTCCGCAGGGATCGGAATACTCCTCTCCTATGCTGCCGCCCAGGGTATCCTGAATATAGTTGATGAGCAGCTGGTTATCCAGCATCACACAATCCTGCAGGAGCGTGGCCCCGTCGAAGGAAGTGTAGCCGTCACCGTGGGACAGCAGGGTATAATCATAGCCCGCCACGGTATATGTCCGGAAAGGATCCAGAGGCTCATCCCCCACCATCACGTTCCGTATGCGACGCAGTCCGTATGCCCCGATGAACATATGGTTCTCATCCGTCACGCAGGAAGAGGGGATAGTCATATCGACCTCGTAGCTCATCCCCGATACCTGCAGAAAGCCGCCGAACTCATCCGGCACGGAAGATACGCTCCACTCCAGGGCATCCAGCAGCTGCTGGCCGCTCATCTCCACCACACATAACTTGTTCCCGAAGGGATGCACATTGTAGATATCCCCATAGGTGATATCCCCGGCTTTGATGCTCTTGCGCACACCGCCGCCGTTCATGATGCCAACGTCCGCACCGCTCTGCACACGGATGGCATCGGCGCAGAGGTCACCCAGGTTTGTTTCCGCCCGGCGCACCATACGTATGGGCTGCCCGTTGGTATCCTTCGCCTCGGGATCATAGATCGTCAGTTCCACTTCGCTGTGGGCCACCACCTGTCCCAGCTGTTCGTTCAGCTCCCGCTGCTTGCCCTTTACGATCTGCCCCATCACATTATCCAGCTTAAGGAGCTCTACAACGCCATCTTCATTGGGCCAGTTGTAGATGCCGTTATCCGTAACTTTGCCTTCGGCGTCGATATGGCTGTAGCCCACACAGGAAAGCTTTGTTCCCACGGCCAGACGCACCACGTCCTCTCCCAGGGCATTCTTCATCACCACTTTCTCGGTATCGTGGCTGTGGCCGTCCAGCAGTACATCGATGCCGCTGGTATGAGAGATCACATCCGCATAGGTCCAGGGGCTGCAGTTCGCTTCGTTCCCAAGATGGGCCATCACATACACCAGTCCGGCACCTTCCGCCCGGGCATCATCCACGGCCTTCTGAACCGCGGCATACACGGCCTCTCCCGTAAGATCCTGCATAAAGCCGTAGATGAATTCCCCCTGTTCGTTCTGGAAATAAGCAGGCGTGGAGGAGGTCAGGGTCTTGGGTGTGGTCACGCCCACAAAGGCGATCTTCTGTCCCTGCACTTCCTTAATGACATAAGGCGCAAAGACCGGCTCCCCTTCTTTATTGAAGTTGCAGCTGATATAAGGGAACTCCGCCTTCTCCGTAAGGGCCAGGAACTGCTCCATGCCGTAATCAAATTCATGATTCCCGGGAATGGCCACATCATAATCCAGTTCGTTCATCAGCTCGATGATGGCTTCACCCCGGCTCAGGGTACCGATGGCTTCCCCCTGGATCGAATCGCCGTCGTCCACCAGCAGGGTGGTATAGCCCTCGTTCTCCAGGGATTCACGGATCTGCCACAGGCCCGCATAGCCGAAGCCCTGGTCAATACCGCAGTGCACATCGGAGGTGGCCAGGATGATGATCTCGCCGTTCTTCTCCTGCGGTTCTTCCGGCTCCGCCGTTTCGTCCTCCGGCACATCCGTCCCGTCCGCGGGTACGTCCTCCGGCTCCGGGCTTGTCTCCGCTGCTGCCGTCGGTGTTGCCGCAGCTGCCTGCTGCGTGGGTGTTTCGCCCCCCGTCTTCTGGGGTTCCGCTTTGTCCTGCAGGGCATACATAAGGCCGAAGAGCAGAAGCAGCGCCGCCAGCAGAGCGGTGGTCCCCATCCACAGCTTTACATTTCCCGTGATACCGGCCTCCTGTGAGCCGGCCTCCTTCGTTACGTAACTTTCCGTATTCTTTTCCGTAATGTTCTGCACGGGCCTTGCAGCCCGTGCAGCATTTGATCTTTTCTTTTTCTTTTTAGCCATCTCTTAATCCTTACGGCTGCATCGTGATGATGCTTCCGTCCTCGTTATACTTCAGTTCCATGAACTTCACGTTACGGCGGTGATTGATGCCGCCGGAAAGCTCACAGTCATGATAGAACAGATACCACTTTCCATGGTATTCCACGATGGAATGATGGGTGGTCCAGCCCAGTACCGGCTCCAGGATACGTCCGCCGTAGGTGAAGGGCCCCATGGGGCTGTCGCCTACCGCGTATACGAGATAATGGGTGGTGCCGGTGGAATAGGAGAAGTAATACTTCCCGTTATACTTATGCATCCAGGGACCTTCGAAGTATCTGCGGTCCTCGTCGCCGGCACGCAGCTCCTGACCGTTCTCGTCCAGGATCTTTATGTGCTGCATCTCGCCCTTCAGCTCCTTCATATTGTCGGCCAGTTCGCATACCAGAGGGCCCACCTCGGGTTCGTCGGGAGCATTCTCCCCGCCGTTGGGATCGAACTTTCCGGTCTTCCACTTCTCCAGCTGTCCGCCCCAGAGACCGCCGTTGTAAAGGTATACACGCCCGTCATCATCCTTAAAGACCGCGGGATCGATACTGTAGCTGCCCCGGATATAATCCGGCTCTGCCTTAAAAGGCCCTGCGGGATCGTCACCTACGGCCACACCGATACGGAAGATCCCGTCCTTGTCCCTTGCCGGAAAATAGAGATAATACTTTCCGTCCTTTTCCGCTGCATCCGGTGCCCACATCTGCTTGCTCACCCAGGGCACGTCCTTCATGTGAAGGGCCTCACCGTTGTCCACGCACTCCGCATCCGGGGAATCCATGGAAAGGATGTGATAATCCTCCATCAGATATTCATCGCCTTCGTCGTTATCCTCGCCGTCATGAGGGATGTCGTGGGAAGGATAGATGTAGATCTTGTCGTTAAAAACGTGAGCCGAGGGGTCCGCCGTAAAGATGTGTGATACCAGGGGTTTCTTCTGTTCTGCCATGATAAAGATCTCCTTTATGTTTTGATAATTAAAAAGGCGACAGCACAAAGCCTGTCGCCTTAAAAGAACACTTACACGCTCATACCTCGGGCTCGATGAGGCCGTAGGTATTCCCCTTGCGCTTGTAGACCACGTTCACCTGATCCGTTTCCGCATTGCAGAAAACGAAAAAGCTGTGGCCCAGAAGCTCCATCTGCACGCAGGCATCCTCGGGATACATGGGCTTGATATCGAACTTCTTGGTACGGATGATCTTAACTTCCTCTTCATCCATGAAATCCTTGTCGAGATATTCCTGCTTGAAGGAACCGGCGCCCTGTTCCTTATCGGTCAGGCGGGTCTTGTACTTCTTCAGCTGGCGCTCGATGATCTCCTCCACCAGGTCAATGGAGACATACATGTCGTTGCTCACCTGTTCGGAACGGATGATGGAACCCTTCACGGGGATCGTCACCTCGATCTTCTGCCGCTCCTTTTCCACCGAAAGCGTTACATGCACCTCGGTGTCCTCGGCAAAATACTTCTCCAGTTTGCCGATCTTGTCTTCCACAGCACTTCTGAGACCTTCCGTTACTTCAATATTCTTTCCCGCAATGATAAACTTCATGAAATGTCCTCCTGAAAGCTCCGCTGTGCGCGGAGATTTTTTCCTTGATCACAGCTGAAAGTATAGCACATTTCCTTTATTTTCGCAAGTTATTGATAAAAGTGCGGAGGTCTGATAAAATGACTATGATTTTTAGAACACCGCGAGGGTGAGCTTGCGAATCCCGAGTTTTACGGCGTTTCGCCCATCGGCGAAGCCGATTCCAATTGGCGAAACGCGTATCTATTCAGAATCGCAAGGCGGTTCTGAATAGATACAAATGGCTTAGGTTTGAAGCAACTGACCGGAGGAAACATGTTTACCATTGACTTTCACGCGGACGATTACGCCGCTTCCCGAGAAAATTCCCTGCGTCTCATCGAGCTGGTACAGACCGGCCGCATCGACAGCATGAGCGTGCTCTGCAACATAGGCTGCTTCCATGAATGCATGGAGCTATTAAAGGAGCATTGGGACGGCTTTCCTAAAAAGCCCCTGCTCTCGGTGCACTTAAACCTCATCGACGGTTACTGGCTCTCTTCCCGGGGTGGGAAAAAGATCATCCACAATTCCTGGGAGCGCATCTTCCTTCATGCCGCATTCGGCGGCCCCGGAAAAAAGCAGATGGAAAAGAGCTTCACCGACGAGATCGCCGCGCAGATCGCCGCCTTCCTTAAAGAGACCGCGGGCCTTAAGGACGACGCCGGGGAACCACTGAAGCTGCGCATCGACAGTCATGTGCATACCCACATGATCCCCATGGTATTCGACTGCCTGCTGGATGCCATCGAGCAGCACGGCCTTACGGAGAGGGTACAGTTCATACGCTGCTCCACCGAGCCTTTGTTCATGTTCCTTACCACTCCGGGCATAGCGGGGACCATAGCTCCTGTGAACCTTTTAAAGAATGTGATGCTCCATGTCTTAAGCCACCCGCTGCGGAAGCGTCTGGGCCGTATGAACATCCATACCAACCGGCTCTTCGGTATCGCCATGACCGGGAATATGGACGAAAAGCGTGTATCCCTGCTGATGGATAAGATGGTGAACTATGCAAAGAAAAAAGACTGCCGCCTGGAGATCTTAAGCCATCCCGGCCGGGTCATTGAAGAGCCCCGTCCGGAGTACGGTCCTGCGGATCTTCATGCTTTTTACGCCCCGGAACGGGACGTCGAATATGCCATGCTCTTATCGGACGTACCCGGGTCGGTCACGGAGAGGCTTCCCTGACCGCCCGCTCTCAGAACTGTTTATGCCTCACTCGATATTCAAAAGCCCGCTAAGCCCGGTCATTTCAAACACTTCCATAACATTCTCCCCTACGTTCTTCACGCTAAGCTTGCCGCTCTTGCGGTAGAGGATCATGTAGAGGTTACGGATCGCACGGATACCCGCGCTGGAAACATAAGACACATCTGCCATATTAAGACTTACGGAATCGTATTTGTTCCCGGCCTCCGAAAAGACCGCCTCCGCTTCTTTGGATGTTTTGGTATCCAGACGTCCGTTGATCACGATCTCCGCCCCGTCACCGTTTTCGATCACTTTTGTTTCCATATTTCCTTCCTCCTTATAAGTTTTTCTTTATCGTCAGGATGTTGGTCCCATCCCGGTACACATAGCTCACATCGTCCATGGTCTCCTTCACCATAAGGATACCGAAACCGCCTACCCTTTCCATGAACATCTTTCCGGAGGTATCCGCTTCCTCCGCAGCCAGTGGATCAAAGAAGCTTCCCTGATCCATAAAGGAAAGGGTAAGTACCGCCGGATCCTCCGTCAGCTCTAAAGCGACCCGTATCTTTCCCCAGAAAGGATCTTCTCCGCTATCCTCCGGCGCCTCCCCTCCCTCATAGGCATAGGAAACGATATTGACTACGATCTCTTCTACTGCCAGTTCGAGTTGAAAGCGTTTCTTTGCATCGCATTCCACCTCTTCCAGATGCTCACTGATAAAATCATTGATCTCATCCAGCGCATCATCATCAGCCACAACGATCAATTCATCTGTCATTTTTTCTTTCCCCTGTAGATCAGCGACATCATCGTCATATCATCAAACTGCGGATCGTTCCCGACAAACGCATTCGCAGTATCACGCACCTTCCTGCACAGTTCCCGGCTGCCCAGATCCGGATCATGGTTCAGCACCTCCAGAAGCCTTTCCGTTCCGAACTCCTCGCCGTTCTTTCCCTGTGCCTCATTCACACCATCGGTATAAAGAAAGATGCGGTCCCCGGGCTCCATGTCAAATTCGATCTCCGGAAAGATCATCCCGGGGATAAAGCCTACCGGCGGACCGTGCTTTGTTTTTTCGATCACATATTCTCCACCCTTCTCCTTTAAGCAAAGCGCAGGATAATCATGCCCGCCGTTGCAGGCCACCACATGTCCTGTACGGAGGTCCAGATAGCCCAGCCACATGGTAACAAACATCCCGGCATCGTTATTCTTTCCGATCTTCCCATCCACATGGGCCAGCACCTCCGAAGGACGCCCGCCCAGCTGGGCACGCATCTTCACCATGGCTTTGGAAACCGCCATCAGGAGAGCCGCTCCCACGCCCTTGTCGGAAACATCCGCCACCAGGAAGGCCAGATGATCCTCATCGAGCATAAAGAAATCGTAGAAATCGCCGCCCACCTCCCGAGCCGGCGTCATCGACGCATAGAGGTCATATTCGAGCACCCGGGACAGATCCGGGAATTCCTTCGGCAGCATGGAGGCCTGCATCCTGTTGGCAACGGACAGCTCCGCCTCCACCGCACTCCTCGCCCGGCTCTTTTCCAGGTTCAGCACACAGAAAAGCAACAGCAGGATCGTCATCATCGTACCCAGCTCCGGCGTAAGCCCATAGAGCAGAGGTGCGTAGACCACGGCCGTAAACTGTGCCAGGGTGAAAGTGAACAGTATGATCAGTTGGTAGATCATAAGCTGTTTCCGGTAAAGCAGGATAAGCCCGAAGATGATCACGGCTCCGGCAAAGGAATAGCCGTTCGACAGCAGATGAAGGCTTCCCCTTTGATATGCTCCTTCTTTATCAATATAAAAGTAAATCGGCCTCAGCAGGTTCAACAGGCGCAACGCCACGGAAAGGATACAGCCGATCCCCATTAACGCCGTTACACCCTTCACCCGCTTTTCTCCGGCGATATCCATATACTCCAGCACATAACGGTAGAAGATAAAAATGATCAAAGGGGAGACCAGGAAAAGGAGGGTATTGGCCGCATAGTTTAAAAGCCGTACCTCCGCATGCCCGTCGATCACCCAGGACAGCGCATCCGTAAAAAGCCCGGTAAAGACCACCAGTACCAGCCGCAGATACCATTTTTTGAGTCCGTTCAGCTCATCCCCGTCAAAAGCGCAGGCCACGAAAAGGATCACACCCATGGCCATGGAACAGACATCCATGGAGACCTGCAGCACGGACAGACCGTCCAGCCCGGCCAGCGTATAATGGAAAAGCTCTATGAGCAGGATCGTATGCAGCAGCAGCATGCAGGCCAGGAGCAGGACAGCTCTTTTTCTTCCTTTTTTCATTCCCCGCCCCCTTCCCTGCGATATTGGGTAAAGCTGAAGCCCAGCATCGTGATATCATCGGCCTGCTGCGCTTCTCCCTGCCCGCTCAGAACACTCTGCCAGATCCCCTCGCAGAGTTCTTCGTTCGTATGGTCGCTATAACGGTTCAGGGTCTCCAGCAGTCCTTCATTACCGCTTCTCCCCTTCTCCGAAAGAGCATCCACCAGCCCGTCCGTGTACAGGAAGATACGCTCTCCCGGCATAAAGACCATCTCACGGTCCGCATAAACACTGTCCGCCGCCTTACCCAGCGGGGTCGTTTCCGCCTCATCGTATAAGAAGAATTTCGGCCCGAGATCCTTTTTCAGGAAAGCCGGTCTGTTCTTCCCCGCACTGCAGCATACCAGCTCACCGGAACGTGTATCCAGGATGCCCAGCCACACATCCATGGTAAGGTTCAGTCCCTTCTGTTCGACCAGCCGGCGGTTCACATCCCCCAGCACCTCGGCAGGGGCTGCGCCCATCTCTGCATACATGCTGATCATGGCTCTGGCAACGGACATAAAGAGTGCGGCGCTGACACCTTTCCCTGCCACATCTCCCACCAGGAAGGCAAAATGATCCTCATCCGTACGGAAGAAATCATAGAAATCCCCGCCCACTTCTCCGCAGGGCTTCATCAGGGCATAGATATCGAATTCCGCCGCCTCGGCAATATCCGCATCGAGCCTGGCCAGCGAGCCTTCCTGTATGCGCTTTGCTGTATCCAGCTCCTTCCGGGTCAGCTCTCCCTTACGGTTCCGGTTCACGTTCAGAAGGATGTACATGATGAAAAGGATCAGGAAGGAAACGGCATAGCCGATAAAGATCGGCAGCACTCCTCCGAAAATGATGCCCAGGGATGCAAAGGACAGCGCATAAAACAGAGCCGCGATGATCTGATTTTTCCGCAGTCGTTTCCGGAAGCGGATCACAAAGAAGAAAACGGAGAGCGAAACAAAAAGAGGATAGATATTGTCCAGCGCATACAGCTCCGTCTCCCTGTAAACCCCCTCTTCATCCACCCAAAAGAACAGGGGATAAAAAAGATTGGACAGGCCTGCCAGAATGCCGGCGATCATCAGGATACGGGACAGTTTGCGCAGGAACTCCACCGCCCTCTCGCCCTTTACCTGCAGGGTACAGACCATATATTCCATTGAACGCCCGTAGATCAGATAATTGCCGGCCGACTGGATCGCCACGATCCCTGTCTGGAAAAGCCGTGTCTGCGGCAGCCCGTCCAGGAAATAAGAGATGGTATCCATCGTCATGCAGGCGAAATTAAAGAAGATCACCTGCATGAAAAGCCGTCTTTCCTCATCCTTCTGCATCCCGTCCAGCGTACAACACAGGAAGAGGACTACGGAAGCGAGCATGGCGATCATACTGTAGCCGATGCTGAAGAGCATGTGATGCTCTACATGATCCATGCCGTATCTTGCGATCACAACAAACACGCAGGCAAAGAGCGCAAGCATCAGGATAAAGGCCATGATCCGGTGCCGTGCGCTTTTTATATCCGCTTTCAATCCCTGACTTTCAGTCATTTAAACTCTGCACTTTCCTCTCTCATCCGCCCACCGGAAATACTTTTCATGGTAAGCGTCACGTACATCCGCGTTTAGCTGTTCCCATATGCATCCCGTGCGCGGCTCAGTTCCTGATCCAGGTCCGGATTGCTGTTGGGGACAAAGCCGGAATCGGCCTTGTTCTCCTTCATGTACTCCGCAAATTCCGCAGACTTTTGGCTGCGCTCCGTAAGCTCCTTTTCCAGGCGCTCGATCTCGTCCGCATCGGGATCATCCTTCCCATATGCGCTCACCAGATCGCGTTTCACGCTGATCAGAGCCAGATCATTGTCATACCCCTCATCGATATAGGCTTCCTCATCGAAGCCGTCAAAGCCATCCTCCTCCAGGCGCTCCGCATCCTGCTTCAGCATAGCCCTTTCCGCGGCAAATGTCGCACTTTCGTCTTTTTTCTTCTGTGAGGTTTTGGTATCGTAGATCCGCTTTTTTTCCACCCCCACGACATTGCCCTTTTCGTCCAGCTTATCCACGTAGGAGATCCTGCCGAAGGTACGATCAAGGAAGCTCAGCGTCCCCCGGAAATATACATTCGGTTTCCATCCCACGTGTTTCCTCCAGAGCGGCTGGAAGGTGGCAAGCTTTATGAGATTTCCGACCGTAAGGCCGACTATAGTGGCAAGTCCCGCAACAACGAGTTTTCCTGCACCGGAGGTTTGGAAGATCTTCTTCTGTTCAGCCTGATTTGCTTCATTCGCATCGTTGTAGATCATCTCCGACATATCGGTTCCGTCCTCACGCTGCCGCCCGCTGATATAAGCATCCCTTTCCTGTGTGACCTTTTCGCGCAGGGCCATCACCTCTTCCAGGCGCTGTTTTCCCTTTCCCCATTTAAAGATACGGAAGCGTCCCGAACAGTATTTGTTGCAGGCTGCGATCAGATCATCCAGCGCCTTTCCCCTGCTTATATTCATCTCCTCATGGTTATGATAGACATTCAGGGCATCCCGGACGGCCTGCATCTTTTCGCTGTCGTCCTTCTGCCTGGCGATAAACTTTTTATCCAGTCCGATATATGCAGGCTCCCCGGGCACAGGTCCGCCAAGCGGAGCCACTCCATCCTTCACCGTAACTTCTTTAAAGCCCTGCAGGATGAGCTTTTCCGTCTTTTCCTCCCGGATCTCGCCCTCGTTAAGCTGTTCCTGCTGCATAAGGCTGCTGCTGAAAAGGGATTCCTCCTTATGCTCCTGAAGCTGTTTCTGTTCCTGTAACTTTTTTAACTTTTCCAGACTCTGCGTACCCATATGATCCTCTCCTCTATCCCTTATTCGGTAGCTTCCAACAGCTTCTCGATATCGTCCTCATCAAAGTCCATTTCCCTTAGCGGAGGATTCAGCGTACCGCTTAACAGGTATTGCCCCAGCTGCAGCCTGCAGAATTTATCCAGGATCTCCCCCAGCTCTTCCGCTTCCACCGGTATCATAAGCTCCGTGTTCTCATCGCCCGAGCGGATAGCGCTGTCAATAAAGGCCCAGATCAGACAGGGCAGGAATTTCTCCCTCTCCGGGGCGGAAGCCAGATATTCGACTCTCAGCATTCCGGAAGCCGTTCTGTGAGCCAGGAGCAGCGCCCGTATATCCGTCCGGCTCCCCGCATAGAAGGAGAGCTCCTTATCGATATATTCCCCCGGAACCTCCTTAAGATAGCCGTCATAATCCAGACGGCCGAGCGCATGCCGGATAAACCTCACTTTCTCCGTTTCAAGAAAGTTCGCAAGAGGCTCGGATCCACGGCTCAGGGCCGAGATCCTTTTCCGTTCCGTGATATCGCCGACCCTTATGACCGCTTCGGGACTCAGTCCCGATCCCAGTTCGAACTGCCAGGTGCCGAAGAAATAGGCAAGGATCTCCTTTCCCTCTGCGTTTCCCGGGAATTCTGCGGAGATGTTCTCCACACCGCTCTGTATCAGCTGTGCCAGCAGCTCCCCCATCAGGAAATCCGCAACGCTTCTCTCCCGGAACTCTTCGTTCACAAAGAGCCAGTCGATCCGAAGTATCGGCTTGTTCAGAAAGGGGTCCATATCGATATACCAGGCGATGGCCCCGACACCGTAAACATTTCCGTTCCGCGTACGGAGAGCCCCCAGAGCGGAACGTCTTCCGGAAAGGATGTCTTCATACAGATCCACGGACAGGACCGTTTTAAAAAGATCGACATTATTCTTCGTGACGGGGCTGATCATGGGCCCGATGATCTTTTCAAACTCCCGCCGGCAGTCAGCCGCGGCAGCAAGCTGCTTTTTCCCGTATCTTGAAAACGGATGAAAACGCTTTGCCATATTGTCAAGAATGCTTATCTTCAGCGCATAAATCTTCTCTACCCGCTCCCGATCCTTATTCTTCCTGTAATAGTGGACATACTCTCTTATATGGGAATCCGTAGAGACCAGCATCTCGACCGCGGCTCTCTGCTCCTCCACCATATCTTCCATGCCAAAGAGCCCGCTAAGCTCTTTCTCCGCTTCCCTGCTCTTTTCCCGGTCGATCCCAAGGGTCTCCTCTACTGAAAGAACTCCGGCTTCCCTGTATTCATACTGATTATCCATTTACCCCTCCCTCATTCTTTCCCAGGCATATTTTTCGTTGATATTCTCGCGATAGGCAGCGAGAGGTGCTTCATCTCCGGCCTCTCCGTCCTCGATGGTCTCACCGTTGTCCTTCGCCGCCTTCGTGGCATGAACGATCACGGTCTTATCCGTCATTTCATATTCCTTGTTCAGCAGGCGTCTAAGCAGGGGGATCACAGCGGAATTCATCGTCAGCATGCTGATCGCAGGATACTCTTCCGCCAGATCCTCCTCCGTCAGTCCTTCCACGAATCTCTGACAGGTCGAAAGGATATACTGCGGAAATTTGGAAGAGAAGCCGAGAAGCAGCTCCACAAGGATCTCCCCTTCCTGTCGGGAGGCGAGCAGTATCGAAACCAGCTTATATTCCTTGTCGTAGCAGACGGCACTCAGGTTCTCATCCATCTGCGCAAAGCGCTCTTCGCTGATGGGGAAATGCAGCTGCTCCAGAAATTCCTTTACTTCATCAAGCTGAAAGCTCATCAGCTCGTAGAAGCTGTAGGTCTCGATATCCGGGAACTTCATGCGCAGGGATTTCTGCACACCGGCAGAGTTTAACAGATCCACTGTGTTGATCGAGATGATCTTATCCCTCTCTTTCAGTTGAAAGCCCGACTCCTCATATACGGCGCTCTGCTCCCCGGGGATGTCACAGAAGAGCTCACTTAAGCCCCGGCGCGCGGCTTCGCTTTCCGCCGCGGAAAGGAGGGCCTTATCGTCTTCCGGGAAAAGTGTCAGCAGGCGTGCCGCCCCTTCCCCTTCCTCACGGAGAGTCGCCGAGCCTCCCTCCCCGTTATACAGGCAGATATCACCGTTATCCTGCAGTTTTCTTATATAACTCACGATTCCCCTCCTCTCTTTACGCATAAGAAGGTGGCATCATCCTTCAGTTTTGCATCCCCGACGAATTCAAAGAAATCATCCTGCAGAGTTCCGACGATCTCCTCCGCATTTTCTTCTTCACATCTTTTCAGCGTCTCCTGCATCATCTCCTCGGTAAAGCCGGCCTTGGTCACGCCGTCGGTATAGAGCAGCAGGCGGTCTCCGGGGTTCAGCCTTATCTCGTAGCTTTCATAAGAGATATTCTCCATGACCGCCAGCAGGTAGGAAGAGCTTTCGTTTTCGCAGCGGCCCGCTCCGCCGGCTCTTGCAAGGATCGGCGGCTCATGCCCCGCATTCACGGCAGTGATGATGCCTGTGGAAAGTTCATAGACGCCGTACCAGGCCGAAAGGCAGAGGTTATCCTCATTGGCCGCGGCCAGACGGTTGTTTACGACCCCGATCAGCTCCGCGGGCGTAAAGCCCATGGAAAGCTCACCGGAAAGATAGAGCTTGAAGGCGATCATGTACAGGGCCGCCGCATCTCCGCCGTCAAAGATATCGGCAACTACTATGCCGATATGATCGTTATCGATACGGAAGAAATCAAAGTAATCCCCGCCCACCTTGGCCAGGCTGATCTGATCCCCGTAGATATCGATCTGATCCAGATCGGGAAAGAAGGGATACTGATCCGGCATCAGATGAAATTTCAGCGATACCGTCATGGCCAGCTGACGCTGTAAATGCTCCAGTTCCTTCATCAATTCTTCTTTTTCCATTGACACCTCCTCTATTCTTCTTCTGTGAACAGCCCCTCTTTTTCCAGCAGTCCTTCTTTTGTGAGCAGTTCCAGCTGCTTGCTGTACGGAAGTTCTTTCCACTTATTCTTTTCTTTCCGATAATTATCTGCGGATGTCGTCATGGCCCACGCCGACTTATTCTGCCGGTTCATCTGTTTGTCCGGCTCAAAGCCCATTTCACTCAGATACCTGTCCGCTCCCATGCAGACCCCGTTCCATTCCGATCCTTTTGAGATCAACACGGTGATCAGATGACAGCCGGCCTCAGCGGCGATCCTTATCGCCTCGTTCAGCAATGCTTCTCCGGCACCCTTCTGTCGTTCCTCCGGAAGCACCAGCAGCCAGTGGATAAAAAGCCTCGCCTGTGTCAGCTCCGCAACCAGTAATCCGCAGGGGATATCCTCTTCCCCGGACTCTCTTGCCGACACAAGCGCAAACCATCCGGGCAGGGCTGTATTCTTCAAGCTGTCAAAGGGATCCATTCCCGCAAACAGTTCCCTTTGTGAATACTCAAGGCTCACTACTTTCATATCCGTTCATTCTCCTTTTCTTTCCCGTCCTTAAGGATCCCGATCACATCATCTTCGGTACATATTTTAAGCCCGAGAAGCCCAGCTTCTTTATGGATGCCAACTTATTCCCGAGGATCACCTTTGCCATAACATCCGGGAAGTTCTCGTTTTCTTTATCATCGATGACCTGTTGGGCTCTTTTTTCGGAAAATTGCGCAAACTCCTTACTTTTATCACCGGATACTTTCAGACGATGGATCAGGGCCTCTTTATAGATCTCACAAAACTTATTCAGCTCCTTCTCCGTATCCTCCGGTGTTGCGCCGCTTTCTTTCTTCTTAACATATTGATCAAAGGCCGCCCTCATCTCTTCGCCCATGTTCTCTTTATCCGCGAACCAGCGATCCAGCTGTTTATATACCGTTTCCGCGCCTCCGCCGATCCTTTCGACCGTAGCAAGACGTGCCTTGAACATACTGAAGAGCATATCGCCATCCACATCATCACTTTCCTGAAGCTCCGTCAGCTTCTCTTGCACCGATTTGTAATAGCAGTGATCCGGTTCTTCCGTCTCATCCCGCATCGACGCATCTTCCTGTATCATATACTCTACATCGAGACTGAAGTTTTTCTGTTCCATATCAACACCGACCTTATCCAGTTTTTTAAACGTTTTATTAACGTCCCGGATCAGTTTGTTGAGCTCCTCTATGGTATTCTGAAGCCGGAGCTGTCCGGCGGAGAAATTCGCCACCACCGGCGGAAGTTCAAAGCCAAGCTCCTGCGCCTTGATCAGCGCGGCTCCGATCCGCTGTCCCGAAGCCTGGGAGTTTCCGTAACTCATGATATCGTTGAATACAGCCCGCAGCTCCTCCTTTTTGGCCTGAAATACATCTTCCGGTGTATTCTCCAGCAGCTTATGGAAGCCCTCCAGGAAACCGTCTCCGTCTCCGCTGGCCACGGCTGCCAGCATACGCATGATCTCCTTCTGCTGCTCATCAGCCAGCTTGGTAACGTTACCGAAATCGATCAGGGTAGCTCCTTCGTCGTTGATCATGATATTTCCGGCATGCAGATCCCCGTGATAAAAGCCGGCCTTGTATATTCCTTCCGTAACCCAGAGCTCGGCCACATCCAGAAGATGGACACGGCGTTTGTACAGACGTTCCAGTTCCTCCTTCAGCCTTGCACGGATACCGTCCAGCTCTTTAATGTTCTCAGCGTTAAAGCCCAGCGTCGGCTCGTCGTCCACATTCATCTTTACGACCGGTTCTCCGTTCTCATCCTTCTTGATCTCCTTGGTTTCCGGATCCTTCTCGTAAACATAAAACTTCTTCAGGGAATCATCCAGATAAGAGCGCACATCCTTAAAGTATCGGTCAACGGAGGTACCCTCCGCCTTTTCCAGCACCAGTGCGTTCATGGTGGGCTCGATCATATTGTTCACCTTCATAGCTTTGATATTGGTGAACTTTCCGTCATAGACCGAGCCTGCCTCGCAGTTCTTCGCTTCCAGGGTCAGGTCCATTTCCTCCAGTATGGTATTTAACTGTCCTTCATAGGTATGGAACATACCCTCGCCGGCCTCCTTCGCGCAGCGGAGCATGATCTCCTTCTCGCGCATCATACGGTTACGGACATCCGGCTTCAGGAGCTTGACCACGACCTCCTTGCCCTCCTTCGGCAGCGTCGGCCCGTACATCCTGCACAGCAGGGCCTGCCCCACGGAGGCGGAGCCTAAAGATTTTTCCATCTCGATCTTCGTGACCGTTCCCTTTGAACGCTCCACCATACCCAGCAGCTGGGCTTTGATGATCTCCTCCGGGATCGGTGCCAGATTGGAACGCATATCATCCACAGCCACTTCCAGCTCCTGCGGGAGGGAAGCGCCGGCCATGCCCTGGAGCATCTTCTGCAGAAGAGGGCCCGCCCCCTTTAAGAGGCCGCCGAGATACTGTCCCATCTCTTTATTCTTTTGCTTTTCCGTAGCGTTTTCCGTAAGGCTTGAGGGCTTCATGTTACGGATCGCAGACGCAAACATCGAGCGCTTATCCAGGGAGCTTACACTCTTAAAGTATTCATTGAAGACTTTCTTGATAAAAGCACCCTGGCCTTTATCACTGTTGGCGGCCTCGGCGATCATCTTTTCCAGCGCCTTGGCATCCTTCTTTTCCTCTTTTTCTTCTTCCCCTTCTTTCTTTTTTTCTTCTTTCTTTCCGCTTACCACTTCCTCCGAAGATCTGGTAAAGGTTTTCTGTACGTTCTCCATAAAGGAATCCGACGCACTGTCCACCTGCTCCTCCAGTTTTTTCAGACCTTCAACCATATCCTCCGAATTCTCGGCAAGCAGCTCCGTGATCTTTCCCGCGACTGTCTGCGCGCTGCGCTTACCGATCGCCGCCGCCCCTCTTGCGGTTGCAAGCTTCATCGTCCGGACAAAGGCAAATTCATTGGGATTCTCGGGGATCTGCTCCTGTATCGTATCCTCGATCTTCTTATCGATAAAGTCCGTGATATCCTTCATGGACTTTTTCAGCTTTTCCTTAAGCTCTACGGCATCTTCCCCAAACTGCGAAAGGGGCAGCTTATCCAGCATTCCTTCCAGGATCGAGGGTTTGGAAGTATCAAGGCGGTAAAGGTCGGCTACCAGCTTACCAAGGATAGGCGCATGTTTTTTCAGCATCTTAGCCATACGCGCGCCGGGCTCCGCTTTTGTCTCGTCTGCCATCCAGGTCTCCGAGGAATAGATCATATCCGCCAGGAATTCTCTGATCGCCGCCTCATCCTCCGACCACTTCTTGTCACCCGCATCTTCCTCTTTTTTCTGCTGCCTGATCGTAACCTTCTGATCGACCGTCTCCGCTTCCTTTGACTTCAGCAGCTCCATATTCTCCTGTATATTGATCTGCTGCCCGTCGGCTTCGTAGGCCTGTATCACTTCCTTAAGTTCGTCAAGATAAAGACCCGATCCGCTCATGGCCTGCTTGGCCAGGCCAAGGATCACTTTGGTGGAGACATTACTCATATCCGCAGCGGTCAGCTGCCCTGCGGAAAGCTTCTCCAGGAAATGGACGCAGAGATTACGAACCCGCAGATTCTCGGCCATATCTGCCGTATCGAAGGCCTTATCCAGAGACTCGATCATACTGACCACATTTTTCTGCCCGTATTCTTCGGCATTCTCCATGATGTGGCTCTCGATGCGGTCCGCGATCAGCTCCGCCGTCATCTCCAGAGGGAGCTGCTCCGTTCCCTGTATGATATAGAGCGTTCCGTCCGATTTCTGCAAAAGCCGCACATCCATACCGTTAAAGTTGATGTTTTTGGCGCACACCTTGCCTTCGGGGAAAGAGCGCAGCTCATCCCGCAGCTTAAGATACGGGGTTTTCGGATCCTGTCCTTTTTTCTTCACGATATGCTTTTTCGGATCCTCGATCATATTAAGGATGTAGCGCATCTTTTTGGAAGTACTGTTCATCTTCACCGGCTTTTTTTCTTTGGCCTTTTCTTCCGTCTTTGCGCCACCGGCCACACGCACATTGGAGAGACCTGCGTACTGCGCCAGCGTCGTCCCTTCCGCGATCGCATCCCGCTCCAGACTCAGGGACAGCTCGTTCATCTCCATGCGGAGATTTTCCAGCATCCGGGATACCATTTCCTTACGGGCGATACCGGTCTTGGTGGAGGGATTCTTCACATTGCAGTAATGCTCACAGGCCGAGATCGCAAGATTATAGGAAACCTGCATTTCCTCGATCAGTTCGGGAGTCATGACCGCATCCCGGCGTTCGAGAAGGAACGCTTCCACATTGGCAACGGAAGTCTTTACCTCGCTCATCTCTTCACTGTCGCCGAAGGTTTTCTCCTTATTGATCAGGAGATGTGCGGTATTTCTGCTGCTGCGCGTCTTCAGGGCCACAAGCTGCTCCCGGGACAGCTGCAGCTCCGCGGAGGACTCCAGGGAAAGAAGGCTTTCGATCTGCGTCTGCTCCTGCTGCGTCTTTTCTATATCAAAAAAACTCCGTTCTTCGCCTTTCTTCGTCTTGTCAAGATTCGTAGCGAAACGAACGGATCGCTTCAAAAGCTCTTCTGTTTTTTCTTTTGTCATCATCGGATTATTATCCATATCCGCACTCCTTAAGCCCTTTCAGCCCGGTTTATCCCTCTTCATCTCAGAAACTCCAAAGAACCCGGCGTTATGCAAACACACTGCTCATAAGCTCTTTTTGCGAGTATAAAAAAGCTTTTTTATTATACCACAGAAACCGCCCCATGTGAAGATGACTGCCAGTGCCAGAGCACTGATCACGATCCCCGGAACAAGCCCCTCCGGCAGGTAACGCAGCTCGATCGCATCGGCAGCGGCCAGCTCCTCCTCCGGAATGTAAAGGAAGGCATCGCAGGCTTCTTCCGTCTTAAGTCTCCTCCCGTTCGCGAAAGCCCGCCAGGAGCTCTCGTAAGGGATCGTAGTGAAAAGCCCGCCCTGCAGCGCCGGATCCAGGCGGATGCTGTAGTGCGAGGAAGACAGCTGCGTCACTACCGCATCCTTTTTTTTCGCCTTCTCCGCAAGCACGGCCAGAGCTTCCGTATCTTCCGTCACCATAAGCAGCTCGCCCGTCTTTTCACCCTCTTCTCCGGTAATACGCAGGGTTAAAGCCTCTCCCTTTTCATATCTTCCCAGGTTCAGTACTTTCAGGCAGCCCAGATTTCCGTAACCGCTTAAGAATTCGCCGTCTTTCTCTATGCTTAAATTCTGTGTAAGCCCTTCGATCCCGGCGAGATACAGATAAACACAGCCCTCCGCTTCGATGCGGCATTCGTAAACATCCGCGGCTGCATCGCTGTGCTTTTCCGTATATGCCGGGATAAAGACCTTCACCGTCTCCCCCACCCGGGCGGAGAGCAGCTCCTCCTGCAGAGAGAAAGGATCACTTGCCGTAGCAGAAGGCTTAGTATCGACCAGCGCTGCCACAGAGAGCGCGTAAGGGTTCTTTGAGAGGCTGCAGGTTCCGTTATACAGTAAGGAGTACGTATCCCGATCCTTCGCCGCGATCAGGTAGCGTATCCCCAGCAATGCATCCGCCGTACAGGTATTATCCTGCCCGTAGGCCGTATACAGGCCGTCGTCGTTATAGCCCAGACGCTTAAGGAAATTCCGTGTGGAAAGCAGGCCCGCAGAGCTGTAGTGCGTCAGAGCATTATAGCCGAACATCATGCCGTCGTTCTGCTGCCTGGGCTGCATATGCTCCACACGATAAAAAGCCGTATCGTCGATGGCGTCCGCAGCTTTGGCTGTCGCTGCATATGCCGCCCGGTAATCGCTGCGGGAAAGCATCCCGGAGGAGGTCTGGACGCGGAGGACCCAGACCGCATTGAACAGGATGGCAGCGAGCTGCAGGACGGTACAAACAACTGGGATGATCCGCCGGCAGGCCATGGGGACAGTACGATTATCGGAATCCTGCCGGGGCAGATATGTTCGCACTCGGACACTGCTCGCGCCACAGGATCTTCCCCCATGGCCTGCGTCCCAGGCTCTCGCAGCGCAGACGATCACCACCAGCACAAAGAGAAAGGCCTGACGGTAGGGATAGCCCGAAGGTTCCATTCCTGCATGCCATAAGAGATTGAACTTTTCGATCCCGAAGGATGCCGTGAGGATCATGAGCAACGCCCCCATCCCCAGCTTTTCCTTAAGGGAGATGCTGCGCCGGACAAAGAAAAGCAATGCCAGCAGTGAGATGAGCGCACCGCAGTACAAAAGCGGCGTACCCGACCAGGTCTGCTGTGCATCAAAGCTTAAGAAACGTGCGCCCCGGAATATCTTTAACAGGGAAAGGCTTTTACTGGCATGGGTCAGAGCACCGGCCGCCGCATCCTTGGGACTGCCGAAGAGTTCCAGAAATGTCGGCAGCAGGGCAAAGGCCGTCAGGGCACCCCCAAGCAGCGAAGCTGACGCAAAACGTAAAAACTTACGCGGCGCCCCCTCAGGTTTTAGCAGCAACAGCACTGCGGTCCAGAGCACAAGAAAGATACAGCCCATGAAAGCCATATAGTAATTGCACCAGAGCATGGCGGCCAGGCTGAGTATATAGCCCATGGGCTTTTTCTCCTCCAGCAGGCGCCGGAGCATCATAAGGCAGACAGGCAGGAGGGCCCAGACCTCCATCCACATGGGGTTAAGGGCATAAGCCACGGTATAGGAACAGAAGGTATAAGCCAGGGAAAAGAGAAGGGTCCGGGGCTCATTCTCACCGCCGGTCCTTTCCCGCCGCAGATGGTCCTGCAGGAACAGGTCCGCACAGAAAGCGATGAGCATGAAACGCAGACCCGTGAGCACGGTAACAGCCTCCGGAAGATACTCCCGCTTAAAGAACGCCAGCAGAAGCCATAGGGGGCTTGAAAGATAGTAGGTAAAGAAACCCACGGCCCCGCTGCCCAGTGTCATGGACGGTGCATAGAGCAGATCCGCCTTTCCCTCCAGCACACTCTTGTAATAGGAGCAGAAATCCAGATACTGCATCTTCATATCAAAGACCGCCCAGGTCCGTTCCCCCGCCGGGGCTATCCCTAAGATCAGCACGATGAGGACAAAAAGAACGCCGGCAGCCAACGCAGCCGCCAGCGCATGGACTGTCGCCGAATCTTTCCTTTTCAATTCCATACCGGGATCAGACACGCTGTTACGTCATTCCCTTCATATAAATTTCCCGGCATACAGCTCAAAGCCGGGCTGTAGCTGCCGGTACAGCGGATATTCCTAAAAGATCCTCCGCACGACCAGCACGGTATCGTAATCCGCCGGAGTTGTCACCACTCCGACACGGGAATTGAAGGCATGAACGATCTGCCCGTCACCGATATAGATACCCACATGCCCGCTGTAGCATATGATGTCTCCCGGCTGGGCAGCAGCCAGTCCGCCTTCCACAGCGCGGCCTACGGAACGGTCTGCCGCAGAAGAATGGGGCAGGCTCACTCCGAAAGCTTCATATACTGCCATGACAAAACCGGAGCAGTCGGTACCTTCTTCCAGATTTGTCCCTCCTGCTTTGTAAGGGAAGCCGATATAAGCCTGGGCAAAGCCCGCCACCTGCAGGGCAGCTTCGCTGGGTTCACCGGTATCAACGACCGGCTCTTCCGGCGCTTCGGTGGGCGTGGGCGTCGGGGGCGTAAGATCCTCCTCCGGCCAGGTAGACGGATCATCTTTATCAACCGTCTCTTTTTCCTCCGGCTCCTCCTCTCCTACGGTGGGTACGGGTTCGAGCGCAGAAGTATCTTCCTCTTCGGATACCTCCTCTGCCGCCGGCTCCTCCTCTTCCTCATCGGGCAGAGGCTCGTCACTTTTCTCTTCATCCCAGCTGTTCAGGGCATACCAATCCCGCTGCCTTCCCGTCCCCAGGGGCCGTTCCCATTCCTGTATATCATTTCCGAGACAGAGGGCCGCACCGGCCAGAGGCAGGCTTTCCTCTTCCTCCGGGCCTATGTCCTCCAGTTCCTCCGCCGCGCCGGCACAAAGACGGTATTCCGCTTCCGAATCCGCCGCAAGGGAGCGCATGCCGAAGAAGACCGCTGAAAGAAACAGCAGCAGTGCAGGCAGTATATAAAGGATATGCTTTCCTTTGGTAAACATAAAATGTATTCTATCACATTAAGGGAAACTTGTAAAACGCCTTCCTGCCCTTGACGGCAGCGGGCGGAGTCAGTATGATGGAGCACGGAGGTGGAGGGTATGGAAAAAACAGCGATCGTAACAGGAGCATCGAGAGGCATAGGCGCCGCCATCGCAAGGAAGCTTGCGTCGGAAGGTTTTCACCTCACCCTCTGCTGCCGGCAGCAGCAGGATAAACTGGAAGCCCTCGCCAAAGAACTTACGGAAAGCTCCGGCCTTACCCCCCGCTGCCTTACGGGGGATGTGGCGGATCCTTCCTTTGCGGAGGAGCTGCTTAAGGGTACGGAGCAGATCGGACTGCTGGTGAACAACGCCGGCATCTCCCACGTGGGCCTGCTGCAGGATATGACGAACGATGAATGGGCCCGTCTTATGAATGTGAACTTAAGCTCCGCCTTTTATCTTTCCCGGGCCGTGATCCCGAAGATGCTGGCCGCCCGCAGCGGACGCATCATCAATATCTCTTCCGTCTGGGGACGTGTAGGTGCCTCCATGGAGGTAGCCTATTCCGCTTCCAAAGGGGCATTGGATGCCATGACCCGGGCCCTGGCCAGAGAGCTGGCCCCTTCCGGCATCGCCGTCAATGCCCTGGCCTGCGGCTATATCGATACGGAGATGAACGCTCACTTGAGCCCGGAAGAAAAAAAGGCCCTCGGGGAAGAGATCCCCGCAGGCCGTGCCGGCACTCCCGAAGAAGTTGCCGAATGTGTTTCCTTACTTGCCAAAGCCCCTGTCTATCTGACCGGCCAGGTACTCACCCTGGACGGAGCCTGGACCTGATCTTCAGCTCCTAAAAATCCGAATCCTTTTCGTTGACGCTCATATGATGGGTACCGGCTACTACCAGCAGCTGGTCCTTTGCCACGCCCAGCGCCATGGGTTCGCCCACACGCATCACGATCCCCACGGTGGTCTCGATGAGTCGCAGGGTAGCATCTTCCTTCATGCTCCCCATGGCTACGGCCCGGTTACCTTCCACCAGTATGTCCAGATTGGACTTGGATACGGAGATATCCGGCTTCCCGCCTTCGCAGCCCAGCATATAAAGGGTACGTCCGTTACCCTTCAGATGAATGCTGGCACAGTCGACCCTTATGCTGCCGCCGGTCTCTTCCGCATTGCCGATGGCGATGACCGTGCTGCCGCTGCCCACGATCTCCATGGACACATCCCGGATCTCGATATTCTGACGGCCGTGAAAGGCTCCTACGGCCATACCGTGGGCACTACGCACCTCGATATTCACATCCGCTTCCGTAATGGAAATGGGTACTTCTCCCTTATAGCTGCCGATACATACGCATTCGGTACCGGCCATGATCAGATCCAGGCGGCCGGAGGAGATACGTATACCGTCACCGGACTGGCAGCGTCCGCCGCCTATGCCCACACAGTGATTCCCTTCGGCATTCAGCGCCAGTATACCCGTCATGGCACATTCGATATGCCCGAAGGTGGCATCATAAGCCGCACCGAGGCAGTATGCATCGGAAAGCACCGGCGTGATGGACAGGTTCCCGTCCCCTTCCAGCCGCAGGGATGAATCCTCTGGCACATGGATGCCGTTGCCTTCCAGTTCGTTATTGCCTTCCAGGATCAGCGTAAGGCTGGCCCCGCGTCCGATATCGATGCAGGGGAAGTGATCGTTATCTCCCAGCCGCACATTGCTGATGCGCAGCGTACAGTTGCAGTTTTCCTTGATCTTGATGTTCAGGCCCGCCATAAAATCGGGATTCCCGTGAAGGGTCAGCTCCGGCTGGGACAGGATGATGGAGGTATAACGCTCCATGGCCAGATGCATCAGGAAGAGCTCCTTCTCCCGGTTCACCAGATAAACCTTCTTCCGCAGATCGTGGGCGCCTTCAAAGTTGGCCCGGACGATCTCGTCGCGGATGGTGGAAGAAATGGTCTGGCTCAGCGCAAAGCCGGGACGGGCAGTGTAATAACCCTGCACAAAATCTACGCCCATACGTACCACGGCCGAAAGTTCGCGGCTGGTCTCCACCCCTTCCGCCAGGGCCTGGAAGCCGTTATCATGGGCAAATTCGATGATGGTCTTAACAAAATGCTGTTTCTTGGGATCTTCCTGCACGTTCTCGATGAGGGTGCGGTCGATCTTCACATAATTGGGAAGGAACTTCAGCAGATTGGACATATTGGAATAGCCCGTGCCGAAATCGTCCACGGCCACTTCAAAATGATCCGCCGTGCTGCGGGCCCGGAGTATATCCGCCGTGCAGCTTTCGAATTCCGTCTCCTCGGTGATCTCCACCACCAGATGGGAGAAGAGATGCCCGTAGCGCTGCTTCAGTTTCCCGTAATCCTCATCCGTAAGATAATGTCCGGGGATGGAATTGATGAAGATCTTCTTATCTTCCAGATCCTCTTTAAAATGATCCACCTGCCGCAGCACATTGCTGAAGGTGGACAGCTCGATCTCGTAGAGGCGCTCGTCCATGCCCGCATACTTCAATATGGTAAGGGGCGAAAGCTTGGGCTCCTGCTGGGTGCGCATCAGCGCCTCGTAAGCCACCACCTCGCCGGTACGGGCGGATACGATGGGCTGGAAGGCATACAGGAAGGCGTTTTCGTCCATGATATCCCGGACCACGCCGTGTTCCTGCAAATCATCATTATCGCTGGCAAGCAGGCCGCTTCCCCTGCGGGAGGAACGACTGTCCTTGAGCAGACGTTTCTTGGTAAAGGCCTCGTCCAGTATGTCCTCCACCCCGGTCTTGGCATTGGGGGTGATGGTAAGGCAGCTGATATTGGCCTCCAGGGTATATTCCTTGCCGGAGATGTGATTATAGGTCTGGACACGGTTCTTCACGTGGTCCGAGAATTCCTCGCTCACATCCTTCATATCGTCCGCCGGCATCAATACGATGAATTCGTCCGAACCCAGACGGGCCGCCAGCATTCCGGGACGCAGGCTGTCCAGAAGGATCTGGGCCAGCATCTGTATGGCGATATCCCCCTCCAGATGACCGTAGATCTCGTTGATGTTCCCCAGGCGGTCCAGATCCACGCAGACCGTGCAGATGCGCTGTCCGGTGACAAGAGCATGGGAAAGGAGCTCCTTGGCCTCCCGCATGAAGCCCACGCTGTTGCGCAGCCCGGTGAGCACATCCGTCTCCTGCAGGCGCTGCACATTCTCGTTGGCATTCACCAGTTCGTTATTGGCAAAGGAAAGCTTCTTTTCCGTGATATAACGGCTGATCATCAGATCCAGTACCACTGCCAGAAGCTCCAGGGCCCTGCACACCTCATCCAGCTCGTGAGAGGAATGGATCAGGTATCCGAAATAGGCCTGACGGCAATGGACGGGAATGACTGTGGTAAACTCAAATTCGTCAAGGGTTTCCCTGGCATCGGGGAAGAACTCGCTTAAGGGATAGGTATCCCAGGTAGACGCAGGCTGGCGGGAATCCGCCAGTACGTAGAATTTTTCATAACTGTTGGGGGCCGGCCCCCGGTCCGCAAAGATATCCTGCAGGAAGCTGTCACGCATACAGATAAAGCTGTCCGTAAGAAGCAGTTCCCCCATGGCCTCGCTGATCTCTTCCACATGATCCGCAGCCAGGAATTTTTCCGAAACCCCGAAAAGCTTCCCCATAGTCACATCGATCAGGTGGGAGGAACGCAGCTTCCATTCCTTCGCTTCTTTCGTGATCTTTTCCTGTACAGGCAGATCATCCAGCACCCTAAGGGGGATATCCAGCTCTTTAAGCCTTCCCCGCAGGGCCGAAAGAAAGACCAGATCGATGGTATCGTCCGGTACCACCAGCACCTCATCCGCATACTGTTTTTCCAGGAAATAGAGAAAATCCGCCCGGTTCTCCGCACGGATAGCCCGTTTGGCGATGCCTACGGGCAATAGGATGATATGCGCATCCCCGGCGTATTCCTTGCGGATACGGTTCACGAGGCTGTAAGAAGCCTCCTCGATGATACTTCCCACGATCAAAGCGATAGTTTTCATAAAGGACAGTATATCACAACAGCGGGAAATGTGACAGTTTTTTTCTATTAATTCATAACGTTTTTATGAGCGTTCGCGACAGCCCGTCCCCGCAGATGTCAGGGATACTTTACATGTATGTCCGTAATGGCGATCTGGTCGCCGGTGATGGAAGCATAGCGCGGCTTGTTTATGCCGTTGATGATCACGGTGCTGCGGACAGCAATGCCCGCATTCTCGGTGATGACCGTGATCTTATCCTCTTCCACCTTAAAGCTGACCGTTGCATCAAAGCCCTGCCGGTTGAATTCCTTCCAGGCATCCCAGCCTTCAAAGCTTTCTCTCGTGGTAACGCTCAGCTTCAGGTCGCAGTCCGGATCGCACTGCCAGCCTTCCCCGTCAAAACGAACAAAAGCCAGGTCACGGTAATTCTCACCGTTCACCTTCCCGTCATCGGAACTGAAAACATCCACAAAAGGACAGTGCCATACCAGCCTTGCTGTGGGAAGGCTCATGGCATGGAAGCTTATGGCGAGCCCGTCCTTTATCTCCACCCCATCCGAGGCATCGGAACGGTAGCCGTCGATCTGCACATTGGGCACATCCCCCACCGGGCCTTTGATATAGCTGATCTCCTCGGCGATCCGGGGGATATAATCCTGCGGGCATTCCTCCTCCGCCTTTTCGCTGCTCACATCGCTTATACGGCAATGCTCTCCCGTAAGGGCGATATAGGCGTATCTGGAGCAGTCCGGGAGGGCGATGATGACCTCTATGGTCTGCTTCTTCCCGACGATACGGAGCATGGCATGATCTTTGATCTTTACGGCTTCGATCCTGTATTCCCCGTCCTTTTCGATCTCGGAGGAAGGAGTCTTGGTCACCTCCGCCCGGATCTTTCTGGCGCCGCCGGTATGGGTCCGTCCGTCGAGCCAGATCTCTCCGTACTCATAATAGTTCAGATCCTTTATCTCCTTTTCCCCCTCATGCACATAGCCGTCCAGGGAATCAAAGATGATCAGGGAGGGAACGGATGCCGCACCAGCTGCTTTTCCGTAGGGACTTATCTTCATCCGCACCGTCATCATGCAGGAGCCCATCAGTATGCCTTCCGAGATCTCACTCCTGTATTCATCGATGAGCAGCTCGTTCTTTCCGTCCAGATCCAGTGCCTCTCCCCGCTCACTCATCTCATACTCCGTATCCACATCAATGAGGTGAAGCATCAGCCGGGCGTACACGGGATCGAACTGTGTCCCCGTCCCCTTGACGATCTCTTCCCGCACGATCTGCTGGGGGATGGGATCACGGTAGCTCCTCTTGGAGGACATGGCATCATAGGCATCCGCCACGGAGATGATGCGTGCCAGCTCGGGGATATCGCTCCCTTTCAGTCCGTAAGGATAGCCCTTTCCGTCATAGCGCTCATGATGCCCCTGGGCGCCTATGCTCAGATAGGGGAATTCCGTTATGCTCTGCAGGATCTGGGCCCCGAAGGCCGGATGCTGTTTTATGGTGGCGTACTCCTCTTTGGTGAGCTTGCCGTTCTTGGTGATGATGCTCTCGGGTATGCCGATCTTTCCCACGTCATGGAGCAGGGCTGCATAATAGACCTCTTCGCATTCCCGCTGGCTCTTGGAATTTGCCTCCGCAAGCTTTCGGGAATACTCGGCAACCCTGGCGGAATGACCGCGGGTATACTCGTCTTTTGCATCGATGGCGTTTACCAGCGCCACCGCCGTCTGTTCGAACAGCCGCTTGGCATTCCGGAATTCTTCCTCCTTGCGCAGAAGGTTGCTGCGGAAGGCAATCAGCACATATACGATAACACTGACGATCAGAAGCCCCGCGAAGGAATCAAAGAAGTTTCCTCCCCTTGTGTAACGGACGATGTATTCCGGATTGAAGTATCCGAAGATCCAGCAGATCAGGGAAACAAGAGCGTTCAATACCAGCATCACAACCCTGAACCTGCCCTCGAGTATCATGGAGATATAGAGCGTACCCAGCAGCAGCCATACCGGAGTCCCGCCCTCGGCGCCGCCATTGGTAAAGAACATCCCCGGGAGAAACACGAATACCAGGATCAGCGAGATCACGATCCTGGCCCGGGCGATCCTTTTTCTACTTATAGAGAAAATGACATATATGGTAAAGAATACCGCCCCCAGCAGCGTTGAAAGTGTTGCTATGGGAGGCTCCTTCATGATCAGTCCGCAGGGAATGGCCACAAAGAGGGCGATCAGCACCGCCACGGAAAAAAGTATGAAAGAGCGGTCTTTTATATCAATGGCGGGATCATAAATGAGTTCGTGGATCCGTTTTCTGAATTTTCTGATCTTTTCCAGCATATTTATCCTTCCGCATACGCTTGACAAAAACAATTTGAACGTTAATCATATCACAACTTATGGATTTTTTCTATTAAATATGTATAATAGCTTTGTTATGAAGAGTATATTGAAGTTTTTCCGAAATGAAACCGTTTTGTGCGTGGCCTTTGTGCTGGCGCTGCTGTCCTGTTTTTTTGTGCAGCCGGACCGGACCTATATCGATTATATCGATTACCGGACCTTATGCATCCTCTTGTGCCTGATGATCACCATGGCCGGGCTTCAGAAGCTCCTGCTCTTCCGCCAGATCGGAGAATGCCTTGTGCGGCGGATGTCCTCCATCCGGGGTGTGGTTGTCATACTCATGTTCCTATGCTTCTTTTCCAGCATGTGGATCACGAACGACGTTGCGCTGATCACCTTTGTATCTTTTTCCATCACCACCCTGACCCTGGCAAAGCGGAAGGATCTGTACATACCGGTCATCGTCCTGGATACGGTGGCGGCAAACCTGGGAAGCATGCTCACGCCTCTCGGGAATCCGCAGAACCTGTATCTTTATTCCAAGGCGGGTTTAAGCTTCCTCTCCTTCATCGGGATGATGCTGCCCTATACCCTTCTGTCCCTCCTGCTCTTAGTCATCGCCACCCTGATCTTCGTAAAAAAAGAAGCTCTGGAGGCGCCTGCGAAAAATACCTACCGGCGCAGCCGAAGGGATAAGGCTCTGATGGTCCTGTATCTTTTGTATTTCCTGCTTTCCCTTCTGGCCGTCGTGCGGCTCATGGACTACCGTATCGTTTTCTTCCTGATCCTGGGAAGCGTACTGCTCACAGACCGGAGAGTCCTGCGGAATCCGGATTATTCCTTACTCTTTACCTTCATATTCCTCTTTGTATTTATCGGGAACATGAAACGTATCCCCGCGCTGAACGATCTTTTGTATGAGCTGATCCGGCAGCGGGAGGTCATGGTATCCGTGATACTGAGCCAGTTCATAAGCAATGTGCCCACGGCGATCCTCTGCTCCGGCTTTACGGAGCGTATCCCGGAGCTGATCATCGGCACCAATCTCGGCGGCCTGGGTACACTGATCGCTTCCATGGCCAGCCTTATATCTTTCAAACAATACGGCTATGTGGAGGGTTCCGACAAAAAACGCTATCTGGCCCTCTTTACCGTAATGAATCTGGTATTTCTGGCAATACTCCTGTTGTTTCATTACCTTTTCGCGGTCCGGATATAAAAGGCGCGGGAGAACCGCGCCTTTTTATATGCAGGCTGCAAAAGTGCAGCATTTACTTTACCATGATCGTGATGGCAGCGGTATACTCACCGTCCGCGCTTGCCGCTCAGCAGGCGGCTCAGTTCTTCCGGACGCGGGGGATTCAAAGGAAGCGGGAAGCGCGAGATCGCCACAGCCGAGCAGGCCGAGGCAAAGCGTACAAGCTCCGCATCCGGCATTCCCTTCAGCAGGGCATACACACAGCCCGCCTTAAAGGTATCTCCCGCACCCAGGGTGCTTCGAACTTCCACTTCAAAGGGCCGCATACGCCGGAATGTTTCGCCCCTTCTTCCGTAGAGCATATCCCCGGCTCCCTGTGTGATGATCGTCAGCCCGCCGGCCTCCTGCTGCATCAGCTCCATCACGGATTCTGCCGGCATTCCGGGGTAA
This sequence comes from Lachnospiraceae bacterium, assembly GCA_017552715.1. Lineage (GTDB taxonomy): Bacteria > Bacillota > Clostridia > Lachnospirales > Lachnospiraceae > NK4A136. The sequence continues at coordinate 32,234 of JAFZOW010000052.1, forward strand.
TCATTCGATGTACATTCCTTAGATACCACATTTATGGCGGCATGACGGTGAAGATAGGAATCATGCCTCGCATCGATGGTCACATAAGGTATCCCGTGACGAAGGCATATCCCGGCCGCCAGATCCGACTCTTCTCTGAAAAAGGGGTCGACCGCTGCCACCCTGCAGCCCTCCACATCATCATCCTTCGGAACGTTCCACCAGCGCTTCCCACTTGCAAACAGGGTCTGAAAACGCCCCATGGGTGAACGCACCAGTCCGGCAATGACCACATAATCCATGACTCCCGGATCGTCCTCCATAAAACGCATCAGGGACAGGTCCACCTTTTTATCGGCGTAAAACGAACGGAGCATGGGCGCGACCTCCGTGCCGATCCAGGTGCCGTCCAGACGGACGCTCACCCCCAGCGAATCCAGTACCGTGGCCGCCGTTCCGCTCTCACCGCCGGGAAGGAAATACTGCTCACCGATCTCGGAATACTCATCCGGCCTGAGAAAGCCATCCTTCAGCAAAAAGGAATGCGTTCCCAGCACCTGTCCGAAAAGATATACATCCGCCGTCTTATTCATCTCAGTCTCCAATCTCAGCTGTCTGACAGATCTTCATGCAGATACGGGGCCTGCAGGACCCCATTTATCATTCAAAGCTTACCATTGCCTTTCCCCTGCGTCAACGCAAAGCTGTAGAACTCTTCTCTTCCTTCAGAGGACGGATGAGGACCTTCCACAGATAATGAAAGAGCATGGTGAGGGGGAAGGAACAGGCCAGCACCACAAGAATGTAGAGCGGCACGTTTCTGATATAATACAGGCTCGGAACTTCCTCAAGAAAATCATAGCCGAAGATCTCGACAAACATCCCGTGCATCAGATACAGCTCCAGCGTGATCCCGCCGAGGAAAGCAAGGATACGGTTCCCCAGCTTCAGCTTCATGAGCAGCAGGAAATGAAAAGCAACATAGAAAGCACACAAAAGCCACTGTACGGCGCAGCAGAGCAGACGGTGCGGAACCGTGAGGGGATCGTGACTGTATTCTCCGTAGTATCCCCACCACACATTCATGGCCAGCTGCGAGATCAGATACATGGCGAAAGTCCCGATCAGGGAAAGCGGCAGGAGAAGGGGATATGCCTTTTTACATACGGCAGTAAGGCGCTGCTCATATCTGGCGAAGAGCAGTCCCAGCGGGAAAAGGATGATGCTGTTATACCACCACTCTCCACGCATCCACCAGTCATCCTGATGACCTACAAAAGCACCGAACACCGCATACAGCACGGAAGCGGCAAACACCCAGAAGATTGCGGTCCCATCCCTTTTGCAGAAACGAAAGGCCAGATAAAAGAAGAAGTAAAAGAAGATGATGGCCACGATATACCAGCAGTTCATGTTCGCCATATGCAGACCGGAAAGATACCATATCACATCCTTCGCTCCCATCTCTTCCCCCATCAGGGCCCGGACGATCAGGTAGATGAATTCCGAAAGATAGAAGGCGATGATCAGGGGCAGGATACGTTTCCGTACAAAGCCCTTCAGATAATCCTCTTTGCTCTTATAGCTCCTGTACAGCCCCAGGCCGCTGCAGAAAAGGAATACCGAGACCAGCAGATGGCCAACCGGGACAAAGATGTCCAGCCCGTGGACGATATAGCGTGGATCATGCCAGGGAGCACAGGTCTTCTGCGCCATATGGTGAAGCGGGATCAGAAAGGCCTGAACCCCGAGAAGTATCCTGGTCTGTTTCAGGGAAGTATAATCCTCATTCCATTCCCCTCGTTTGCAGAACTTCGCCCCCCAGAAGATCATCAGGATCAGCAAGATATAAAAAACGAGCATGACTCCCCCTTTAGCTTTCCCGTAATTACCGCTGCTTTGATCGTATACAAAAGATCAGATATGCATGTCCCTGAAGACAATACTATCACATTTCAGAGAAAGAGGCAAAACCCATACCAGTGGTATATAAAATAATAATATTTTAGTATTGGCGGTATCTTCCGTTTGTTATAGCCAAGGCGTATAATAACAGCAGAAACAGGCAAAGGAGGATCCGTACATGAAACTATCGCTTTCTGAAAACATCCGTTTATTTCGGAAACAACGGAAGATGACGCAGGAAAAATTAGCCGAAGCCCTGGGCGTGACTGTAGGAGCAGTCTATAAATGGGAATCCGGGCAGTCGCAGCCCGAGCTGAACCTGCTGGTGGAAATGGCCGACTTCTTTGATACGTCTGTCGATGTGCTGCTGGGCTACAGGATCCGGGACAACCGCCTGGATTCCGCCCTGGAACGGATCAGATCTTACTGCCAGAGGCTGGATCCGGCAGCGGTAAGTGAAGCGGAAAAGCTATCAGGCAGATATCCCCATTCTTTTCGGGCCGTGTATGGATGTGCATCCGTTTACCTCGTTTACGGTGCCGGCAATCATGATACGCAGCAGCTCAAACGGGCATTGGAACTGTTCGAGCAGGCAAAGCTGCTGCTTCCGCAGAATGAAGATCCGCGCATCAGCGAAGCTACGATCTGCGGGAACCTGTCGGTCATCTGCTTCCTGCTGGGAGACAGGGAAAAGAGCATCGAACTGTTAAAGAAAAACAATGCCGGTGGCATTTTCAGCAGCGATATCGGTGCACTCCTGTCAATCTTCGGTGATACTCCGGAAGAAGCTGCTCCTTTTTTGTCGGAAGCGCTTCTGTCAGCCATGTCCTGCCTGCTCACGACGATCGTTGGTTATGTGTTCCTGTTTCGATTCAGAAACGACTGGGATTCGTCCATCGACATCCTTTCCTGGGGGACAGGTCTTCTGGCCGGGCTGAAGACGGAAAACAACGCGGATATCCTTGAAAAAATGCATGCGGAAATGCTGGTTTTGCTGGCTTATGTTCAGGCGAAGACCGGTATGCGGGAAGAATCAGCCGGGTCCTTAAAGGAAGCCAGAACAATGGCTCAGCGTTTCGACGCCATGCCGGATTACAGCTTAAAAGCCATGCGTTTTGCCGATCACATGGATCAGACGGCAGCCTTCGACATTTTCGGTGCGAGTGCGTCGGATAGCATTGCCAGCCTGATCGCCCTTCTGAAGGATCAGAGTTTAGCCGAACAATGGGAGGAGACAGCAAATGAACAATAACACGCAAAAGAAAGATAATGTTTTCCGGAACCGGAATTTCCGGCTGGTATTCCTGGGAGCACTGGTATCCGAGCTGGGCGCGATCCTGTACAGTTTTTCCGTCAGTTTCTATATCCTTGAGATCAGCGAAAACAATGCCTTTCTGCAGGGACTGTATCTGGCATTATGCGGTGTGGCTATGCTGCTCATCACACCGGTGGGTGGTGTGATAGGTGACCGAAAAAGCAAGGCAAAGATAATGTTTGTCTGCGACTATTTGAAAGGCGGCGTGATCCTGCTGGCAACGGTGCTGATGCTGCTGTTCCGGGAAGCGGAGGCACAGCTTGTGATCCTCTTTGTTCTGGGGATCCTGGGCAATTTTATCAGTGGGATATTCAATCCGGCAGCCGGAGCTATCTTTCCGCATATCGTACGGGAAGAGCAGCTGCAACAGGCCAATTCGTACTATGCGATGAAGAGCTCCGTGGAAAGCATCCTGGGTATCGTTCTTGCCGGCATTCTGTACGCGCTTCTGCCGATCCACATACTGTTCTTCCTGATCGGCGCCTGCTATATCGCCTCCGGCATCTCCGAGATGATGATCCGTTACGATTTTCACCCCTCCGGGGAACGACTTACGCTGAAGCTGGCGCTGCACGATATGGCAGAGGGGATCGCTTACCTCAGGACCAAGAAAGCGATCCTGGCGCTGCTTGCGTCGGTCCTGTTCATCAACTTCTTCTTTGCACCGGTGACAGGGAATTTCCTCCCGTTTTTCGTAAAAACGGATCTGGCGTCCGCGCAGTCCTATCTGCTGGACAATGTCCTGACGCCCGAGCTCTGGTCCTCTGTGTTCAGCGTATGTTTCGGGATCAGCTCGCTGCTCGGTGCGGCGATCCTGAGCGGACGTGCACAGGCGGAAAAATGCGGCAGGAAGGCTGCCAGGACTCTTTGTGCAATGGCCGCCGTAATGGTCGCAGTCACGGTCTCCTTCTTTATCTTTGTGGATCGGGGTACACAGGTGAATGGCTTCCTGATCTCCCTCTGCCTCGGATGTTTATCGGTCGGCTTTCTGATCTCCTGTTTCAATATTCCCGTCACCACGGCGATCATGCGGATCGTGGACAAGGACAAGCTCAGCAAAGTGAACAGCCTCACCAGTATCGGAACCCAGGGCATGATCCCCATTGCATCGGTTCTGGCCGGTGTGATACTGGAGGCCTTCGGCGGCACTGCCCTGCTGGCTTTCTGTTCCGTGGGATTTACGATCACCGCCCTGACTCTGCTGTTCAGCCGGTCGTTCAGGGAGTTGTGAGGGGGGGGATAAAAGGGGGGATCAGCTGCGATGAAAAAGGTGAGGCGGTGAAGGGAGGATTATCTGCGAAGACAAGAGCTGAGCCGTCAGAATGCAAAGCGTTGGGAGGACGGATTATCTGCGATAATCCTTATCTCTTTGAGAACTTTTTCACTGCCTTAAGTGCCTTGTTTTGGGCTTTTCTAGGGCAAGTTGCTGTTTACCTGCTGCGTACGGTAGAAAGCTCAGGGCTACTGTATGCGGCTGGTGGCAATTGTGTTTATTATCTTCAGAACTTTAATAGCGTAGTCATTCAATAGCAAAAACACAAAGCAAATAATCCTTCCCACAATGAATAGAAAAGCCATTCTTTGAATTTTGCTATCATTCCTTTACATCTTTATCCTCAAAATACTTTTTCAGTATCAATAGCAGATTACTCTTTTTCTTCCCCATCACTTTAGCTTCAAAAGCCTTCAAGTTAAGATTTTCAACCCCGTGCCTGGCACTATAAGACTTAGCCTTTTCAGTTTTCTCGCTATTTGAAACAGATTTTCCAAGAAAAACTTCTTCTATGTCATGACAAAACCAAACAAACTCATACCCATTATCTGCGCAGTACTGCATTTCATCATGCAACGCTTTTTCATCTCCAGTATCAGAATCATATTTATCCGTATCAAAGCAATATATTACGCATGATTCCCCAATGTAATTATAGGCCTTTACAAGTTTATTTATTTTATTAGAAACTTTCTCGTAATTCCCTTTTCCTCCCATAAAAACTGGTGATATCTTGATGTCATTTCGCAAGCGAATATTGTACACATGATTCAGTATGCTTTTTATATAAATATAATCCGTTTGTGCTTTCTCATTGGCCTCGACAACTAATACTATCTGAAATCCCATTATTTTTCCTCCCCAAAAGCACTAATAAAATCGGAGGCATCAATATTAAACGGCATACTTTCTATCATGCCATTTCTATAGCAATTATCAGGCGAATAATGTCCATTTTTGACCCATGAAACAATCTTGTTATCATTAGTCAAAAAATCGATAGATTTACTATTATCTTTAACGACAATCATTGGATCCGTATTATGAGCAGTAAAAATCAATTGTCCATCACTATATAGCTTGAAATACTCTATTATCTTATTAAGAAGAATATCATTAATATTAGCGTCCATCTCATCAATAAAAACAACTGCCCCTAAGCTAGCTAGTTTCAGCGCATCGTACATATCGATTAAATGTTTAATACCAGTACTTTCAAATTCTTTATCTACCGTGTATGTACCATAATTCATAATCATCTTACAAACATAGAATTCTTTATCGTCGGTTTTATCAATATCAATTTTGTTTAACTTTGGCTTAAAAAGCCTAATAAACCTTTCAAGTCCTTCTATTTTCTTCAAATACTTTTCGTAATCCTCAACTCGTACTCTCTTTTCATTTGTCGGAATGCTTTGGCTGACTTCATCTATAATTGATTCTGAAGGTAACTGGTTCTGTTTTAATTCATTTAGTCTTTTTCTTTGGTAATAAGTAATGTGTCGATCTTCCTTATCAAAATATATATGTACCAAAAGGAAAAAAATCTCAGCATAAACAAAAACCATACCACCTTTTATTACTTTATTAGTCTGAGCTATCAGACTAAAAATCATATATAAGGCAGACTGTTTTTGTAATAAATTTTTAGTCTTATCAATTATTACCCCTTTTATTCCCTCCTCGATATTTAATTCTGTAAACTCACCATTTTTACTTACAAACGCGACCGTCTGAGAATTTTTACTATTATTTTTACGATATTTCAAACTTTCATATGAAACATATACTTCCTCATTTTCATCCAGCGAAAGCACAACTTCATATTCATAAATATATATAAATTCTACAAGCGTTACAAATTCACACCTAAACACAAGTCTTCTTGTCTTTTTATTTACTAGTTCAGCAAGCAAAGTCCTACTCTTGTTATCTCTTAAATAGTTTTCATCAATAACAAAATTCTTAACAATATCAACAGCGCTAATAATTGCAGTTTTACCAGATCCATTCTCGCCATAGATAGCTTTTATCCTATTTTTGTCAGGATCAAATTTCTTATCAACTTTTTTTCCATAAAAATCTATACTAATTTCTTTCTCTATATTCTTTATCCCCGATAAACTCATATTAAGCATATATACCAATCTGCCCATATTGTTTTCTCCTTTTGATTAAATATATTCATTATGTATATTTTTAACCTTTTTTGTGCAAATGTCAAGCATCCCATTCTATTTGACCTTTATTTTCTATTTTGTTCATTACCAACGTACATTTGTATTATCGACGTTTACTCTTCAA
>JAFZOW010000053.1 GCA_017552715.1 Lachnospiraceae bacterium
CTGCCGGAGAGGGGCGAAAAAAGGATCCCGTCGACGCGCCGGGAAGTGGGGCTTATGGTGAAGCTGTACCCGTCGTAAAGCTCCGTGGATCCCTGCGGCATCTGCACCATGGGATCCGAGGCGATAAAATCGCTCCGGATCAGATAGAACCCGAAGAACAGTATGACGGCCAGAGCCGCCGCCATATATATGAGCGCTGTCCTTTTAACTTCTTTTTTCATATTCAGGCTCCTCTGAGCTCTTCCTGTTCACCAGCACATTATACCATGTCCGGGCGTATTTTTCCATCTCCGCGGCTTTCACGGCCCCGAACAAAAAAACAGCCCCGGCGGGGCTGAAATCCCTCGGTCATCTCCCGGCGAGACCCATGAGGACTATACCCGTCACCACCAGCATGGCTCCCGCCAGGCCCATGGGTTTGAGTGTTTCCCTGAAAACGAAGTGACCGAGAAGCAGTATAACCACCTGCACGCTGCCGGATACCATGGGGACCAGTGTGGAAAGCTCGTACTTGACCAGCATCTTCTGCCACATGAGAAAGCTTATAAGGTAGAGGACGAAGCCGAAGAAGGTCAGAGTTCCCATTGAGAAATATATCCCTCCCTTAAAGGAGAGCTTAAGCGTGTCTCCGCCCATCTTCATCAGCGTCATTCCTCCCGTGGAACACAGGATATATATGAGGATAAGAGTAAGTTTCATGAGATTTTTTCCTTTTCGCTTTTGATTATGCTTATCTCCTGGATAAGCTTCCTTATCTGTTCCTTCTGCTCAGACACTATGATAGTCAGGGAGATGCATATGAAAAACAAAAATGCGATCAGCAGCACGAACAGGAAGTTGGAGGAGATCTCGAACCCGATCAGATCGGAGAAGAACTTGAAGATCTCCGGAAAGACGGAGAACAGGATCATCACCAGGCAGCTGAGGTACCATACGATGGAGTATCCCACCGTGATCTTTTCCTTCCTGACGCAGTGTGTGATGATGCCGACGATGAACAGTATGCCTGCGACGGCGCATATCTTTATCTTAATGTCTATCATCTTGACCTCTTTCTGATGCTCTCCATGAACATGGCGATGGTGACGTTTATCATGTAGTACGCGCTCTTCCACGCCCTTATGGAGGAAGTGCCTCCCTGGCGCTCATGCATGACCGCATGACGTTCCCGGACGGTGAACCCCTGCCTGAGGGCCGCTACCTCCGATACGGGCTCGGGGTACTCGGTGGGATAGTTTTCCGCGAAGAACGCGGTCAGTTCCTTCCCGCAGGCCCTGAAGCCCGACGTGGGATCGTAGATCTTCCTGCCGGTGAATATTTTTATGAAAAACGAGAGGATGCTGATTCCTATCCGTCTGGCCAGGGTCGAACGGAAATTGTCCGCGTCCCGGTCCACGAATCTGGAACCGATGACCATGTCCGCTTCCCCGGACAGCACCGGAGCGACCAGGTCTCCCACGCAGCTTATCTCATGCTGTCCGTCCCCGTCGAACTGGACCGCGGCGTCGTAGCCCTTCATGCTGGCGTACATGTATCCCGTCTGCACCGCTCCGCCGATGCCCAGGTTCCGGATGAGCCTTATGTGGGGAATACCGTTTTCCAGAAGTATCTTTTCGGTATCGTCGGCGGAGCCGTCGTTTATGACGATCACGTCATAGGCGGTGGCGTTTTCCCTGTTGTATTCAGTTATCTTTTCGTATACTCCCAGTATGCATTCCTCTTCGTTGTATGCCGGGATTATCAGAAGTACCC
>JAFZOW010000054.1 GCA_017552715.1 Lachnospiraceae bacterium
CAGGAGACGGGGCCGGCCGGTTTTTGTATCTCTCCCGCAGCCTTTGCCGCGGACCGCCTCTTCAGCCTTATAAACGGAATATAAATCTTACGGTATTCCCGTTAAAGCTTGATAATTAATCAAATTGATAGTACAATACGATAAATCGATATAGTATAAACGGGAACGGTACACAGCCGTTTAAAGTGGAACCGGGTGAGAATCCCGACGTGCCGGACACTGTGATACTCCCTATGAGGAGATAAGCCAGATACACGCCTTTCCCGTATCGCAATGCATTTGCCAGCGCCGGATCGCATGGATGGATCCTCTCCTTCGGAGAGCGTGTTTTAGTTTACGCGGGGATCTTCCATGCCAGTCAGGCGGATCGGACAGATGATCCGCTGTTTTTTTGTAATGGAATGGAAGAGAATATAACGGGCAAGAAGAAAACACAATATTATATCCTGGCGATCCTGATAGTGACGGTCCTTGTGGTATCCACGGCGGCGGCGGGAGACTGGGGAAGTCCCTTCGGGAGGAACGCTTCCGGAGGGGAGCTGCTGCGTTTCAACGGCTGGGCAAGACATACCGCACAGGGTGAGATCCCTCTTGAGCTGCCCTGTTATCTCTGGCTGAAAAACGCTTCCTGCAGTATAACGAACACCCTTCCCATGGCCCTCGGACAGGGAACATACCTCGCCTTCGAATCCTCCGGCAGCATCGTCAGAGTATATATAGACGGAGAGAGCGTATACTCCAACGAAGAAATGTTCATGCGCACCGTAAGGGACGGATCGGTGTACAATTACGTTCCCATGGACATCGCGTACGCGGGAGCATCGATCACCATCGAGTTCGAGCCGGTGGAACCCTATTTCTCCGGTGTGCTGCCCCGGATCCTCCTGGGCACCAGGGCGGAACTTCTGATGTACGCAAAAAGCATGGATTCATACAACATGCAGATGTCCTACTCCGTGACCTTCCTGGGGCTCATAGTCATCCTGCTTTCCATAACGGTGTTTTCCTATGAGCGCTCCTTCGGGGAGCTGCTGATACTGGGGTTCTACCTGACACTGTGCGGCATAACGCTGTACATCACATGCCGGGGATATGTTTCCTACCGGACAGGGGCGGAGGCCATGGTGTATGCCTTCTTTGACCGGTCCTTCCTGTTCCTGCCCGTGATCTTCACTTCCTACTGCCTGTACCGTTCCCGGGAAGAAAAGCCCCGGCTGTACCGTGCCCTCATCCTCGCAGGCTGTCTGTGGTTCGTGGGAGCCAGCTTTCTGCTGTCCTTCTGCGGCGGTATGAGTCTTCGGATGCTCAGGGACGCCGACTATATTTACGTGATCCTCATGTATGCCATGTGCATGTATAAGACCATGACGGGCAGCGGGGAGAGAAGGTATATTGTTCTGAACGTGGCGGCGATACTCCCCATCGTGGCAGGAGCCTTCCTGGAAGGGCTGACCCACGCCGGGTTCTCCTCGGGGAGAAGGATATCCCCCTTTATCGCGGGGATGCTCATCTCATCCATCATGCTGACCTTCAATGCCGCCCTGGCATTGCACAGGCACTACGCGGAGCAGCTGGAAATGGAAAAGGAGCTCTCGGAGAGCAGGATGAGGATACTTCTGGACCAGATGAAGTCCCACTTTATCAGAAACTGCATAACCACCATAAGGGCAATGATCAAGTTCGAACCGGACAAGGCCTACGACCTGATGCATGACTTTTCCGAATACATCACCTATAATATCAATTCCATCAGGGCTTCCGTGCTGGTACCCCTTGAAAAGGAGATAAAGCACATCGAAGCATATGTGAACCTGGAAGTGGAAAGACTTTCCCCCAGGCTCAGCGTGGAGTATGATTTCAGAGAGAAAGGCGCCCGGGTGCCCCAGCTTTCCATAGAGCCCTTCGTGGAGAACGCGGTGAAGCACGGCATTTGGCCCAAGAAGGGCCCAGGTACCGTATGGGTATCGTCCATGAAAGAAAACGGTTCCTGCGTCATCACCGTCCGGGATGACGGCGTCGGTTTCGATACGTCCCGGGGCCCCGCTGAAGAAAGATACGGCATAGGCATCGGCAATGCCGTGGAAAGGCTCAGGGAAATGGTCGGCGGCAGCGTCGAGATAGAGGGAAAAAAGGACGAAGGCACCGTAGTGACCATCAGGATACCGCTGA
>JAFZOW010000055.1 GCA_017552715.1 Lachnospiraceae bacterium
AGACCACCCAGTGCTTTGACCACTTCATCCCCGGGACGAACATGCAGATGATAGGTATTGGAAAGCTCTACCTGTGTGCCTATAGCCTCCAGATCCTCGGTGGACACGGCGCCCTTAATGGCTCCCACGGTACCGACATTCATAAAAACGGGGGTCTGGATCGTGCCATGCACCGTCTCCATCACCGCCCGTTTCGCCCGGCCCTCTGTTTTCAATACTCGATAAGTCATTTTTAACGCTCCTTCAGAAGCTCCGTAAATTCCTCCAGTGTCAGTTCATGCTCCGTTATATAACATGCAGCATCCACTCCCACATAACGGAAATGCCAGGGTTCATATTCTATACCCGTGATATCCTCCCGGCCGGCAGGATAACGCAGTATAAAACCGTATTCCGCACAGTGCTTTGCAAGCCATATACCCGCTTCGCTCTCACCAAAACCGAAGTTCAGCTTTCCGTACTGGTCCGAAACAATGTCAAAGGCTATGCCGATCTCATGTTCACTGCAGCCGGGTATGGTCACGGCCTGGGAGGCCTTACGGTAGGCATCCGCATAGCTCATCCCTTCAGCCATAAAATTATCGATCTTCTTATTAAAGCCCAGGATCTGCGTATGCGAGGAACGGTAGGGCGAGCATACATACAGGGTGATGCCGTCACGTCTCGCTCCTGAAAGCATGGTTCGAAGGCTGTCCAGCACTCTTGCATCACAGGTAAAGTTACCGGTGATCACATCCAGTTCAAATTCATAATCCTCGGGAATGGGATGCTGCTTGTTCACAAGCACCAGCTTCCAGTCGGAAAGGTCAAAGCTGGCAAGCAGCTCTTCCTCGGAACGGAAGCTGCTCTTTTCCTCGCTTACATCTTCATAGCCCTCCAGCAGCTCATCCGCCCCTACAAGGGTATCGTTACTGACGGAAGGGATCTCTCTTTCAGCATTATTCTCCGAAGGACTCTTTTCCGCGCTTCCGCTGTTCTTTTTCGTATCCCGCGTACCTTCATAGCTTACGATATAGGTTCCGGCTTTCTGCTCTTCCGGCACCCTCTCTTCCGCGGGAAGCACCTCATCTCCAGCCAACGCCGCCTCATCAGTCGCAGGAACGGAAAAACTGGCACAGAGCAGAAAGATCAGTGCCGTAGCAGATAATACGGAAAGTCTGGGCAGCCGCCTCAGCACAGCCTTCCCCGTATGATAAAAGGCAAGCACAACAAAAATACAGGCCAGAACGGGGTATTTCAACCCCGGATGCCTGCGGCTCACCGATACAAGTCTGTCCACGATACGCTCGTGAAGCTTCTGTTTCATCGCAAGTAAGACTCCAAACCAAACATAACAGACTTATGTAACCCAACCCAGCTTTTTAACTATACAACATATACTCCCGCTTGTATAGTATTTTTTTAATCGAGTCGATGGAATACGATACAGTTGGGCTGCTGTATCTTGATCTCCTTCGTATTCATGACCAGTGTCTTCTTTTCTGTATCCACAGCAAAGAAGGTCATGGTATTGTTTTCGTGATTCAGGCTCACAAGATGACGGTTGTCCGGGAAAAGTGCCGCATCCTTGGGATAATCGCCGCTGATGGGCAGACAGAAGATCTTGCTCAGTGTACCGTTATCCTGATTGATATTATAGAGTATCACGCTGTTATCTCCCGCATTGGAGCAGAGCAGATACTTGAAATCCTCGGAAAGGTTCAAAGCCGATGCCGCCGAATCCCCCGCATGATAATCATTCAGTGTGGAGATACTCTGGATCTTCTCGAATTCGGGATTATCGTTTTCCTCATAATAACGGTACACATCCACGCATTTACTGGTCTCGTGAACGATATAGATGAACTCGCCGTTCTTGGAGATCTTCACATGTCTCGGCCCGGAATACTGTTCGGAGTGGATGATATCCACCATCTTCAGGGTACCGTGGTTATGATCCACCTGATATACCTTGGTATGGTCCAGCCCCAGATCAGCAGCCAGAAGATATTTATTGTCCCGGGTCATCTTTACGCAGTTTACATGAGGGCGGAAGTTCTTATCCACCACACTTCCTATGCCTTTGTGGTAAACCTCGTCGGTGATCTCGCCGATCTGCCCGTCCTCAGCCAGACGCAGCACCGTGATCTTCCCATCGTGATAGCCGGCCACAAAAAGGAAACGGTCCGCATAATCCGTGGAAAGATAGCAGCCGCGCATGCCGTTGATATTGGCCGCCGTTATGGTCTCCAGGGTACCGTCCTCCCGGATGCGATAGCCCTCCACACCGTAGTCCGTGATGGAATACAGGACCTTCCGGCCATGGGTAATGGTCATATAAGAGGAGTTGGAGATCTCTACCTGGTCCTTCTCGTGAAAGATCCCGTTCTCCACATCCACATCATAGATCCTGATCCCTACCTTACTGCCCTGGGTGTAACAGGATACATAAGCCACATATCTTCCCGCCATAATCCTTACCTCTCTTCCAGGGGACGATAGTCCCGGTGTACGCCCACGTATTTATAAGCCGGGCGGATGATCTTGCCCTTGTTCACCAGTTCCTCCAGGCGATGGGCACTCCAGCCCGAGATCCTGGCAATGGCAAATATGGGCGTGAACAGTTCCTCCGGTATGCCCAGCATGCTGTATAGGAAACCGCTGTAGAAATCCACATTGGCACATACGGGCTTGAATACCCTGCGGCTTCTTGTGATCAGCTCCGCCGAGATACGTTCCACGGAATCATAAAGCTTATAATCTTCCGTAAGGCCCTTCTCTTCCGCCAGCTTCTTTACACAGTCCTTGAGTATCACTTTTCTGGGATCGGACAGGGTATAGATGGCATGCCCCATGCCGTAGATGAGTCCGCTGTGATCAAAGGCTTCTTTATTCAGCACCTTCTGCAGATAGCCCGTTACAGCGCCTTCGCTGCGGTCATCTCCCAGCTGCTTTTTCATATCCCGGAACATCATCTGCACCTTCAGGTTTGCACCGCCGTGCTTAGGGCCCTTAAGGGACGCCACAGCAGCTGCGATAGCGGAGTAGGTATCCGTTCCGGAGCTGGTGACCACATGGGTAGTGAAGGTGGAATTGTTACCGCCGCCGTGCTCGGCATGGAGCACCAGGGCCGTATCCAGCACCTCTGCTTCCAGGGAGCTAAACTTTCCGTCCGGCCGCAGCATATACAGGATGTTTTCCGCTGTGGAATATTCCTTCTTCGGAGTTTTGATCAGCAGGTTCTCGCTTAAGCCGAAATGTCTGTATCCGTAATAACCGTATACCGAGATCAGAGGGGTCTTGCCGATCATCTGAAGGCACTGGCGCAGTACGTTGGGAACGCTGGTGTCCTCGGGATTGGCATCAAAAGAATAAAGACTTAAGATCGCCTTCTGCAGCGAGTTCATGATATTGCCGCTGGGGGTATGCAGTATCACATCCCGGACAAAATCTCCGGAAAGCTCCTGCAGATCCGTGAGTATGGCCTTAAAGCTTTCGAACTGCTTGGCATTGGGCAGGGATCCGAAGAGCAGCAGATAGGTGATCTCTTCGAAGGCATAGCGCTTTCCCGCGTTACCGGCGATCAGCTCCTGCACATTGATGCCCTGGTAGTAAAGTTCGCCCTCCGCAGGCATCTTTACACCGTCCACCACCTTGCTGCCGTTCACGTCCGAGATCTCGGTAAGGCCCGTAAGTACACCTTTTCCGTTTGAATCACGCAGGCCGCGCTTTACATCGTATTCCGTGTAAAGACTCTGATCGATCTCACCGCTGATCATACAGTAATTGACCAGCTCGTTAAAGAGCTCGTTCCGATCCTCGCTCAGCTCCATCATTGAATTCTGATACATGGCTTTGTTCATATCAATCCGCTTCCTTAAGCATTTTATATCTATTCAGAACCGCCTTGCGATTCTGAATAGATACGCGATTTGTCCATGCAAAATAGGCTTCGCCAATAGACAAATCGCTGTAAAACTCAGGATTCGCAAGCTCACCTTCGCGGTATTCCGAATCGTTACAGCATCTTCTTCCAATCGCCTATCACGCTGCGATCCTTGAAATAATCTATGCGCATGGCGCTGCGAACCCGCTCAAGCGTAGCATTGGTCTTTTCCTGCGCTCTTTGGGTCCCTTCCAGGATGATGTCATAAACCGTATCGATGTCCGCTTCCCATTTTGCGCGCTCCGCACGTATGGGCTCCAGATTCTTTTCAAGCACGTTGATCAGGAACTTCTTGCAGGTGCCGTCTCCAAGGCCGCCCCGCATATAATGCTCCTTCATCTCGTCCAGGTTCCTGTAATCCGGCAAAAACTGCGCAAAATCCTCGGTGACGGACAGGGCATCCAGATAGGTGAACACCACATTCCCTTCGATATGACCGGGATCCTCGATCTTCAAGTGCTGGGGATCGGTATACATATGCCCGTTCACCTGCTTCTTCACGGTCTTGGCGTCATCTGAAAGATAGATGCAGTTACCCAGGGATTTGCTCATCTTTGCCTTGCCGTCCACCCCGGGCAGACGCCGCTGCATCTCATTCTCCGGGATCATGGCCTTGGGCAGTACCAGAGTCTCACCGTAGATGCGGTTGAACTTTTCCACGATCTCCCTGCACTGCTCCAGCATGGGCAGCTGGTCTTCGCCCACCGGCACTACCGTGGCATCAAAGGCCGTGATATCCGCTGCCTGGGACACGGGATAGCAGAAGAAACCTGCGGGCAGTCCCTCGTCCGCAAAGCCCCGAAGTGCGATCTCTGCCTTTACGGTAGGGTTACGGGAAAGCCTGGCCGTTGTAACCATGTTAAGATAATAGAAAGTAAGGGCATGCAGGGCCGGAAGCGCACTCTGTACGCAGATGGTGGTCTTTTTCGGGTCCAGCCCTACGGAAAGATAATCCAGTACCACATTGATTATGTTCTTGCGGATCTTGTCGGGATTGTCAGCATTGTCCGTAAGAGCCTGATCATCGGCGATCAGGATGTAGATCTCGTCATATTCTCCGGAATTCTGAAGCTCCACACGGCGCTTTAAGGATCCCACATAATGACCCAGATGCAGCCGTCCCGTAGGCCGGTCACCGGTCAGTATGATCTTTTTCTCAGCCATCGTTAATCCTCCTCACTGATGCAGCAGCAGTCTTCGTTCAGTACCGGGATGCAGCCGCCCCTTTTCTTCTTTATCAGTAATTTATTCCGTATAAACTCAAAGGTATAAGCCTCGCCGCGTTTTGCGTTCATCTTAAGCAAAAGCTCCAGCAGCTTCTTTGTACGGGGATGCAGGAATTCAGAAATATCCCCGTTTTTATAATATTCCCAGGCCGAAGCATCGGTATAATCCTTCCCCTTATATACCTTGGAAGCCGCCAGCCGGTCCATGAACATCTCTACCACATAATTAACGGGCATACGGCAGGGAACGATCTTTGCCTTGTCACCCTTTCCGCTGTCCCCAAGATAGTCCAGCCAGTACTCGAAATGATGGCGGTTGCGGCCTTTATGATGAAGCCAGGCATCGGAATAGCCCTTATCTTCCCGCTCTGCCACATTAGGGCTTCGCCAGCCCTGATAATATTTAATCCCCATGCCGAATTCCGTAGGAGAATACTTGGAAAGGTCGTGGGTCAGGCCCTGCCAGTACAGACCGACGGCAAAGCATTCCTGCCGTACGATACGGCGGTGCCTTGTAATGGTCTTATAATGCTCCAGAGCATTTTTCAGCCTTTTTATAAAGTCCGTATTGATCTCTATATTCACATCTATTTCCATAACTATAGTATTTTATCACAATTTATCCGTTTGTAAAATATAGTTTTTTATGCTTGACATATTTTATCCGTTATAATATCATAGGCACAATCTGAGAAGGCATAAACTTTTGATTACCGGTCGTAACAGGGACGCTCCGGTACAGAGAAGGAGTTATGCCATGAATACGAATTCCGTATCTCTCAATCCTGCCCAGGAAAAAGCGATCCGACACGGAAAGGGTCCCATGATGGTCCTGGCGGGTCCCGGTTCGGGAAAAACCTTCGTCATAACAAGAAGACTGCTTCATATGACCGGCGATCTTGCCATCCCGGCGGAACATATCCTGGTCATCACCTTCACCAAAGCGGCAGCGGAGGAAATGCGCAGGCGCTACACAGGCTTAAGCGGCGGCGGCCCCTGTGACATACGTTTCGGCACCTTTCATTCCGTCTTCTTCGAGATCGTAAAGGAGGCGCTGCATTACCGTGCAAGTGACATACTCACGGACGCACAGAGAAAACACTATGCAAAGGAGGTACTTTCGGAATTCCCGGAGCTGAAAGATGACGAGGCCGGTATCGAAGATCTGCTCTCTCTCATCTCCCGTTTTAAGAATGACGGCCGCTCTCCGGAAAGTTACAAAGCCGAATCGGGTCTGCTCTCCAGAGAAGATTTCATCCGCCTTTATCGCTCCTATCACGAGCTGCTGGATGAGGAGCATAAACTGGATTTTGACGACATGGTACTGAAATGCCACCGGCTCTTCATAAAGGAGCCTTTACTGCTCTCCCGCTGGCAGGACCGTTTCCGCTATATCCTGATCGACGAATTCCAGGATATCAATCCCATGCAGTATGCTGTGGTGAAGCTCCTGGCCGAGCCCCGCCGCAACCTTTTTATCGTCGGAGATGATGACCAGTCCATCTACGGCTTTCGCAGTGCGGATCCCGGCATAATGCTGGGCTTTCCCAAAGACTATCCGGAGCTGGAGCAGGTAAGCCTTTCGGTCAACTACCGCTCCTGCCCGCCCATTGTGGAAGCATCCCAGCGGCTTGTATCCCATAATACCGAACGTTACAAAAAGAAACTGAAAGCCGAACGCAGCGGCGATGCGGCTGTACATATCCAAAGCTGTGCGGACCGTTCCTCCGAAGCTTTGGCGATCTGTACCCTGCTGAAGGAAGCCAGAAGGTACATGGGCTGGCGGGATATGGCCCTGCTCTTTCGGACACATGCCGGAGCCTCCTTTTATTCCCAGGCTCTTAGCAAAGCCGCTATCCCATTTTACCTGCGGGATAAGATCGTCAGCGTATACCGTACTCCCATAGGCATGGATATGCTGGCCATCATGGCCTATGCCCACGGGGAACAGAGCCGGAAGAATCTTCTGCGTTTCATTAACAAACCCTCACGGAGTATACGCCGAGGCTGGCTGGATCAGGAAAGCATGCCTCTGTCAGACCTTCTATCCCGTCCGGGTCTGCCCCCAGATACCGCCTCCGCCATCCGGCGCCTTAAGGAGCAGCTTGATTACCTGGGCAGCCTGCCTGTATTTGCAGCTCTTATGTATATACGAAAAAGCATGGGGTATGAACGCTGGCTGAAAGAAGATACGGAAAGAAGCGGAAGGGATATGCAGGATGCTCTGGATACCCTCGCCGCTGTATGCGAAGCCGCAAGGGAATATGAGGATCATGAGGACTGGCTGGCAAGTGTTGCCGCCTACGAAAAAAAGATGTCCGAAAGCAAAGGTGCGGAAAACGAAGATGCGGTGCAATTGCTGACCATGCACGCCTCCAAAGGCCTGGAATACCGCCTGGTGATCCTGCCGGATGTGAACGAAGGCAATATCCCCCGGGCCCGCTCAAAAGGACCGGCTGAGCTTGCGGAAGAACGCCGACTCTTTTATGTGGCCATGACCCGCGCAAAAGACAGGCTCTTCATCTTCTGCAGGAAGAAAAACCCTAAAGAGCGTACACAGCCCAGCCGTTTTATAAAGGAACTCAGCTGAGCTTACAGAAGCTCGTCAAACTCCTGAGAATCCAGAAGCTCGTCGAAGGCATCGGAAGCCCGCTCGTATTCTTCCTCATCTTCGATATAATGAAGGCTGGGATTACCTTCTTCGTCTTCTTCATGACCGTAGATCCATACTTCGCCGTCTTCATTCTCCCCGTTCTCATCCAGGGGCAGCAGTGCGATGTAGTCTCTGCCGTCACACTCAAAGATCGCAACGATGGAGCAGTCTACCGTTCCGTCATCCAGCTCCAACTGCACATACATTTCGTCATCATCTTCATTCTTCTTTCCCATGATATCCTCCCTTTTTAAGCTCTTATGTCTGCAGGAGTCCCTGCAGCGTCCTCACTTTTTGAGACTGTTCCCTTCAGATGGGCCTTTCCCCTGTTGTACATCTGCATCAGCATACCGAAGGTTTCCCTGTATAACCGGCTCCGATCGGCCTGCAACATATAACGCAGATCGTTCACCACTGTCTCTTCCGATAAAAGCTCCGCCATGAAGGGAGCATATCGGGTACCGGCCCCTTCCTTCACTTCCACCAGAAAAGCCTCCAGCGTCTTTCCGTTACTATAGCTCCGGCCCACCCGGTCCGTAGCCGCATCCAGACTGTCCGCAACACTTACGATATCAATGATAGTCTTGTAGGGACTATCCGCCGCATTAAAGTCCAGAGGGTATCCGCCCTTTCCATTATACCACAGATGATGCCCCCGCATCACATCCGCATATTCACGCACGGAATCAAAGCGCTCTGCCAGCTCAGCCCCTCTTTCCGGATGTTTTTTCAAAACAAGATATTCCTTATCCAGAAGTCTGCGCCCATACATTGCGATGGTATCTATTATGGTAAGCTTCCCCAGATCGTGATAAAGAGCAGCATGATAAGCATGATCCAATATCCGGTCACCGGCCGCCATAACAGCCTCCGTACTGCCACAGCCCGGAAAAGCAACAAAAAGCTCCGGCTGCCGCTTAAGCAGATGCCTTGTAAGGCAGAGACTCAGCTGTGCCACCATACTTGAATGAACATAGGTAGGGGGATGGATGGCTACAAGCAGGCGGATGAACAGCTCTCCGAAACTTATCCCCCCGGGGACTTCCCGGAAATCATCCAGGAAATTTGTAAGATTAGACACAACACTTTCCGCCATTTCTCCGGCCCTGGCCAGAGAATAATAATACATCATGTCATAAGGTATACGCCTTTGGAGGGCCAGAATACGTTCCGGAAGCTTATCCCCCATCTCCGTACGAAGCTTCTCTATCACACGGAATATAAGCGATGCGTTTGCAAGATTTTCATTTGTCCCCTGTCTGGAATAATCACTGCGGTCCCGTCTTTCATATCGTTCAATCGCTTCTTCCAGACGCCTGAACAGGGATGGATCCGAGATCTTTTCAGCACAGCTCATAACCAGGATCTTTACAAAATCCGGACCTACCATTTCGCCAAATGTCCCGCTTTTCCCTTCCGCCAGAAGTTTTTCGCAGATACAGGACGCTTCAAACGCCTCCCTGCACAGTTCTTCCGATAGTGTATCGGAATAAGACATCTCAGCGATATACTCATTACATATAAAAGAGTTCTCATCCCAGTCGCAATCCGGCAGCTGTTCCCTGTAAAAGGGATCTTTCTGAAGGTCCATCAGCCACTTCAGCCTCCGGACCATTTCGGCAGGTTCATATACCTCGTACAAACAGGCCCCGAAACGTGCGTCGATCCAGACGAGCTTTCTGCTTTCCTCTGACAGTTTTGCAAAGATATCTTTTTCGAGAAAATGTACCATTTCCAGATAATCGGCTGTTACCAGCCTGTTTATCTTTCTGCATTCTTCTTTATCACCTGCACGATAACAGGCACTGAAACGGTCATACAGGATATCAATACGCCGATCCAGTATATGGATCCTTTTTTCCGGATCCGTATCCGTATCCGTCTCCTCTTCATCCAGTTCCACACGCCCGTCCAGCCGGTCATTGATCATTTCCGCCAGATGTATATCCACACTACCTTCATGCTTTTCATTAAAAAGCAGCCCGTTCAGTTCATCCAGCTGAGCGGCTTCCTCCTCACTGAGCTGTTCTTCCCCATTTATCAAAGGCATGATCAGACGTTCCAGGATATCGGCATTTTCACGGGCCAGCGCCCCGATCTCGTGAAAGTTATTCAGAAGCAGACTGCTGTAATCCTCTGCATCTTTCACTTCCTCTATGGAAGGCGCGGAAAGACGGCGCACCGTCTTCAGACGTTCCGCATATGAAGTCAGGGCCTCTTTTATCTCTTTACTCCGTTCCATTATATTCCTCTGTGTTATTTTACAGCCACTCTGTTTTTATCCTGCATTCTGCGTATCAGGATAAAGCAGAGCAGATGCACTCCCGCAGTCAGTGCCCAGGAGATTGGATAGGATTTATATAATAATGTCAGATCATGATGTTTTTTAAATACCGTAAATATCCACAATATGCGGAAGCCACAGGCTCCCAGCAGTGATACCACCATAGGCAGTATCCCGTAACCCAGCCCCCGCAGGGAACCGCAAAGCACATCCATGATGCCGCAGAGCAGATATGTGGTCATGATCACGCTCATACGCAGCATACCGTAATCCACCACCCTGGGATCTTCGGTATAAAGCCCCAGCAGGGGACGTCCCGCCAGATAAAAGCCCCAGCCCATGCTCAGACCCACTATGCTCACGATCACCAGGCAGCCGGCCAGGATCTTATTGATACGTTTATACAGCCCCGCCCCAAAATTCTGTGAAGTAAAGCTGATGGAGGTCTGATAAAGCGAATTCATGGAAGTATAAACAAAGCCCTCAAGATTGGCGGCAGCCGTGTTTCCGGCCATGGCCGTAGAGCCGAAGGAATTGACCGAGGACTGTATGAGCATATTGGAGAAAGAAAAAACCATGCCCTGTAAACCGGCCGGCAGACCGATCTTCAAAATACGTGCTGCAATGCGGCTGTTGTAACGCACCTTCCTAAGTTCCAGACGCCAGGATGCAGAAGAAGCCATGAGGGTACGAAGCACCAGAATGGCGGAAAGCGTCTGGGAAAGTACTGTAGCCAGCGCCACCCCTTCCACATTCATGCCCAGATACTTCACAAAGATGAGGTTCATGAACACGTTCAGCACTCCGGCCATAGTCAGGTAATACAGAGGCCTCTTGGTATCACCCACAGCCCTGAGTATGGCTGAGCCGAAATTGTAGAGCATGATCAGGGGCAGGCCGGCAAAATATATGCGCATATAAAGCACTGCCTGCTCCAGCGCATTATCCGGCGTTGCCATAAGGATCAGGATGGGCCGGCAGAACACTATGGCAGGAACCGCTGCCACCACCCCAAGAAACAGGCAAAGGGCAATGGAGCAGTGTACGGTATCCGATACTTCCTTATCCCGCCCGGCTCCGTAATAACGGGCCACCATCACGTTGCAGCCCACGGAAACACCCATGGTCACGGTCACGAAGAAATTGATCAGAGCCATGGTGGCACCGATGGCCGCCAGGCCGCTCTCGGCCAGCTCCGGTGTTCTTGCATAACGGCCGATGATGACCATGTCCGCCGCATTAAACAATAGCTGCAGTATACCGGAGAGTATCAGGGGTACGGAAAAAAGCAAAAGCTTCGGGACCAGCGGGTCCGTACGCATATCGATCTCGTACTTTTTATCCTTCATCTTACGGACGCCTCAGCCTCCCAGGAGTTCGATCCCCTTCCTTACACGCTTAAGGCTCTCTTCTTTGCCCAGCAGCTCACAGATCTCCGTAGCACCGGCAGGTGTCATCTGTTTCCCGGAAACTGCGGTACGTAGGGGCCAGAGCACATAGCCGTTCTTATATTCGTGTTCCGCTGCAAAGTTCTGCAGCATGGTATAAAGCGCATCATTGGAATAATCCTCCTGCGCCTCCAGGGCTGGAAGCAGCTCCTTCAGCACCTCAAGAGAAGATTCCTTCGTGGTCTTCATCTTCTTGTGCACATACATCTCCGTATCGTATTCGGGCAGTTCGTTAAAGAAGTCCACCAGCCCCTCAATGTCCGGGAAGATCTCGATACGGGTCTTTACCATGGCAGCGATCTTCTTTTTATCCAGACCGTCCTTTATGAACTTCTCAAGATAGGGCTCCGCCATCTTGTAGAAGCGGTCAAAATCCATGGCCTTTAAGTATTCGCCGTTCATCCACTTAAGCTTAACGATATCAAATACCGCCGGGGATTTGCTGATACGGTGATAATCAAACTCCTTTATCAGCTCCTCCAGGGAAAAGATCTCCCGGTTATCCTCCGGGCTCCAGCCCAGCAGGGCGATGAAATTAACAATAGCTTCCGAAATAAATCCCTGATCGATCAGGTCTTCAAAGGATGAATGACCACTGCGCTTGGAGAGCTTCTTATGATCCTCATCCGTGATGAGCGGCAGATGGATATATACCGGACTCTCCCAGCCGAAAGCATCATAAAGACGCTGATACTTAGGCGAAGACGAGATATACTCATTTCCTCTTACCACATGGGTGATGTTCATGGTATGGTCATCCACCACATTTGCAAAGTTATAGGTGGGAAAACCGTCGGACTTGATCAGGATCATGTCGTCCAGTTCAGCATTCTCTACTGTGATGTCCCCGTACAGCTCGTCACGGAAGGTGGTGCTGCCCTCATTGGGTATGTTCTGACGTACCACATAAGGCTTGCCTGCAGCCAGATTCGCCTCCACCTCTTCTTTGGAAAGAGACAGGCAGTGCTTATCGTAAATGCTGATCTCCTTGCCTTCCACCACTTCGGTCTTTAAGGTGGCCAGACGTTCCTTGTCGCAGAAACAATAATAGGCCTCCCCCTTATCGATCAGCTCCTTTGCATATTTCATATAGATGCCGGTCTTTACGCGCTCGCTCTGCACATAAGGGCCGAAACCGCCGTCCTTATCGGGGCCTTCATCATGAGTAAGCCCCGTCTGCTCCAGGGTCCTGTTGATGATATCGATAGCACCTTCAACAAAGCGCTCCTGATCCGTGTCTTCGATGCGCAGCATAAAATCACCGCCCGCATGTTTTGCGATCAGGAACTCATAAAGTGCCGTGCGCAGATTTCCCACATGCATCTTTCCCGTAGGGCTGGGTGCATATCTCGTCCTTATCTTTTCCATCTTTATATCCTCCTTAAAAACTCTGCTCTAACCTTTCCGCCTATAGTACCATATGGCTGTCCCTGCGACAAGCAGCACTCCGGGAAGCAGCAGGATAAAGAGCAGGCTGCATACATCCCTCGCCCCGTTCCCCACCAGAATGGGATCATAGGCATAGGCCTTTACGGGCACATCCACAGCATCCTCCGTTTCACTGACGGCAGAGAGACATTTCATAAACAGGTCGTAATTGCTGCCGTTCACAGCCCGGTTGATATCCTGGGAAAGGAAATAATCCGACGAAAAACAGACGGCCCGGCTGACACCCTCCGGCAGATAGCGCGTTACCAGAACCCCCAGCGAAAACGGCCCCTCTTCCTTATCCCGGCCCAGGTCCACATAGGCCTTGTCCCCGGTCGAAAGGAAAGTACGCGCGCTCACATCCGCCGTCTCATGCAGCTTAAGCCCCTTTGCATAGGGCATATAGACAAAACGCGTACGGCCGGCGGTATATATCCCTTCCGTAAGTTTATCTTCCACGATCTTCGGAAGCAGGTATTCGCCCGAATTATTGTAATACTTGGGATCTGTTTCACAGACCAGGCCGGGCAATACCTCTATGCCGTATTCGGCCAGCAGCGAATAATACTTCTCGGGTTCGGCAGCTGTCTCGGAATAGGCAGTGGCAAATACCGCCCCTTTCCCCTTATCCAGAAAACGCTTCAGCTTTTCCAGATCTTCATCGTTCAGATCCCGCAGTGGAGCCAGCAGAAAAACGATGTCCCCATCATCCGGTATATCTTCATGCTGCAGCAGATTGATGCTCTCCAGCTCGTACATGCTGTTAGCTATGCGGCTTTCCAGCTCGTTTTCGGGAACGAATTCTTCATGCCCGCTTAAGCAGTAGATCTTCGGTACATGTTCACTGGTAACATAGAGGATGGCTGAAAGGATCTTTCCTTCCCCGTCATAGCCCGAGACAGTATAATCCGTAGTCACATATCCGCCGCTGGCCACATCATAAGCATAATCATAGCTCAGCTGGAAGCAGTCATAATAATCCACAACCCGGCTCTTTTTTGTCCCGCAAACGATGATGCTGCCCGGTGCGGGCTGGGCATCCGCGTAGTTCAGATAAAAGTCAGGCTGCTCCGCCGGGTCCACATAGTCGATCTTGATATAGGCCGACGCCTCCTGCATACGCTCCAGGGTATTGGATACGGCCTCGTCCTTATCTTCGGGATCGCATAAAACATAGATCTGCACGGCTTTATCAAGGCCGGCCAGGGTCTGCTTTGTGGTTTCCGTTATAGAATTTATACCATTGTAGCTCAGATCGATACGCTTCGCCTCCGAAGGGAGATTGCGAAGAAAGAGGTTCAGGGCGATCACCGCAACAAATACCAGAAGGGCCTTGAAAAGACTGCTCAGGGCTCCCATCACTCCCTGGGTCTGAACATGGAAACGCCGAACGGTAAGCGCATAATCAGCAAAAAACAGGCACAGCCCCGCTACAGAAAGATAAAACACATGATCCGGCCAGTGAAGTACGCCGTAGAGGCTGTACTTGAAAGGTCTGGTAAGATCCAGGAAACGCAGAGCCTCCGTAAAGGCGTTGCCTTCCCGGCTGATGAGTCCGGAAATGCTCCCGGTCATGGCGCTTAAGAGCAGTACAAAAAAGGTGAGTACCGCAGCGATCAGCTGGTTTTCCGTAAGGGCCGAGATCAGCACTCCTATCCCCAGAGCCGCCAGTCCGAAAAAGAAAAAGGTAACGACAGCCAGGATATTTTCCGCCAGGGGCACCGGGCCGTAGATCCTCAGGATCAACGGATAGATGAGCAGCACGGGAAAGACCGGAAGATAAACACAGACAGCCGCCAGGTATTTCCCGACAACGATCTGCCACACCGGCACCGGAGAGGTAAAGAGCAGCTGGTCCGTATGATGCCGCTTTTCTTCCGCAAAGCTTCGCATGGTGATCAGGGGCAGGGTAAAGATAAAGATGAAGAGCACCGCGTTCAGCTCGTAGGACAGATAGGGATAACCCTTCGTAAGCCCATACTGCCTGAAGTACCAGCCCAGAAAGAACAGCGTTACCGAAAGGTAGATCCAGCCCGTCAGATTGCGAAAATGGCCGAGCCACTCTTTTTTAAAGATCGCCCGCATCTTCCGCCTCCTCTTCTTCCTCTGTATCCCTTGACTGGGTCAGTTCCAGATAGACCTCTTCCAGGCTCACCTGTTTGTTCTCCAGCTCCAGTATGGTATAGCCTGCCTCGATACAGGCTCTTGAAAGCGCAGCTCTTATATCCTTCCCCCGTTCCGCACAAACCTCTATGGTGGAACCGAAGGAGTCCTCCTTCAGCACCCTGTGGCTCTCCACGTGCTCCAGCAGATCTATGGCCCGCTCGGCCGCAGTGGATGAACCGGAAAGCACGATACGCAGATGCTGCTGTTCATTCACCTCAAAAAGAAGCTGTTCCGGCGTATCATCCGCCACAAGCTTACCGCCGGAAAGCACCATCACATGATCGCAGAGGCTTTCCACCTCGCTTAAGATATGAGTGGAAAAGATCACGGTATGATCTTCCTTAAGAGAACGGACCAGTTCACGCATTTCAACGATCTGCCTCGGATCCAGTCCGGAGGAAGGCTCATCCAGTATGATGATCTCGGGATCTGCTATCAGAGCCTGGGCAAGTCCTACGCGCTGCTTAAAGCCTTTGGAGATCTGTTTTGTCAGATGAGAATAGACGTATTTCAGCTTCAGCTTCTCTCCCACACGGTCCACTTCCGCAGCAGCCGCTTTTCCTTCCAGTCCTTTCAGCTCAGCCGCGAACATCAGGCTTTCCCTAACGGTAAGGTCAGGATATAAAGGGGGCTGCTCCGGCAGATATCCGATCTGCCTCTTGGCCCGTGCCGGCTCTCTGAACAGTGAGATATCATTGATCAGGATATTCCCCTTATCCGGGGCGAGATAGCCCGTGATCAGGTTCATGGTGGTGGATTTGCCCACACCGTTGGGGCCCAGAAATCCGTAGATCTTTCCTTTTTCCGCCTCAAAGGAAATGTCCCTCAGGACCTTCCTGTCTCCGTATGCTTTACTTAAGTGTGTAACCTTTAACAAGTGTATTCCCTCAATTCCGCCAGAGCGGCCGCCCGCTCATACATTTCCGGAAAATCCCGGCGCATGCGCAGCATACAGCGTCGAACAAAAGCTTTCTGCTCATCCCGGTTATATTTGAATACGTTCTTATGCCCCCAGAGGTGCGTGAACATCTTCTGTTCCCGGAGATGCTCTATGCGCTCGCAAAAGGCAAAGGTATTTATGCCCAGACTGCCTGCCACCATAGGCAGGATACGCTGCTCCGCAAAGACCATGGGGCAGAGCATATCTTCATGTTCCTCACAGTTCTGCATGAAACGAAGGGACTCGGAAACATACGCATCCCGAAGCACCTCATCCCGCATAAAGAGCAGCGCTGTATTGGCAGGACGGATATTAAAATCCCAGCTTTTCGGAAAATGGTATCCCTTTGCCATACGGAAGAGTCCGGGATCTGGATAGATCTCGGGATTCAGCTCTTCTCTGTGGATCACTGCAAGGGATGTCCCCTTCAGCTGCTTCCCTATCCCCTGCCATACGATCAGATCGGTATCGATCATAGCTGAGGGAAGATCCTCCATGGACAGTGCACAGAGCTTGCCGGCGGCCCAGAACACCTTCGGATCGATCCCTTTCGGTACAGACAGGGCTTCCAGCCCCCGGGAAAAGATACGGTCCAGATCCCGTTCAAGAAAATATTTTGTCGCAGCCTCATCGGCATACAGGCGGCTTTTGCCGTTATATCTTTCCCAGCACGCTACGGACAAAAGCAGGCAGACCAGGTCGTGATCCGCCAT
This sequence comes from Lachnospiraceae bacterium, assembly GCA_017552715.1. Lineage (GTDB taxonomy): Bacteria > Bacillota > Clostridia > Lachnospirales > Lachnospiraceae > NK4A136. The sequence continues at coordinate 16,784 of JAFZOW010000055.1, forward strand.
GGCAAAGCCTTTCCCTGCCTCCGCTGCGGAAGGTGCCGTCCAAAGTGAGTAAAAACCGTTCATATCAGATCCAGTCCGTAACCCAGTTCCCAGCTTAAGCGCCGCACACCGAAAACAGAAGGGCCGGCATTATAGAAGTTTTCTTCCGGATACGGAAGAAGCTCCGACTCCTGCAGCGGCTCGGAAAAGCCGCCACGGGTAAAACTGCCCCTCTGATAGCTTCCTGCATAGTAGCTGCCGGTAAAGAAGCTGCTCCGATGAAAACTCCCGTAGGATTGATACCCAAGATAGGAACCCTGGGAAAAGCTGCCGAATATCCAGCGTCCGAAGCGGAAGCTCCCGGCAAAATAGCTGCCACCAAAGATCCCGGAAAAGCCGCTCCCGGCGCCGTAAAGATAACGATAACTGCCGCCTCCGAAGAGCCAGCTCAAATAGCTGCCGCTCAGGCCTCCGGCACGGTAACTGCCGCCCTGTGCCTGATAGCTGCCGCCGTAGCTTACATATGTACCGCCGTAGCCGGAAAAACTCCCGGTCACATAACTGCCGGTGACATAACTGCCTGCAGATAAAGCCGTGCGATAACTCCCTCCGGGATAACTGCTCCCCGGGTATGCACGATGGAAGAAACTCCCGCCGGGATATGAGCTCCGGCCCCTGAAAAAGCTGCCGGAGAAGTAACTGCCCCGTAAAGGGCCCGAACTGCGGCGCTTCTCCTCTTCCGCAGGGCCTGAAGGATCCTTTCTGTCAGAAAAACAGAGTCCCTGCGGGGTAATGCACTCGCAGCCGTTAAAATACAGATCGTAGATCCGTTCCCCATCGGCAACTGCAAGCTCTTCAGCATGAAGCATCCCCAGCTTGGAATAAAGCTTTATAAATATCGGCAGCCCGTGTCCCAGAGCCAGAAGCTCTTCCGCTTCATCTCTGCCGCAGTGCATCATAAAACCGCCGGAAGGCAGGGGAGGGGTAAGCTTTTTATTGCACTCCCCGTTCCAGAGCACATACACAGCAAAAGCTGAAAATTCTTCGCAGTAATTCTCCCGCGTCAAAAAGGCATATCCCGCATGGAATGCCGAAAGCTCGTTTATTCGTTTGTCATAGGCCGGAACCGTCTCTGCTTCGGCTCTGTCCAGCCAGTCAAATCGTCTTGCCACTTTCTCTTCTTCTTTCAAATGCGCACAAAGCACATATATTATCAGTTTATCACAAAAAAAAGCGCTTTTCCAGCGCTTTTTTTCATACGGCAGCGCGGATGATCCCGCGCTGCCATAGCTTAACTTATTTCTTCTTGCTCTTTTTCAGTTTGAAGGTCACCACCTGTGTTCCAAAGTACAATTCGGAATCATGGGTGTCCGTGATGATCATATAGACCTTTCCGGCCTGCTCATTCGCCACGAAGGAAATATCAAGTTCTTTAGTATTCAGATTTCCTGCAGCATCCGTAATGGGGTCATAACCCTTAGGCAGCTTGATGGTATAATCCTTACCGTACACAGCCTTGACAGAACCGCCCTCTGCGCTCAGGCTGCCTTTCTTCTTCTTCACCTTGAGCTTTTCGATCACGTTCTTATCCTTGACCTGCAGATAATTATCTACATAGCCGGTAAAGTTATTCTTACCCATCACCCGGATAAAGTAAACGCCACCATCCTTAACGGCATTCACCGGCTTCCCGTTGTGATCATAATACATCACATCAAAGTCCTTGGAACTGATCTTGACCTTTTCTCCATTCGGCCATACCAGACAGGGCTGGGGCTTCTGTGCCTTCCCTGTATACTGTACTGCACAAGTATAGAGAACAAGATCCTCGTACACATTGGCAGGGCGGATGATAAAGCTGGCTTTCTGGGCTTTTTCCTTCTTATAGTTCCCCTTAAACTTAACCTTCACTTCCGCAGTTCCGGCATTTTTGTTCTTTTTATAAGTCAGCTTGTAATCCTTGCCCGCCTCCAGCTTCTTGATGCCGTCGTATACAGGCATATCCGGTTTCAGGTTCTTTCCGCTGTAGCAGACATCGTCGATATAGCCCACCCAGCGTTTCTGGGTATAACCGCCGGCATAGAATTCCGCCAGAGTCATGGTACCGCCCAGATCAAGGCTGATCTCTCTTGCCACATCTGTCCATTCGTTTCCGAACTGCGCTTTCAGAAGCTCCGTCAGTTCGGGAGCTGCCTCATCAACCACCGTAACCTTACATAGCGCAAAGGATTGGTGGGCGGTAGAAATAATGATATCCGCATTTCCCTTCTTCCTCGCCAGGAGCAGGTTATCCCCTTTGATACTTACCACGGAAGTATCACTGCTTTCATAGTACAGGGTAGGATCGGCTTCTTCATGTCCCACAAAAGCAGCGTTCAGTTTAAAGTATTCACCAACAGACAGTGTAAGTTCTGTTCTTTCCGGCACTGCTTTTTCGATCAGATATTGCGCATAAGTACGCTTGGTCGCAGGAAAACCATCCGCCGTAAAGGCCTGTGCCTTAAATACCGCACTGTTTTCGATCTTGATGGCTTCCTTATACTCTGCAGAGGTAGCCTCCGGCTCGGTGCCATCCAGGGTATAGCGGATCACGCTGCCTTCGGGCGCTCCGCTTACCGTAAGATCAAAGGCGTCGTCATATACACCGCTCAACTTCGACAGAGTAAGCTCAGGAGCCCCCTCCACAAAGCTAAAAGGTATGAGCAGATCGTTAGCCGCAACTCCTGCCGCGGAACTGATCATGCCTTTAGGCAGATACAGAACCGCATCCGTCATACGTACACTTTCCGGATCCAGCATGAAGTAAAAACGATCCGAATAATGAGAGTAGGATTCGTATCTGTAATCCCTGCGGATATCCCAGATCGCTTCCCAGTTCTCATCAACAGCAGGCGCCAGGGTGAAAGGATCCACATCATAGATCTCGGCAGCCATATCCTTATTGATATTTACCGACTGGTCAAAGATCACTTCGACTATACCGCCAAAATCTTCGTCAATGCCGACTCTGCAGGACTTTACTTCAGGGCGCTTGACCCCATCATCAAAATCAACATGGAAGCTGAGGGTTCCGCCCTCTGCTTTGGTATTGATATCCGTAATGGAAATACCGCTGGATACCATGGTGCAGTCTGCAAGATAACCGTAGCCGTTACTGTCCTCATAGAATACGGAGGAAGGATCTCCATCTGCGAGCAGGCTGTCACCTTCACGGAAAAAGCCGAAACGTTCATCGCTGGCACATCTGTAATTCTCGATGAGCGGGATCATATAGTCCAAACGGTTGCTTGACGCAAATTCCGCTCCCCAGGGAGCCAGGTGTGCATAAACATGAAACAGACGCAGGCCGTCGGCAGGCTGTACCTTCGGATCCCTCAGGCACCAGTCGGGGAGAACATCATTTTTCGTTGAAGTGTAATATTCCGCAAGTATGAACTGGGAATAGACACCGTAAGCCTCTTTTTCTTCCGCAGGAAGGATAACGGCTATACTGCCGCTTTCTGCATAAGGATCCAGGACAACATCGCTGTCCGTCGTCACCCACTGGATCTTCTCCTCCGGGATCCATCCCAGGAGCATCTTGGCAAAGCCGTCCTGGTCTCCGAGGTTATTACTCATCATGGCAAAGGAATTGATCTTTGCCATATCACTCTCATAGGAATAATAATCATCCAGTCCAAGCTGATGCCCCGTTTCATGAACAAAAGTATTCAGATAATCGGTCACATCATCCAATCCGCTTTCCTCATTATATGTATCCAGAACCTGGATAACGGCAGGGATCGTATAATCACCGATATGGATGCGGCTGTCTCCGGTACGATAAGCCCACCACTGACTGCTCCAGCCGGTATTACCGCCGGCAACCGCCAGATAGCAGCCGTCGATGCACATATCTCCGTTCGCATCAAATTTTGCGAGATAATCATTCAGGTACTTCAGATCGGATATCCCGGAATCAGCAGCATTCCCGGAAACGATCTGCTTTGCCCAGTTGTCCAGCACTTCCTGGTAAAGCACATCATTGCTTCCCGTAGCACTGTCATACCAGGAACGCTCATGCTCGGAAACATAATCGATAATATCGCCCTGGATATCCAGTGTTCCGAAGGATGCTCTCTGGTAATAAGCCCTAAGGCTCTCAAAAGGATACAGCGGGTCATCCTTACTGCTTTCGGAATCCGGCATAAAGATCTTCTGTTGAAGTTCTTCCTTGAAGCCGGCTTTGAATTTTTTGTCGGCAAATTCCGTCATGATCACAAGGGTATTCACATCCCCCTCGGAAGGCATCATGACATTGATACCGGTAACGGGCAGTTGCATTCCGTCGGCACGGGCCTCCACTCCTTCAGGCTGGTACTCGTCCAGATTGCCCATCAGCCCTGTCAGGGAAGAGCCCTTTTCCTCTTCATCGATCTTCTCAATGTAGACAAAGCTTCCGGGAGCCGCTTGTGCGGTCTCTTCTTCCGCTTCCTCTTCTGTTACGACCTCTTCGGCCTCCGCCTCAACTACCGGCTCATCATCACCGGCCGCCAGGCTCGTAATGGATGCCGAAAATGTACTCTCAACCGTGAGAGCCAAAGTCAGCAGGTACGTCACGAACGATCTTCTCTTCATATTCATCTCCCTCTCTTAAGATTTTTATAAATCATCAAAGCCTGCAGCGCAGGCTTTGCGATTCACACGTTATGATAACACAAAAAGGCTCATCAGACAACGCATTTATGCCTTCCCCGTACTCCCGAAACCGCCACGGTCAGCCCCTTCCAGAGCTTCGCATTCTTCAAATTCCAGGGCGGGCTGATGCTCCATGATGCGGAACTGGCACACCCGGTCATTCACATGGATCTCGGTATCCCGCATGGCGATGACCGGCATGAACCACTGGTCGTTATTCCCACAGTAGCTCTCATCCACAATGCCGCAGTGATTGGTCTGAATGATGCCGAAGTTTTTATAAGTGCTGCTGCGCGGCACAATGTGCGCTTCATAGCCCCGGGGAAGCTCCATGGCTACTCCCAGCGGGATGAGCCTGAACTCACCCTTCTTAAGGCTGATCTCTTCCGCACAGCGAAGGTCGATCCAGTCGCTCTTTCCGTCGATATAGCAAAGCTTCTCGATGGCATCCGTAAAATATTTGATCTTTATCTTTTCCATCACTTATAATCCCCGCAGTGTAAGACCGGATGGGAAGGATCCGTCTGTTTCAGGCTCTCCTGCACATCGATGACACGCTGATTGCTGCTGCCCTTCCACAGCAGGTTCACGTCCTTTCTCGCTTCGATGAACTCTCCGTCCACCAGCACATCGATATACTGCATCACGGGATAATGGAGTATATCCTCCCATCTGTAGCCGGTATAGAGCCATATGGTCTTGTCGGGATAACGTTCCCTCACTTCCTCCGCGAAGCCGCGTACATCCAGCCGGTTTGTGGCAAAGAGCGGATCCCCGCCGGAAAAGGTAAGACCGGAGATGTAGCTTTTATCCAGCTGGTCAAAGATCTCCTGTTTGGCCGCCTCATCAAAGGGCAGGCCCCCCTGGGGATCCCAGGTGATGGGATTCTGGCAGCCGGGGCAGCAGTGCTCGCAGCCTGCCACCCACAGCACGACCCGCAGGCCGTCGCCGTTGAGCATATCGTCGTGTGTGATATTATGGTAACGCATTTTCTCTTATCTCATTCTCTTTCATCAATCTCCGCCGCGCTCACCTCAAGAGCTTCGCTCTTTCGGTGTACGGCATTCGCCGTATACATCCTTCGAAACAATACATCTTATGCAGGCAAGCCTGCAACGCTGTATTGTTTCTCGGATGTGCGCGGCTCATTGCTAACGCTCACATCGATTTCCTTTCACTTATCTCCGCCATCTTGGCATCGTTTAAGCGGGAATCCCCGTGGACGCGGGAATAGGAAAGGTAACCGTTCATGCGGTCGATCTTGGTAAGGTTGCGGCTGCCGCAGACCGGACAGACATCCATCTCCAGTTCCTCATGACCGCAGTCGTCACAGTAGGCCAGGCTTAAGTTAACCCCCTCATAAAATCCCATCTCCATGGCCCGTCGCACCAGAGTGCGTACCGCATCGATATTGTAGGAAACGGGATACTTCACATACTGGATCTTGCCGCCGTTCAAAAGTTCCCAGAAGCGGTCTTCAAGATCCTGCTTCTCTATGGGGGTGATATCCTCCGTTACATGGCAATGGAAAGAATTGCTCACATATTCGCGGTCGGATACTCCTTCCACTATACCGTATTTCTTACGGAACTGCTGCACCTGAAGTCCGCAGAGGCTTTCCGCCGGAGTCCCGTAGATGGCGTACAGGTTCCCGTCCGCTTCCTTGAACTCACTGATGCGCTTGTTGATATGCTCCATCACCTCCAGGGCGAACTGGCCGTCCTCCACCAGACTCTTGCAGTTATAAAGCTTCTGAAGCTCGTTTAAGGCCGTGATGCCAAAGGATGCCGTTGCATATTTAAGCAGGGGCTTGATCTTGTCATGCAGGCTCAGATTCCCGTGAAGGAAGCCACCCTCACAGTAAGCCAGCGGATTAGTGGAAGCGCGCATCTCGCCCAGATAAGCATAGGTGCGGATGTGCAGCTGACGGATCAGGTTCAGGTAGTAATCCAGGACCTCATAGAAATCCCTGCTTTCCTGCCTGGCTTTGGCCAGTATCATGGGCAGATGAAGGGATACTGCCCCGATATTGAAGCGTCCCACAAAGATGGGCTCGTCCTGATCGTCCGCCGGATGCATTCCGCCCCTTTCGTACCAGGGGGATAAGAAGGCCCTGCAGCCCATGGGAGAGATCACCTTGCCGTAACGCTTGTACATGCTGGCGATATAGCCTTTCCCGGTAAGGGAGAGCCAGTCCGGATACATGGTCCGGGCGGAGCATTCCACTCCTGCCTCAAACACATCCTCCAGCTCACAGCCGGGACCGTGGAGCTTTTCGTCATAAAGGAAAACTATCTTGGGGAAGAGAACGGGTTTCTTATGCCCCTCCTTGCCCTGTCCTTTACGACGGACATTCAGCATGCTGATGGTACCCATCTTGGCAAAACGCCCCGTACCGATACCGGCTGTCACCGTGATGAAGGGATAATCCCCACGGCTGGAGGCCACGGTATTGAACTTGTACTCCCAGCCCTGGAAGCCCTGTTCAAAATCACGGGCCACGTCCCGGGCAGCCTCAGCCTCTGCGCTGTCACGGTCCACCCCCAGCTGTTCGTACTTTTTGATATATTTTTCATAGGAACGCTCGGCATAGGGCTCCAGGATCTTGTCCACCTCAGGCACCGTAAAGCCGCCGTATTGCTGGGATGCCGCAGAAAGAACGATATCTCCGATCACGTCAAAGGCCACATCCAGGGTCTTGGGCTCGTTATACCAGATATTGCCCATTTCAAAGCCGCCGGAAAGCACGTTCTTAACATCAAAAAGGCAGCAGTTCATGGTATCCCGCCTGGCGCTCATATCATGTACATAGATATAACCGTCCCGGCAGGCCTGCAGTTCTTCCGTGGTAAGGAAGAATTTCTGATACAGTTCCTTATTCAGCTGGTTGAAGATCAGGGATCTTTTGGTAGATACCAGGGCCGAATCCGTATTGGCATTCTCCTTATCCCCGATATACATGATGGACTGACTCTTTTTGTACACATCATCCAGCATGCGTACAAAGTCCTGCTTGTAATTACGGTAATCCCTGTAGCTCTTTGCTACGATGGGCTTAACCTCTTCCAGGGCGCTCTCCACGATATTATGCATGACGGGAATGGGAATGCGGTCCACTCCCATCTCGTTTACCTTATCCACCACAAACTGGCAGATACGGCGTTTTTCATCTTCGGAAAAATCCGTCAGGGCACGGTAAGCGCTCTTGCCCACGGCATTGATCACCTTCTGGACGTTGAATTCCTCCAGAGTGTTATCTTTTTTAATGACTTTGACATCCCTTTCCGGGCGGTATTCCCGGCCGTAATCGATCTCATCCATAATAAAAATCCCCTTGTGAATACTATATATCGTATACTCACAAGAGGATAGCACAAAATCTTGTATTAGTCAATCATCAGACTCTGAAGTTTTTTACCGTATTCTGCATCTCTTCGATGCTGCTGCATACCTGTTCGCTCTCTTCGGATACAGAGAGGCTGGAGGCCGCCATATCCTGCAGATTATTGTTCACCGTACGGATTGCATCGTTGATATGCTCCTGGGTATCGGTGATGGTGGAAACGCTGTTCCCGATGGCGTTCATGGAAACGCTCAGCTCCTTAGTACCGCTTCCAAGCGTCTGGCTCACGCTGCGATAGTAATCCGCATCGTCGCGATAGCTTCTGGCCAGCTCTTCCAGGCGGTCATAATCCTCCAGCACCACATCATTGATGAACTTCAGTATATTGTTGCTCTCAGTGGAAAGCTGCTTTACGCTGTCCATGACCTTGCCTACCAGATCATTGACCTTGCCCACTTCCTTCTGGGTGTCATCGGAAAGTCCGTTGATCTCCCCGGCCACCACAGCAAAGCCGCGGCCCGCATCTCCGGCACGCGCCGCCTCGATGGACGCGTTCAGAGCCAGCAGATTGGTCTGGGTGGCGATGCCGCCGATGGTATGGGAAACCGTGACGATCTCGTCGATGATCTTGGCCGATTCAATAGCTTCCATCAGCTTCTCTTCGGAAGCGCGGGTGATCTCCATGGCCTTGTTCTTCTTGGCGATGATATCGGGGACCATGGCTTCCACACGGCCGATGATGGCTCTGGTACGTTCTCCCATATCCTGGGTCTCCTGCTGAAGGGTCTGCACCGTACCGTTCACTTCCATGACTGTGGTATCGATATGACGGATGCTCTCGGTCTGGGTATCGATATTTGCTCCGGTCTCTTCCATACTGGCACTGATCTGGCTCACGCTGTCGTTGATGCTGCGGATCTTTTCACCTGCTCCGGTCATCTTGTCATAGATCTGCTCGGACTCATCCCGGGTCTTTCGTATGGTATGAATGAACTGCTCTTCCATGCCGCTGATGAGGCGTTCGATCTCTTTCACCTCATCCTCACTGTCGCGCTTCTTTGTATCCCCGATGATGCTTTCGCGGATGAAGCTCTTCATGCTCTCCATAGGCAGGAGCAGTACACGTATGAGCCCTGTCATGATAAGAGCTGCCGCCACTATGGCTACCACAGCCACGATCACGCCAAAGAGCACCATATGGTTCAGGGTGGCATTCACGGTCTTGGCAGGGATCGCGATACCCAGCACCCAGTCGCTGTTATTGATCAGGCCGGTGGCAAAGTAATTGCTTTCCTTATCGTAATCCGCCGTCTTGATCACTCCGCTTCCGGGAGCGGAAATGATGGAATTGATCCCGGACATGACGGAGCTCACCGAAGTGGCATCCTCATCACCGGGCAGATAGGCATTATTCTCGTGAACGATATAGTTACCGCTGCTATCCACCAGAAAACCGTACTGGCCGCCGTCTTTCGGGATGCTGCTCATAACGGAATTGATGGTATCCAGCGTAAGGTCCGCCCCGCAGACACCGATCAGTTCTCCCTCATGATAGATGGGCACGGCAATGGTAACACACATGCCTCCAATGAGCACATCCATATAGGGATCCGTGACCACGGTCTCTTTCGCTTTCTGGGCCGCTATATACCAGCCTCTGGCCGTGGGGTCGTAACCTTCCGGCGTGGTGGCATCGGGATCCGACTGCGCGAACTGCTTATCCGGCGTACCGATATACATGTTCAGCAGCTCGGGCCGGCCGGCTGCATGAGTACGCAGGATCTTTATCAGTGCATCAAAAGAGGGAGTTGCCGTATCCAGCATCTGAACGTTATATACAACGCCCTCTACCATGGTCCGCTCACCTTCCATCCAGCTGTTGATCTGCTCGGCATAATAATCCGCCTGGGCCTGCAGTTTCTGCGACTGCTGCTCTCCCAGGCTGCCGCCTGCAATGGCCACGATCACGCCATTGGACACTAACAGAACAATAGCCACGATCACAAGAACCGTGGCTGTCAGTCTACCCTTGATAGTCTTCATTATTTTTCCGCACTCCCGTCATCCGGAACCTCAGGTTCCTTTTTCTTTTTTGCGGCGGTGATGCCGATCATCACGGCAATCACGATAGCTGCCGAAAAAACGACAAACACCAGTCCATAACTTAAAAATACATTGAGTATCGCCATAGTTGTTCACCTCACATAGAAGAAATTTTATCATCCATAAAGATAAGCGTCAAGCAAAAATCGGCATCAGCCCTCTTCCGAAACACCCTCATCCACCAGAAGCTCCGTCCCGTCGGCCGCCGTGGTGGCCAGTCGGTCGCAGCGTTCGTTTTCCGGATGTCCCGCGTGTCCCTTGACCCAGATAAAATGCACCTTATGGTCTTTCATGGCAGCCAGCAGCCGTTTCCACAGATCGATATTCTTTACCGGCTCATTCTTTCCCCGCTTCCAGCCTTTTTTGATCCAGCTTTCGATCCAGTGCTGGTTAAAAGCATCCGTCAGATATTTGGAATCGGAATACAGATCCACTTCGCAGGGACGCTTTAATTCCTCCAGCCCGGCAATGGCAGCCATCAGCTCCATACGGTTGTTGGTAGTCTTTTTATAGCCGGCAGAAAGTTCCATTTCATGAAGCTCCCCTTTGGAATCCGTAAACTGCAGCACGGTCCCGTAACCGCCGGGACCGTCGGGATTGCCTCTGGCCGCACCGTCAGTAAAGATCGTCACCCGGGTCATGTCCAGTTCCCCTCCTTCAGAAAATGTTCCGCCAGCGCTTCCGCTTCCTTCACGATGGCCTGGTCGTAGCCCATAACGGAAAGCAGCTTAATGGCATTACGCGAGGTAGCCTTACCTTTCTGCAGACGGTAATTGAACAATACATCCCCTTCCTTTATCTCTTCCTCAAAGTGATAGTTGTTATATTCTTTTTCGAGCAGCTCGCAGAGCTCGATATCGTGGGTGGCAGCCAGCACCAGAAAGCCTCTTTCCGCCATGCTCTTCAGTATGCGTGTTGATGCGGCGATACGCTCTATGGTATTAGTACCCCGAAGCACCTCATCCACGTAGCAGGCAATACGTGGACCTTCCTCCTCCCCGGCTTCCAGGATACGCCGCATGGCTTTGATCTCAACCACAAAATAGCTCTCGCTGTGGGCCAGGTCGTCCCGCAGGGCCATGGAGCTGTAGATACGGTGAAACTCCGTATGGAATTCCGAAGCACAGGCGAAACCGTAGCACTGCCCCAGCAGCTGGTTAATGGCAACGGTCTTTAAGAAAGTGGATTTTCCCGAGGCATTGGAACCCGTGAGCAGCATGCAGCCATCCAGGCTGTAATCATTTGTTACAGGATCTTCGATCAGCGGATGATAGAGCTCCTTTGCGCTCTCTTTTCCGTCAAAACTCACTTCGCAGCAATTCTTAAGCGCCTCCATGTAGGAACCAACGGCTATGAGCATCTCCACATAGCCCATCAGGCCGTGAAGGACATCGATCTGTTCCTTTTTATCCTGCAGCTGCCTAAAGATCCGGTAAAAAAGGATCAGATCGATATGAAAGATCATATTGGAATAGTCCCCCAGGATCTCCAGGGGATCGCCGCTCCTGTCATCCCCGGAAAAGATCAGACCCGCCCCTTTTTTCAGGGGAGATAGCTCTTTAAGCAGTTCCTTAAGCCTTTCTTCTTCCTCCTTCAGTGCCTCGCAGCTCTTTCCCAGCAGCTTCTCACCGCACTTCAGTTCCTCGATCACGGCTTTCAGGGTGGCCACATGAGGCTGTACGTAATTCTTTTCCTTAAAATACCAGCTCATGTTGAAAACGATGGCTGCAATGAGAGCCAGTATCCCCGCTCCGGCCGAGACAAAGAGCAGGCCTACCGCCGCCAGCAAAAGAAGCGGCGCCAGGAAATGATATGCCAGGCTCTTTCTTTCGCTCAGGGTATCTGAAAAATCAAGATAATCGTATATAGAATAACGCCCCCGCTTTCCCATATTCGCAAAGGCCAGCTGCAGTTCCGCCCTTTCCGCTGCATGCTCACGGAAATAAGCTATCTGCTCCCGCCTGCGGGCGATCTCCTTCTCATCAAAAAGGGGAGTGCGCAGGGAATGATAAAGCACTTCCTCCCCTGCGGCGGAATAAGTCAGGTTCATCTCGCAAAATAGACGGTCCAGCTCCAGATCGGAAGCCGTGATATCATCAATGGAAAGTGATGAACGATGCTTTTCAAAATACGCAGGCAGACAGTCCAGACGCTCCGGTGTGATCTCTTTTTGCTGCCTTTTACCGTATTCCGATGCAATACGCGACTTAAGATATGCGATATAACGTCGCTTCTCGCCTATACCGAAGGCCGTGATCATAAGAAGGATCACAACCATCACGGCGAGTATAGCTAAGGTCTCACTGCCCACTCCTTTATAACCTCCGTACTATTTACTTCCTCCCCTGCAGCTGATACAATCAGGATGATCACAGGAAGGAGGTATAACTTTATGAATCTGGATGATAAAAGCCTGCTGGGTATGGCTAAAGCGGCACGCAGCCAGGCCTATGCTCCCTATTCCGGCTATCGTGTAGGTGCGGCTCTGGAAGCCGAAAACGGTACTATCTTCACGGGCTGCAATGTAGAAAACGCCTCCTACGGCGCCACCTGCTGTGCGGAACGCACCGCCATCTTCAAAGCCGTGAGCGAAGGCATACGCCGCATAAAGCGCATCGCCATTGCCGGCGGTACCGATGAAGGTTTAAACTACGCCTATCCCTGCGGCATCTGCCGCCAGGTCCTCCGGGAATTCTGCGATCCGGATGAGCTTAAGATCATCGTTGGAACCTCCGACTCCGATATAAAGACCTATACCCTGGCGGAACTTCTTCCCGACAGCTTCGGTCCGGATTTTAAGAACACACCGTAAAACAGGGGGGCTTAGCCCCCCTTCTTATTAATTCTGTCCGTAATAGGCGTTGGCTCCGTGCTTTCGGAAATAATGCTTATCCTGGAGCTCCTGCGGGGCCGGCTGTACGTCGGCCTTTATCATTTCGGTACGTAATGCCATCTTGGCCACTTCATCCAGCACCACGGCATTATGCACAGCCTCATGGGCATCCTTACCCCAGGCAAAAGGACCATGGTTCTTGCACAGACAGGCAGGAACAGCCTTCACATCCAGCCCCCGTGCCTTGAATTCGTTTACGATCAGATGCCCGGTATTCTCTTCGTAGGCTTCGTCGATCTCCTCCTTTGTGAGTACACGCAGGCAGGGGATGGGGCCGTAGAAATAATCCGCATGGGTGGTGCCGTAGCAGGGGATATCCCTTCCGGCCTGGGCCCAGCTGGTGGCGTAGGAAGAATGGGTATGCACCACGCCGCCTATCTCGGGAAATGCCCGGTAAAGCTCCAGATGGGTGGGTGTATCCGAAGAAGGCTTAAGCTTTCCTTCCACTCTCTCCCCGCTCTCCAGATCCAGTACCACCATATCCTCGGGCTTCATGATCTCATAATCCACACCCGAAGGCTTGATCACGACCTTACCGCTTTCGCGGTCCACCGCCGATACATTACCCCAGGTAAAGGTCACCAGGCCGTATTTCGGCAGCAGCATGTTTGCTTCGTATACTACTTTCTTTAATTCCTCCAGCATATGCTCACCCCACATTCTCCACAGCGGCACGTTCCACCGCCAGGGCTTTCTTATAAGACTCAAGGAAACTTGCAAAACCGGCGATATCCGCCGCTTCGGCACAGAGCGTCTCCACCTTTGCCTGGGCAAAGACCTTCTTATCCAGATAATCCTCCAGGCTCTCCTTATCCCCCTTCCATACACGGTAAGCAGCCAGCAGGGCCATGCCGTAAGGTCCGCCTTCCCCGGCGCTTTCCATCACGGAAACGGGAACACCGCATGCCGCGGAAAGAATGGTCTGCCCTACCTTCGGAGTCTTGAAGAAACCGCCGTGTCCCGTGAGGGAATCGATCTGCACCTTTTCTTCTTTTGTAAGTATATCCATACCGATGGCAAGAGTTGCCATGGCACTCATAAGATTGGCACGCATAAAGTTGGCCAGCGTAAGCTTCGCATCCTGGGTACGGATGAAGAGAGGACGGCCGCTGTCCAGCTTGGTAACCCCTTCTCCGGAGATATAATTGAAGGGGATCAGACCGCCCGCGTCCTTATCTCCGGACAGGGCCGCGGTAAACAGGGTCGTATAAAGCTGATCGGCAGAGAGCTCCGTACCGGAGGCTTTTGCAAAATCCTTAAAAAGTCCTGCCCAGGCATTGATATCCGAGGTGCAGTTATTGCAGTGTACCATGGCCACAGGCATGCCGGAGGGCGTAGTCACCATATCCAGCTCCTCATGAACGCCGATGGATTCCGAAAGTACGATCATGGCGAAATCGGAGGTTCCGGCCGACACATTTCCGGTATGAACGCGTACGGCATTGGTAGCCACCATGCCCGTACCCGCATCACCTTCACAGGGGGCACAGGGGATACCGGCCTTTAAGTTTCCTTCAGGATCCAGGAAGCGCGCACCTTCCTCCGTAAGGCTGCCGGCCTCTTCACCGGCCTTCACCACTTCGGGCAGCACTTCCCTGAGTTTCCAGCTGTATTTTCCGCTGATGGCAGCCTCAAATTTGTTCATCATGGCCCCGTCGTAATCCATGCTGGAAGAATCAATGGGGAACATGCCGGAGGCTTCTCCCACTCCCATCAGATCTTTCCCCGTCAGACGGTAATGGATATAACCGGCAAGGGTGGTCAGATGTGCCAGTTCCTTAAGATGCTCCTCACCGTTTAAGATCGCCTGATACAGATGTGCGATACTCCAGCGCTGGGGGATATTGAAATCAAAGAGCTTGGTCAGCTTTTCCGCCGCCTCACCTGTGATTGTGTTGCGCCAGGTACGGAACTCCGCCAGCTGTTTCCAGTCTTTATCAAAGGGAAGATAGCCGTGCATCATGGCAGAAACGCCGATAGCCCCGGTAGTGGTAAGCTTTACACCGTACTGTGCCTCCACATCGGAAGCCAACGAGCGGTAGCAGCTCTGCAGGCCCTTTATGATGTCATCCTCCATATGGTAAGTCCAGATACCGTTTTCCAGACGGTTCTCCCAGCTGTACTCTCCGGCAGCGATGGGCATATGCTGATCGTCGATCAGACAGGCCTTGATACGGGTGCTGCCCAGCTCGATACCTAGCGCAGTGCGCCCTGCTTCGATGGCTTTCTTGGCTTCATCCTTGTTCATGCTCTCTTCTCCTTGTCTTTTTGTTTTGTCGGAGCCCCGAAGGCCGGGGCATTACCATTTCTTATACGGACACTTTCCCTTACGGATGGCCGCCCGCAGCTCCACATAACAGCCGCAGGCCAGGCAGGTCCCTTCATGGAGCTTTTCACAGGATAAACATACATCCAGGCGTTTCCGGTAAAGCTCCTCCGGAGAACGCAGCTCCTCATCCATCCAGTCCAGCTCCTTTTTGATCTTCTCAATGTATCCCGCTTCGTCAAAATCCTGCAGGAGGCATTTGATACAGGGCTTTCTCAAGGGCTTCAGATCTCTACCGCAAGATGCAGGACACTGCTCTTCGGCATTACGAAATGCAGCTTTCCGTCTTTGATCTCCACCGCATCAAAGCTCTTCTTCACTACGCGCTCCGGCTCCTCAAAGGTATTATGCTCATGCATCTCGCCGCCTACGATCTCGCCTGCAACACTCTTAACCGCGGCATCCGTAAGCACCGTCTCCAGCTCGTAATCCTTATCATGGGAAAGGTTGTTCAAAGTGATATGGAGCTTACCGTCTTTTCCGAGGGATACGGATTCCTGAAGGCAGGGCAGCTTATACTCGTCACTCACACCCACAGTCTCGCTTTCCACATAGCTTTCCACCAGTTCGCCGTCCTGATCAAACAGTCCATAGGCAACTTTTGTGCCGCCGGCGTCAATTCCGATCGAATACTTATTTTCGCTCATGACTGCTCCTTTCATATAAGGTGCCTCATTGGTCTTAAAGTCCTGTACAGCCGAAATAGA
>JAFZOW010000007.1 GCA_017552715.1 Lachnospiraceae bacterium
AGAATGTGCGAGAAACTGAAGGAGGAGATCCCGCGCCATCAGTTCGAGATCCCCATCCAGGCTGCGATCGGCGCGAAGATCATCGCCAGAGAGACCGTGAAGGCTGTCCGCAAGGACGTTCTCGCGAAGTGCTACGGCGGCGATATCACCCGCAAGAAGAAACTGCTTGAGAAGCAGAAGGAAGGCAAGAAGCGCATGCGGACCTTCGGCAACGTGGAGATCCCGCAGGCGGCCTTTATGAGTGTATTGAAGCTGGATGAAGAATGAGCCCCTGGCGCTGTATGTCCATATCCCCTTCTGTGTAAGGAAGTGCCTTTACTGTGATTTTCTTTCTTTCCCGGCTTCGGAGGAAGTACGGAAAGCTTATCTTAAGGCTCTTGGGGAGGAGCTCGAAAGAGAGGCGCCGGCTTATGCGGACCGGAGGGTAAGCAGTATTTTCTTCGGAGGCGGTACCCCTTCGACCCTTGCGGCAGAGGAAATAGAGGAGATCATGGCAGTGATCCGCCGCCTGTACCTGATCTCGGAGGATGCGGAGATCACGCTGGAAGCCAATCCGGGGACGCTGACGCCGGAAAAACTCCGCAGCTTCGGACAGGCCGGGATCAGGCGGCTGAGCATGGGGGCCCAGAGCTTTGATGATGATGAGCTTAAGACGCTGGGGCGGATCCACAGGGCGGCGGATATACGTGAAAGCTTCCGGGCAGCCAGGGAAGCCGGTTTTGATAATATCAATCTGGATCTGATCTGCGGTCTGCCGGGGCAGAGGGTGGAGGATTGGGAATATACGCTCCGCGAGGCCCTTTCGCTCGCACCTGAACATATCTCTGCGTACAGTCTGATCGTTGAAGAGGGGACCCCCTTTCATGAATGCTATCACGAGGCGGATGAGCGGCGCGGCAGGGGAGAGGAACAGGAGCTGCTTCCCGGGGAAGAAGAAGAGCGGGAAATGATAAAGCGCTGCAGAGAGCTGCTTGGGGCGGCCGGATATGTGCAGTATGAGATATCCAACTACGCGCTGCCCGGACGGGAATGCCGCCATAATCTGGTCTACTGGGAACGGGGGGATTATGCGGGCTTCGGTCTGGGAGCTGCCTCCTGTGTGGATGAGCGGCGTTGGAAGAATACTGAGGAGCTTAAGGAGTACTTTGCGGGAGGAGAGCTTCGGAGAGAGCTGCAGCTGTTGGACCCCGGAGAACGACAGAGCGAAGCGATGTTTTTGGGACTTCGACTGATGAGAGGGGTGGACTGCCGGCAGTTCGCGGCCCGTTACGGAGTCGATCCTCATGTGCTTTACGGGGAAGAGATCGAAAGAATGCTGTCGGAGGGGCTTCTGGAAGAGGAAGGTGCTTTTCTGCGTCTGAGCCTGAAGGGACAGGATCTTGCAAACCGTGTTATGGCAGCATTCGTATAAAAGTGAACAGAAAGAAAGCGGGATGTGAAATTTCGCTTTACATAATGAGATTGTTTTTGATATAATAAGTACCAAGCGTGGCCGCATGCGGCTGCCGAAATATCAGGGAAACGGAAAAAAACACCGCGGGGGTTACAAGGCGGTGCCCGGGTTCTACAAAAAACCAAAGAGAGGGAAAAAGAATGTCAATCCGAATCAATGATGTATTGCTGGTTGCACAGCAGGCCAAGGCCTCCGATATCCATTTGACGGTGTCGCTGCCTCCCATGATGCGCGTGAACGGTCATCTGGTGCGTATGGAGCAGTTCCCGGTACTTACCGCGGATGATACTCTTGAGGTGCTGCTTTCCATCACTACAGACCACCAGCGAGAGATCTTCAACAGTAAGGGTGAGCTGGATATGTCCTTTGCGGTGGATCCCATCGGACGTTACCGTGTGAATGCTTTCCGTCAGCGCGGTTCCGTTGCTATGGCTCTCCGTACCGTTAATACTGTGGTTCCCAATCCTGAGCAGCTGGGTCTGCCGGAAGCCTTCGTGGAACTGTATACACGTAAGAGAGGTCTGATCCTGGTTACGGGACCTACCGGTTCGGGTAAGTCCACTTCCCTGGCCTCTATCATCAATATGGTCAATGAGCATCGTGATGCACACATCATCACCCTGGAGGACCCTATCGAGTACCTGCATCTGCATAAGACTTCCATGGTCAACCAGCGTGAGATCGGTTTTGACTCCATGACTTACGCCAATGCTCTTCGTGCAGCCCTCCGTGAAGACCCCGATGTTATCCTCGTCGGAGAGATGCGTGACTTTGAAACGATCTCCGTTGCCGTGACCGCAGCTGAAACCGGTCACCTGGTGCTGTCCACCCTGCATACCATCGGTGCGGCATCTACCGTCGACCGTATCATCGACGTATTCCCGCCTCACCAGCAGCAGCAGATCCGTGTGCAGCTGGCCAACGTGCTGGAGGCTGTTATTTCCCAGCAGCTGCTGCCCACCGCCGATGGCATGGGCCGTTGCGCTGCTTTCGAGGTGATGATCGCCAACTCTGCTGTGCGCGCACTGATCCGTGAAGGTAAATCCCATCAGCTGCTTTCTGTTATGCAGACCAATGCAAAACTTGGTATGATCAGTATGGATGCTTCCATCACGAACCTTTACCAGGAAGGTAAGATCACCCGTGATATGGCGATCCAGTATGCCGTTGATCCCGACGGTATGGCGCAGAAGCTTCGCTGAGTAAATCTTTTATCCGAATCTGACACAGGCTCCCGGAAGGGGGCCTGTTTTACTGTAAAGGAAAGCGACATACTTAATATGGCTTGCTTTTTGCTGTACAGCGTGTTATATTCTATGTGGTATCGTTCTCTGCGATGCCGGGAGATGTCTTTCTCCTGCGGCTTAAGAAGCCGGTGATTTCCCGGATTGACGGACCGAAGCTGTTATTTGCGTGCGAATGATAACGGAGGTGAAAATGGAAAAGAATGAGCTTTGCAGGCTGTGGATGGCACAGCTAGCGGCAGTTATGCCCAGGACACAGCGCCTGATCCTTGCTTCCTGCGGCTCGGCCGAAGAGGCCTGGAAAAGGCGGAAGGAGCTGGAAGGGATTCCGGGGATTCAACCGGCTGATCTTGAAGAACTCCGGGCGGCCGTGCTACGGGGGCTTCCTGCTGAAATGGCGGAGCATATGAAGAAGATTGGGATGAAGTCCCTGAGTATTGAGGAAGAAGCCTATCCGCTGCGTCTGCGGGAACTGGAAGCTGCGCCGTATATGGTCTTTTACAGAGGGGAGCTTCCCACGGAAGAGACCGCTGCAGTGGCCGTTGTCGGAGCAAGAAACTGCAGTGATTACGGTAGGCGGACAGCCGTACGCCTGGGGAGAGAGCTGGCTGCTTCCGGTGTGGCAGTAGTCAGCGGCATGGCCCGGGGGATAGACGGACTGTCCCAGGAGGCCTGTCTGGATGGAGGAGGGAAGAGCTACGCCATTTTGGGCTGTGGGGCCGATGTGATCTATCCGAATTGTAATCGGACTCTTTACCGAAAACTGACGGAGCATGGCGGGGTACTCAGTGAGTACCCTCCGGGCAGCGAGGCCCTTCCCTTTCATTTTCCGCAGCGGAACCGCCTGATCAGTGCTTTTTCGGATCTTCTGCTGGTGGTGGAAGCCCGTGAAAAAAGCGGCAGCTTCATTACGGTGAACTATGCTCTGGAACAGGGGAAGGAGGTGTACGCTGTCCCCGGCCGTATTGAGGATCCTTTAAGCTTTGGCTGCAACCGCCTGATCGCCCAAGCAGGAATGGATGGAGAAGCTTAAGAAGTATAAGGATGCGGATACCCTTGACCGTGAACTGACGGCTTTCATGATCGAAAAGATCGAGGTATTCGGAAAGAACAAGGTTCAGGTGACGCATCGTTTTGAGGAATTGATGGCAGGCATGGAGCGGACAGTGAGCTCATTCAGGGAGGCGATATAAATGGCAAGGAAGAGCAGAAAAGAGACAGCAGCCAATACGGTGGCCGTAAAAGATAAGGCATACAGGACGGCGGTTTATGTGCGGCTTTCCTGTGAGGATGAGCGGAAGATAGAGAGCGAGTCCGTGGAGAACCAGCTGAAATACCTTCTGGATTATGTGGAGAAGGAAGATTCCCTTAAGCTGGCGGACAGCTATGTGGACAGGGGCATTACCGGTACGAAGTTTGACAGGCCGGAGTTCAACCGGATGATCGGGGACATCCGTGCCGGGAAGATCGACTGCGTAGTGGTCAGGGATCTGTCCAGGCTAGGCAGGAACTATCTGGAAGCCGGAGATTATATCGAGAAGATCTTTCCGTTTTTCGGGATCAGGTTCATTTCCGTGACGGATCATTATGACAGCATCCATTCCAATGCGATGGAAGACGGACTGGTGGTGCCGCTTAAGAATCTGATCAATGAGGCGTATGCGAAGGATATATCGAAGAAGATCAGTTCGACCTATCAGAATATGTACCGGAACGGGATATACCCCGGGGCAAATGTGGCATACGGATACAGGCTGGATCCGGATGATCACCATAAGCTTCTGGTGGATGAGAATGTAAAGGATCTGATCGTGAGGATATTTACTGACTATGCCGGCGGAAAGAGCATGGCGGCGATCGCAAAGGAACTGAATGCAGAAGGGGTTCCGGCTCCTACGGTATATAAAAAGAACAACGGGATCATCACCTGCGGGAAATATGATGGTGTGCAGTGGGTGAGCAGGACAGTGATGCGGATCCTTGAAAATGTGATCTACACAGGGGATATCGAGCTTTCCAAAACAGAGAACGCTCTGTACAAGGGTATAACGAAATCCGTTGTGAAGGATAAGAAGGACCGCTTTTATTTTGCTGACCATCATGAGGCTATCATTGACCATGAGCTGTTTGACAGGGTACAGGAGATCAGGACGGCTGCGAAAGCATCGTATTTTGCCAAGAGGGACAGGTATAAGGGTGTTAACAATCAGAAGGAAGACCTGTTCCATAGTATGCTTTACTGCGGACACTGCGGCAATAAGATGAATCTGAGCCGCAGGACACAGAAGCTGGTGAACGGTTACGGCCACTACAGTACCTACCTTTGCAGAAGATCGAATTATTACGGGGATGCCGATCCGAAGAAGTATGTGAAGGCAGAGGTGCTGGAAGAGATGGTGAGGGGGCTGATCCAGACACATATCAGGGCTTATCTCGATGCAAAAGGACAGCTTAAGAAGCTGAACCGGAAGGCGACCATCTCGAAGAAAAGGCAGGGACTGGAAAAGGACTTGGGTGATGCCGTGAAGCGCAGGGATAAGATAGGGGAAATGATGGCGAACCTTTATGAGGATTTCTCCGATGATATCTTTTCCGAAGAGGAATATCTCGAAATGAAGCAGGGATATATGAGGGAGCATGAGCTTCTGGAGAAGCAGATTGCAGCTCTCCAGAGCGAGATCGAAACCTATAAAGAGGACTATGCGGGGGATGCCGGACTGGATACAGCAGCTGAAAAGTATGACGGTTTTGAGGAACTGACGGCGGAGATCGTGAAGACCTTCATCACACGTATTACCTGCTATGCTTCGGACAGGTTCGAGGTGGAGTACAGTTTTGGAGCTGAACTGGAGAGCTTTCTTGCTCTTGTGCAGGATAGAGAGGGGGCAGCGGCATGAGTAAACAGGAAGTACTTCCCGCGGATTATACAATATGTGCATATGCCCGGCTGTCTCTTGAAGATGAGGATAAATCTGAGTTCAAGGTAGAGAGCGGGAGCATTACTTCCCAGAGAAGACTCATCATGGATTTCATAAAACGACAGCCGGAGTTTGCCAGATGCAACGTGATCGAACGTTGTGACGATGGATATTCCGGGACGAGGTTTGATGACAGGCCTCAGTTTACAGACATGATCAGCCTTGCGAGAGAGGGAAAGATAAACTGCATCATCGTGAAGGACTGCTCCCGTTTCGGAAGGGATTATGTGGAGCTGGGTGATTATCTGGAACAGCTTTTTCCGTTCCTGGGCGTGAGGTTCATTTCCATTAATGACGGTTATGACAGCGACAGGGATGAGGCGGGGCTGGATATTGCATTCAAGAACCTTGTGTATGATCTGTATACCAGGGATATGTCAAAAAAAGGTAAGATCACCAGGGCACGGATGGCAAAACAGGGGAAATACCTTGGATCGCAGGTGCTATACGGCTACAGGAAGAGCAAAACGGATAAGCATAAGCTGGAAAAGGATCCTGAGACCGCTCCCATCGTGCGGGAGATCTTTGATGCGAAGCTGGCAGGCGTGGGCGTTACGGAGATCGCCAGACGGTTGAACGACAGGGGCATATTATGTCCGACTGCTTATCTGGCTGAGGAGGGCAGGAGCTATGCGCACAAGGGAAACACTGAGCTGATGAGCTGGACGGGATCCGTTGTGAACGGGCTGCTGCAGAACGAGATCTATACCGGAACGATGGTGGGACTCAAAAATGAGTGGAACCGGCATACAGGCAAGGCACAAAAGAGAGCGGATGAGGGAGTGATCCGTGTTGAGGGTACCCATGAGGGAATCGTGACAAAGGAAGAGTTCAAGGCTGTACTTGATTCCATCAGCGAGCAGGCCGCACACGGGAAGTGCAAGTATCCGATGCATTACTTCTGCGGGATATGCGGAAGGCGGCTTTCGAGACTGAATCCCAAGACCATCCATTGTAATAAGGAATATGCTTATACCAAGAGTCCCTGCGAGGGAGTGCGGCTGGTCAGATGGGAAGCGGATGATGTGGTGATCAAACAGCTTAAGCGAAAACTGAGACAGATCCTGCGGAGAGAGGAACTGAAGCTCAAAAAGATGAAGGCGGAGATGCCAGGGGTAGATCAGATCAGGGGAGCGGAGAAGAAGCTGGAAGCGCTGACCGCCGAGAGAAAAAAGCTGTGTGACAAGATGCTGGATCGGAGCATAGACAGAGAGGTTTTCCGGGAGAAGAAGGCAAAGCTGGATGAGCAGATCGTGATGCAGAAGCGGTGGATCGCAGGGCTTAAGGCGGCGGAAGACTTTGCGGAGATTGAAGAGCGGATTGAAGAGATGAAGAGTTTTCTGGATATACCGGATATGACAGAGGAACTGTGGAACAGGTTTGTGGAAAAGGTGGTGGTGTATCCGGATAAGAGATTGGAGATATGCTGGAATTTTGAGGATTAGGGTTTAAGGATCCGGCACTTTGGAAGGGATTCCAGGGTGCCGGATTTATTATGGAAAGAATTTTTTGGTGAGTACTTGACAGAATCGGGGCCTCCCGGGGCCGGGAAGACCATGGCTGCGAAAAGACTGCCCGGGATCCTCCCTCCGCTGGGAGAGGAAGAGGCGCTGGAATTATCGAAGATATACAGTGTTGCCGGACTTCTTCATGGTGGCCTGAAAAAGGAACGGCCTTTTGTGGCACCTCATCATTCCGCAACGCTTCAGGCTCTGGCGGGAGGAGGGCGCAGCCCCAGACCGGGACTGATCAGCAGGGCCCACAAAGGGGTACTATTTCTGGACGAGGCAGTGCACTTCTCCTCAGCAGCACTGGAGGTCCTGCGACAGCCCATGGAGGATAAGAAGGTGATGATCGCCAGAAGTACGGCCAGTTATGAGTTCCCTGCAGACTTCATGCTGGTGGCCGCCATCAATCCCTGCCCCTGCGGGAACTATCCGGATCCCCAGCGCTGCCGCTGTACCAGAGAACAGGTACGGCGATACCTGGGCAGGATCTCCGGTCCCCTGCTGGACCGTATCGACATCTGTGTGGAAATGGGCCGGGTGGAACTGCCGGAATACCGTAAGCGATCGGAGGCGGATCCGGCTTTCGGAAGTGCAGCCATGCGTGAGCGGGTGATGCAGGCGCGCGAGATACAGGAGAAGCGTTTTGGCGCTGAGGCGATACACTTCAATGCCCAGATGGGGGTGAATGAACTGGCTCGCTATGTGGAGCTGGGGGGAGCAGAACGGAAATTTATGGGATCCGTATATGAACGGCTTCATCTGAGCCTGCGTTCCTATCATCGTATACTGAAACTGGCGAGGACCATTGCTGACCTGGACGGGGACGAGAAGGTGGGGATGGCGGCGCTGCAGGAAGCGCTCTGTTACAGGGGGATCGAGGACCGTTACTGGGGGTGAAAATGCACAAAATAAGAATGCGTTTTTTGGCGAAATGTAAAAAGATAAAAAAGCTTTTCTTTTGGTGCCTTTTGTGAGATAATAAATCGGTATGAGTGCGTTTTTCGGCAATTTATTACATTTGAACTACAGGAGGGGGTAATGGCACTTTTCGGAGCTAAAAAACGACTGGGTGAGCAGCTGGTTGACGCAGGGCTCATCACACCGGATAAGCTGGAGCTTGCTCTGCAGGAGCAGCAGTCCACCAAGGCAAGACTGGGTGAAACGCTGCTGGCCATGGGCTTTATGACGGCCGAGAGTTTCAGTAATTTCTTCTCGACGACCATGGGTATACCCACAGCTACGCCGGAGGATCTGAAGAATTTTGATCCCAAGGTGATTGAGGTGGTGGGTGATGATCTGGTACGCAGGCATCAGGTGATCCCCTATGCCTTTGATCCGGATAATATCAATGCGATCCATGTGGCTATGGCGGAGCCCAACAATCTGGGTATCATCGATGATATAGAGATGGCCTCCGGCATGGAAGTCATCCCGCATTATTCGCCCCAGAGCGAGCTTGCCATCGTTTTGGATAAGATCTACGGTGATAAATCCCGTCAGGAGGCCGCTGATCAGTTCATCGAAGAGCATAAGGCGGAATTCGGTGATCTGAACGATGAAAAAGAAGAAGATGACAGCGTCGGAGAAGCGCCCATCGTTAAGATCGTCCGCGGTATGATACAGCAGAGCGTGCGTGAGGGGGCTTCCGATATCCATATCGAACCCATGGAAAAGTCGCTGCGTATCCGCAGCCGTGTGGACGGCATGCTGCAGCAGGATGCGGAATATGCACCGGCCATGCTGGCAGCCATGACCGCACGTATCAAGATCATCTCCGGTTTGGACATCTCCGAAAAGAGAAAACCCCAGGACGGCCGTCTCACTTACATTGTGGACGGCGTTGAATTCGACGTCCGTGTTTCCATACTGCCTACCGTATACGGCGAAAAGACCGTCATGCGTCTTACCAAGAAACAGGGTCTGACGCAGGAAAAGAAATTCCTGGGTCTTTATCCCGATGATGAAGCCCGTCTGGACGGTATCATGAACAACCCCCACGGGATCATCCTGGTCACGGGACCTACCGGTTCCGGTAAGTCTACCACCTGCTATACGGTGCTGAACGAGCTGAACAAGCCGGATGTGAACATCATTACCGTGGAGGATCCTGTGGAAGCCAATATCGCCGGCATCAATCAGGTGCAGGTGAATGTAAAAGCAGGCCTTACCTTTGCTTCGGCTCTTCGTTCCATCCTCCGTCAGGACCCGGACATCATCATGATCGGTGAGATCCGAGACGGTGAGACCGCGCAGATCGCCGTGCAGGCCTCCATCACCGGCCACCTGGTGATCAGCACCCTGCATACCAACTCCACCTCGGCTTCGGTAACACGTCTTATCGATATGGGTGTGGAGCCCTACATGATCGGTGATGCCGTGGTGGGTATCATCGCTCAGCGTCTGGTGCGCCGTCTGTGCCCGAACTGCAAACAGGGCCACGAGGCGACCCGGCAGGAGAAGATCCTGCTCGACTGGCCGCAGGATAAGCCGCTCACCGTATATGAGCCCAACGGCTGCGATATCTGCGGTAACGGTTATAAAGGCCGAAAGGCTATCTACGAGATCATGCCCATCAGTGCCGCTATCCGCCGTGTGCTCCACGAGACCGTTACGGCGGAGAAGATCGAGGAAGCTGCAGTCAGCGAAGGCATGAATACCCTGCGTATGGCCGGCGCGCGCAATGTGGTGGAAGGCATCACTTCCATTGCAGAGATGGTGCGTGTGGCTTACGATATGGACGCACAGACAGCTGCAAATTCCAGTCTGCTCACGGAAGAAGCCGCAGGCTGAGGAACAGGGAATATAATTTCAGAAAGGGGATAGATAAAGTATGGCACAATATGCGTACAAGGTGATCACACCGGCAGGAAAGGAGAAAAAGGGCGTTCTGGAAGCAAGGACCAGAGATGCGGCCATGACAATGCTCAAGCAGGACAAGAATGTGGTGCTTTCCTGCGAGGAAGCGACAGGCCTTAAAAAGCCCATCGATTTCCTGAGTAAAGGTAAGAAGATCACGCCGCGAGATTTTGCTCTGTTCTGTCATCAGTTCCATTCCATAAATGCGGCAGGTGTGAGCGTAGTGGACAGCTTCATGATGCTGGCGGATCAGACCGAAAATGAAGCTCTCTGTGCTGCCATCAAGGCGGTGCACTCGGATATTTCCAAAGGTGAAACCCTGGCCAACTCCATGCGCAAGCAGGGCGGTGTTTTCCCCGAAATGCTCAACAACATGGTGGAAGCCGGTGAAGCTTCCGGTTCCCTGGACAAGGCCTTTGAACGTATGGCCATACAGTTCGAAAAGGATGCGGCACTGCAGCAGGCCGTGAAAAAAGCCATTACCTACCCCATCATCCTGCTGGTCGTTATGGTCGGCGTTATCGGCGTGGTCATGGTCTGGGTTATCCCGACCTTCATGAACATGTTTGCCGATCTGGATGTGGAAATGCCCGCGATCACCATGGCGGTCATACATGTTTCCGACTTCTTCGTGGCCTGGTGGTGGTTGATGTTGATATTGATCATAGGATTCATATTCGGCTGGAAGGCCTATGCTTCCACGGATTCCGGTAAGGAATTCACCAGTGCCATGGCACTGAAGCTTCCCGTACTGGGACCGGTAAAGACCAAGAGTGCCTGTGCAAGACTGGGACGTACCATGTGTACCCTTCTCGGCGCCGGTGTTCCCATGGTGGATGCCATCGAGATCACGGGACGTTCCATGGAGAATATGCTGTACAAGCGGGCCATGAAAGAGGCCAAGGAGCAGGTGCTCCGAGGCGTACCTCTTTCCAAACCGCTGCAGACCTCCGGCCTGTTCCCTCCCATGGTCGTACATATGACCGCCATCGGAGAAGAGACCGGTAATATCGAGAGCATGCTGGAGAACGTGGCAAATTACTATGAAGAGGATGTGCAGCTGGCTACCGAGCAGATGATGACCATCCTCGAGCCTGCCATCATCGTGGTCATGGCCGTGGTGGTCGGCTTCCTGGTCATCGCCATCCTGAGCCCTATGTTCACTCTCTACGACGCACTGGCTTAATGGGAAAGGAAAGAAAGAAAAAACAGACGGAGCCGGGGGATACCCGGCTCCGCTTTTCGCCACAGACCCTGCTCAGATGTGGGGGGATGTTTTTCGGCTATGTTTTTACCATGGCTTTTTTGCTTGTCTGCTTTCTGTTGCTGGTGATCATCGTTCTGATGTTCGGACCTTCCGAGGATGCAAGAGATCTCTTTACCCGTTCCTGTCAGGAAACCAGTGCCATGAAGTTTCTTCCTTACTGGTTTCTGGATCATGAAACGGTGGAGTCGATCCTTCATCCCGCAGCACCCGTGGTAAAGACGGCCTCGGCTGCGGGGGGTGTTAAGCTGCGCTATGATCCTGCGGACCTTGAGGATCTTTCCGGAGAGGAAAAGGCGGAGCTGGGGCTTTCCGCGGCTGCAAACAGTGATACGGAAGTACGGATCGAGGAAGTGAACGAAGGGATCTACCGGGGGATGATCATGATCGTTCCGGATCCCTCCCGGGTGGTCATCGGAACGCTTTCTGTTTACAGCGAAGGAGCAGCAGGAAAGCTCTTGTCGGATTTTATCTCGGACTACGGGGCCATCGGCGGGACCAATGCCGGCGGCTTTTATGATCCCGGCGGACGGGGACTGGGGGGCTGCCCGGACGGGCTGGTGATCGAGAACAGTACCGTACGCTACGGAGATGAGCGTGTGTATCAGAATGTGATCGGTTTTGATGCGGACCACAGACTGATGCTAGGAAACTGGAGCCCTTCCCAGGCCATTGCGGAGGGAGTTGTTTCGGCTGTGAGCTTTGCAGACGGACTGGTGCTGATCCGTGACGGTGTCCCCTCCACGAATATGAACAGCGGTGTAAATCCCCGTACGGCCATAGCTCAGAAGGAAGACGGGACCATACTGCTTCTGGTGATCGAAGGCCGTCATGCCGGGAGCCTGGGTGCTACGGCAGACGATCTGAGGGATATCTTTCTGCGTTATGATGCTGTAAATGCTTCCATGCTGGACGGCGGCACCTCGGCTATCATGTTCTTTCAGGGAGAGCAGGTGACCCGGGGCTCCAATCTGCTGGGTATGCGTTATCTTCCCACGGCTATGCTTGTGCTGCCGGAGGAGGGGAAGGAGGCAGAGCCTTGAGCGCCGGACGTCACGGCATCCGGAAGTCCCGGGCCCTATCTGTTTATTTTATATTCATTTTTGTTTTTGTGATCCTTACGGCTCTGCTGCTTCTTTTGCTCTGGTTTAAGCTGTCTTCTTACCAGAAGTCGCAGGATGCTCAGAAGCTTGCAGCAGAGGAAGCGGCGGATACAGGGGTTAAGAGCATAGCAGAGGATGTTTCGGTACAGGCTCAGCGTGGCTTTGAGATGTTTGCCGCAGGCCTGGATGCGGAGTGGTGGACGCAGCTGTGGACCTCACAGCGCCCCGATGATCCGGAAAGCCGGGATACCGTATATGCGTACTTTGACAGTCTGCTGCGGGCGGGTGAGCCTGAATACTATATGGACCTGAGCTATGAAGACGATGCCCCGGTGTATAAGATCAAGCTGGGCGGGAAGGATGCCGTCCGTATCCCCATGGTGCTCAAGGCGCAGCAGGGCTGGCAGGCCGGGGAGGCGGAGCTGCTCTACAGCGGTGATTATTCCTTTGAGGAGGAGCTTCCCGAAGGCATGGAACTGTATTGCGATGGCGTGCAGGTGACGGCCTCGGAAGACGAAGAGCTTTCTCATTTTTCCTACAGTGGAATGAAGGATCTGCTGGAGCAGCCCGTGGTCTGGAGGAGATACAGCGTATCAGGCCTGCTTTGCGAACCCGAGCTGAGTTACGGAAACGAAGATGCCTTTTTCTTTTCGGAAGAGGACGGTCAGTATGTGGCTCTGGCTACGGACGTACCGGCAGATCTGGCCTCAAAGGGGGAGAGCTTCTTTACCGCGTACATGAATTACACCATGAGCGGAGGCGCAGGTTGGAAGGATTACAGGGCAGCAAAGGAAGCGGCGGAAGCCGGGGAAGATGTGGCCGTGCCGGCGGATCCCGTGGCCGGGCGTATGGCAGCCTGTCTGGCCCTCATCCCCGGAGACAGTATTGCGAGCACCATGCTCCGCAAGGCCTATGACAGTACCTGCTACGGTCTGGCCTATACGAATCACGAGTATGGTCTCAGCAGAACGGGAGAGCCTCTGCGCTGGGCCGAGAACTGCGTGAGTATCGATTATGATTATCATGCATTTGCAACGCTGAACGGTCAGAGAAAGGATTATTCCGGTTCGGACCAGGTCTTCCGTGTGTATTTCCTGCGTGTCGGGAATGATTGGAAAATATGGGCTTTCAGCGCTTGACAGCTTGAGAGCGTTCATAATAAAATAACAATATTACAGGTAAAAGGAGGGTCTATCAATGAAGTTTGTATGTTCTGTTTGCGGTTACGTTCATGAAGGCAGCGAGCCCCCTGCAGAGTGCCCCGTGTGCCATGCGCCTGCCGAGAAATTCAAGGTGCAGGCCGGCGAGAAGGTATGGGCTTCGGAGCATGTGGTAGGTGTTGCAAAGGGAGCACCGGAAGACATCATCAATGATCTGCGTGATAATTTTACCGGCGAGTGCTCAGAGGTCGGAATGTATCTGGCTATGAGCCGTGTGGCTTTCAGAGAAGGTTATCCCGAGGTGGGCCTGTATTATGAAAAAGCTGCTTTTGAAGAGGCAGAGCATGCTGCAAAGTTTGCTGAGCTTCTGGGTGAAGTGGTAACGGATTCCACCAAGAAGAATCTGGAGATGCGTGTGGATGCCGAGAACGGTGCTACCACAGGCAAGACCGATCTTGCGAAGAGAGCCAAGGAACTGAACCTGGATGCCATTCATGATACCGTGCATGAGATGGCACGTGATGAAGCACGTCACGGAAAGGCTTTCGAAGGCTTGCTGAAGAGATATTTCGGATAAGATATCAACGCTTATACAAAAGGGCAGCCTGAGACAGGGCTGCCCTTTATGTGTTTTTTACAGAGGATGGATATGAGTGATCTGACGGAGCTGCGAGGGCAGCTGGATGAACTGGACAGCCGGCTGGCTGCGCTTTTCTCTGAGCGCATGGCGTTGTGCGAAGAGGTTGCCGAGATCAAGAAGGTCTCGGGGAAAAAGGTCTATGATAAGGCGAGGGAAGCGGAGAAGATCCGCAGTGTACAGAGCCTTGTGGAAGGGGACCTGAGAAAAAGAGGGATAGCGGAGCTGCTGGGTCAGCTTATGAGCATGAGCCGTAAGCTGCAATACCAGAAGCTTTCGGAGGACAGGGAACTTTATCTTCCCTTCACGCCCATCGATTCGCTGGATAAGAGTGCACCCATAGTATATCAGGGGGCGGAGGGCTCTTATTCCCAGGCGGCGACGGAATTGTTTTTCGGGAAGGCTGCGCGGATACGGCATGTTGACAGCTTCCGGGATGCCATGCTGGCCCTGGATGAAGGAACGGCTGCCTTTGCGGTGCTTCCCATAGAGAATTCCACGGCGGGGGTCGTGAGCGAGATCTATGACCTGTTGGCGGAGTTCGAGCATTATATCGTCGGGGAACAGATGATGGAGATACGTCACTGTCTGCTGGCCTGTCCCGGTGCGGAGCTTTCTCAGATCCGTACGGTCTATGCCCATCCCCAGGCTCTCATGCAGTGCGAGTATTTTCTTCGGGAGAGCGGCTTTTCGCAGATCTCCATGAGTAACAACGCTTTTGCCGCGGCAAGAGTGGCTAAGGACGGGGATCTTACCCAGGCCGCTATAGCCGGGGCCCACGCTGCCGAGGTTTACGGGCTTCAGATCCTTAAGGAGGGCATCAACCGGGAAAGCGGGAATACCACGCGTTTTCTGGTGATAAGCAATCAGAAGGTGTTTTTAAAGGATGCGGGGAAGATCAGTCTCTGCTTCGAGCTGCCACACGAGAGTGGGGCCCTGTATCATATTTTGTCACATATAATCTATAACGGGCTGAACATGAGCAAGATTGAAAGCCGTCCGGTGGAAGGCCGGAACTGGGAGTATCGTTTCTTCCTGGATTTTGACGGCAATCTTTCCGATCCTGCGGTCCGTAACGCGCTCTGCGGCCTGCGCGAAGAGGCACGTAACCTGCGGGTTCTGGGGAATTACTGATGTCTGAATATCTGTTTTATGAAAAAACAGCGGAGAAATGGCTGAATGAAGCGGAGGCTCTGGAGAACGGAACGCCCGGAGCTTTGTACTCTTTTGTACGACGTCTGGTCCGTAGCGGAGAGGATGCGGGTTTTTCCGGGAATCTCTGGCAGGCGGTACTGACGGAGCAGCTGATGCTGGATGAGAATGTCTACAGCCTTGCGGCTGAGCGCAATCCCGCACCCAAGGGGAGCTTATCGAAGCTGATACGGCTTGAGGCGGAACGCATACGTACTCTTTTCCTGATGGATCTGGAAGAGCTCGGACGGCGCCTTGAAGTTTCGGAAGCGGGGATCATAGCGGATTATCATCCCTCTCTGGGAGAGAAACGCTTAAGTCTCCTTCAGAGGGACCATGTCCTCAAACTGCGGGACAATCTGGCCGAAGCCGGGAGCGCTACTTCCTTCCTGGATACGCTGTGTAATTTCTATACCCGTTTCGGAGTGGGAGACAGCGCCCTTTCCGGGGCATTTTCCGTCACGGATGAGGGCGAGCTTCAGCCGGTATTTTGTCCGGAACAGTCTTCCCTGGACCAGCTGGTGGGGTATGAGCGACAGAAGCGTATGCTCACGGATAATACCACGGCTTTTCTGGCGGGACGCCGCGCCAATAACTGTCTGCTGTACGGAGAGGCCGGTACGGGAAAGAGCAGCAGCATACGCGCTCTTCTGCATAAGTATTTTGACCAGGGGCTGCGCATCGTGGAAGTGAGCCGTCAGCAGTACAGACTGCTGCCTTCCCTGATCGCAAAGCTTTCAAAAAGGAATTACCGCTGGATCATTTATCTGGATGATCTTTCTTTTGAAGAATTTGAAGTGGAATACAAATATCTGAAGGCAGTGATCGAAGGAGGGCTATCCGAACGCCCCGGGAATGTGCTGATCTATGCCACTTCCAATCGCAGGCATCTGGTGCGAGAACGCTTTGACGACCGGCCGGAGAGCCCTCTGGACAAGCATAAGAATGAGACTGTTCAGGAAAAGCTTTCGCTTTTCGGACGTTTCGGGATCTGCATCTTTTACGGTGCCCCGGAGAAAAAAGAATATCTGCACATTGTAAAGGAACTTGCGGCACGCGGGGGGCTGAAGCTGCCGGAGGAGGAGCTGGAAAAGGAAGCACTCCGCTGGGAGATCGAGCACGGCGGCAAGAGCGGCCGTACCGCGGTACAGCTGGTAGATCATCTGCGCGGATCGGGGGGTGGAGCAAATGGCGGATAAAAAAACAGCACCGAAGCTCTTTGCGGCTTTGGATGTGGGCAGTTTTGAACTGTGTCTTAAGATCGTGGAGATCCGTCCCACGGGGGTACGGCAGCTGGAATACCTGCGTCATCGTCTGGCGTTGGGAAGTGACAGCTATGCCACTAAGAAGATCGGACTGGAAAAGACGGAGGAGCTCTTCCGTATCCTGCAGGAATTCAAGGATGTGATGAAGAGTTACCATATACGTGAATACCGGGCCTACGGGACTTCGGCTCTGCGGGAGACGGAGAATACGGAGATCCTTCTGGATCAGATCCGGAACCGGAGCGGTATCGAGCTTTCAATCCTCAGTAATTCCGAACAGCGTTTCCTTGATTACAAAGCAATAGCAGCCGGCGGCGAGCTTTTTGACGAGATCATCGCAAAACCGACGGCCATCGCGGATATCGGCGGAGGGAGCATACAGCTTTCCCTTTTCGATAAGGGAAGACTGGTGAGCACACAGAGCCTTAAGCTGGGTGTGCTGCGCCTTCATGAAAGGCTTCAGGTCATACAGCCCCGCTCCAATCAGGTAGAGGCGCTTTTGGATGAGATGATAAACGGGCAGCTGTCGGTATTTCGCAGGCTGTATATGAAGGATAAAGAAGTGAAGAACCTGATCGTCATGGACGATTATCTTTCTCCCCGGCTGAATGCTGCCATAAAAGGAGCCGGGCCGAAGCATATCGTTTCATTTTCGGTTTTTCAGGGCTTCTGTACCGGTCTTCTCACAGAAGGGGATGAAGAACTCTCGGAACGCATCGGACTTCCCGAAGAGAGCGTGCCGCTTTTGCGGATCTCTGCGGGCATCATGAGGCGGGTGGCGGAAAGCTTTTCCGCGGAAGCCCTCTGGGCACCTGGCACCTCACTTTGTGACGGTATCGCATATGAATATGCCGAGAAGTTTCTTCCCCGCAGTTCCACCAGGGATTTTGAGCAGGATATCCTTGCCTGTGCCTCGGCCATCAGCAAGCGATATCTGGGCAGCCGTCGTCGTTCGGAAGCCATCGAGGCCAGCGCTCTGGCCATCTTTGACGGTATGCAGAAGATCCACGGTATGGGTGAGCGGGAGCGGCTTCTGCTGCGGCTTTCCGCCATATTGCACGATTGCGGAAAGTTCATCAACATGACCAATGTGGGTGATTGTTCTTATTCCATCATCATGAATACCGAGATGATCGGTCTTTCGCATCTGGAACGTGAGACAGTGGCTCTGGTGGTCCGCTTTAATCATGAAGATTTTGAATACTATGATGAGCTTTCGACACACAGTGATATCAGCGAGGAAGTATATCTGGTCATAGCAAAGCTGACGGCCATTTTACGTATCGCCAATGCCCTGGATAAGAGCCAGAGGCAGAAAGTACGCAAGCTGAAAGCGGTGCTTCGGGAGGATACGCTGGAGATCACGGTGGATGCGGGAGCTGATCTTCTTTTCGAGCAGGAACGTTTTCTGGCGCGGGTGGATTTCTTTGAAGAGGTTTATGGGGTACATCCTCGGATCCGGAGGGAGGGATAAACATGGATTTCGGCAATACGGAATACTATACCAACCGGGAACTGAGCTGGGTGCGATTCAATGAACGGGTGCTTTCGGAGGCCAGGGATAAGGAAACGCCTCTTTTTGAAAGGCTTAAATTCTTAAGCATCACTGCTTCCAACCTGGACGAATTCTTTATGGTGCGTGTGGCATCCTTAAAAGATATGGTCCATGCCGGATACAGTCGGAAAGATATAGCCGGTCTCAAGCCGGCGCAGCAGCTGGAACTGCTGTATCCCGTGCTTCATGATTTCGTGCATATGCAGTATGACTGTTACAGAAAGCTCTTGAAGGAATGTGCGTCCAAGGGGCTTCGCATGGTGGAGCATCATGAGGATCTTTCGGCTGCGGACGGGGATTATGCAGACCGTTACTTTATCGAACATGTATACCCTGTACTGACCCCTATGGCTGTGGATTCCTCCCGGCCTTTTCCTCTGATCAAGAATAAATCCCTGAATATCTGTGCCCTGCTGGTCAAGAAGGGGAAAGACGCGGAAAAGGAGAAGAATCAGGAATTCGCTACTGTACAGGTGCCCAGCGTGCTGCCGCGACTGGTGCGCCTTCCCGATTCGGAGGGGGAGATACGCATTATACGTCTGGAGGAGGTCATAGAGCGCAATATCCACAGACTCTTCCTGAACTATGATGTGCTGGGCAGCGCACCCTTTCAGATCATGCGAAACGCCGACCTGACCATCGAAGAGGAAGAGGCGGAGGATCTGTTAAAAGAGATCGAGAAACAGATACGGAAGAGACAATGGGGAGAAGTGATCCGCCTGGAGGCAGAGGCCGGTATCGACAAGCGGCTTCTGAAGATACTCAAGCACGAGCTTTCCGTGACTTCGGAGGATATCTATGAGATCGACGGTCCGCTGGATCTGACTTTCCTGATGAAGGTATACGGGCAGGAGGGCTTTGATGAATACAAGCATGTGAATCCAAAGCCCTGCGAAGTCCCGCAGATCCCTCCCGGGAGCAATGTCTTTGAAGCCATACGGAAAGGGGATATATTACTGCATCATCCCTATCAGAGCTTTGAACCGGTTGTGGAATTCATACGGCAGGCGGCTGCGGATCCCGATGTGCTGGCTATCAAGCAGACACTTTACCGCGTGAGCGGAAATTCGCCTATAGTACGGGCACTGGCTGCAGCGGCGGAAAACGGAAAACAGGTTTCGGTGCTGGTGGAGCTGAAGGCCCGCTTTGACGAGGAGAACAATATCGGCTGGGCCCGTATGCTGGAGAAAGCAGGATGTCATGTGATCTACGGACTGGTGGGGCTGAAAACACATTGCAAGATCGCTCTGGTGGTACGCAGGGAGGAAGACGGGATACGCCGTTATGTGCACCTGGGAACAGGTAACTATAATGATGCTACGGCACGTCTGTATACGGACATGGGTATCCTGTCCTGTGCGGAGCCGCTGGGAGAAGATGCTACGGCTGTATTCAATATGCTCTCGGGCTATTCCGAACCGCTTGGCTGGAATGAGCTGAGTCTGGCACCCTTATGGCTGAAAAAGCGCCTGCTCAAGCTGATACGCCGTGAGACGGAAGCGGCGAGGGCAGGGCGGAGCAGCGGGATAAGGGCCAAGATGAATTCTCTCTGCGATCCCGATGTGATCGCGGCTCTTTATGAAGCCTCTTCCGCCGGAGTGCAGATCGAGCTTCTGGTCCGAGGTATCTGCTGTTTAAAGACCGGGATACCGGGGGTATCCGAGAACATACACGTGTATTCCATTGTAGGGAACTATCTGGAGCACGGCCGTATCTTCATTTTTGAAAATGACTGTGATCCGGAGGTGTTTCTGGCCAGTGCGGACTGGATGCCCAGAAATCTGGAACGAAGGGTGGAGATCATGTTCCCCGTCCGGGATCCGGCATTGAAAAAAAGGGTGATGCGTATTCTTTCCCTGCAGTTTGCGGATAATGTAAAGAAACGTATTCTGGAGCCTTCCGGGGAATACCGTATACCGCGTTCAAAGAAAGCGGAACGTTATTCCTGCCAGGAAGCATTTGAAAAGGAAGCGGCACAGCTTGCCGGGAAAGGAAGGGGGAAGGGCGTTAAGGACAGCAGGCGCTTTACCCCCAGGTCGGCGGCGGATGATGAATAAGGAGTATATACTGGCTTCCGGTTCCCCGCGGAGGAAGGAGATACTGACAAGGCTGGGTATAGCCTTTAAGATACTGGTCTCGGAGGCGGATGAAAGCCACGGGGAGCTTCCTCCCGAGGAGATCGTGCTGATGCTCTCCCGCAGGAAGGCGGAGGCCGTAGCTGCCATTCCGGAAGCGGCGGGATATGTGGTGATCGCGGCGGATACCCTGGTCGCTCTTGACGGTGAAGTGCTGGGAAAGCCGGCAGACAGGGCGGATTACGAGCGTATGATACGTGCGCTGTCCGGAAGGGCACATCAGGTATATACCGGCGTAACTCTCCTGCAGGCCCCTCAGGGAAAGCTAAAGAGCTTTTATGAAAGGACGGATGTACATGTCCGGGAATTGAGCGAAGCGGAGATCCGGGCATATGTCGATAGCGGAGAGGGGGATGATAAAGCCGGTGCCTATGCGATACAGGGCGAGTTCGGGAAATACATCACAGCCTTTGAAGGCGATTACGATAATGTTGTCGGTTTTCCGGCAAAGCGATTTTTAAAGGAACTGGAGGGATTTGAAAATGACGGAACAGTTTGACGAAGCGGTACTGGATGCTTTCCTTGCGCAACAGGAAAAGCTTTATCCGGAGAAAGTGGCGGAGGACAGGGAAAGTGCAGCTGCCTTTTTGGGTGAAAGTCTCGCCGTAGTGGCGGAAGATCTGAAGGAACTCCGGGAATATCTGGAAGAGGTGGGAGTGGATATCAGCGGTATGGAGGAAGCTGATATCGCCGAGGCGGAAGAAGTCTTTTCCGTGGGAGACGGGCGCTATCTGGTAGTTGAAGTCTGATCGTGTAAAATGAAAACACCGGAAACTATCCGGTGTTTTTTATTTCGAAATGGATCGGAGGAATAAAAAACGGGCAGGGATAAGACCCTGCCCGTTGATGGTTTATTGTTTTAGTAATAGCTGAGCATGGAGAGCATGGAGATCAGGGAGGAGACGGAATAACCGGCCTCGCTGCCCAGGCTCAGAGGATCGATGAACCATTTGCCGTTGGCTTTTACGACCTTTACGGTGACGGTGGTGTCTTCATCATCGTCCTTACCCTTGATGGAAAGCTTCATCTTGACATCGTAGCCGTCGGTCACCTTGGTCTTGCCAAGATTATCGATTAAGGTTTCCACAGTCTTGATGGCTTTATCCGTATTGATCTCGGAATCATATTCATCGTCGACCGCATCGGAGATCTTGTCCCAGATGTCATCATCATCCAGTTTGGCTTTTTCAAGGGCTTCACCCAGATCTTCATAGCTTTCCTGGATCTCTTTCAGATCCTTCTTTTTAAGGCGGGTGGCCTTCTTGAATTCTACGCTGATCTTCCAGTTTTTACCGTATTCATCTTCAAACTCGTCAAAGATATCTTCAAAACCGTCCTTGATGGCATTATCCAGCTCTTTCTTGGCATCGCCGCCTTTGATGCAGCCAAGCAGATCCTTGTAGGCGGTAGATACATAAGAAGGAGCAACACAATCCAGATATGCACCGACATCCGAGCTCTGCTTGTTGGCCAGGCCGATGGCCTTATTGATGGGCTGTTTGTAGCCGCCGCTAAAGAGCAGGAGCACAACGACAACGATAGCGATCAGAGCAAGCGCAGCCGCGGCAGCGATGATGATATAGGTCGTCGTCTTTTTCTGTTTTGCATTCTGGGCAGCATTATTAGCTGCAGCAGCGTCTCCTGCAGGCATAAAGCCGGGCATGGGAGCAGGACCGCCGGCAGGACCACCCATAGGACCATTGCCCATAGGAGCAGGACCACCCATAGGACCATTACCCATAGGAGCAGGACCACCCATGGGACCATTGCCCATAGGAGCAGGACCACCCATGGGACCATTGCCCATAGGAGCGGGACCGTTCATGGGACCGTTGCCCATAGGAGCGGGACCGTTCATGGGACCGTTGCCCATAGGAGCAGGACCACCCATAGGAGCAGGACCGTTCATAGGAGCAGGACCATCCATGGGAGCAGGACCATCCATGGGAGCGGGACCATCCATGGGAGCGGGACCGTTCATGGGAGCGGGACCATCCATAGGAGCAGGACCGCCCATGGGAGCATTTTCCGCAGGCGCAGGGCCGTTAGCAGCGATAGGTTTTCCGCAAACGTTGCAGAAAACAGCATCATCGGGAAGCTGTGCATTACAGTTCGGACAGGTTTTCATATGATTCCTTCCTTTCTTTGCATACGTAAATGCATGGATTTACATAACATCGTATCAATTATACAATAAGCGCGGAAAACTGTCAAACTTTCTATAGATTCCGGAGGATCAGAGGGGCAAGCCCGTCATGATCATTATCCGTTTCCGTGATCTCATCAGCTTCCTCTTTTACGGACGCTTCGGCGTTTTGCATGGCGATACCGCAGCCGGCGGCCTTGAGCATGGAGATGTCATTAGGTGCATCACCGGCCGCAAAAGTATCGGATGGGTCGATCTGAAGGTACTCTGCCAGTTCGGATACAGCCGTTCCTTTTCCGGCATCTCCCGGAAATACTTCCATATACCAGGGATTGGAACGTATGCAGCAGATCGCTTCGCCATAAGTTTCCCGTACCTGCTCTGCCAGCCGGGCTTCTTTGTCGGAGCCCGTAAGGTCGATACATATCATCTTGCAGGGAGGAGCAGGCAGGCCTTTCGGAAATCCGGGGAGAAGGATATAAGGAACTTTTACCACCCTGGTATAGAAAGCAAGTTCTTCGCCATCTCGGGGAGTATAGATATGTGTATCGTCATAGCTGTGGATATACAGGGAAAGACCGGCAGCGATACGACTGACATCACTGACCTGTGTGAGACTTAAGGTTTTTCGCAGAACGGCTTTTTGCTCTGTGCTGTCATATACCAGCGCACCGTTGAATGCCACGGCATAAGGGGAGAAGGGTTCCAGACCCTGCGTACGGATCACTTCCAGAATGCTCCTTATGGGCCGTCCGGAGGAAATGGCTATACGGTGCCCGGCAGTATGCCACGCTTTCAGCGCGGCATACGTGGCAGGAGTGATCTCTTTTTTTTCATTTAAGAGGGTTCCGTCCAGATCGAAGAAGAAGAGCTTTTGGCTCAATTTTCATCATCCTCCAGCTGGGCCTGGTAAATGGTGCGCTTACGGGCCATCTCATCATTTTCAAGGTATTCGTCGTAGGTCGTTACCTTATCTATGATGGTACCATCGGGCAGGAACTCGATGATGCGGTTGGCGGTGGTCTCCACCAGCTGATGGTCCCGGCAGGCAAAGAGGATGACACCGGGGAATTTCAGCATACCGTTGTTCAGAGCTGTGATGGATTCCATGTCCAGATGGTTGGTGGGCTCGTCCAGGATCAGGCAGTTGGCTCCGCTGATCATCATCTTGGAGAGCAGGCAGCGTACCTTTTCTCCTCCGGAAAGCACCTTTACCTTCTTTACACCGTCTTCTCCGGGGAAGAGCATACGGCCCAGATAGCCGCGCACATAGGTCACATCCTTTACAGGGGAGTAGCCCATTAGCCAGTCTGTGATGGTATAGTCGTTATCGAATTCTTTGGAGCTGTCCTTCGGGAAATAGGCCTGGGAAGTAGTGACCCCCCATTTGTAGCTTCCGGAGTCCGGCTCACGTTCACCCATCAGTACCTGGAAGAGGGCGGTCTTGGCCTGCTCGTTACTGCCAACAAAGGCGATCTTGTCATCATGACCCATGACAAAGCTCACATGGTTCAGAAGAGGCTGGCCGTCTTCGCCGTTTAAGCAGATATCCTCCACGAAAAGCACCTCGTTGCCGATATCCCGGTCGGGTTTGAAATCGATGTAAGGGTACTTACGGCTGGAGGGCTTGATCTCATCCAGCTGGATCTTTTCCAGGGCACGCTTACGGGAAGTGGCCTGCTTGGATTTGGAAGCATTGGCGGAGAAACGGGAGATGAACTCCTGCAGCTCTTTGATCTTCTCTTCCTTTTTTTTATTCGCTTCCTTCATCTGCTTGATGAGGAGCTGGCTGGATTCGTACCAGAAATCGTAGTTGCCGGCGTAAAGCTGGATCTTGCCGTAGTCGATGTCCGCCGTGGCCGTGCACACCTTATTAAGGAAGTAGCGGTCATGGGAGACAACGATGACGGTATTCTCGAAATTGATCAGGAATTCCTCCAGCCAGGCAATGGCATCCAGATCCAGGTGGTTGGTAGGCTCGTCCAGGAGCAGGATGTCGGGATTGCCGAAGAGAGCCCGGGCCAGCAGGACCTTCACCTTGATGCTTCCGTTTAAATCCTTCATGGTATTGTAGTGAAGCTCGGTTTCCACACCGAGGCCGTTTAAGAGGGTGGCGGCATCGGCCTCTGCCTCATAGCCGTTCATCTCGGCGAATTCGGCTTCCAGTTCGCCGGCACGGATACCGTCTTCATCGGAAAAATCCTCTTTGGCATAAATGGCATCTTTTTCCTTCATCACATCATAGAGATGCTGATTGCCCATGATCACTGTATCCATGACAGTAAATTCATCGTATTTAAAGTGATCCTGTTCAAGGACGGAGAGACGCTGTCCGGGAGTGATGCTGATATCACCGTTCGTGGTGTCCAGATTCCCGGAAAGGATCTTTAAGAAAGTGGATTTGCCGGCTCCGTTGGCACCGATCAGTCCGTAACAGTTACCCTCCGTGAACTTGATGTTCACGTCCTCGAAGAGGGCTTTTTTTCCTACACGGTAGGTTACGTTGTTTGCTGCGATCATCTGTATTGCTCCTTTATGATTTTTTTATGTCCGTGACCACCTGGTTCTTCCCGTGCTTTTTACCGAAGTACAGCTTATCATCGGCCTGCTGGATCAAATGCTCCAGCCGGTAGCCCGGGATGGATTCGGCGATGCCGAAGGTCATGGTAACACGGATCTCTTTATC
Organism: Lachnospiraceae bacterium; assembly: GCA_017552715.1. Lineage (GTDB taxonomy): Bacteria > Bacillota > Clostridia > Lachnospirales > Lachnospiraceae > NK4A136. The sequence continues at coordinate 25,182 of JAFZOW010000007.1, forward strand.
TTCAAACTGAGTGTTCATGTTTTCTATATTTCGCCGGATATTCTCGGCCGTTACAGCTGCCATCTCCAGAGGCGCATTGATGAGGATCAGGATCTCTTCTCCCCCCCAGCGGCATACGGCATCGTCCTCGCCGGTGCTTTCACGTATGGTATCGGCTACGCGTACCAGTACAAGGTCACCGGCGTCATGTCCGTAGGTATCGTTGATCTTTTTAAAATCATCGATATCACCCAGTATTACGGTAAAGCGTTTGCCGGATCTTTTCAGCGTTTCCATATGTCCTGTCAGGATCTCATTCATGCTGCGGCGGTTCAGAAGCCGGGTCAGGGGATCCTTATGAGCCAGTTCCTCCAGCTTGGCGTTTGACTCCTCCAGAACCTGCTGCCGGCTGTTAAGTTCCCAGACAAAGAGATAGGAGAAGACGATCATGGCGCCAAATGCGATGGTGGTATTAAATACGAATATCACGGAAGAAAAAAATACGCTGGTGAGCGGTGTCAGCGGGGGGACGAAGGTCTTCAGGCAGTAATTGATAAAGAAGCAGAGTATCATGAGAAGCGAGAGGACCAGGGGCAGACTGTGATATGCTTTCTCCTTGCCGCGGTTAACAAAAGTGAAATAAAACGAGGCGGTGACCAGGGCAAAAAGATAAGAAGCATAACCGCAGTCCCAACCCACCAGGAGTATGGTTATAAAAACATCCAATACACATTCCAGAAG
>JAFZOW010000056.1 GCA_017552715.1 Lachnospiraceae bacterium
AGACCGACCGGCTGACGGATGAAGAATACGCCGTGATCAAGACCCATCCCGCCATCGGGGCAGGCATCCTGAAAAACATAACCGTCCTGCCGCATATCGCTGACGGAGCCAGATGGCACCATGAACGGTATGACGGGAAAGGATATCCTGACGGCCTGAAGGGAGAAGAGATCCCCCAGATTGCCCAGATCATCGGCGTGGCAGATGCCTACGACGCCATGTCATCCAACCGGAGCTACCGCAGGGTCATGCCCCGGGAAAAGGTGAGGGAGGAGATCCAAAAAGGAAGGGGCTCACAATTTGCCCCGAAATATGCCGATATAATGCTTCAGATGATAGATGAGGATACGGATTATACGATGAGGGAAATCCACAATGCAATGGAGCGGGAGCAGCCATGAGGGTCGGCACAGGATATGACGTACACCGCCTGGTACCGGACCGGGACCTGATCATCGGCGGCGTAAAAATCCCATATGAAAAAGGGCTGGCCGGCCATTCAGATGCGGATGTCCTGCTTCATGCCGTCATGGATGCCATGCTGGGTGCCGCCGGCCTGGGTGATATCGGAGTGCATTTTCCGGACACCGATCCGGATTATGAGGGTGCGGACAGCATGGAGCTTTTGAAGCGGTGCGCACAGCTGCTGGAGGATAAGCTTTTTTTCGTGGAAAACATTGATGCAACCATCATCGCCCAGGCTCCGAAAATGAGGCCGTATATCGGGCTGATGCAGGATAATATAGCAAAGGCCTTAGGGTTGGAATCGGATCAGGTCAATGTAAAAGCGACAACGGAGGAGCATCTGGGCTTTACGGGGGAAGGGCTCGGCATTGCCGCACAGGCTGTCTGCCTCATTTCAGGCTATCGGGATGCGTTCCGGGACCAGGGCTTCTGCCCGGGCTGCAGGGGGAGAGCATGGGAATGATCCGCCGCATAAAAGATGAGATTGCCGTGATCAGAGAGCGGGATCCAGCCATCCATTCAGACTGGGAAGTATTTCTTTATCCCAGCTTTTGGGCGGTTTTCTGGTACCGGATCGCACATAAGCAGTATAAAAAAGGCCATTATTTCCGGGCGAGGGCTATTTCCCAGCATGCAGTCCGGTGCACGGGGATAGAGATCCATCCCGGTGCCGAGATCGGAAAGGGATTTTTCATTGACCACGGTACCGGCGTGATCATCGGTGAGACCACGATCATCGGAGACAATGTGACCCTGTTTCAGGGCGTTACGCTGGGAGGTACAGGAAAGGAGCATGGAAAGAGGCACCCCACGCTGGGAAATAATGTGATGGTATCGGCCGGAGCAAAGGTTCTGGGATCCTTCACGGTGGGAGATAATTCCAAGATCGGAGCCGGATCCGTGGTACTGGAGGAAGTGCCTCCAAACTGCACCGTAGTCGGGGTTCCCGGCCGGGTCGTAAAGCGCTATGACACCGAGAGGCCCAGAGACAGCATGGACCAGGTAAACCTGCCGGATCCGGTCAAAGATGACATCGCCCAGCTCAGACAGACAAATGCGGAAATGATGAACCATATCATCGAGTTGGAAAATGCCGTCCGCAGGCTGGATACAGCGATTGAACAAGAACTGATGGAACGCAGGCGCGTGGAAATGAACAGAGAACAGACAGAAGGAGTGCACGGGGAGGGAATCTGAAGCTATGAAAATCTATAATACCTTAAGCAGGAAGCTGGAGGAATTCCAGCCCATCGAACCGGGTAAGATATCAATGTATGTCTGCGGTCCTACGGTCTACAATCTGATCCACATCGGCAATGCCAGGCCGATGATCGTATTTGATACATTCCGCAGATATATGGCTTACCGGGGCTATGACGTAAGATACGTATCGAATTTTACGGACGTGGACGACAAGATCATCAAAAAAGCCCAGGAGGAGGGTGTGGAAAGCTCCGTCATTTCCGAGCGCTATATCGAAGAATGCAAAAAAGACATGCAGGGCCTGAACGTGCTTCCTGCCACGGTCCATCCTCAGGCGACAAAGGAGATCGACGGGATGATCGACCTGATCCAAAGGCTCATCGGCCTGGGGTTCGCTTATGCAGCAGACGATGGAACCGTATATTACAGAACCAGGGCTTTTAAGGAATATGGGAAGCTTTCCCATAAAAACATCGATGAACTGGAGGCAGGACACCGTGATGTCAGCGTCCGCGGGGAAGAAGGAAAGGAAGATCCCCTGGACTTTGTATTGTGGAAGCCAAGAAAAGAAGGGGAGCCTTACTGGCCGTCCCCCTGGTGTGACGGAAGGCCCGGATGGCATACGGAATGCTCCGTGATGGCCAGAAAATATCTGGGAGATACGATTGACATCCACGCCGGGGGCGAAGACCTGATCTTTCCTCACCACGAAAATGAGATTGCCCAGAGCGAAGCCGCAAAC
>JAFZOW010000057.1 GCA_017552715.1 Lachnospiraceae bacterium
CATATATATTTGCAACCCGGACGCGCTTTGTTCAACCAGGAAAAATCGAAATTGATGCAAACGAAAGGGCAGTTATCGAAGAGTTCACGGCTGCTTTTTCGTTTGCATCATCTTCGATTCTTTCCTTAACGATTTGTCGGGTAGAAATACTTTTGAAAAAAGGTAGAAAGAAATATGAAAAGATCATCGGAACAGGAGCATCCGTAAATGATCTTATACCACTATTCGGTCGATTCCTATAAAAAGGGCGAAAGACTGATAAATGATTATAAAAAACAATATAGATTTGCTGAACCGTTCATACTGGCACTTCAAAAAAGCGAAGAATGCTTTTGGAGTACCTTCTTTTCCGCCATGTCTTTTTCCAGGGAATTATGTGCTTTGGGATTACGAAAGCATGAGAATTATATCAAGGATGCGGTAGAAGGGATTTTTGAATATATCAGGATCAGTGAATATGCCTCATCTTCCGTAAGCAGGATAGGATGCGTTTACTATTGCGAGACCAAAGAGGAAGCCATAAAATATCTGAAGGATGATTGTATAGATAACGGTGATTTTACAGTAGATCAGGTCCGGCTGCTAGAAGCGGAGGTGGAGGACAGTTCGATCTACAGATACGATCAGGCAATGTTCAATGAAGCAAGTGAGCTCATGGAAAAAAGCCGGGATCTGGAAAAGGTAAAGGAACTGGCTAGAAAGTATTATTCCGGGGAATGGAGCGATAAGCCTCTCATAGAGATCCTTGCCGACGGGGAAAACAGGATTATCCGTGATATCCCGATAGAGTAAAAAAGCGTAATTATTCGGAAGCACTCATACATCTGTATAGATTTAAAGATTCGAATAAGAGTTGATTGCTTCATATCATTACGGTTGAAGGAGAATAAAGGATTATGGATTTTGAAAATATCTCATCGGTAGATGCGAAGACCCTCAAAGAAAAGTTGAGCAGCCTTTCGAAGGAGATCATCGTGAAAGCCCGGATTGGTACATCTCCGGAAAATGCGGCATACTTATCATCGGTCTTTGAAGAAATAGATTTTGAAAAAGAAAGCAAAGCGATAGGCCGGATAAGGATCGAAGAAGTGGATGCCGCCCAGCAGGAAATATTAAAAAGCTTATAATAATCTGAACTCGGAGGAAGGAAATGTTTAACGCAACGGATATTTATTCTTTTTTCAGTTACCTGATCTGCTATATAGGATATGCATACATATTTAAAAAACTCGGGAAAAAAATGTGGAAGGCATTCATTCCCATATATAATACCTATGAGTTGGCGAAGGGTGCAAAAAGGGAACTGGACGGACGCATACAGGTGGTGCTGAACTGCATCATGGCAATATCGGATCTGGTCATAAGGTTTTTACCGGAAAGCAGTCTGGTCTATTATATCATTTCATTATTCCGGGGAACCGTAGCAATATGCGTTATTGTATATCAGGCCAGGATCTGCTCCGGCTTATGCGAAGTGTTCGGGAAGAATAAATACTGGGTTGTTATTTGGCTGTTATTTGAAGGTCTTACATCTCTTTACTGGGGTCTTTCGAAAAAGATCCAGCCGGTCATCACTCTGGAAGAGGAAAATGCTGCAGACGTGAGCGGAGTACATGTCGAAGAGATCGAAGAAGGTCTGACCATCAATATCCGTGAGAGAACCGCTATGGAGTTCTTTAAGAAGAAGGTACTTCTTAAGGATCTGCATCTGACTATACCGAAAGGTCATCTGGTATTGCTCCTTGGCGGATCCGGTGCAGGAAAGACAACTTTCCTGAATGCCGTTACGGGTTATGAGAAAGCGGATGCCACGGTACTTCTGAACGGTCACGATCTTTACAAGGAATACGAATCCATGAAATATGATGTGGGTTTTGTTCCCCAGCAGGATCTGATGCGTCCCAACGATACGGTGCTTATGACTCTGGAGGATGCCGCAAAGCTGAGACTTCCCGGTAATATCGATAAGAAGGAAAGAAAAAAGAGAGTTCAGGAAGTGCTGGAGGGCTTTGGTCTTTCCATGCTGGCCAATAATCTGGTGGAAAAGCTTTCCGGCGGCCAGAGGAAACGTCTGTCCATAGCCATGGAATTCATATCCGACCCGTCCCTGTTTATCCTGGATGAGCCGGACTCCGGTCTGGACGGAGTGGTGGCCAGGGGATTGTTTGAAAAGTTAAGGGCCATAGCGGACAGCGGAAAGATCGTCATCGTCATCACTCATACACCGGACAGAGTTGCCGATCTGTTTGATGATGTGATCGTTCTGGCAAAGGATGTGGACCGGACCGGACGGCTGGCTTATTACGGAAGTCTGGAAGACGCCAGAAAATTCTTCAAAAAAGACAGCATGGAGCATGTGCTTCTGGCAGTTAACCAGAAGGAAGAAGGCGGCGAAGGAAGAGCCAATGAGTTTGTAAAACGCTATACCAAACAGATGAAGAAGGCAGGATGAGATAATGGAACGGGAGATCAAAGAAGTTAAGCATAAGGGCCGTATAGCCCAGACAGGAATATATCTGGGAAAACTCTTTCGTATGTTTATTTTTCAGAGCGACTGGAAGGTGCTGCCTATGGCAGCTGTCATCGCCGGTCTGGTCTGTTTTGTAGTCGGTAATAATCTTTTTGTGACCATGGAAGGAACCCTGCTGGGAACCTTCGCTCTGTCATGTATCTGTATATGGAACGGCTTTTTCAATTCCATTCAGGTGATCTGCCGCGAGAGAGCGATAGTAAAAAGGGAGCACCGTTCGGGTATGCATATCAGTTCCTATATTGCAGCCCACATGATCTACCAGGCATTCCTTTGTCTGTGCCAGTCTGTGATCACGATACAGATCTGCAGGATGATGAAGGTCACTTTTCCTGCAGTGCCCCAGATCACAGCTTCCGTCCTAGTGGATATCGGCATTACCCTGTTCCTTACTACCTATGCGGCAGATATGATGGCGCTTATGGTTTCCGCCTTTGTACATAATACGACCACAGCCATGACCATCATGCCCTTCCTTCTGATCTTTCAGCTGGTGTTTTCCGGCGGATTCTTTTCTCTGGAAGGTTTTTCCTTAAAGCTTACGAACCTTACCGTTGCAAAATGGGGCCTTACGGCACTCTGTACACAGGCCGATTATAATCACCTACCTATGGTGCTTTTATGGAACAGTGCTTATAAGCTGAAGGATATCGAGATCAACCTGGATAACAAGGAAGAGATCACAAATACCGTAAAAGACGAATTGTCGGATGTTTTTGTTGATCAGGAAGTGCTGAATGAAGTAAAGGATATCCTGGTGGCGGAGGGGATCGATCTGGATAAGCCCCTGAGTAATGAGGGTGCCGAAGAACTGAACCTTATCCTGAAAAGGGAAGGGATCGATGTTCAGATCCAGGGAAAAAAGCCGGTCTGGGAGGTCATGCACTACATCGAAGAGAACGGCATGCGGGATGAACTGCTGCTGAAAAGTGCGGAATTCAACCAGAATCCCAGTTATGACGGCGGAGCTTTTAATGTCCTTAAGTGCTGGTCCGTACTGATCCTGTTTATAGCGGTCTTTTCCGGGCTTTCGGTCATTTCTCTGGAATTCATCGATAAAGACAAAAGATAAAATGATGCGGGATCTGTGAAGCAACAGAGCGATCCGACAGGCATCATTTATGATAGAAATTGTTGAAACAAACCCCGGAGACATATCAGCTGCCTCCGGGGTTCATTAGTTTTTTAGGGAAATTTTTTATACAGCCGCAGTATCGTCGGGACTGTATTCCAGTATGTCACCGGGCTGACATTTCAGTGCTTCACAGATCGCTTCCAGGGTGGAGAAGCGCACGGCGCTGATCTTGCCGGTCTTTATCTTGGAAAGGTTCACGTTGCTCACCCCTACCTTTTCCGATAATTCATTCAGGCTCATCTTCCGGTCCGCCATCACGCGGTCAAGCCGCAGTATGATCTTTCCCATAACAGCACCCCCTTTACAATGTTTCATCCGACTCAGTCTGAAGAATGGCACCGTATTTGAAGATATAGGCCAGACCGAAGATCAGAAGGATGAAGAGTATAGTCGTCAGATCCAGGCCAAAGCTGACACTGATATTGGAATTGAATGCATTAGCGACTACACTGGACATGGTGGTATCGATCAATGCGAAGGGGATCAGGCTCCAGGCTAGTTGCTGCATGCTTTTGATGATCCCGTCTTCAAAGGGGGAGCGGCAGCTCTGCAGGGCCTTGCAGAGATTTCCGATGATGAACATCATTATATAGCTGATCACGATATAGACAGCCGCCATCCAGAGCAGAACCGAGACGCGCTTTGGTGTGACCAGGCCTCCCTCACCTTTCATGTTGAATGTAACAGCTGTGCCGTCCTGGTTGATATCAACCGATTCCGTAGCGTAACGACTGTTGCCGATGGAGACATCTGCGTTTTTCATGGCTTCTTCCACTGCCTCGCTCACCCGGCCGGAAAGGTCTGCGCTTTTCAGATTGAGATCCAGCTTTGCCTCACCGCTTAGATCGAAGCGGAAGAGATCATCCGGAATACAGAGCATGGTGATGCCGCCGATGACTGCCCCGACAAAACCGATGAGCAGGAGTATGCGGACGATACGGGCAATGATGTTTCCGACCTTGCCGATCGTGTTGATCTTTTTTACTGCCATCTCTTTATTCATTTTGTTCCTCCTTTATGCTTGTCAGCAATAAATTAATGTTTATCGTTAAATGCATAATAGCAGAACAATATACATTTGTCAACAATTATTTTATGTTTATCGATAATTATTTTACTACTAAGGAATATTATTATATGTAAAGCACTTATAAAATGCTGAAAGTTCCCTGTTTTTCTGTGCTTGCCCAGAAAAGGTCTTTCGGTTATACTCAATGAAGAAACGTTTTTGGAGGGAAGAGATGAAAGAGATCACGGAACGGGAACTGGCACTGGAACGTACCGAGTTATCGCATGAACGTACGGAATTGTCTGTGCTGCGTACGGAACTGTCTTTTCAGAATTCGCATCTGTCCGTGGAACAGACCCATCTTTCTTTCCTGCGGACGATCGTATCTTTAGTAGGCAGCGCTGCTACGGTTTATAAAGCACTTCCCGCGCTGGGAGTATCCGGTATGTTCAGTACCGGGCTGGCCATCTTTCTGATGCTGGCTGCCCTGTACTTTATGATCAAGGATCTGCGGACTTATCCCAGCATGAAGCGGAGGCTTGCGGATATGGAGCAGCAGATGAATACTATGATCAGTGAAGTGAAGAAGGAAAGATCATAGGAAAAGCTTCCTTTTGACAGCATTTCTTACGGAGGGGAAGAATGAGAATAAGTCTCTTTTTGAATGATGAGGATTATGTCCAATATAATATCTTTTATCAGTTCAATACACCGCAGGGAAAAAGGACCATTCTGATCGGAAAGCTCCTTACCCCGATCGTTTCCCTGCTTTTTGTCCTGTTTTTCTACCTGAAGGACTTTCCTGCCTATCTGATCTTAATAGAGATCTTCATTCTCAGCGGGATTTCCGTCTGGGGCTGGCTGACTTATGAGGGAAAGATAAAAAGAAGGATACACCGCCAGGTGGAAGATCTGAAAAAGCAGGGCAAGCTCCCATATGACGCGGAAGCAACTCTGGATCTGTCGAACGAGATGATCATGGATTATACGCCCAGTAAGACCATCCGTATTGAATGGAGTGATGTACGGGCAATCTGGACAAACGAGATATATATCTTTGTGATGATAGGTGCCGTACAGGCTATCATCATTCCCAGACGTTGCCTGAATGGTATGGATTATGATGTGATCCAGTTTTTAAGCAGCCGAAGCCAGCGCACACCGGCTGTATGCAAATTGTAGGGGTAAATAACATGCGGGAATTTGATGAGTTATATGAAGTGATCTGCAGATTGCGGGCCGAAGACGGATGCCCCTGGGACAGGGAGCAGACCCACATGAGCCTGAAGGCAGCTTGTATAGAAGAAGCTGCGGAAGTGATCTGCGGGATCAATGTATATGACAGGAGCGGGAATGCGGAAAATCTGAAGGAGGAACTGGGTGACCTTTTGCTGCAGGTACTGATGCATGCCCGCATAGCCGAGGAGGAAGGCATCTTTACCACGGAGGATGTGATCAACGGCATCAAAGAAAAGATGATACGCCGCCATCCCCATGTGTTTGGGAATACCAAAGTGAACGGCAGTGAAGAAGTGCTTTTGAACTGGGAAGAGATCAAGGCCAGGGAAAAGGAAGGAAAAGAAGATGTGGGGGAATATCTGGCAGAAGCTTTTAATGAAGCGGATGAGCTGATCGATGCCGCCAGAAAGAGAAAGGGCTATAAGTAAACGCGCCGCATTCGGGAAAATCTTTATAAGCTTATGGGCAGAAATGCCTGTAAGCTTTTTTTATAGGAAACCCACCGGTACTTAAAAAAACCTCAGGTACGGGAGAAATTAACAGAATAATGTTCTGTTTATTCTTGACACACCCTTTTCGGTATGATATAAAATAAACAGAACGTTATTCTGTTTATTAGGAACAGGTTCCCACGATCAAAGATCGGGGACAGTAACATCACCTGAAAGGAGGAAATTGCCATGATGAACAAAACACTTTCTGCTCTGCCGGTGGGATATCAGAGCTTTCATGAGAATGAAGCCTTTAATTTCCAGCTGAACCGTTTTTATTCCTTTGGAGTCTTCGATAAAGATGAGCTTAAAGGGATAGGGAAAAGGATCGACGGATTTGAGACCTGGATCAGCCTGTTCAAAGAACTGGGAGAAGAAGCGGAGAAAAAGGGAGAAGCACTTAAAGCAGCCACCTGTTATCGTGCCGCGCAGTTCTACACCCTCAGCGGAGAAAAAGATGAAAAGGGCCGGGATCTTAAGCATGTCCTTTATGAGAAATGCGTCAAACATTATAATGAGTATTACAGCCGTTTTGAGGAGATCCGCTACATACAGATACCCTATGAGGATTATAAGATCCCGGTATACTATGCTCTGAATGAGGATCCCAGGGGGACGATCCTAATCCACGGAGGTTATGACAGTATCGCCCAGGAGTTCCTTCTGGTGGTGAAGGTTTTCAATGAAGCGGGATATAATGTGTACTTTTTTGAAGGTCCCGGACAGGGTGAAGTACTCATGCATTACGATGTGCGTATGACGGAAAAATGGGAGGACTGCACAGCTGCGGTGCTGGATCATTTCAGGCTGGATGATGTGACACTCATCGGCGTTTCCCTCGGAGGATATCTTGCTCCCCGGGCTGCTGCTTTTGAAAAGCGTATAAGCCGTGTGGTCATGTTCGATCTGATCTACGATTTTTACGGCTCGATCCTCAATAAAATGGGAGATAAAGCCCGCCTTTTCGACTATCTGGTGAGTCACCCCAAAAACATCCTCTGGTGGTCGATAAAGAAAAAACTCAATAAAAATTATTTTACCAACTGGCTTCTTAAGCAGGGATATGCTATATATGAAGGAGTGAGTACTCCCTGGGAGTATTTTGACCACATCAAAAAGTTTAACACAAGAGAGATATCCAAACTGATAACCCAGGATGTTCTGGTCCTGGCCGGCGAGTCGGATCTTTATACGGTGTATTATGAAGATCAGCTGCGTGCACTGGTAAATGCGAAAAGTGTGACGGGACGGCTCTTCACAAAGGAAGATCAGGCGGATCACCATTGTCAGGTCGGAAACATGGGCCTGGTGTTTAAGACTATCCTGGATTGGATCGGAGAAAAAACGGATGGCGAGAAAAGCGGTACTGACGGGCGGTAAGCGAGACGAGATCATAAAAGAAGCGATGCAGCTCTTTTTTGAGAACGGCTATGAAGCGACTTCGGTCCGGATGATCATGAACCGGGTCGGCGGCGAGATCGGCATGTTTTACCATTACTTCAAGTCGAAGGAAGAGCTTTTTGACAAAGTCACGGACAGTTTTTTCAGAGCTTATGAGGAACGCTTCGGAGCTCTTGTCCGGGAATGCGCATCCCCTGAGGAACTGGTGGATAAGCTCCTTCCCCTGTATAGCGGATCCATGAACGAATACGGAAAGATCAAGGGAAACATGCACTGGACCGTTCAGTATGCGATGCACTCCCGGACACTTCTTGCGCTGAAACCCATGGTCGCTGAGCTTCTGACGAAGTGGGATATCGGATCGGAGCTTCCCGCGGATATACTGGCCGGACAATTGTTGTACGGACTATCGGCGACGATACACTCCGAGGGCTTTGAAAAACTGAGTGATGCGGAAAAGAAGGAAACGATCCTGTCATTTGTAAAGAAGATCCTGGAGTGATCCCGAAAGGAAAAACGCTTATGAATATCTATGTGGATTTTGATGACTGTCTGTGTGAAACCGCAAGAGCATTTTCCGTGATGGTAAAGGATATGTTCGGAAAAGACGTGTCCTATGAAAAGATGGCATACTTCAATCTTCAGAAGGCCTTCGAACTGACGGATGAGCAGTATGATGAACTGCTCATCCGGGGTCATGAAGCGGATATGCTGCTGTCGTATGAAGAAACTCCAGGAGCATCCGGGGTTGTAAATGAATGGATCGGAAAGGGTCATGATGTATCCATCATCACCGGCCGCCCTTACAGTACTTATGAAGCATCCCGTGAATGGCTTGACCGGCACGGGCTTCAGGGGATCAAGCTGTATTTCCTGAATAAATACGGCCGGGAAAACTTCATGAAAAACAGCAGCTTCAGCCTGGAACCGGAAGACTATTTCAAAATGCACTTCGATTACGCGGTAGAGGATTCACCTTCGGCCTTTAAATACTTCGATCATCTGCCCGGGCTGAAGGTGATGGTCTTTGACAGGCCGTGGAATCATAACTGTGAACTTCCCGGTGAAAACTTCAGCAGGTGCAGTGACTGGGAAACCATAAGGACCAGGATAGTTTAGTATCCCGCATATTCTTTAATCTGCATGGCTCCGTAATAAGCATACTTCGGCAGCAGTTCCTCATCGAAAAGCTGAGGTGAGTATTCACTCCTCCAGGAGGAATGATCCGTAAAGCCCCAGAAGGTAACGGCATCCATACGGATCTTTCCATCGTCCGCACGCTGGAAAATGCCATTCAGCAAGTCGTAATAATACCGTCCCTGTTCTTTGAGCTTATCCTGTGTGGGAACCGCGGGTGACTCATATGCACCCAGCCCCAGATCCAGCTCGGTGATCTGAAGTTTCAATCCTGTTTCCGCCAGCTGATCCACACCTTCCAGATATGTATTCAGATCATCTGCCGTAAAAAGATGCGCCTGCATTCCTATACCGTCGATGAGGGACCGGCCGTCTTCATCCACGAGGGTTTCCACAAATTCGCACAGGGTCTCATCCTTATACTGTTCATTATAATCGTTATAATATAGGTCTATGCTTTCCGGTGCATATTTGTCCGCATAATAAAAGGCGTACCAGATATAATCTTCTCCTATGATCTCGTACCAGTGATTTCGGCGCATGCTCCCGTCTTCCATAAAGCCTTCGTTCACCACATCATATGCATAGAAAAGATCCAGACAGTCCTGCTTTTCCAGTTCTTCAAAATTGCTCCGGATAAGATCCTCCATACGGACGAGCATCTCATCCCTGCCAACATAAGGCTGGCTTTCATCAAAATTTTGGTGAAAGATCCACTCCGGCGTCTGGCTGTACCAGATCAGGGTATGACCTCTCATAGGCATCTCATGTGCCTTGGCCCAGTTAAGGATCTGCACGGTCTCGCTGCTGTAATCCACCGTGAGAGAGCCGGTAGTCTGACAATGGTCAAGACTCAGAATGGAATCCGGTTTCATGGCATTTTCCATGGTGATGCTGCTGTACTGTTCCAGCAGGATCTTTTCCATGCTCTGACTTTCGATCACTCCCGAATGGACACAGCTCCCGACTTTCATGCCGTGTTCCGCGAATACATCCTTAAGGTTTTTATCTGTGATCAGGCTTTTATCCGGTAGCTCGCATCTATAAGTCTGAGCCGCGGTATCAGCGCATCCCGTCAGCAGCAATAAAATAGAGCATAAAAGTACAGTTCTGTTTTTCATACCCTTCTCCGTTATTCTGATCGGTTCCCTGTTGTCGCTATTATATGATAAAAGAAAGCTGTTCACAAGCCGTATAAAAAAAGGCTGCGCTTATGTTGCGCAGCCCTTTGGTCTATTCTTCCCTACTGTATTCCAGTATATCTCCCGGCTGACAGTTCAGCACCTCACAGATGGCTTCCAGTGTGGAGAAGCGTACGGCGCTTATCTTCCCGGTCTTGATCTTGGAGAGGTTTACGTTACTCACTCCCACCTTTTCCGATAATTCGTTCAGGCTCATTTTCCGATCCGCCATCACGCGGTCCAGTCTCAGTATGATCTTTCCCATAACGTCCCTCCCTTACAGTGTTTCATCCGATTCGGCCTGCAGCACGGCACCATATTTGAATATATAGGCCAGACCGAAGATCAGAAGGATAGCGAGTATCATTGACAGGTCCACACCAAAGCTCAGCCGGATATTTGAACTGAAGGCCGAGGCGACAACGCTTTTCATGGTTGTATCGACCAGCGCAAAGGGGATCAGGCTCCAGGCCACACACTGCAGGTATTTGATGATGCTGTCTTCGAAAGGTGAACGGCAGTTCTCAAGGGCCTTGCAGAGTTTTCCCAGGAAGATCATCAGTATGAAGGCTATCACGATATAAACCAGAGCTGACCAGGTCACAAGGGAAACCCGCTTCGGTGTGATCAGACCGCCGTCTCCTTCCATGCTGACGATGACCTGGTTGCCGTCGGTACTGATATCTACAGTGTCGGCCTTATAACGGGTGGTACCTATGGAAACGTCTGCGTGGTTCAGGGCGTCTTTGATCCCTTCATTGATCTCGTCTGCGAGTCCGGAATTGCCCATGTTCATCTCCAGCTTGGCATCCCCGTAAAGAGTAAAGCTGAAAAGATCGTCCGGAAGACTGAGCAGGATGATACCGCCGAGGAGAGCTGCCACAGATCCGATGATCAAAAAGGCGCGGCAGATATTATTTAATGTTTATCGTTAAATGCAGGATAACAGAAAGATTTATGTTTGTCAACAGAAATTTAATGTTTTTCGTTAATTTTTTTTCGGGAAAAATAGAAAACTTGAAAAAGAAGCGAAAATACTAAGAATAGAGGCCCAGTTCCTCGTCGATCATCTCTTCGATCCAGGCTTTATCCATTATATTATCAAAGGCACCTGCCACTACCGACTCATCGGCGTAATTGTCAAACTCTGCCTGCTTCTCTTCCAGCAGCCGCACCATGCGTTCATCCACGGTGTGAGGGCAGAGCAGATGATATACCAGGACGTTACGGGTCTGGCCCATGCGGTATACGCGGGACAGGGCCTGAGTCGTAAGGGAAGGTTTGATCTGGGGCTCACAGAAGATCACGATACTGGCGGCCTGGATGTTAAGTCCCACACCGCCGGCTACGATCTGGCACAGCAGGGCACTGCCTTCTTCGGAATCCGCAAACTCGTCCACGATGGACTGACGACTCTCTACCCGGGTATCTCCGCTGATCACTCCTTTGCAGCGCTCTCCCAGAAGGCTTTCCACGATGGATAAGGTATTTCGGAAAAAGGAGAAGATCACAAGCTTCCTGCCCTCATCCCTGGCCTGATCGCAAAGTTCCAGCAGACGTTTGGCTTTTGAGGAAGCGGATGCATCAGCTGTAACTGCGGGCGCGGTATTTTCCGTATCCTCCGGTACCTCCGAAAGGAAGGACACTCTCCGCATATCGGCAAAGTTCTTTTTTACCACTGCGGCGGCGTAAGCCTTTTTATCTTCCGCAGTGAGCTCGCACCATTCCTGCACTTCCTCAATGGGCGGCAGTTCCTCCAGCACCTGTTCCCGGGTCCTGCGCAGATAAAAGGGAGCCAGGGCTTCGCGGAATTCCGGGATGTGACTTACGTGGGCCATGCCGCGGATCTCTTTGGTCATATCCGGACGGATGAAGTCGATGAGATTGCACATCTCTTCCACCCGGTTTTCCAAAGGTGTACCCGTCATCATCAGGATGCGTTCCGATTCGTTATCCAGACGTCTTATCAGCTGGGTGCGCTTTGCGTCCGGGTTTTTGATGTAGTGGGCTTCATCGATCACCAGCATCTTCAGTGTCATATTGTTGTCGATGCGGTCGGTGATCTTGGCCATGGATTCGTAATTCGTAACGGCGGCACCGCCGGATTCCTGCCAGGCCGCAAAAGCATCCTCCAGCGTGGGACCATGAAGGATAAAGCTTTCGATGCGGCTGAATTTCTCCAGCTCTCTTGCCCAGTTCACTATCACGCTGGCAGGACAGATGATGAGAAAATAGGGAACGGATAATTCCTCCCCGTCACTTTCCAGCACCTGCGCCATGGCAGCGATGGCCTGTATGGTCTTGCCCAGGCCCATCTCGTCTCCCAGCAGCACCCGTTTCTGCCGCAGGATATAGCGGGCTCCGAATTCCTGATACGCACGGAGGTTTCCGCGGAAGTAGCTGAGAGTAAGAGGAAAGGAACTGATCTCTTCCGCAAGCCGCTGAGGAATACTGTCGTAGATAAAGGCCCTGTGACCGCTTACGCTTCCCAGTTTTTCCAGCAGGGCATAGAAATCCGCACCGTTCTTCCGGAAGGTTTCCGTTGCTTCCGAAGCATCCGTGTTCTGCGCCGAACGATAAGCGGTAAGGAGCTTTAGCAGCCTGTCGAATAAGGCACTGTCGCTGAACTCATAGATATCCATTGACAGGGCAAGGGTATTGGTCTTGGCTGCGCTGCCGGAAAAGAGCCAGCGAAAACCGTCCAGGATCATGCCGGAATTACGGATCTTTTCGGTAAAGGAACTGAGTGTTCCGGCATCCGCAAGAGCATCCTTGCGTATCCGTTCGCATTTCATATAGCGCAGCAGTTCCGTAAGCAGTTCCTGCTGTGATTCGTCCAGCCGGACGGAAAGCCTCGCGGAAAGACTGTTGGCAAATTCCGTAATGAGGCTTTTGATGGCTTCCAGCTGTTTTTCGCCTATGCCTTCCAACTGACGCAGACGGAAGTCCCCGGCTGCGGCGATCTCGCCCAGATTTTTAAAACCCGCATCCGTGAGCACCTGCACACGGATCCCGGCTTTTGCATCTTTCAGTTTATCAACGGGAATATCATAAAGGCCGGCTTTGGCCTGTTTGGAAACGATCTTACGGCAGGCAGCACGGATCTTTTCCTCCTGCTGCTGCTGTTCTGCGAACATGCTGCGGAAGGCTGTGTCCGTCCCTTCGATGAGGCTGATCCGTCTCTTTAATTCTTTAAAATCAGGTTTGTGCACGCCGACTCTTCTTTATCCTGTACATCTCTTCATCCACCCTGCGGACCATTTCCTTGATATCGCTGTTTTGGTTCAGGATGGCGCGGTATACACCGCAGCTGGCGGATACGGTATAACCCAGTTCCCTGCTCTTCTGCTCCAGTTCTTTATCGATCTTATCCAGGATGGCCGTTTCATCCGCTTCTCCCGTGATAAAGGCGATCATCTCATCCCCGCCGAAGCGTACACAAAGGGCTTCTTCCCCGCAGGCATCCGATAATGCATGGGCCACGGCAGCGATCGCGGCATCTCCGGCATTGTGTCCATGCTCATCATTGACCTGTTTCAGATGATCCAGGTCAGCCATGATCAGCAGGAGGGGAATATTCTGCCGGTCCAGGGAGAAGCGGCGCCGTTCGAATTCCTCCTGGAAGGCCAGACGGTTGTACAGACCCGTAAGGGCATCAAAACGGTACATCTCCTCCATACGCTCCAGCAGATAACCCTGATATTTTACATTGGAATAACCGCCGATGCCCATGCTCACCATCTCGGTGATACCGGCGGTACCGGCATAGCGGGTGATATCATAGGTCTCATAGAAGTAGGCGATATAGCCCATGGCCCGGTTCATGTAATCCAGCGCCTGTATGATCAGCGGATAACCCTTTTCCATGCGCTGCATGAGCTGCGGGAGAAGATTTTTCGGATCAAAGTCCGTAAGGCTGTTCTTCTCCCGTTCGGAATCATAAAGAAGTCCGTATTGCGCATGCTCTTCTTCTTTTTCCGTAAAGAAGTTCCGGTCGGACATAAAGCAGACCCGGTTTATGATGATGCTCATGGAAGATGTGAACTTCTGGTGCATCTGTGAAACCACTTCTTCCGGGGTGGATACCGTGAGCATCCCGGTGATGGTTTCGTGCATCATGCGCACGTCGTCCTGATAGCGGTAGAAGCTGTCATTAAAGCGGTTGATGGTAGAACGGCGTTCTTCCGCACAGCGGGGACAGCCGCAGGATTCGGTCACGATGAGCCGGGGCCGGATCCGGAGATTTTCGATGGCATGGTCGCCGCTTAAGATCTTGTCGGCGCAGGCTACTGCCATTTCGGCGTTGGAACAGTCCACGGTGGTGATCTGGGGATGGGTCAGGAAGACCTCATCGTATCCGTCGAAGCCGGTGACGATCACATCCTTCGGTACATTGTAGCCGTTCTCCCGGAGGATATCGCAGACATTGATGGCCATGATATCGTTGGCACAGATGATGCAGTCCGGGACGCATTGTTCATCGATGAGCTTCTGAACGGCTTCCCTGGCGGGATTGGCCCAGAACTGGCCGTAACTCACGCGGCTCTTGTCAAAGCGAAAACCTTTTTCTTCTATGACTTTTTTGAATACGGCTTCCCTTTCATCCGAAAAAGGATTGCCTTCTATACCGGCCATGAAGTGCGGATTTCTTACCGGATGCGTATCCAGTACATGCCGCACCAGATCCTCAAAACCGGCGGCGAAGTTGAAGCGCAGATCCGAACAGCCTTCATAGGCACCGTCCACCACGATCACGGGCGTTCCGGCTTCCCGGGCAGCACAGGTCACATGTTCTCCCACCCGACGGCTTTTGACCTTTTCATCCATATAGACCACAAGGTCTACCTTATCATAAGGTATAAAATCGAAAACGGCACATTCCGCGGAAATGTGGTCTTCTTCCCAGTAAAGGTCCGCATTGATACAGAAGATCCAGAGACGCCAGCCTGCATCTTTCAGTCTTTCGTTCAATTCCGTTATGAAGCTGTGTAGTTCCGGAGCGTAGATCCTTGAGGTACAAAGAGCTGCGATCCTGTATTTTCCGCACATGAAAACAGTATAGCAAAAAAGAGGAGTTATGTAAACAAATTCCGTCTTGATAAAAGAGGAGCAGTCATGTTAAGATAGAAATACTCGGATATATGTAATTTTGGTCTTTATGCAGGATACGGATCTTACGGAGGTAAGAGCATGGATGTAAAATGCGGATATTGTGACAGTTTTTTTGACGATACTCTGGAGAAGTGTCCCAACTGCGGCGCGACGAATGAAAACATCCGCCGTATTTCCGACGGCATTCCCAAGACCATAGCGGAATTGCAGCAATACTGCGTGGACCACAAAGTCCCCGTGCAGCAGATGCATTTCCATATCGGAGAGGATTACAAAGGGGCCAAGGCTTACGGGATCTACCGTGAAGGCGAGAAGGTCATCGTATACAAGAACAAGGCCGACGGCAGCCGTGCGGTACGTTATTCCGGCAAAGACGAGGCCTATGCCGTAAACGAGATCTTCCAGAAGATGCGTACGGAATATAACGGGCATAAGGAAGCCAATGCAGGGCGGCAGCAGATGAGTCCGCAGAAGCAGGCGGAACGTGCCGCCTACCAGCAGAAGCTGGCCCAGCGCCGTAAAGAAAACAGAAAGAACCGTATACTCGGGATCACGATCCTGGTCCTGGTGGGGATCTTCCTGATCATTGCCATCGCCAACCAGAAGCCCGGCTACGGTTATTATAACTACAAGAACGAATATTATTATCAGCGTCCCAACGGCAGCTGGTATCTGTACAATAATTATGACTGGGAACCCGTCTCGGCACCTCTGGACGATATGTCGGACTATTATTCGGGTTCTTACTGGGACAGCGATTATAATATCGGTAATTTTGCCGATTCCAGCTATTATGACCCCTCGGACTATTCCAGCAGCTCTTCTTCCTCCTATGATGATGATGACAACTGGCGCAGTTCCTGGGACGATGATGATGACTGGGATTCCGGCAGCAGCTGGGACTGGGATTCCGGCAGCGACTGGGATTCCGACTGGTGATGCGAAGAATTCTTGCTACACAATAAGATTATATGATATAATAAAGTGCTATGGCAGATTTTGAAGATGATGACCTGGCCAGTCTGTTTGGCGACGGAGATGACCTGCTAAGCCTTCTGGACAGCGTTCAGGACAATCAGAACAGCGGAAAGACCATTTCCGCCATAAGTACCGCCTCTCCGGAGGAGGTTCTTTCCAGTGCGGCCGGCAGCAGTGAGGATGCTTTCCAGAAGCTGCTGGATGGTTTGAGCGATGAGGAGAGCAGCCTGATGGAGGGGAGCGATTCCTCTCTGGAAATGGCGCTTTCCGCAGCATCTGCTCCGAAAAAGAGCATGGACGAGTATGACAAGACCGTCTATGGCTTTCCCCAGCTGGATGAGATCGAAAAAGGCATTAAGCGTGGTCTGGATGTTTCTTTCTATGACAGTGCCGACCTGACTTTCCGGCAGATGCGTGAGATCCGCATCGGTCTGGAGCAGGGTCTGGATGTTTCCTATTTCTGCAGCAAATATTTCAAAGATACCCAGATGCGTGAGATCCGGATCGGCCTGATGGAAGGTCTGGATGTGGGCGAATACGCCCGTTTGATCTACAGCCTTCCGGATATGGAACGCAAGCACCAGGAGCTGCTGCGGCGCAAATATCAGAAGGATCCCTCTTCCCTGGATTTCCTTATCACGGATTATGACACGGGTATGGTGATCTATACCCTGGATAATCTGATGACGGCCCATATCCAGATCAAAAAGCCTCTCCCGAAGAATTACGGAAGAAAGAATCTGCAGAATCTCCTGAAGATCTACGGGATCGTCTTCGGCCTGACACTGGATGAGATCGATATCGCTTCCCTGAAAGCCGGAGAAGAAGTGGTGGTGGCCCGGGGAGAAGAATCCCTCATGGGTGAGGACGGCTGGTATGAGTATACCATCGATAATCTGGAAGAAGGCGGCCCTCATCTGGATGAGAACGGCGGCATCGATTATATGGCCCAGCGGCAGTACTGTTACGTACAGCCCGGTCAGAAGGTAGCCACTTATCATCCTGCGACCCAGGGAAAGATCGGACACACGGTCAAGGGCATGGAACTGCCGGCCTCTTCGGGAAAGAACCTGCCCCGTCTGGCGCTGGACAAGATCCGTCTGCTGGATGACAGCGTGACCTATGTTTCCAAAAAGGAAGGTATGGCCAGCTTAAAGAACGGTATCATAAATATCGTTGAACAGCTGGAATTCAAAGAGGATCTGGGTTACGGTAAGAATATCAAATTTGACGGAGATATCCTGATCCGTGCCTCGGTGCTGGAAAGCGCCATCGTGCAGGCCGGCGGGGATATCATCGTGGAAGGCTTTGTGGAGAGTGCCATCCTGAAAGCCGGGAAAGACATCATCCTGCGGAAGGGCTGCAATGCCGACGGAAAGGGTGAACTGGAAGCCGGCGGAAACATCGTGGCGGCATTTTTCGAGAATGCCAACGTCACAGCCGGCGGAAACGTGGAAGCCAATTATATCTTAAACAGCAATATCTGTGCCGGGAACAAGGTACTCACAAAAGGCAGCCGGAGCCTGATCAGCGGCGGCCGTGTCATGGCCGGGGAAGGCGTGGAATGCGGGACCGTAGGCAACAAGTTCCAGCTCCGGACCGTGGTGGAAGTCGGCAGCCTGAGCGAGGTCAAGGAAAAATCCGCCCAGCTGTACCGGCGCCGCAAGGAACTGGAAGCCGAAATGGAAAAAGTCCGTGTGGGTATGGCAGCCGTGCTGCGGAAGGTGGGAGCCCTGAACGGGCGTACCAATCCCATTTACCTGAAGTTCCAGGATGTGCTGGAGCAGCAGAAGCTGGAGCTGCGGGCGCTGAATGAGGAAGCGGAAAAGGCAGACGAGGAAGTGATCCACGAATCCCGTCTGTTCATTAAGGTGGAAAATACGGCTTTTGAGAATTCCAAGCTCTGCATCAACGGGATCAGCCGCATCCTGAAGCAGGATGTGGTCCGTGCCCGTTTCTTTGCAAGGGGCAGGGAGATCGCTTACGATAACATCATGAATTAAAGGGAGAGAGCCATGGCCAGAAACACTATACTTGTCGCTGATGACGATGAGGAAAACAGGGACTTCCTGAAAAGCCTTTTCCAGGATGATTATACGGTGGCGGTGACCGCCAACGGCCGGCAGGCCATGGAATTCCTGATGCAGAATCATCAGGATGTGGCAGTCCTTCTGCTGGATATGCATATGCCTGTGGTGGACGGCCGGGCGCTACTCAAGGTGCTGAAGGTCAAAGGTGTTACCCAGCGTATTCCCGTGGTGATGATGACTACCACTCTGGATGACGAGCTGGTGAAGGAGTGCTATGAAAACGGTGCCGTGGACTTTGTATTAAAGCCTTTTAATGCAGCCATCGTGGTCGGTCGTGTAAAGAACACCATTGCCCTTTATCACAATTCCGCCCAGCTGAAGGGTATCATCAGCCAGCAGACGGCACAGATCAAGGAAAAGAATAAGGAACTGAAAGCCACCAATGACCGCCTGATGGAGGTCATGAGCAGTATCGTGGAGTTCCGTAATCTGGAAAGCAATGCCCATATCAAAAAGATCAAGGGCATCTCCCGCATCCTTGCCGAAGCGGCGGTGGCAAATTACGGCCGGGATTATCATCTTACGCCGGAAATGGTGGATATCATTGAGAGTTCCTCGGCCCTGCACGATATCGGCATGATCACGATACCGGACTCCATACTCTTAAAGCCCGGAAAACTGACGGCGGATGAATTTGAAGTGGTGAAGAGCCATACTACCCGCGGCTGTGAGATCCTGGAACAGATACAGGAACTGCAGAGCAAAGAATACGTGAAGGTGAGTTATAATATCTGCCGTCATCATCATGAGAAATTTGACGGCAGCGGATATCCGGATCATCTGGCCGGAGATGCGATCCCCGTGGAAGCACAGATCGTGGGTCTGGCGGATGTATATGATTCGCTGATCAGCGACCGTCCCTTCCGTGACGCTTTCGATCCCGAAAAGGCTTATTCCATGGTAACGGGCGGGGAAGCCGGTGTCTTCTCCGAAAAGCTTCTGGATTGCTTTACCAGGAGCCGGGATCAGATCGAGCATTTCTGCGCGAAGTACAGCAGCTGATAAGGATCAGTCCATAAGTTTGATCTTCCGGCGGGGCCGCCTGCTTTGCTGTTTTGCGGCCGCCTGAGCCGCTGAGCTCTTCGGCCGGGATACATACTTCGGAGGCGCCTTTTTCATGGGCGCTTTCTTTTCCGGCATATGACGCCGGTAGTTTCTCCGCAGATCGGAACGGCTTTTAACCACTTCGCTGCGATGTCTGCGTATTCCGGCAACGTGACGGGCGTGAGCCAGATAGAGCTTGAAAAAGTGAAGAGCCAGGTGCAGGATCACAAAGCCCAGGCCCAGGCCCAGACACCAGCCCAGCACATGATAGATATTGATATAGCGTTTGCCTCCTTCGTTTTCCCCGGGAAGCACGGAGATATAGCGAGGAACCTGGGGGTTTACATGATTGGGGACGACGGAGGTACTGCCCAGGATGATGCCGTCCCAGCTGTAATCGATACGAGCCAGCTGGCCGTTGGGAACATCATAGCGGACTTCCGTCTGCAGATCGTTTAAGTTCAGGCTGTCCGGCAGCAGCAGCATGGCGCCGGCTTCGGGACAGCAGAGCCTGGAGGTGTTGCCGAAGACGTCCGTGGTGCTGCCGAAAAGGTCCGGATCCCGGATCAGGAAACGCTGTTCCAGCTCCGAGGAGGAGCGCATGGCGAAATGCTGGAAACCGTAATCCAGAAGACTTAAGGTATCGGTATACTGTTCCGGTGTTTCTTCCCGCATGACGACGCAGATCAGCCGGAGGCCGTTCCGTTCGGCGCAGGATACCAGGGTCTGACGGGATTTGCTGGTGAAACCGGTCTTGGAACCTACCAGACCATCATATTCGTATTCCTGTCCCTCGTACAGCTTGTTTTTGGATTTCAGGCTGTGTTCGCCGTGAAGCTCCGTTTCCGGGATATCATAGTGAAGCGTCCGGGCCATGCTGGCGAGTACATCATGGGAGAAAAAGGCCTGTGCGATCAGAGCCAGATCATGGGCGGAAGTATAGTGATCTTCCGAATGCAGGCCGTTGGTTGTAACAAAATGGGTGTGAGTGCAGCCCAGCTCTGCAGCCCGGGCGTTCATCATGTCCACGTAAGCGCCCATGGAGCCGGCGATGTGCTCACCTACCGCATTACAGGCTTCGTTGGCGGAGTTGATGAGTATGCCGTAAAGCAGTTCTTCCAGGCTTAAGGTCTCTCCGGCCTTCAGGTACATATGTGAGCCGTCGGCTTCGTTGGCATCGATGGCTGACTGGTTTACCGTGATGAGTTCGCTTAAGGGACAGTTTTCGATAGCCACCAGACAGGTCATGAGTTTGGTGGTGGAAGCGGGGAAGAGTTCCTCGTCCATATTTTTGTAATAGAGCAGCAGACCGGTATCCGCATCCATGAGAATGGCGGATTCGGCTCCTACGGCAGGTCCTTCCGGCCAGCGCTCGATCTCGTTGCTCTGTGCCGGCTGTTCGCGGCGCTCATCGGCTTCCCTCTGGAAATCCTCCTGGGTGGCGGAAGCCCGCAGCGGAAGTGCAAGGAAGAGCAATATGGGTAAGATAAACCATAGTTTCTTCATAATACATCATTATATGTTATGCGGAGGAAAAAATAAAGATGCGGCTGAAGAATATCCCCGGGTCACGGGAATTTATCGCGGAAAACGAATGGGTAGTACATGATGAGACGTCGTGGAAAGGACGTTGGCGGGAACTGTTCGGTAACGATCATCCTCTGCATATCGAGATCGGCTGCGGAAAAGGACGCTTCATCACGGGGCTTGCGGCAAGGGAGCCGGAAGTGAATCATATCGGTATCGAGAAATACTCATCGGTGCTGCAGCGTGCGATAGAGCGGCTTTCCGGAGCGAGGGAAGGAATCCGTAAGGACTCCTTTGAAGTCGCTGGGAGCCGCGACGGGCTCCCCCGATCAGAGACCGGGGGCAGAGAGGAACGGTCTCCGGATAACATCCGTTTTATCAGGATGGATGCGGAATACATCTGTGATGTGTTTGCGGATGGGGAAGTGGACCGTATCTATCTGAACTTTTCGGATCCCTGGCCCAAGGACCGTCATGCGAAGCGCCGCCTGCCCGGAGCGGTATTCCTTGCCCGTTATGCGAAGCTTCTGCCCCCCGGCGGCCTGGTGGAATTCAAGACCGACAATACGGTTCTCTTTGACTTTGCGCTTGAATCACTGGAAGGCAGCGCTTTTGAACTTGTGGCCTGTACCCGGGATCTGCATCACGATCCTGTAATGAACGAAGGGAATATCATGACGGAATATGAGGAGAAGTTTTCCTCGCAAGGGAATCCGATATGTAAGTATATTATTCGACTACGCTCCTGAACATGTATTCATGCCCGAAGTAGATTATTCAGAGTTTCCCTTGCTTCGTCATAAGAGGTGAAAAGTATAGTGGAGAAGCCGAGGGAGCGGGCGGTGTCGATGTTCACCTGCCGGTCATCCAGAAAAACGCATTCTTTGGCTTTCAGCCCGTAACGGGAAAGCAGCAATTCATAGATGCGCGGATCCGGCTTGGCGATGCCTTCAAAGCCGCTCACCACTTTTCCGTCCACATATTTCACAAATTCAAACTTTTCCCGTTCATGCATCTCAAAAGTATCCCGGGGATAATTGGAAAGAAGATAGACTTTATAGCCTTTCGCCTGCAGCTCCCGTATCCATGATGTGCTGTAAGGATAAGCCTCGGCGATGTTCACTATATTATGGAAGAAACGTTCCGCTTCTTCCGGATATTCGGACACGGCGGCTTTCATATCCGCGACCACATCTTCGGGAGGGCGCTGTCCCAGGTCATATTCGTCCCAAAGCTTGTTCAATACCAGACGATCCCTGAAAACAGAAACGAGGGCTTCATCGAAGCCCAGGTCCTTAAGCATGTAGTCGTGCCAGCGGAAATCCGCCAGCACCATGCCGATATCGAAAACAACATTGCGTATCATTATTTGACGCAGATCAGGTGGCAGCTTGAATCATCCAGATCCACCCAGGTGGATACATCATCCGGACTGGGGTTTTTATTCCCCGTCACATCAGATTTGGAGATCCAGATGGCCATAGGATTCAGAATACCGCCTTTGAACTGCATAAAGATCTGTGTATCGGATGCGTGATATGAAGAAAGGTGGGATTGGTAGGTAGCCTGGGAAAGATCCGGCCAGCTCATGGTCTTCAGGATTTCGTTATAAAAGCGGTTTCCGCTGGGTATGTTTTCCAGAGCTGTCTTGTTCACCAGGCTGTTGATCACGGCCAGACTGCTGGCTTCCTCCTGCACGGAGGGATCCGAAGCTGCCATAACAATGGCATGGTTCAGACCTTCCATCAGATCAAGATCCGCCGCCACCTTGGAGCGCTCCACATAGCGCATCAGCTGAGGCGCCATAATGCCAACCAACACGGCCATAATGGCGATCACTATGACCAGTTCTATAAGAGAAAACCCTTTGTTATCTGTTCTCTTCATAATCTCCCCTCCCCGTCGGCATATCCCCCCGCTCCGTCGGATGAAGCCCTGATGCCGCGCTGTCCCTTCCGTGGACCTTTATGTCTTATCAATCTACTAGGAATAATAGCACTTTCCGTATTATGCTGAAAAGCGCATCCATGCTGAATTTTTGATGATTCATTTATTCTATATATTGTAGAAATGCTTGACCCCGGACACAAGACAGTATATGATGCTAGTGTAACGATTCTTAAATACCCGGACCAAATGCTTGCCTGCTTATCCCGACAGCACGCAGCCGAAAGCCTCGACGTAGCCCGCTACGCCTACGTTTTCGTCTACGCACTCTCGGGCAAGCATTCTGCGCATTGGTCCAGATATTTTGCGATCGTTACACTAGGGAAAAAGCTCAAGAGACTATCATACCGGTACCGACCGGAGCGTAGCGAAGATGCGAGAGTGCGAAGTACGAAACAATCCTTAGGCATCATCATTGTGTATTTATTGCAATTGACCTCAGCATCATTTAATATATATTATATATAGAAAATCTGAAAGATTTGGAGGATCAAGCCATGGAGATAGTATGCCTGGATCTGGAAGGAGTGCTGGTACCCGAGATATGGATCGCTTTTGCGGAGGCCAGCGGCATTCCCGAACTGAAACGTACTACAAGAGACGAGCCGGACTATGACAAACTGATGCGCTGGCGTCTGGGGATCCTGAAAGAACACGGACTGGGGCTTAAAGAGATACAGCAGACCATTGCCGGCATCGATCCCCTGCCCGGGGCGAAGGAATTCCTGGATGAACTTCGCAGCCTGACCCAGGTGATGATCCTTTCCGACACCTTCACCCAGTTTGCTTCGCCGCTGATGAAAAAGCTGGGTTGGCCTACTCTGCTGTGCAACAGTCTGGTGGTGGCGCCGGACGGGGAGATCACGGACTTTAAGATGCGCATCGCCCATTCGAAGCTGAGCACCGTAAAAGCCCTGCAGTCCATAGGGTACGAAACCATTGCCGCCGGGGACAGTTTCAACGATCTGGAGATGATCGAGGCCGGGAAGGCCGGCTTCCTCTTCCGCTCCACCGAGGCCATCAAAGCCGCTCATCCGGAACTGCCGGCCTTTGAAGAATATGGTGATCTGCTGAAGGCGATCAAAAATGTGATCGGTGCATGATCATTCAGAAAAAAAGCTGATGATTTTGGGAAAAAAGGCTTGCCTCAGGCAAGCCTTTGTGATAAAGTACAATTTTGGACGAAGAATTTTGTGAAAAACATAAAAAGTTTCGTCTGACCCCCCTTTTTTTTCGTGAGGTCTCGAAATAATAAGTAGTTACCAAATTTATTCCACAGGATGGAAAGAGAAAGGAGAAAAACATGAAACGTAAGTGGAACAATGTATTAAGTTGGCTGCTTACCGCCGTGATGGTGCTCACGTCCTTTGAGGGCTTCAGCATTCCCGTCATTGCTGCGGATGAAGCGGTCGGCGACGCAACAGTAAGCTCTGTATCCGTGGCAAAGATCACAGCTACAGGCTTTGATGCGGTGGAGGGCAAGAATGGCAGCACTTCTGCAAATGCTCTCGAAGTAACTGTGAGTGAAGGCGATGCTAAGACGCTGACATTTACTTCTTCTGCAAGTGTTACCCTGAGTGATAACACAGTGTCCAACGATAAGATTGTTGATTGGACTCTGGAGGAACTTGGAGAGAAGGGTGATGCAGCAATCGGCTTTGGCACCAAAATAGAGGATAATACCTTAACGGTTAGCAGCTCCAGTGCTATCTCCGGAAATGCTTCCTTCAAGCTTACTGCTTCTTACAATGAGGCAGAGAAGAGTGCTGAAGAAGTTATCTACTTCAATATCACCGTAAATCCCAAGGCTGAAGAAGAGATCGTTCCCCAGCCCTATACCGTGACCGTGAGCACGAGCAGCATTGCCAAGGAAGGTGCTAATGACGGATCTGCAGCAGACAAGGCTCTTGTTAAGTCTGTAGCTGTTGACGAGACTTTTGCACTGGAATTCACTGCCAAGACCGTAAGCGGAGACGAGACCGAAGTTGAGTTTTCGGATTATGAGTGGACAGTTGTCGGTGCTCTTCCTGCATCTGTAACCACCAGCGGAAATAAGACTGCGAAGTTTACCGTTAGCGGTGCTGTTGCAGCTTCTTCCAATTATGCTTTCGAGGTTAAGGCTGCTTACAGCGAGACCGAGACCGGCAGCATTTTTGTTAAGCTCGTTGTCGGTGATGGCGGCGAAGTCATTGTAGATCCCGTTGACGACATCTATCCCGGACTTGATCCCATTCCCGCAAATTTGGACAGCTGCACCGAGCTCTTCCTTGTAAAGGGTCAGAAGGTTACCCTGAGCGCTAACTGGACTCTGGTAAACAAAAAGCAGGATAAGTCTTTCGTCAGCGTGACCAAGAAGGGTGTCCTTACCGCTAAGAAGGCAACGACCGCTCCAGTGACCATCAGCCACAACAGCGGCCGTCAGATCAGCGTGAGCATCTGTGCTCCGACCATTGACAAAAAGGCCAAGGTGGAAGCCGGTGCTACCGCTCAGATCAAGCTGAGTGGTTATGATACCGAACATATGGCTCCTTACTGGTACAGTGAAAAGCCCGATGTGGCTACCGTGGACCAGGATGGAAAGATTACCGGTGTTTCCAAGGGTAGTGTGAAGGTTATCGCTTATATCAACGGTAAGGCATATACCTGCAAGGTTAAGGTAACCGAGACGGGTGTTTCGACCAACCGTACGCTGCACATGAATCTGGGCAGCTCCAAAACTCTGAGCCTTAAGGGCATCAAAGCATGGGAGAGTGCGGATGACACCATCGCTACGACTAAGAACAAGAAGGGTAAACTCACCAAGAAGATCTCGACGGTTTCCGCAGGTGAAGTAGTGCTTACGGCCAGTGCCAACGGTGTAGAGTATACCGTAAACCTGACGGTAGAGGATATCACTCTGAAGACCGAAGAAACCGAAGGAAAGCTTAAGGCTGCCAGAGGCAAGAATAAGTACACAGCAGAGCTTACCGTGGGTGATGAACTGATTCTGGACTTTGCTTCTGTAGAGCAGGATCTGGTATTCAAGAGCAACAAGCCGGCTGTTGCCTTTGCTAACGAGGATCGTGTGATCGTTGCAAGAGCAGCAGGTAAGGCCACCATCACTACCAAGATCAACGGCAAGACCGTTAAGATCACGGTGAACGTTAAGGCTGCTCCGTAAATCAATTAAGAGCATAAAAAGTTAAAAAGGGCCGCTTTGGAGTGATCCGGGGCGGTCTTTTTTCGTGTTTTATCTTCTGGGGAGAAGACGGAAGCTTCCGTTATGAAAATGAAAGGAACGAAAAAGGGGCTGTCGCTTTAGATGATTAAAATCATCAAGGCGACAGCCTTTTTTCTTCAAAAATGAGTTTTATCCAGGATTATTTCCGGAATCACTGAAATCAGGGGTACTTTAACAAACCGACCACCCGATCGGTTTAGATG
>JAFZOW010000058.1 GCA_017552715.1 Lachnospiraceae bacterium
CTTTCATTTTGATTCACCTCCCAACATCAATACGATCATATCATCTATACTGCTGTTCTCTACGACCATATCCGGATAATTTTCCAGATAATACTGTTTTTCCTTTGTAAGGCAGGTAACGCTTAAGCGGTCCCTGTGTTCGGCTACAATGTACTGCTTGTCCAGATCCTTGTACTCTTCTTCTCCCAGCTTCAGGATCCCGTACTGGCCCAGGATCGTGTCTGTATCCTCATGCAGGATGATCCGCCCTTTGTTGATCATGTAAATATCGTCACAGAGCCCTTCCAGATCCGAGGAGATATGGGAGCTGATGAGGATTGAACGGGAGCTGTCTTCTTCCATATAGGCCCGCAGCAGATCCAGCACCTCATTTCTGGCCAGCACATCCAGCCCTGCCGTGGGCTCGTCCAGCACCAGGAGCTTTGCCTTATGGGTAATGGCCGCTATCACCTTCAGCTTGGCCTTCATTCCGCTGGAAAAATCCTTTATGGTCTTATCGAAGGGGAGTCCCTGCCCCTCCGCCAGCTTCCGGAATTTATCCTCTTCGAAGTTCCTGTAGCTTGCCCGGAGGATATGGATCACATCCTCAATATTTAAGAGCATGCTGAAGCCGGAATCGGAAAGTGCCACACCCAGCTCTTCCTTATCTGTGGTCGTAAAGCTCTTCGGCTCCTTTCCCAGCACCTCGACGCTGCCGCCTTCCGGCTTTATCAGTCCGAGGATGGACTTGATGGTGGTACTCTTCCCTGCGCCGTTCTTACCGATGAGCCCGGTCACGCAGCCTTCCGGGATCTCCAATGAAACATTCAGTTCAAAACCCTTATAACTCTTTTTCAGATCCTTTATCGTGATCATATCCTTTACTCCTTTTTTATATCCGCCTTATTCCTCGCCCAGCAGGATCTCCAGGGTTTCCCGGATCTCCCCGTCCGTCAGACCCAGCGCCCTTGCCCGTTCAATGGCCAGGGAGAACTCCTCCTCTATGGCCTTCTTTCTGGATTCCAGCGCCAGCTGCCTGTCGGTTGCGGCTACGAAGCTCCCCTTCCCGTGGACGGTCACCACAAAGCCTTCTTCTTCCAGCCTGTCGTACGCCTTCTTTACGGTCAGGGCGCTGATCTTCAGTTCGTTGGCCAGGTTCCTCACCGAGGGGAGTATGGTTCCTTCTCTCATACCGCCGTCGATGATCTCCTGCTTGATCTGATCCATCAGCTGCTCGTATACCGGCACCATAGATGCGTTATTGATGATGATCTTCATTTGTAATGTCCTCTTTTTCCGACTCGGCTGCCCGCATGGCCTTTGCGGACTTTTGAAAAGACCTTCTGCAGATATCTTTCCGCCTCATCTGTGAACAGTATATAACAGTATATAACTGTTGTCAACTGTTTTATACTGTTTATTCTGTTTTTTTTGTATTTTTTTCAAAACAAGCAAAAAAGAGCGCCCCGGTATTCCGGAGCGCCCTGCAAAAAATGCTTTTATTTCTGTTGTTTATTCCACTTTTACGGTGATCGTTACGGCTTTGCCGTTGACCTTGCCCGTGATCTTGGCCTTTCCTTTCGTGCGGGCATGGATCATGCCGTCTGCATCCACATAAGCGATACTGTTCTTATTGCTCTTGAAGAAGGGGCTGCCGTGAACATAGTTCAGTCCCAGATCGCGGCCTTCCTCCGGATGCAACGTATAGCTGGCCTTGTATTTATTGTTATTCTCGGCGATCCTGGGATCATCCACGATGACATGCACCGTATAGCCCTCTTCGCAGATCAGATCGGCTTCTCCGGCGATCTTTCCCGTGACCTTCCCTTTCGCAGTGACCGTGACCACGTCTCCGCTCTCTGCTTCCAGAGCCGGCGCGTTCTCGGAAAGGGTCCAGGCCGTTTTCCTCAGCCCTTTGATCTTAATGGACTTGCTCTTATTCACATTTACGTGAAGCGTACGGTACTTTACGGGTTCCGGCTCGGAGACTTTGACCGTATACTTGAAGGCAACGCCGTTGACATAGGCCGTTACCGTAGTCTTACCGGCAGCAACTCCCGTTACAGTGCCGTCATCTTCCACGGTAGCCACATCGGGATTTGCGGTATAAAAGCGGATCTGCAGATCGTCGGAAGCCCCGGGAAGGCGTATCATGTTTCCGGAAGGCGTGGCTCCGCCAAGGGTCAGCTGCGCTTCGGTCCCCGCATCCAACTTGACATTCTTTTCCGACTTCGGATGAGCCGGTGCAAGGACGGTAGCGGTAACGCTCATTTCTCCGTAGCGAAGCGTTGCCGTTCCGGCTTTTTTCGCGCTCATATTCTTCTTGCTGACGCCTACGACCGACTTTGTATCACTCTTCCAGCCTTTATTGGCAACAACGAACTTCTGTCCCTTGACCAGCGTCAGTTCCGTCGTCTCCTCCACCAGATAAGGCTGGGGATCGACGGCGCCTTCACCGCCGGGGACAGCCACAAAAGGTTCCGGAGCCGGTGCCGGTCCGGCACCCTTTTCCACCACCGTTATCTTGCAGCTTCCTTTTTTGATGCCCTGTGCGGTCTCCACAGTAACGGTGCACTCGCCCTTCTTCTTGCCCTTGACTTTTCCGTCTGTCACCGTAGCATAAGAATCCGAAGAGGAAGTCCACTTAAGTTCCGGCATCGTTCCGTTCTCGGGTACCAGGGTATACACAGGTCTGAGATCCAGTGTCTGCCCTTCTTCTACCGTATAACGCTCCTCCAGGAGCACGCTCACGGCGGTGCTCACCACCACACGGCTGTCGCCGCTCCAGTTGTAATCCTTCACCTTCTGATTGCAGTCGGTCAGTACGATCTCGGCTTTGGTGCTGACATTGAAAGCACCCGAAGACGGCATCTGTACCACAGCGTTTCCGCTGACCAGCTGGATGAGATTCGGGCAGCCATAGGCAAAAGTGTCCGGGATCACCGTTACTCTGGATGACAAGCTGATCTTCTGAAGTGAATCACAGTCATAAAATGTATGATGATCCATGCTGAGGGTCGTACTCCCCTCCGCGATCTCCACACGCTGCAGCTCATCGCAATTTGCAAAAGCATAGCTTCCCAGCGACGCCACGTTCGCAGGGATGATCAATGCATCCTCCCCGCTCATGCCTGCTCCCTTGAAAGCATTATCATCGATCGTCAGCGCCGTGGTCTCCGTAGGGAATTTCACTACAGGCAGGGCTGTACAGCCGCTGAACGCTCCGTCTCCGATGGTTGTCAGGGATGTTCCGGACAGATCGGAAGAGATGAGCATCTTATCATTGCAGAAAGCAGTTGCACCAATGGTGGTCAGTGCTGCCGGCCATTCCACCGTTGTCAGCAGTTCACAGCCATAGGCAAAGGTCGACGGGATCGACGTTACTCTCTCCGACAGTTTGATGCTCTGCAGCTTATCACACTCATAGAATGTATGATGATCCATACTGAGGGTAGTGCTCCCCTCCGCGATCTCCACACGCTGAAGCTCATCGCAATTTGCAAAAGCATAGCTTCCCAGCGACGCCACATTGGCCGGGATGACCAATCCCTCACCACTCATAGCTGTTCCTTTGAAGGCATTGTCATCGATCTTCAGCGCCGTGGTCTCCGTAGGTAATTTTACTACAGGCAGGGCTGTACAGCCGCTGAAAGCTCCGTCCCCGATCGTTGTCAGGGATGTTCCGGACAGATCGGAGGAGGTCAGCATCTTATCGTTGCAAAAGGCGGTAGCACCAATGGTGGCCAGTGCTGCCGGCCATTCCACCGTTGTCAGCAGTTCACAGCCATAGGCAAAGGTCGACGGGATCGCCGTTAC
>JAFZOW010000059.1 GCA_017552715.1 Lachnospiraceae bacterium
GCGCAGTCGCAGCAGTCTTCTTTCGGAAGTACTCCTGCGCAGGGACCGCAGCAATCTGCCTTCGGAGCAGCACCTGTGCAGCCGCAACAGTCTGCCTTCGGAGCAGCACCCGCGCAGTCGCAGCAGTCTTCTTTCGGAAGCACTCCTGCGCAGGGACCGCAGCAGTCTGCCTTCGGAGCAGCACCCGCGCAGCCGCAGTCGTCATCCTTTGGCAGCACGCCCGCGCAGCCGCAGCAGTCTTCTTTCGGAAGCACTCCTGCGCAGACTCCGCAGTCCTCTTTTGGCAGTGCAGCGGATAAACCCCAGCAGGCAATGGCTGCTGCAGGCATAATGGCCGCCGGGATCGGAGCTGCTGTCTCTTCACCGTCGGCGCCCAAGCCTTTACAGCAAGGAGCTGCTTCAACTGCAGCACAGCCTGCATTCGGTGCCTCGGTTCAGCCTTCCAGGGAAGCTCAGCCTGCATTTGGTGCCTCGGCCCAGCCTTCTAAGGAAGCGCAGCCTGCTCCGTCTCAGCCCGAACAGCCGGCCCAGATGAGTTTTGGCCAGTCCACGCCGGCCATGCTGCCGCTTGGTTCTTCAACGTCTTCCCAGGCTGCAAAGCCTGAAGAGCCGAAAAAGGAAGCCGCAGCTGTTTCAATGCCCGCATCTTCGCTGTCTGCCGATAAGCCGTCTCAGCCGGAAGCAGCACAGTCGTCCGGGTCGGAACAGCTGTCTCAGATAAATTACGGTCAGTCTACACCGGCTATGCTGCCTCTTGGCCAGGCGCCGGTTACTCAGGCGGCTCATCCCGCCCGTCAGGTGCAGTCCCCTCAGGCGCAGCCTGCTTTTGCACAGCCGGCACCTCTGGGACCGTCGCCTTCGCAGCCGTCCCAGCTTGGCCCGCAGCCCAGCTCAGCGCTGCAGTCTTCCTTCGGGAGCACAGTACCGTCGGGTATGCCGCAGCCGTCCCTTGCACCGTCATCGCAGCCGGCTATGTCGCAATCATCATCCGCACGGCCTGCACAGCCCTTTACCCCGCCGCTGCCCTCTTTCGGACAGTCTTCACAGCCGGGTACGGCGCCGCAGCCGTCCTTTGGGCAGTCATCGCAGCCGTCGCAAACAGCCTATGGAGCCGCCGCGCAGCCTTATACGCCGCCGCAGCCTAATTATATGCAGTCTTCCAAACCGGCAGAAAAGCCGTCTTCCGAAGCGGAGGAAAAACCTGTCATTGAGGATACGACTGCAGCTAAGCGGGCCTTTGCCGGTGCCTTTGCTGCGCCTCCTCCCGGAGGAAATCGTTCATGAAAAAAAAGGAAGAGGAGCAGATCCACCTCCCGTTTTTCGGGATCCCCAAGCTCCTGCCTTATGTAAGAAAGTACCACAAACGTATCATCACCATGGTGATCCTGGGGCTGATCTCCGCAGGTATCGATGCGGCCTCGCCCCTGTTTTCCCGCTATGCCCTCGATCATTTTGTGGCTGAGAAGACCCTGAAGGGTCTTCCGCTCTTTATCGGCATTTATATCATTCTGCTCGTTATATATATGGTAGATAATTTCGTTACCACCTATCTCTGCGGACAGGTAGAGATGAGCGTGGACCGGGATCTGCGCAATGCGGCTTTTGCCCATCTGCAGGAGCTGTCTTTTTCCTATTTCAACCAGAACAGCGTCGGTTATATCCACGCCCGGGTCATGAGTGATACGGGGAAGATAGGGGTGACGGTGGCCTGGCGTCTGATGGACATCGTCTGGCATGGCGGCTATGTGCTGCTGGTGCTGGTCATGATGTTCCTGCTGAATGTGAAACTGGCTCTGGTGGTAGCGCTGCTCCTGCCTCCGGTGATGCTTTTGGTGGCCCACTTCCAGAAAAAGCTGGTGGAGGCCAATCGCCACGTACGCGAGATCAACTCCAACATCACAGCAAATTATAATGAGGGGATCACGGGTGTACGGGCCGTAAAGACCCTGGCGGTAGAGGAGCGCATACAGAAGGATTTTGAGAAGGAGAGCGGGAATATGCGTCGGGAGGGGATACGTACCACCCATTATTCCGCCATGTTCACCTCTCTTGTGACAATGATGAGTGCCGTGGCACTGGCGCTGATCCTCTGGAGAGGCGGTATCGTCACGGCACAGCAGGCCATGCAGATCGGTACTCTTTCCGCCTTTCTTACCTATGCCATGAACCTGATGGAGCCCATACAGTGGATGATCTCCACCATCAGCGAGATGATCAGTGTGCAGGTAAACATCGAACGCCTTACCCGGCTTCTGGAGACAAAGAGTGATGTTTCCGACACGCCCGAGGTGATCGAAAAATACGGCGACACCTTTGCACCGAAGCGGGAAAACTGGGAAGAACTGTACGGAGACGTGGAATTTTGTGATGTCTCCTTTCACTATCCCGATGGGGAACAAATGGTACTGGAACATTTCAACTTAAAGGTGCCCCAGGGCTATAATGTGGCCATCGTGGGCGAGACCGGCGCCGGGAAGTCCACCCTGGTAAATCTGCTCTGCCGTTTCTTTGAACCTACGGAAGGGCAGGTGCTCATTGACGGACGGGATGTGCGGGAGCGTAGTCAGCTCTGGCTCCACAGCCATATCGGTTATGTGCTGCAGACACCCTGGCTCTTTTCCGGCAGCGTGCGGGAAAACCTCTGTTACGGCCGGCCCGATGCCACGGATGAAGAGATATGGGAAGCCTTGAAGCTGGTATCCGCCGACGGGGTGGTGAGCCGCATGGAAGGCGGTCTGGATGCGGCCGTGGGTGAAGGCGGCGATATGCTCTCCACCGGAGAAAAGCAGCTGCTTTCCTTTGCAAGGGCATTGCTTGCGGATCCCCGTATCCTGGTGCTGGACGAAGCCACTTCCTCCATTGATACCGTTACGGAACGGGCGATCCAGAAGGCTATCACCACCGTTACCGAAGGCCGCACGGCTTTTGTCATTGCCCACCGGCTTTCCACCATCGTGGGCAGTGATGTGATCCTCATGGTGAGGGACGGCCGCATCATAGAACAGGGCAGCCATAAGGAACTGATGGCACGCCGTGGGGCTTATTACGAACTGTTCACCGGGCAATGGCCTTTATCTTAAGGAGGGGCCCGCGTAGCGGGAGGATTCCTTAAGATCTTCGCAAGGGGGACCCAGCGAAGCTGGGAGATTCCTTGCGATGCTGAACAGGGAACACGTAGCCAGGAGGACCCTTAAGATCTTCGCACTTCATTTTAAAGGAGGTATAAATATGTACGAAGCCGAGATTACGAAAAACATCATCAACATCGGTTGTGACGATCGCAGGATCGAGAAGTTCGAGAACCAGTATGAGCTGCCGGACGGAATGGCTTACAATTCCTATCTGCTGCTTGATGAAAAGATCTGTGTCATGGATGCGGTGGATGCGGATGTCTGTGCGGAATGGCTCTCCAATCTGGAGAAGTATGCCGCAGGCCGCAAGCCGGATATGATCGTGGTACAGCATATGGAGCCGGATCATTCCGGTTCGGTGGAAGCCTTTGCGGAGAAGTATCCGGAGGCGCGTATCCTTACATCCGCAATGGCAGCCAATATGATGAAGCAGTTCTTTACTGCGGATCTCAGCAGCCGCGTGGATATCATCAAAGAAGGAGATACTCTTTCCCTGGGCGGCCGCGAGCTTCGTTTCTTTGCCGCACCCATGGTGCACTGGCCCGAGGTGATGATGACTTATGACGCAAAGGAAAAGGCACTCTTCTCGGCGGATGCCTTCGGTAAGTTCGGTATCAAAGGC
Organism: Lachnospiraceae bacterium; assembly: GCA_017552715.1. Taxonomy (GTDB): domain Bacteria; phylum Bacillota; class Clostridia; order Lachnospirales; family Lachnospiraceae; genus NK4A136. Next base: position 3,754 of record JAFZOW010000059.1, read on the forward strand.
GCCGAAGCCGATGACTGGGCCTGTGAGGCACGCCGTTACTATTTCAATATCGTAGGAAAGTACGGTGCACAGGTGCAGGCGGTCCTTGGTAAACTGGAAGGGCTGGAGATAGAGCATATCTGCCCGCTCCACGGTCCGGTACTGCCGGAGTGTGAGCCTCTGGATTTTTATCTGAAGAAATATCAGACCTGGTCGAAGTATGAGCCTGAGGATGAAGGAGTTGCGCTGATCTACGCATCCATCCACGATACGGGAACGAAGCAGGCTGCGGAAAAGCTCGCGGAAATGCTGGAAGCCCGGGGCATCAAGCATGGTGTCACAAACCTGACGGAGGACGATCTGCATGAAGGCGTGGAGGACGCATTCCGGTACAGCCGCATGATACTCTGCGCTTCTTCCTATGATGCGGATCTTTTCCCGCCCATGAGGGCTTTCCTGAATGTTCTGAACATCAAGACTTACCAGAAGCGGAAAGTGGCTCTGGTGGAGAACGGAACCTGGGCGCCCAGCGCAGGCCGTGTGATGAAGCAGTATATCGAAGGCTTTAAGGAGGTGGAACTGGTCGAACCCATGGTCACCGTGAAGTCAGCTCTGAAGCCGGAGGATGAGGCAAAGCTGGAAGCGCTCCTGGACGCTCTTCTGGCATAATGCGGGATTTGACGCACCTTTACGGATATGATAAAATATCGACTTTGGTAGAGGTGTGGATATGAAGAATACAAAGACACTGAGGATCGGCATCGACGTGGGATCGACTACCACCAAGATCGCCATTCTGGAAGACGGAGAACTGCATTATCATAAGTACATACGCCATTTCGCCAGACAGAGAGAGAGCATCGAAAAGCTTCTTGCGGAGGCTGAGGATGAGCTTGCCGGACATAAACTCCTGCTCTGTCTGACGGGCAGCGGCGCCCGAAACCTGGCGGAAGCCCTTTCGCTTCCTTTTACCCAGGAGGTGGTAGCCAATTCCCTGGCGTTAAAAAGGCAGTATGCCCATATAGGCACGGCTATCGAGCTGGGAGGACAGGATGCCAAGATCATCTTCTTCAAGGATGATGATCACGGGGAGCCCCAGGTCTTCGATATGCGTATGAACGGCAGCTGTGCCGGCGGTACCGGAGCCTTTATCGACGAAGTGGCTACGGTGCTGAACATACCTGCTACCGAACTGAACGCCATGGCGGAGAAGGGAAGCTCGGTCTATGACATTTCCGGACGCTGCGGCGTGTTTGCCAAAACGGATATTCAGGCCCTTTTGAATCAGGGCGTTAAAAAGGAAGACATCGCTCTTTCCTCTTATCATGCCATTGCAAAACAGACCATCGGAGGCCTTTCCCAGGGGCTTGATATCAAAGCTCCCGTGGCTTTTGAAGGCGGGCCTCTTTCTTTCCATCCCCGTCTGGGGAAGGTTTTTGCGGAGCGTCTGGAGCTGAAGCCACAGGATATCATCACTCCCGATTTTCCCGAGATGATGGTGGCCTGGGGTGCGGCACTTTCTCTGGAGGATCTGCATGCCGGCGCACAGCCCCTTTCCTATGATGAGCTTTGCTCCCGTTTGAAGGAACTGGGGAATGCGGAGGTGGAGCTCTCCGAAAAAGGACAGAAGTATTTTGAAAGCGAAGAAGAAAAAGCAGCCTTCCTGAAACGGCACAAACGTCCGGAAGCTCCCTGCTATCAGCCGAAGAAGGGCGAGGAAGTAAAGGCTTATCTGGGCATCGATTCCGGCTCCACAACCACCAAGCTGGTGCTGATGAGCGAAGAGGGAGAATTATTGGACAGCTTCTACGCCTCCAACAAGGGCAACCCTCTGGATGTGGCGAAGAAGGCTTTACTGGATATATATAAGAAATATGAAGATGCGGGGGCAAGCCTTAAGATCCTTGCCGCAGCTTCCACCGGATACGGAGAGTTCCTTTTTAACAAGGCTTTCCGGACGGAGACCCATCTGGTAGAAACGGTGGCCCATGCCATGGCGGCCACAAAGTATAATTCCGATCCCAGCTTCATCCTGGATATCGGCGGGCAGGACATGAAGGCCATCTGGCTGGAGGGGGGCATCATCACGAATATCGTGGTGAATGAAGCCTGCTCCTCGGGCTGCGGTTCCTTCCTGGAAAACTTTGCCCACACCTTACATATCAAGACCGAAGAGATCGCGGAGGCGGCCTTCCGCTCGGATGCACCCGCAAAGCTGGGCAGCCGCTGTACCGTGTTCATGAACAGCTCCATCATCACGGAACAGCGC
>JAFZOW010000060.1 GCA_017552715.1 Lachnospiraceae bacterium
AGCAGGTCCGCATCCATCGGCCTGCCTGCCTTGCGGCGGCCCGGGGAAGGCATTTTTCCGCCTGCGCCCAGAATCTGTCGGAAACGCCGCTTCTTGAAAAAGGGAGCTTCCGTAAAACCCTGTACAGGGAGCTTAGGCTGCTGGCGCCTTCTGTCATGAAAGACGGGGAGGGACGCATACAGAACCGGGTGGCGGCTGCCATATCCCGTGTAAGTGTTGCTATGTTACACATTCTGTTACGGGCAGCATACCGTATACGGCTGAATTCCCTGTAAAAGAAAAAGAGGAGAGATCATGAAAAAGAGAACACTGAGCCGGCTGGCAGGCCTGTTCCTTGCGGGGAGCGTATTATGTGCGGGCTGTGCCGGAAGCGGTCGGACCGAGGAGGATCCTGTCCGGACGGAGGATGTAAAGGAAGAGGATAAAGAGGAGCCCTCCCCCACGCCGACGCTTCCCGTGGAGAGCGATACGGATAGTCCGGACAAAGAGGATGACGGGACGGCTCTTACGGAAGACGGAAAAGCTCCGGAAGAAGAGCTTTACGAAGCCTTTATGGAAGGCAGGGAAAAGGCACTCCTGCCTGCGGGGATCCACGACGGTTCCTATTACTCGCTGCATTCGGCCCTGAAGGACGGGGAATACTACAACCTGGACGAGATCACGGAAAAGCTGTGTGATTATATGGAGGGTGACGGCTGGAACAAGCGGCCGGACGTGGGAGAGCCGGAGTTTAAGTACATCGACTGCGGAAGGGACGGGCACGACGAACTGCTGATAAAGCTTCCCCTTCCGGTGGAGGGGATCGAGCCCTTTGAGGTACAGCTGGTCCTGAAGGCGACTGAGGAGGGCCTGCGCATCTGCTACGCCGGGGACAGCTGGTCCAGATCGGATACGAGCATCTCGTATTATGGCCTGATCAGCAGCGGGGGATCCGCCGGGGCAGCCAGTACGGCCGGAGATATGAGTTTTCTGGATGCCGACGGGGAATGGCATTTCTGGTATTCGCTTGAAACGGATACGGATTTTGCCATCGAGCAGTACTATGCCTTCGGGATCGGAGATCAGTACAAGATACTGGATTTTACGGGGCAGGATACGAGCCGGCTGGTCATTGAACGCTTTGCCTTCCAGCCTGAGTTTGCCAATCGCCTGCATTTTTACAGCTTTTACCGTACGGACGATGCCGGTAACAGGCTGGTGGATCCTGCGGACTATGAAGCCGGAAGCCCGATCATGAAGATCTTTACGGATAACGGCTTTACGGTATACTCTCCGGACGAGATAGAGGAACTTCTGGCGGAGAGAGCCGCCGAGATCGGCCTGCCGGAGTCTGTAGTCGGCGCAGATTGATTTCCGCTGCAATTTCTGATATAATAACACCGAAGCTATGCTTTGGCGTTTTTTTCGTGTATATGAAATGGCTTCGCATTTCCTATACACGAAAAAAACGGCGGGGGATGCGCACTCGCGCAATATGAAAATGTTGCCGTGCAAGCGCGCTCGGCGCGAGCATGTCGCAAGCGACATGCTGATCTACGCCTTTAATACGGAGGAATATTTTGGAAGACCTGGAAACAGAAGCTCAAAAGGAGGAAGCGCCCGAGGCTGAACTGGAGTTTTCGGTAAAGATGAGCACGGGCATCCTCTATGATTATATGCTGCACCATGCCTACACTTCTCCCGTGGGGATAATCGGAACCTGCTTCGGAGTGCTGGGTCTGATGCTTTTTGCGTCCAATCCCCAGGTGCCCCTGTATCTTGTTATGGGCCTGCTGGTGCTCTTTTACCTGCCGGTGAGCCTCTGGCGGCGTTCGGCTACCCTGATGCTGGGGAACAGCGCTTTTAAGCAGCCGCTGGATTATGCCTTTAATCCGGAGGGCTTTACAGTCTCCCAGGGAGGGGAGAGCGGCAGTATAGCCTGGGAAAACTGTATCCGGGCCGTAGCGACCCGGAAGAGCATCTTTGTTTATACGGGAAAACGCAATGCTTCCATTTTCCCGCGGGATCAGATCCCCGGAGGAGCCGGGACTCTGATCAGTCTTCTTTCGAAATACATGGAAGCGAAACGGGTAAAGATCAGGTACTGAGCATGGAAGAGCGACACAGCCACAGCGCTGAGGAAAGCTTTGCTTTCGGAAAGGAACTGGGAAATGCGGCGAAAGCCGGTGCCGTCTACTGCCTCCGCGGAGAACTGGGGGCGGGAAAGACCGTGCTGGCCCAGGGCTTTGCCGCGGGGCTGGGGATCACGGAAGCCGTGAACTCGCCCACTTTCACGATACTGCAGGTCTATGAAGGCGGACGCCTGCCTTTATATCATTTCGACCTGTACCGCATCGAGGATGCGGAGGAACTGTACGAAGTGGGGCTGGATGACTACCTTTTCGGCGGGGGCGTTTGTCTCATCGAATGGCCGGAGTGCATCGAAGAGGAACTGCCTTCCGGCTGTATATACATAAATATCGAAAAGGATGCAGCCGATCCGGAATACCGGCGCATCCGGATGGAAGAAAGATGAAACTGATTGCGATCGATTCCTCGGGGAACGTGGCGAGCGTTGCTCTCTTTGACGGAGAGAAGGTCCTGGGGGAATACAGTGTGGATCATAAGAAGACTCATTCCGTGACGCTGCTTCCCATGCTGAAGGAGCTGACGGAACGGGTAGATTATGCTCTGGAAGAGACGGATGCCGTGGTTCTCTCTTCGGGACCGGGCTCTTTTACGGGGCTGCGCATAGGCGGAGCAGCGGGGAAAGGGATCGCGGCGGCCCTGGGCTGTCCCATCCTTCCGGTACCAACACTGGAAGGGCTTTGTTTCCGTCTGCCGGAATGGCAGGGGAGGATCTGTCCCATGCTGGATGCCAGACGTTCCCAGGTATACAGCGGGATATGGCGTTTTGAAGGGGAAGAATTGATCTGCATCGAGCCGGGGAAGGCTCTGGCTCTGGAAGAAATGCTGGATATGCTGAACCGTTCGGAGGAAGAGGTGATCTTCCTGGGGGACGGCTGTGACAGATACAGGGAAGCCATAGAGGCAGGAATGCGGACAGGATACCGCATCGCTCCCGCACATCTGCGTTACCAGAGTGCCGCAGCCCTGGCAGTACGGGCGGCGTCTCTGGGCAATGCTGCTTTTGTGGCGGCGGATGATTTTGCGCCGGAATACCTGCGCCAGAGTCAGGCGGAGCGGGAAAGAGCGGAGAGGCTTGCCGGGAGCGGCTCATGAGATACAGGGAGCTGGCGGAAGCGGATCTGTCGGCAGCGGCGGAGCTGGAAGGGCGGAACTTTTCCAGACCCTGGAGCAGGGAAGCCTTCGCCGAGGCATTGGAAAGTGATGATTATCTGTACTATGTGGCGGAAGAGGACGGGCACATCGTGGGCCTGGCAGGCCTGGTGCTGACACTCCCGGAGGGGGGAGTCACGAATGTTTCCGTGGCGGAAAGCTGCCGCCGGCGCGGTATCGCGGAAGGGCTGTTAAAGGAGCTTTTTTCCGCGGGAGAAAAGCGCGGGGCCACGGAACTGTATCTGGAGGTCCGCGCATCCAATGCGGCTGCCATAGGATTGTACGAGAAGCTGGGCTTTGTCTGCGAAGGCCGCAGAAAAGCTTTTTACAGCGCGCCGACCGAGGATGCGCTGATCTATTGGAAGAGGGGGAAGGCCTGAATGCTGGACGTTTGCCTCCTGGGAACCGGCGGGATGATGCCGATGCCGAAAAGGTTTCTTACATCCCTTCTGGCCAGGTACAACGGCTTGAGCATACTGATCGACTGCGGGGAAGGAACCCAGGTCGCCATGCGTATGGCGGGCCTAAGTCCCAATCCCGTGGGGATCATGTGTTTTACCCATTATCATGCCGATCACATCAGCGGCCTGCCCGGGATGCTCCTTAACATGGCCAATGCGGAGCGCAGCGAAGAGCTTCTGATGATAGGCCCCAAGGGACTTTCCCGTGTGGTGAACGCGCTGCGTGTCATCGCGCCGGAGCTTCCCTTTCCCATACGTTTCCACGAGCTGTCGGAGCCGGAAGAGACCATACCCATGGAGGGCGGGCGCATCATCGCCTTCAAGGTGAACCATAACGTGACCTGCTACGGATACAGCATCGAAGTCGACCGACTGGGACGTTTTGATGCGGCGGCAGCAAAGGAAGCCGCTATCCCGCTGAAATACTGGAACCGTCTGCAGCACGGCGAGAGCATTGACGAAGACGGACTGCATTACACGCCGGACATGGTGATGGGGCCGCCCCGCAGGGGTCTGAAGCTTACCTACACCACGGATACCCGTCCCACCGAGAGTATCGTACGCAATGCTACCGCTGCGGATCTGCTGATCTGCGAGGGAATGTACGGTGAGGCGGAGAAGTTTCCCAAGGCGAAGGAACATAAACATATGATGTTCAATGAGGCGGCTCAGATGGCCGCAAAGGCCGGGGCAAAGGAGCTGTGGCTCACTCATTACAGCCCGGCCCTTCTAAGACCTGAGCCTTTTATGGACGGAGTGCGTGCGATCTTTCCCAACGCCCATGCGGCAAAGGACGGCCGCAGCGTAACACTGGTGTTTGACGAAGAATAAAGGATGAAGAAACATCTGAAGACCATTGTGATCATGATCATCCTGGTGGCAGCCCTTGTGGGTTTCTACTTTCTTTTGTCGCGCCGTAATGCCGGGGAGGTTTCTCTGGAGCAGACCTCGGAAAAACAGATCCAGGATATGACGACAACCCAGAAGCTCATTGCGGAGGCGGCTTATAAGGAGTATCCGGTGACGCCGGTACAGGTGCTGAAGTATTATAACGAGATCACCACCTGTTTTTACAACGAAGACTACACCGATGATGAACTGAAAGCCCTGGGGCTCATCAGCCGGAAGCTTATGGATGACGAGCTGGTGGCACAGCAGACGGATGCCGAGTTCTATGAGAAGCTGAAGCTGGATATCGCCAATCTGAAGCTGCAGGGGGATTACGGTACTACCGTTTACAAGATCGATGTGACTCCTTCCATGGATGTGGAATATTTCGACTATGACGGATATGAATGTGCCAGGCTTTACGACACTTATACCATGAAACAGATGCGTGAGGGCGTGATATATTATCCGGTACTGCGCTACGTATATATCATGCGTAAGGACAGTGAAGGCCACTGGAAGATCTTCGGCTTCAAACAGGCGGAAGAAGAGGAGGGCAGCGGTACACCGCTGATGGGACAGTAATGGTACGGATACTTGCGATCGAATCTTCCTGCGATGAAACGGCCGCCGCGGTCATTGCGGACGGGCGGGAAATACTTTCCAATGTGATCAGTTCCCAGATCGATATACATACGCTTTACGGAGGGGTGGTCCCCGAGATCGCTTCGCGTAAGCATATGGAACGTATCAAACGGGTGGTGGACCGGGCACTGGCGGATGCCGGGACGGAGCTTTCCGATGTGGATGCCATTGCCGTGACCAGCGGTCCGGGACTTGTGGGGGCCCTGCTGGTGGGAGTTTCCTATGCCAAGGGCCTTGCTTTTGCCGGGCGGAAACCTCTGATCGGCGTGCATCATATCGAAGGACATGTCTGCGCCAATTTCCTGAACCGTCCGTCGCTGGAACCGCCTTTTCCCTGCCTGATCGTATCCGGCGGACATACCACCCTGGCCCGGGTGACGGGCTACGGGGAATACGAGGTGCTGGGACGCAGCCGTGACGATGCTGCGGGAGAAGCTTTTGACAAAGTGGCCCGGGCACTGGGGCTGCCTTATCCGGGAGGACCGGCCATCGATAAGCTTTCCTGTGAGGGAAATCCGGAAGCCATAGAGTTCCCTCATGCCAAGGTGGACGGATCGGAATATGATTTTTCTTTCAGCGGGCTTAAATCTGCCGTGCTGAATCACTTAAACAGCTGCAGGATGCAGGGACAGGAAGTGGCCACGGCGGATGTGGCGGCCTCCTTCCAGAAAGCGGTGATCGATGTGCTGCTTTCTCATTCCATGCTGGCGCTGGAGCGCAGCGGGGATAAGCGCTTTGCCCTGGCCGGCGGAGTGAGTGCCAACAGGCATCTGCGGGCGGCCTTTGAAGAGGCCTGTAAAGAGCGGGGCGTGGAACTCATCTGCCCCGAGCCTGTGCTCTGCACGGATAACGCGGCCATGATCGGTGCGGCTGCATATATCGAGTATCAAAAAGGACATTTCAGTGATCTGGATCTGAATGCCTATCCGGCGCTCCGCCTGGGAGAACGGCCGTGAAAACGGGAGCGGTGATCCTGGCCGGAGGGAGCGGGAAGCGTATGGGCGGGGCGGTGCCGAAGCAGTATATGGAACTTGGCGGGCAGCCCCTGATCTGTTACAGTCTCAGAACTTTCCAGGAAAGTTTTATCGATGCCATCGTTCTGGTATGCGGAGCGGGGCAGGAAGAGTATTGCCGGCGGGAACTGGTGGAAGCGTATGGCTTTACAAAGGTCTGCGCCATTGTACCCGGGGGGAAGGAACGGTACCATTCCGTGATGCAGGGGGTCAAAGCCCTGCCGGCCGATGTGGATTACATCTTTATACATGACGGGGCCAGGGCCTTCGTTTCGCAGGGAGTTCTGCGCAGAGGCCTGGAAGACGTGCGGGAGTACAGTGCCTCCGTGGCGGCGATCCCTTCACGGGATACGGTGAAGCGCGCGGATGAGCAGGGCTTTGTGAAGGATACACCGAAGCGGGCCGAGCTCTGGCTGGTCCAGACGCCCCAGATCTTTTCCGCCTCATTGATCCGTGAGGCATACGGAAAGCTGGCGGAGAGAGAGGAAGAACTGCTGGCTGCGGGGACGGAGATCACGGATGATGCGATGATCGTGGAGCTGCTCACAAAGGAGCGGGTACATCTTTTTATGGGGGAAGCACAGAATATCAAGCTCACCTCACCGGAGGATCTTAAGTACGCGGAATGGATATTGAGCGGGCGCTGAGCCGTTTTCAGAAACTAAGAGCGCTCTTTGCTCTGTGGATCGTGGCAGGGCATTGCTGTATGGTGATGAGCGCGCCGGGAGTCGTATTGCGGACCATGCAGAGACTGGATCTGGTCTTTGTTGGTTTTTTTCTTTTTCTCTCGGGCTACGGGCTGGAACGGAGCCTGGAGACGAAAGAGAACTATCTGCGGGGCTTTCTGCTAAAGAAGCCGCTGCGTCTTTTTCTTCTGGCACTGGTCTCTGTTATCTTCTGGAAGCTGATGTGGTTTGTATACGGTTTCCGTCCGCAGCTTTTTTCCTTAAGTTTCCTGAAAGAAATTTTTCTGGAGATGATGAACTGGTACATCTATGAGCAGATCTTCTTTTATCTCCTGTTTTTTATCCTGGCGCTGCTGATAAAGAAAAAAGCTCTGCGGCTTGTACTGCTTACGGCCGCTACCGTACTGGCCATCGAACTGCTGCGCAGGAGTGAACTGGGCTGGTCCTATTTTTATTCGGCCCTGAGTTTCCCGCTGGGGGTTGGCCTGGCCATGTACAGGGACAGGGCGGAAGATTTTCAGCTGCACCATCCGCGGCTCAGCTTTGTGGGACTTCTGGGGCTTGCGGCTTTATCCTGCCTGTGTCAGCCTTATGATTTTCGTACGGCACCTGCGGTCTACGGCAGGAATCTCCTTTGTCTCTGTTCCTGTCTCTTGCTTACCATCGTACTGATGAAGCTTTCCGATCCGCCGGCTGTGCTCGGACGCAGTGCGGTGCTCTCCATGGGGATCTACCTGTATCACCAGGCGGCCATCACCGCAGCTTCCCTGTGGCTGGACCGTACGGAGAGCGGAAAGGGCTATGGCTTCCTGCTCGCGGTGCTTCTGCTGACACTGCTCTTTGCCCTGGCAGAGTATGGGATACGCTGCGTGTTGCCGAAGCGTTATAGTAAACGGAGTTTTGGAGGAGAAAAAAATGAAAAAAAGATGGGTATTTGAAACGATCGTTATGGCAGCGGCTTTTGTGCTTTCGGGCTGCGCGGGCAGTAAGGACGTTACGGAAGTGCCTTCGGCGCCGGAGTCTGATCTGCAGACGGAGGACCGTCCGACGGAAGCTGCAGGGGATGAGAGCGCGCCGACAGCAGCGGATGAGGCCGAGGTGGCGGCTCCGGATGAGAGCACACCGACAGATCCGGATGAAAACGAAACGCCGGACGACACGGATGAAAGTGAAGTGATCCTTGCTTCGGTTACCGTTAATCTGCTCTATGATGAGGGTACTCCGGATACGATCGAAATGCTGGATATCGGCGGGGTATCGGGACAGCCGGATGAAAGCGGGCATATCATTTCCGGCTATGATGAGGATGGGAAGCTCATATACAGAAGAGAAGATACGGGCTTTACTGATGCGGACGGGAAACTGAATGTAACCATTTCTTATGATTTCTATTCCCTGGATCACGACTTTGATCTGCGCTTTGAGCCTATGGAACCGGAAAACGGCGGAGACATTCAGTCGATCAACGGATCCGTATTCAGAAAAAGCGATTCCGCTGACATCGTCGAAGATTTCACCTGGGAAACTGTCGGAATCCGGGGACAGACCGGGATCTGGTACGCCGGGATCTGCTCCTGCAGAAACGGTGTGCTCGGGGGATATGAATGAAAAAAGCATGAGGTAATGCCATGATCAATAAATACATCAGCTATTCTGCTGATATATTTATTGACGTATAGCACCTTCCGTGATAAGATGAGGATACCCAAGGAGGTGATCTTATGCCGACTGTTCTTAGCGCAATTGAAAAAACGGTTCCCATTTCTCAATTCAATCGTGGCCTTGCAGGAAAGATCTTTTCCGATGTGAAGGTAAGTGGCTCCAAAGTTGTTATGAAAAACAATGCGGCCGAGGTTGTTCTTGTACCGCCGGATGAATATGTTGAGATAATGGACACTATAAATGATTATCTGCTCCTGACGCAGGCTTGTGAGAGGATGTCTTCATATGACCCCGATACGCTTATTTCCGAGGAGGAAATGGATAAACGGCTTGGAATCACACAGGATGAACTTGACGCTGTCGGGGAGGTGGAATTTGAATGACATGGGAACTCAAATATCTTCCGGAAGCAGAGAAGGATTTTGATTCTCTTTCCCGTAACCAGCAGATCATCGTTGACAAGGCAATAAAGAAAGTTAAATCGAATCCGCTGCCCCAAAGAGAAGGCGGTTATGGAAAACCGCTGGGACACAAAATGGGGACTAAGCTTACAGGATATTTAAAAGTAAAACTCCGGAAAGAGGGGATCCGAATCGTCTATAAACTCATCCGAACAGAAACAAAAATGCTTGTGGTAGTTATCGGAATGCGTGAAGATGATGAGGTATATGAAATTGCTCAGAGCAGAATAAAAAAGCATGATCTGTAACTGCTGCGCTTCGCTCAATGATGCTTCTAGAAATTTACCTCCTCCAAGGGTTATTACATGATCGTTCGATGTTAATGGATCCTGTTCCCAAGCTCAGCGTCCTGTTTACGCCATAAGGGGAGCTACATGGCGGCGATATCCCCATAGTGCAGCGCCTTATTTATCATAATCATAGTCTATTTCATAGTTGTTTCTCATACCCATGTGAAGAGACATTCTGACGGGAAAAAGACAGTGTCTGCAGGCGGAGTTTCCGTTGTTTCCGGAAGTTGAGTTACACTTTTTTCTCTTTTTTCCTTCTCGTGTTTATGCAATTATAGTCATCGGAAACGGAAACAGATAAAAAACAGTATCCATGATCGACCATGTGGATACCGTTATCATAAGGATTTTATAACGATATACGCTGAATACCTGCTTTGTACGGAAGATCTGTTGAGCTTGGATAGGAGCTTGAGGACGGGAGGTCATTGTTGTATAATGCGATGTTGGTCGATTCTCTACACAAAGCGGGACGGCTTTCCGTACTGCGGAGGCCGTTTCGCTTTGGATTAGTTAGCAACAACAATATATTTATGCAACCTTAAGTAAGGAGGCAAGACACTATGAAAGAATTTAAATCAAAATTGAATGAGGAGCTCGTAGTTAAAAGTAAGATGTGCTGTTCATGGGTATGAAGAACGATACATCCTTCCTTTTGGATTCGTATCTGAGTATCTGGGAGCATCAGAGCACACCGGCGCCAAATGCTCCGCTCCGCTGCCTGATGTATCTGGGAAGGCTGTGGGCGAAAAAGTACGGAGGGAAAAGATCCCTATACAGCAGAAATCTCATCAGCCTGCCGCTTCCCCGCTGTGTGGTATTCTACAACGGAACGGAAGATGAAGCAGAGGAAAGGACGCTGTGCCTGAGCGAAGCCTTTCCGAAGAGCAGGTTCGGCGAAGCGGAGGTGGAACTGAAGGTACATCTGCTGAATGTGAACAGCGGACATAACCGGAAGCTCATGACAGTCTGCAGACCCATGTATGAGTACTCCTGGCTGGTCGGCCAGATCCGTATGAATGCAAAGACCATGGGCGTTGAGGAGGCGGTGCTGAAAGCCATCGGGGATATGCCGGAAGATTTCCTGATCCGGGATTTTGTTTTGGAGAACAAGGAGGAGGTGCGCATGAATATCCTTACGGAATACGACCACGAGGCAGAAATGCGTTTGATAGCTGAAGAGGAAAGGGAATTAGGAATAGAAGAGGGAATAGAACAGGGAATAGAACAGGATCGTACCGATGTGAATGATCTTATCCGCTGGCTGAAGGCGCAGGGGCGCGAGGATGATCTCTGGCAGTCGCTGGATGACCGGGAATTTCAGGACTGCCTGATGGAGGAGATGCGCGCCGCGAGGGCTGAGAAAAAGCTTGAATCAGCCGGGCGGATATAACTATTGTGCTGAAAGCCATCGGGGATATGCCGGAGAATAAGCTGGAGAACAGCAGCTTAGCTGAGGGGTAAATACATGGGATATGTAACAACAGAGAACGGTATCAGTCTGTATTATGAAGAATACGGTGAAGGAGACCGCATCATCCTTTCTGCGCAGGCGGGATTCTATCCTGCAGGGATGCAGCAGGCTCTTGCAAAGATGGGTTATCATGTATACTGCATGACCCTCAGGGGCTTTGCACCTTCTTCTTATATTACCGAGGACTACGGCGAAGAATGGTATGATATCTTTGCCGCCGATGTGATCTGCCTTGCCGATGCCATCGGGGCAGAGCGATTCATTTATATGGGAGCCTCCCACGGTGCGGGGGTCGGCTGGCATCTGATGCTTAAGCATCCCGGCAGGGCTTTGGCATTCGTGGCCGTAGTTCCCGGCCCTCACAGTCTGAAAGAAGGAACTATGTCCTACAGACAGATGATGATGCAGGGGCTCATTTCCTCTCCGCCTCCCTTTGACCCTCCCATCCGTTCCGATGATGCCAGAAGCAGGCGGCGCAAAGTACGTGAGGACTGGCTTTCATCTCTCCCGGAGGCAGATCCCAGGGAAAAACAGATCGATTACGGAAGGCCTCTTCTGTATTGTAAAACAGAAGAGAAGCTGCTTGAAGAACTCAGAAAGATCGAAACCCCGACACTTATCCTCGGCGGAGCCGAAGATCCAATAAGCACTCCGGAACTGATGATGAGGACTGCATGCGCTCTTCCGAACTGCAAGCTCATCATGTACTCCAATTGCGGTCACAATATAGATACCGACATAGTAGAAGAACTCTGCGAAGAAACGGACAGGTTTCTGAAACAGCTTGCATCAAACGGAAAGTATTATTCAGAAGTAAGATATTAAGATGAAGTCTGTTTGACGGAATACGGGATGATCATTCATGAGAGTCAGAAATACACGCATTCAGGTATCTATAAACATTATCGCACTGGTGGAATCTGTATTTTACTGGGCCCTTGCGATCTGGTACTTTATAGAGATGCACAGGATCATTCATGACAGGGTAAAGCTTGGATTCCTTGCGCTGATCCCGATGATCATCTATCTGCCCATCATCCTTGAAGGCTGTGTGATCCCCGTGATCCGCGGGATCGCATTGCGTTTCGGCGTTTCGGCTCTTTCAGCTATGCAGGCCGGAAGAATGGTTACGGACAAACTTGAAAAAGCCAGAAAGCTGTTTGTGGCAGATGCGGTCATGACGATCCAGGTGCTGCTCATGCATAGCCTTGCATTTGTCGTGGTTTACGGGGATCCGCTGAGCAAGGCGCTGACGCTGCAGGTCGGAGAAGAGGCTGCATGGCTTCTTATCTTCGGCGGCCTGTTTACGGCTTTCCTGCTGATTCTTGCAAGAATGATACCGGGGCTGATCCTGGCATATAAAAATGTAAATGATTCGAAAGAGGATATCCTGCGATACTGACCCGATCTGTGCCGGAAGGGCCGGCTTATCGCCGGGCTGTACGAGACTTGCGGAATTCTTCTCGAAAATGCGCAGAAAACGATTGACACACAAGCGCAGATTTGTTAATATATCATTCGCGACTGATGAGCGCGACGCTGGAGAGGTATCGAAGCGGTCATAACGAGGCGGTCTTGAAAACCGTTTGCCTTAACGGGCGCGTGGGTTCGAATCCCACCCTCTCCGTTTGAACTACCTCACAGCAACACAATTTTATACGTAAGATTATTCGGAATTAAGGTATCACCTCGATGAGTATTCATCGTTAAGAGGAGGAAGCACGAAAACGTGCACTCTGCCGGAACCGCGAAAGGCCTGCCTTTCGCGGAAAAGGAGGCGGAGCGCAGCGTTAGCCGACGGGGGTTTCCCACGTCGGCGTCAGCGGAGCTTCCGCCGACGTGGAGAAGTACCCAAGCTGGCCGACGGGGCTCCCCTGGAAAGGGAGTAGGTCGTTAATAGCGGCGCGAGGGTTCAAATCCCTCCTTCTCCGTTTGGTCCCCGGTCTTAAGACCGGGGGCTTGCATTCTAAGGCAGAGATTTACATAACATGTCTGCCGAAGAACGCAGAAGCCGCCATTTTCAGCGCTTCAAAAACTTTTTAAAAATTTTTGAAAAAAAGTGTTGACA
>JAFZOW010000061.1 GCA_017552715.1 Lachnospiraceae bacterium
AGATAATAAACTGGATCCAGAATTGGTAAAACTTGTGAAGAATTATGAGACCGAGGATAAGCCTGTCTTAATTGAATTATTTAATAAATATTCGGATAAGGATATCATAATGCTTCATTCCAGGGAAGAGGCAAATGCCTTACTTAAGAATATGATTACAGATCAAAACGATAGATAGCAAGTTATACCGGAAGATAATGTTTGAATCTTAACATATATCAATGCGAGTAAAATAAAGTAATGATATTGTTTCTTTCAGGAGGTGACATCATGAAAGAAAACGATATCAAAAATGCCGGGAAGGCATTAACAATCACTACGGTATTAACGTTGTTTATTGCTACTTTTGAGATGGTAAATGCACTCGGGTTTTATAAGCCTGGGATGAATCTGCTGGATATTGCAAGTTACGTACAGGCTAACAGGTGGATTTTTGCTTTTACTTTTATTTTTGCCAATCTCGTTATCCTTCCAAGCGCTCTGTTTCTTTATAGAGCAAATGGGATCAGTCTTAAGAAGGAAATATATGAAAGAGATACTATTGATGTAGATATTCTTTGGGGTGTGATACTCGCAATTATAGCTAGCCTGTTAAATCTTTTGTTTTTGCCTATTTATAAAGGACGTACAGAGCTAGCTTTTGTAGAAGACGGAAAGATGGGAGTGGGAATAACTATTCTTTATGTCATCGCACTGGTTTTTGTGAGTGGAATTTGCAAGGAAATCTATTACAGAGGCTTTGCAAAGAGATTTTGCGGGAAGGTATTTGGAGAGATTACGGCACTTCTACTCTTCAATATGCTTTTTGGCTTGCTTGACTGGTATAATTTTGGAGCTTCCTTTGTACTTGGACTTGTATGTATATTGGGGTATCAGAAAAGGAAACACCTGATAGTTCCGATGATTATACATGGTGGAACGAATCTGATCAGTATTATATACATTATAGTCATGGGCGGCTATTAAAGGGGTTTACTTATGGATAAAGAATATTTTGTTAAACAACTGATGGTGTTTGCAGAAAAATATAACATTGATGTAAGTGAAGAACTGGTTGGCGAGATAGTAAGCCTCGCCAGCTTCAGAGTGGTAAAGAAGGGAGAGATTCTTGCTTCTATTGGAGATAATACTACCTGTGCAGGGCTTACTTTGTCCGGACTGGCTAGATCCTATTATATAGACAGTGACGGAAATGATATCACAAGAGGTTTTGCGCCTGAAGGCACAATGTTTATGGATGAAGGATTCTTTGGTTATCCGGAAAGAATCTGCATGTGGGAAACGCTCGAAGAAACAACCATCATGATCTCTGAAACAGCAGCTATAAAAAAGATGATCAAGGAGAATGATTCATTTAAGGATATTTGGATTTATCTCCTGGAAAGTGCCATGAGATATAAGATATACAGAGAAAATGGATTCCTTGTAGAAAATGCGACTGAGAGGTACTTACATTTTAAGAAGCTGTATCCTGATCTCAGTGAGAGAGTGCCTCAAAGGCATATAGCAACATACCTTGGCATCGCACCGGAATCTCTCAGCAGGATCAGGGGCGCAATGAAGGAAGATTATATCGGAATTTAGCTTAGGATTAAGCCCACGTTATTTTTATGGAAGGTTAATAAAGAAGCGGTAGAAGGAGATATAATAAGAAACATGGATTTGGTAGATATATTTGAGGTAATTTTCGGAACGGCGTTTGTTATTTTTGCATTAATCGGCAGTGTACAAATTTTTGGCGGTATGTTTTACACGAAAAGAGTAAAGGCTATTGTAGGTGAAAAAACAGCAAGACGATATGTGCGTATAGACAGGCAGACATATACAGGCAGGAATGATATGAATTTGGCAGAAAAACGAAATCGGAGACGGCACAAACAAAGTGGCAATCGAAAAAAACAAAAATATAGGGAGCATACTGTTGAACATATTTGCTTCACCTATGAGGACAGTGGGGAACTTCATACAACAGATCCCAAAGCTACGATATGTCCGATCAGTCCGTCTTTTGTTGATGCTTCTTGCGAGTACAATATTATGGTGAGTCGAAATAAACCATGGAAAGCACGCCTTGGTTTATTTGAAATATTACGAGTATATCTGTGTCAGGAGACAAATATCATCGTCAAGTTTATCTCGTGTATTTTAATCATCGGCAATGCCTTGATGTATTTGGCTGCCGATGTGGGACTTGCCGCACTCGGCGTATGGATAATCAACCTTGGAATCAATGGAATCAGATAAAAGAATACCATAGAAAGATTATATCGGAATAGAAGATATCGCGCTATGACGTCAGGAAATTAAACTATGAGAATTGTAACGGAAAGATTGATCATTAGATCCATTCAGAGTGGAGATGAAATAGTGTTGGCAAATATGGCTGGCGATGGCAGTTTTTCTGAGCTTGGATTTATAACACGGAGAATGGAAAATGAGTAGAGTAAGCAAGCAGTTCCTGTTAATAACATTTGCCATAATTGCAATATGTTGGGGGATTTGTGTGATATGTAGTTTCAACGGCCTTTCGTTAGATAAAGACTTTATTTTATATGTTCCGTATCTGATCGGTGGTTGGTCTCCGATGATCTCCTCGTTTATTGTTCTAAAGAAAAACGGAGATGTTGGAAATATAAAGGAATGGATAAAGAATGTATTTGATTTCAAGCATAGTATAGCTTCATATTTGCTTGTTGTTGCATTGTCCGTTTTATATATTTTGCCTCAATGCATTGTGGCAGGTTATGAGAAAGGCGCTCCATTATACGCATTGATAGCTTTGATTCCCGTGATGTTATTTGCCGGAGGATTGGAAGAAGCAGGATGGCGTTACATTCTTCAGCCGGAACTGGAGAAAAAGTGTCCTTATATTGTAGCTACGATTATTGTGTCCTTAATATGGTGGTTATGGCATTTGCCATTGTTTTACATAAATGGTGTGGGTCAGGAAGGACACAGCTATATAGCTTTTGGAATAGGTGTATTTGGAATGTCGTTTGCTTTGGCATGCGTTAGAAAATGTACTAATAGTGTATGGTTATGTGTGCTGCTGCATTGTATTGTTAATGCGTCCGGTGCGGTTTATAAGATTAATGACAGCATTATCGGAAAAGCAGTGATGGCAGGCGTAATGATAGTAATCACGATGATTATCCTGTTTATTAATGATAAAAAGAAGATTTTTACATAGTCAGATTATCGGATGAGACTTTTGATGAAAAAGTTAATAAAACATTATCTTCCAGCATAACTGACTAAGAAGATTTCAGATGTATATTATAAGGGATGAATACTTGCAAGAAAGGTGATAAATTTATGGGGCTTTTAGGTTTGTTCAGCAAGAACAAGAAGGAACAGAAAGTAATATATGATGAAATACTGGGAAAACTTACTTTGTGTGAAGAAGGCTGGGTCGGTGATATAACAATGAAACTTTTCGAAAAGGAGCACGATATCGACTTGGTATTGGAATATGAGGAAGAACCTGACACGCAAATTTATTATGACTCATATCGTAAATACAAATATGAGCGTGAAAATATTGAACGGGAAGTGGAAAGGATAATTGCCAGTCAATACGATTATGCTGACGAATCGGACATTTTAAGCAGTACACCTTTGAGCATCGAATTAAAAAAAGATGGAAGTGTAAGCCTGATCTGTGCTATAGATGAAGAAGCTATAGTTATGGCAGAGTTTGAATTGCTCCCGCAAGTAAGGTATATTGCAGATTTGTAAAAGATATTTCAGGTTATCGACTAATGTGCTTATCTGAAAAATATATTTCAGTTTTATAAAGGAAGAGGAATGTTTTTTAGTCAAAAATATCCCGAGATCATGGCATCGATCGAAGAAAAATTACAGAAACAGGTCGAGGAAAGAGGACTTGATTTTGCAACTGTAAGAAAAGATGTGGAAGGCGGGCTTAAATACGAGATAGAGTTTTATGGAATTGCAGGCTTTGGAAGCAGCTATGCTTTGATGAGAACACCGGGGCCGCTTTTTTTTGAGTATAAGGATGTTTTCTGGGCGTGCGGAAGAGAAGCCACGACTATGGGCGGGGAAGATATTGACGTCGTATTTGTCGTTTTTAACAATGGAGAGGAACTGATCATTAAGATCCGGGATAAAAAGGATGAGAAGGAGATCCTGTCGAGGATTCAAAAAGCGAATAAGAAAGCGATGATAGGATACACTGAAAAATACAAGGCACTTTATGAGGAGCATAAGAAAAGCCTGGGGATCGAAGAGGCTCCACCGAAAAAGACAACGGCTCCGGAGCCGGAAGAAAAGCTTTCGGAGGAACGGATCGCTTCTGCGATGTGCAAATTTCAGAAGATCATGGATCTTTCCGGGAGACTGAAAGAGCTGGACGGAAAATGGTATGTCAAAACAAATGCTCCGGCGGTAAAAGAGGAGATACTGAAGTGGAACTGGGAAAATTATGCGCACATGCCGGAAGAATACATCCATATCCTTACGTTAACGAACGGCTTTTGCGTAGATTATGACTCCGAGGTCGGATACTTTACGCTTTATTCTTTTTCTACGGACAGCGATGTAAATGATCTGTATAACAGAAGTCTGGAAGAGATGAAGGAGCGAAAATACTCTTCCTACGAAAACTGTAAGCCGTCTTTTGGCTGGATCAACCACAAAATGCTTTATTACAACCCGTATACAGCCGAGATGTTTATTGAAAAAGAAAGATATAAATATGAGAAAATAGAGAACTTTGAAAAAGAGATCCTGGATGAAGTGATCCGTTATCTGGAAACAAAAGTAAAACGTTTTGAGCAGAAAGAGGAGCTTTTAAAGATAGCAGCGACAAATCCCCTTAAGGAAATGTATGATGAGCTGCTGAAATACAGGGAAGAAAAAGATGAGGAATTCTCGCGTATCGATATATACGAACCGCTCAGCACAGAGGAAATAGCGGCGTGGGAGAAGGAAAATCATACCAGGCTTCCAGAAGATTATAAGAACTGGCTGCAGCTTTCCAATGGCGCAAGCTTTGGTAATAAGTATATATATTCATTGGAACAGGTGGATACAAAGGAACTTGCCATGGGACCAGATGATGAGAAGGGATATATTGTGATCGCCGACCTGTCAGGAGCATCCGATATTCTTGTTTTTGATCCGGAAACAGCGGAATTTTTTGTGCTGGATGATGACGGGGATATCAGAGAAGGAGATTTTGAGATTGATATCTTTGAAGATGGTTTTGAATACCTGGAAGATGAGTGAGTTTCGAGGGTTGCTGCTAATTATAGAGTACTTGCGAAAAAAAGAAAGCCTTACGCAAAAAACGATGAGCAATCTGAATAAAGTAACACATTTTAGCAGTATAAATCGCAATATAACTCAATAAGTCGCAGTTCTATAAAAAACAGACCATTCAGGACAATGCGGTATGTCTTGATAAGATCTGTTTCAGTTAGTTAAAGCTTATAAGCTGTTTGAGGATAAAGCTTATGCTCTTGGCGGGATATATGCCTTATTGAGCGTCTGCTGCTGTATATTCGGTGTTTTCCTTGGAAAGAAGCTGGCAACAGCTATAGCATGATATATTATGGACCATTATGATACTTTATACCGGTTTTAAAGGCAAAAACAACTCCTCAAGCCTATTGGCAGAACATCTGTCTCCAGAGCATCTGCTGCTTACCAATTCATATACCGGGCTAAAGAGGGTTATCGACTCTATCGATAAAGAATACTATCTTGTTGTGATGTTTGGCGTTGATACTACGCCGACTTCAACAGTAAGGATAGAAAATGTGGCTTCTCTGGATGATAAAACCGTGAGTCCCACGCTGGATCTGGGAGAGATAGCCAATTCATTAAAAACAGCCGGTATATCTGCGGTTATATCAGATACCCCGACTGCTTACCTTTGTAATGCGGCATATTACCACATGCTTAACAGATTTTCTGGGAAAGCTATTTTTACATATTCCGCCGGTAAGGTATGTGGATAAAGACTTTGTGCAAAGAATGAAGGCTGGTTTAGAAGCAAAAGAAAGCTCCTGAGGGATTTCAGGAGCCATCTAAGTGCCTATACTGAATTAATATCACCTTAACAGTTTTCAACAAATCAGACCATCATCTGCTTCAATCGTTCAATATCATGCACGGTATTACGATAGTATACTTCTTCATCGGAATACCCCCATTCATTCTTTAACGCTTCAAGAATACGCTTTTTAGTTGCAACAGCATTTTCATAATCCTTTAGTATCTCATATATCATAGCGATACCTTCCAGCGCATCTGTAAAACGGGGCTTTTTATCTTCTCCTGCCGTGTATGAAGCATCATAAAGTTTTACAGCCTTATCATAATCGCATTTGCGTGCATAATACTGAGCCGCCTGATAATACATATCCGCATTTCCGTCATAAGCTGTCAATGCTTTCTCTATAACAGCATCAGCAGTATGCTCATCATATTCCGCCAGTGCTATCATGGCTTCATATAGAGGGATCAGCATGGGCTTGTTGGTCGGCAATTTTCTGAGGCGCCCCAGATATTCCTTCGCCTCCGGAGTACGATGATCAGCAATAAGCTCCTCGATCAGATAATGATACGGCAAAGCGGGCTGCGGTGAGTCAGTAATGCTTTCGATCACAGATTTATAAAAATCTATAGTCTTGCTGTGATTTGCGATGTTCCAATCCCATATGGAAGCGCCTTCCGCTTTCTGAAGTATCCACTGGCAATCCTTTTCGCCCGGGGAACGGCTTATAGCCTTTCTGGCATATGCCCCGGCCTTTCTGCCGTATGATTCCATCTTGTGATGATACAATCTTGCTAGAAGGTTTACTGCGCTTGGATCACCATTATCTTTATCCATCTGCTCCTTCAGGAAAGTCTCATACTCCTGGAACAGTTCGGGTGATATATCATCATCGGTCTGCATACGGTTCTCTATACGACGCATTTTCTGGTCATCTGCCAGATCGAACAGTTCATCGATCGATACCCCGAACGCTTCGGATAATGCAGGGAGTATACTTATGTCCGGCATGGATACGGAATTTTCCCATTTAGATATCGCCTGGGCACTGATACCAAGCTTTTCAGCCAGCTGATCCTGTGTTAAAGAATGCTGAAAACGCAACTGTTTTATTTTTTGTCCTATATTCATTTTATCAATCTCCTTTTCCGTAGGCGCCTTACACTGATAAGGTTATCAATGATCTGCATGGATTTCAATAACGCAGATTTACGGTCAGGTAAACTGATGGTTAAGTATCACTTCTGACATGATCTGTCCTTACTATCCTTATGATGTTTTGCTTTTGCTACTTCCTTACTGCCCTTAATAACGATATATGCCATCTCTGCAGCAAGCACCAATACCGTGTTTTCTCACGCCGTCGCATCGACATAGTATTTCGACTGTGCCGCGAACATCTCGGCGTAGAGCCCGTCTTCCCTGTTCACCAGTTCCTCGTGGGTGCCGTATTCCTTGATGGTCTTATCCGAGAACACCGCGATATGGTCGCAGAACTTGCAGCTGGAAAGCCGGTGGGAGATATAGATCGCCGACTTGCCGCCCACGAGTGTATCAAATTTTTTGTAGATGTCGTATTCCGCCAGCGGATCCAGGGCTGCCGTGGGTTCGTCCAGGATGACGATGGGAGCGTTGCGGTAAAGAGCCCGGCTGATGGCAGCCTTCTGCCGCTGTCCGCCGGAAAGCTCGGTGCCGTGTTCGTCAAAGCTCTTGAACAAAAGTGTATCCAGACCATTGTCCAGTTTTTCGGCATCCTCATACAGGCCGGAAAGTTTCAGCGCTTCCTCCACTTTGGAATTGTCACTTTCTGCCTCAGGATCGCCCATCGCCACATTATCCTTCAGGGAGAAGGCAAAGAGCTGGAAATCCTGGAAGACCACCGCAAAGAGCTTCCGGTATTCCTCCGCCGAATACTCTTTGATATCCACACCGTCAATGAGGATGCGGCCTTCACTCACGTCGTAAAGCCGGCAGAGCAACTTGATAAAGGTGGTCTTTCCTGCGCCGTTCAGGCCCACGATGGAAAGATGTTCGCCGGACTTTATGCGGATGTTTACATTCTTCAGTACATACTCTTCGGCTCTGGGATATTTAAAGGACACATTCTCAAAGACGATCTCGTGCTCGCCGTCTTTGACCGGGGTATTTCCCTTGGAGAGCGCATCCGGATAATCCAGGTATACCAGGAATTGATAAGCATAGCTGCATTTTTCCGTCAGGCCACGGAGCGCTTTTACGATGCCCAGCAGGCTCTGGTAAAGGCGGCTGGCCGCGGAGATGCACATAGTCAGGTCGCCGAGGGAAAGCGCACCCTGCAGGGTTTTGTATCCCATATAGAAATAACTGATGCCGTCCCGGAAGGCATTGACGATATTGGAGCGGTAGTCATATTTACATTCGCCCTGAGCCCGGTCACGGAATACATCCACGCTCTTCTGGCCGAATTCGTCCGCCCGGCGGCTCATCATGTCACTGCTGTCGTAAAGTCTTGCGTCTTTCCCGTATTTCTGCGAAGCCACCTCGTAGAGGTAATAGCCGAAGAGACGGTTCAGTTTTCCAAGCTTCATGAACGCTCCCGTCGCGATCTTCTGCGAACGGTAGTTGAAATAAGTGATCAGTCCCATGCCGATGAGCTGCACCGGAAGGATCAGCGGGCAGTAGAAGATGAACAGTGTTACCGAAGCAAACATGAGGGCAATATTGTAGATCACATCGTATAAAGCACCCAGCATGCCGGTGATCCCTTCGCTGTACCAGGAAATGCCGTCCTTTGCCTTGGTCTGCTGATCCAGCACCTTCGGATCTTCCGTGTGCTGAAAATCCATGCTCATGCTCTTTTCGCTCAGACTGTAGTTCAGGATGCGATCCAGGTACACGGAATAATAGGACAGTGAGGAATTTGCCACATTCATCAGCGTCCTTGAGAGAAACTCCGCGCCCAATGTCAGTCCGATATAGAAGATCGCATTATTGAGATGCATTTCCAATGCGGCGCCGTCGCTTAAGGCAACCACTTCGTCAATGAGCAGCTTGGGCAGGAGCAGGAGTTTCAGTTCACCCAGGGCGCCTGCGATAAATTTGAGAAAATAAAGCAGAAAGATGAGCTTTTTTTCTTTCCATGCCGTCAGGAAAACATACTTCATGGTGCGGCGTGTCATCAAAAGAACACCGGGCTTATCGCTCTTCTTCTTTGTTTTCGCTTTCATCCGCCTCACCTCCTTCGATATAATATGCGGACTGTACCTTAAACATCTCGCTGTAGGCACCGCCCGCATTCAGCAGGCTGTCGTGTGTGCCGTATTCCGCCAGCTCGCCGTCCACAAACATTGCCACGTGGTCGCAGAAGCGTGTGGAGCTTAAACGGTGGCTGATGTAGACCGCAGTCCTTTTGTTGATCAGTTTATTGAAATCTTCATAGAGCCTTGCTTCCGCCAGGGCGTCGAGAGCAGCAGTCGGTTCATCCAGCACCACTACCGGCCCGTTTTTGTAAAGGGCTCTTGCCAGCGCGATCTTCTGTTTTTCACCGCCCGAAAAATCCACACCTTCATCCGATACGACCTTCAGCACTTCGGTGTCGATACCGTGTTTCAGTTCATCCACGGCTTCTTTCATACCGGCGTCTTCCAGACAGCTTTTTACTTTTTCCTCATCGGTCTCTGCGGCATCCTTCATGGAAACATTCGCCTTTAAGGGGAAAGCAAACATCCACACATCCTGGAACACGGGGGAAAAGAGCCGGTAATACTCACTTCTCTCGTATTCGGAGATATCCTTTCCGTTCAAAAGGATGCGGCCCTTCGTGGGTTCGTAAAGCCGGAGCAGCAGTTTGATGAAGGTTGATTTTCCGGCACCGTTTAAGCCTACCACAGCCAGCTTTTCTCCGGCTTTTACCGTCAGGTTCAGAGACTTGAGTGCATAGCTTTCGGCTCCGGGATATTGAAACCATACATCTTCAAAAGTGAATTCATAATCCGTATACGCCGGTATTTTCTCGCCTTTGTTTTCCTGCTCATCCCCGATGTCCATGAAGCTGCGGAAATCGTCTACTTCGCGGCTTCTGGCCAGCAGTTCCGTCACCTTGCCGAAAAGGCTGTCGGTGAAACTGAAGAAGGTTGCGGCCGAGCCCAGGTAAAGACTGAAATTACCGATCGTAAGATCACGGTAGATGACCGACCAGATGAGCCATGCGTATAAGCCCAGGGAAGCGCCCATCCACAGCAGGTTTCCGAGAAGACCGCAGATCCACCAGCGGATCTCGTTATTTTTTGATGCTTCCAGACGCTCTTTGCTCACTTCCCGGTACTTTCGGATGAGGTAATCCTTCAGTCCGTACATCCGTATGTCTTTGGCAAAGGCAAAGTCGGAAAAGGTGCGGTTTAAGTAGTCGTCTTTACGCCACCAGGTGGCCAGGGGATCCCAGATCTTTTCCTTGCATACCTTGTTGGTCCTGTTTTTGATCAGGAAGGTGATAAAGGCAATGACGGTCATGCCGGCCATGACGGGAACGCTTAAGGTTCCCATGATGATAAGCCCCACCACTACAACAAAGAAATCTCCGGCAGCATTTTCCATCAGATGCATCATGCCTTCCACGCCCTGGTTGTTTCCGCTGCAGGCGTTACCGGCTTTCTGGTAACAATCCATGGCATCTTTGTCCTCGAGATATTCAAAGGGCATGGTCATGAACTTCCGGTTCTTCTTAATGATCAGGTCAAATCTTGCCCCGATGTAGCGCCACCACTGTGACCACATATAGGACTGGAGCATGGTGAAGACCGCCTGGATCACAAAGGTGATGCCGATGATGAACAGGAGCTTCTCCACCTCATCCTTCCTTGTGACCACGTCTATGACAAACTTGGCCATAAAGGTCCAGAGATAGGCAGCCACCGGGGTACAGATCGCGGCCAGTGCAATGACCAGTGCCGTCATCTTATCATAGCGGTACATCCTTACGGCAATATAGCCCAGATTGTGAAAGGCGCCGTATTCCTTATGGTATTTATTCTTTTTCTCTTCTTCTTTTTTCTTCTTTTTCACAAGATTCCTCCTGCGCGGAGCAGATTATTTTCGGTAAAGATTTTTTTCTTTCTTTTCATGGCAATTAGGGCTGTGAACCGTGTGCTTTATTTTTTCTTCTTTTCGAGCCAGCTTTTCGTGCGGCAGTTGATCTGCATCGAATAGCCTTCGGGCGGAGCAGTATACTCTGCGGCGACCATCATCAGCCCGATGAAGAGACCGCCCAGGCCGGGATTGACACCGTAGATCACGTTCTCCTTATCGCTTGTCACTTCTTTTACAAAAGTGATCGCCGGATTGGGAGACGCACAGATCTTATGGACCAATTCATCCAGCGCTGCGCTGACCTTTTCTTTTTTGACACCGGTCGCTTTCGCGATGGTGTCGACTCCCGCATATTCTTCCTGCGCCAGCGAATACAGGTATGCGACGATGGCGATGTGGTCCCTGTCCGAAAGGAAGCGGAACAGCGCTTCCACCTTTCCGGTATCCCGAAACAGCTTTTCGAAAATGCTTTTGTCCTCCGGGCTGCTTAAGAAGAGATGAAAATCGTTGTCTTCCCGCAAGCCCATATAAGAATAGAGCAGGTTATCCAGTACCACCGAGCCCATCTTGGGATAATCCAGCGGATCATTCGGCCGTTCGAAAAAGGTTTCGTTATTGATCCAGCTGCCGGTCTGTATCGCCCATTGGATGTTTTTGATCAGCCGGAGCAGCTCGCGATGCGTTTCGGCCTTGCCGTCTCTTTCGAAATCTTTGATGCTGACCTCGCGGATCTTTTCAAACACGATCTGCTCGAAGCTTTTGTCCCGGCCTCCCCTGCCGTAGAGGTAGTCGATGGACACCTCAAAGTAATCGGCGATGGCCGGGAGCAGATCGCCCTCCGGATAGCTGCCGTTTTCCCATTTGGAGACCGCCTGGGGGCTCACACCCAGATGCGTGGCCAGCTGCTCCTGGGTCACTTTCTTTTCCTTTCTGAGTGATTGTAAGGTGCTTGAAAATACTTTGTTATCCATGGTTGTCTCACCTCCTGATATTCATCAATTGGTTGATTTATGCTCATCATATCAATAGTTATGGTTGAGAGCAATAGCAAATATCAGGCGTTAGTTAAGAAATGATGGAGAAAAACGAAATATTCAACCATGAGTAGAAGCTTGGAGGAGAATTCTGAGGGATTGATGAAGTATTTACAAAAAAATTGTGTGGATTTGGGAGGAGTCTTTTTGGCAGAGCAGTTCTTATATAAAATAGAGAGTATAATAAAATAGAACCTATTTGTTGAATTTTTTACGTGCCCACACATTCAGCTATATAAGTTGCTAACCTAATATATTATACCCAATTTGTTAGCTTTTTTCAAGGAAAGCTCCCGTCTCGCCCTCTTGGCTTATATGAATATACGAATATGTATACTAATACATAGCCGAAGCAAGCCGCAATATACCGCACAAACCAGCACGTACGTTCGGCTTATGCATTGGGACGATTGCCTGTCGAAGGGGGGAGTTTGATCGATGAAAACCCTTGAAAGCAGTGATTTTACAAAGAAAAAAGCTCCAGTATTTCTACTAGAGGTTTCGCAGCGCTACCAGGGCGCACGACGTCCGGGGGACGTCGGCTTTGCGCCGACCGAAGCGGAGCGGAGATCGAACCTGGAGCCTCGCGAGCTCGGTGTCGCGCTTCTCGCCATATAGTTGCTCGTGCAAGCACGGCAACTGCATGGCTCGAAGATCGCGCAAATGACGGAGTCAGAGTCCGATGACCTGACTCCCGAAGTGCCCGTGTTTACTGCGGTTGTACGGCTGCACCCCTCGAAAGTTACCATTGGAGTTACCAATTGGTTTTCATCCCTCTTTTGCTGTGCGCAAGGGAAAGGGGATAACATTCTTCGGTTCGTGCTGGTAGGCATTCCATAGGGTTAATTTCTGCTGCATATTCATCCAGCTTTCTACCGAAGTGTTGGTAGCTTTACTGATCCGTATTGCCATTCCGGGACTAAGCGCAGTCTTTTCGTTGATAAACTCCGATAAGGACTTCCGGCTTACTCCAAGCATACGGGCAGCCTCCGTTACGCTTAAGCCCAGCGGCTTCATTACATCTTCTAAAAATACTTCTCCCGGATGGGTGGGTTTTCTACTCATATCAGATCCTCCCTTTTTAATGATAGTCTATATAATCTACCAGGTATGCGTCAAGTTCCTCAGAATAAAATGTTAATCTCCAATTTCCATTTACTCTTACTGACGATATTTGATGCAAACTCTTGAAGGATGGAACGAAAAAAGGCGGGGAACTTCCCCGCCTTTGATGGACCTGGGTCTTACGACCAGCCCGAATGTATAATCCAATGTATTATTATCGAAGTGATGAGAGTTATTTTCGCTCGATAAGCGCCTTTACTTGTTCAATCAGTTTTGGAATCTCGTCAAGCACTACATCTGCAATGATATTCCAGTTGGTTCCATCGTAATCGTGTACCAACCGATGCCTTAATCCGGCTATCATGTTCCATTCGATTTCAGGATGCGTCTGTTTAAATTCATCGGAAATATTATATGCATGTTCTCCGATATTATACAATGGTGTGGTCACAAGCCACTGCAGTGAATAATCATTCAGCAGAGATTCTTTCACCACTTTTTTCTCTAAGATGTATTTATTCAGTTTACTTGCGTTTTCATACATCTTTTTGAGTCTCTGATCATCAGATAATTTCATGCTACCAGAAGTCTCTCCTTCATAATATTCTTATAGAAATCGCTGTTCTGATTCACTTCATGGATTTCGAAGACATCCACATCCTTATTTAGTGCTTTTCTGAGTTCCTCGGCAAAAGCAAATATCATTGTAAGTCTGAATTGATCTCCTCCCTCAACAAGAAAGTCCAGATCACTGTCTTGCGTGGCCTCATTTCTGGCATACGAACCAAACAGGTATACTTCCTGTATCTTATACTTATCTGCTAATGGTCTGACAATACTAACAATATCGTCAAAAGCTATTGTCCCTTCCATCATAACTCCCTCTATGTTTATCGCACGAAAAAAATATATATGTTTATCATATCATATTATACGGCATACGACAACGAGAACTCTGTATCTAAACAAAGAATGATGAAATAAAAAACCTCAGCGTTTCCACTGAGGTTTCGCAGCGCTACCAGGGCGCACGACGTCCGGGGGACGTCGGCTTTGCGCCGACCGAAGCGGAGCGGAGATCGAACCTGGAACCTCGCGAGCTCGGTGTCGTGCTTCTCGCCATATAGTTGCTCGTGCCAGCACGGCAACTGCATGGCTCGAAGATCGCGCAAATGACGGAGTCAGAGTCCGATGACAGAAGAGGGGGGAAGGCCTGTATTTTCAGTATTTGCAGAGGCAGAGCATACCTCCGTTTACCAATAGATTTACCTATAAAAGAGAGGCCCAAACGATCGGTCGTTAGGGCCCGACAACCTAATTTGAAGTTAGTTGGCACTAATTCCTCCCATAATTTTGTTCCACAGCGCTTCCTGCGCTTCTTTGTCCGCATCTTTCTTTGACTGGAGCAGTTTGATCTCATCTGTAGATATGATCAGAGATGTTCTGTTGTTTCTCATTTGAAAGTTATGGTTTTCCGGTGTTCCTGATGATCTGACGTAAATATCAACATCCGGGTTTTCTTTATGTATCCGGTCAAAAACATCTCCGTAGGCCCAATTATATGCCTTTGAGTACACCTTGAAAGTTGCACTTGGATCCGGATCATGTGAAGCAGATTCTTCTGCTTTCAGAAGATTATTATACGAATCAGGATCTTCTTTCTTCATTTTGTCCCGGATGTCATAGTATTCTTCAAGCCGAAAACTTTTAAGAATACAGGATTCCTCATCTGAAAGATTAAACTTCTTGTATCCGCCATCAAGCTGAACTATTGCGTTTTGAATGATCGATTCCCTTTCGGCCCGATCAGCCTGGGCAATCCCGGATGATGATATAGAAAGAGTGGCAGCGATATTATCCCCCAGAGCATTAGAAATGGATTCCTCTCTATTCACGCCATGCAGTCTGTCTTTTATAACATCCTGCGTCCGTTGCAGATAATCGTCAGATTTATTTACCATTACGGGACTGATTCCATTCATATGTTTATGCCTCCGAAGTTGAGTGTGAACTTCTTTTTAACAGAGAAGAGACCAGATCATCTGTTGATGCAGCAGTAAACTCCCAGTCGTCTCCTTGCGCAAATAACTGTGTTATTCCGGCTGCGTTTGTTTTTACACCGATTTTTAGTACATCAGCATATTTTTCCTCATCAGAAAGCTTCTCTCCAAGTTTCTTGGCCTGATCTATCGCCTCGTCGATCTTCTTGTACAGGGCGTCCTGCGCTTTCTTGTCTTTAGGATCCTTTGAAGCAAGCAGTTTGCTCTCTTCTTTGGAGAGAATGATGCTGAATTCTTTATCGCTGCTATAGTCTGTGCCTTCTTTTTCTACAAAAATATCAGCATTTTTATAGCGATCACGTGTTTCTTTCAACGTATCCGAATCCTTGCTCTTTTTTGCGGATTGAGCAGAGGAAAGACCATATTGATATGAATTATTAACATCTATCTGAATAGCCATAGTATTATCCTCCTTATACGGTTTCGTCTACTTTTAATCCCTTAAGATCTGCATCGATAAGCGCCATCTTATTCTTCAGATCATCAAGCTGCGCATTTACATTACTGGTCTTTTCAAGCATTGCAGTAGGATCTGATCCCATCACATCCGTCAGATCGAGATCATTACCTTCACGCTGCCGGCGACGCTCTCTTGCTTCCTGTACAGCTTCACGCGATCCTTCTGTGAGTGCTTCCTGTATCTCTTTCTTTTCCTCACGCTGCGCTTCGATTTTTTCTTGCTTTTCCTCTTCTTCTTTTTTCTCTTCGGCTTTCTCCTGTTCTTCCCGAAGTTTTTCGTCCAGTTTATCTTTAGCGTCACTCATTACCATGCCGACAACAGCCCGTTCGGCCTCATCCATTATCTCATCTGCTTCCTTCTGCGCGTCTGCCATAGCATGGCTTTTGTTTTTTTCTGTCTGGGCATCTGTCAGAGCCTGTCTCGTAGCCACCAATGCAGCATCTGCATCATCGATCCGCCCCTGAGCATAATCCAAGCGCTCGTTCGCTTCCAGCATAGCGGACTGATAGTCAGATAGACCGGCCTCGATCTCTGCCGCACGTGCCTGATCCTTTTTCATCTGTTCAATGTCAGCAAAACGCTCATCCGGACTTGTCTTGCGATAATTCATCAGCCAGTCAAGATCCTGTTGCTCTTTTGAGTCCGGATCAACATGGTATTCTTCTTTCAGGGCAGAGATCGTATCCTCGGCGGCTTTCTTTTCTGCAGCAGCGGCAGACTTTTCTTCACGTTGTTCGCGGGCGAAGTCTTTAACCTTATTCATCTGGCGATCAAAGTCCTGATCAGCACCAAACGCATCGGAAACGATCTTATAAGCCTTTTTTCGGGCATTTTCAAGTCTTTCGCGGATCGGATCCTGTGCAAGGTTCATATCGCCGGCAAATAGTGCTTTTCTCTGTTCGCCTTCCTTTTTGGCAGCCGAAGAAGGGCCGGTGATCCCCGGCATGGTCACATTCTTTTGTTGTTCCCGGATATTAATGGAAATATTCATACTTTGCCTCCTTGCAAATACCTGATTGCCGGTTCCCTCCGACTCAATAACTAATATTATTATACTATAATCAGCTTTATTTGACAAATCTATGAGGGAACTTCTAAAACATACTTCAAATTCTCATTAAAGTTCGTCCGCAGCTGTATTTTGCTGATTTTTATAGTCATCAAAAAGCGACTGGACTGCATCATAAGTCTGATGGCAGATATCCGGCAATTTGTCGCCCCAGGACTTTGTGGCCAGCCTAAATCCCTTTTCAAAAGCGCTTCGCATCTTTTCCATCTTATCCGGATCGCCGCCGCTGAGAGCCATAGCGAAGTCAAAGATACGCTGGGATGTCTGTTTTACTCCATAATATCCATCCTCCGAAATATCTGCCTGAGCCTGCGCACGTGTTTTAGCGTCCACCTTAAGACCGGCATACAGGTTTTTCAGGTTTTTCCCATTAGCTATATCAAAAGCCTGCCCTTGTTTGGTGATCAGCTTATCGACGATATCCTGCAATTGTTTCTTGTGCGACTCAGCATCGGCTTTCAGCCGATCGATCTGCTTCTGATCAACTTTATAGGTAGCTTTTTGTTCCTGTTTTACAGAAGTATTCTTTTCATATACGGCTGCCAATTCTTCAGAATTCTTTTGATTACTTTCCTCTTTAGACTGCGTTTTTGAAGTTCCCGCAGAATTGTAGTTTGCATTATAAACCGATGTGTTTTCATTGATTCCATTGATTCCCATGATTTCCACCTTCCTTTCCTCAAAGGTATGTTAATTTATTTTCCGTGTCTTTGATCTCTTTATCGAGTTTACTGATCTGCGATTCATAGCTTCGACGCGCATCATAACCAACTGCTTCATTCATTTCCTTTTTTAGCTTATCTCGCTTTTCTTTCAGGCTTTTCAAATTATTCTCAGCTTCACTCCGGGCCTTGCTGGTAGTAGAATTATTATCGTTTGCGCTTCCAATGATGGAATTGATCTGAGATGTTGCTATAGAGTTCCCTGTTTCAGACCATGCCCCCGAAGCATTATAGGTTCCGTCCTTGCCCGCAGCAGCTGTACTGATTCCAGCTGCTTTCGTCGAAACCTTTGATGCATAGGAGTCGAATCCTCGGAACAAGCCTTTTAATGTTGTTACGTTGGCGTTTTTCAGTTCTTCTTCATTTACTGAAAGCTTTCCGTCAGATCCGATCGAAATCCCGACTTCATTTAAAAGACGACCGTTCTTTCTCGTCATCGTATCCAGCCATCCGCCGGATCTTAAGACCGCCTTTGTCTCAGACGAAGAAGCTGCGTCGATCGCAGAGTTGTATGCGTCCGCAAACTCTTTTACAGCATCTACCAATTTATCAGGATTGCGGAGAGTTTCCTTGGTTTTCCCGCTCGTTTCGTCTACGGAGTTTTCCGTTTCCCACAGTTTTTCCGCCGAAAGAGCATCTGCCTTTTTCTGTAGGGCATCCGCAGAAGAACGAATCTTAGTCAATTTGCTCCCCGAATCCCCGACAGAAGATTTTGCTTCCTGCTTCTGGCTACTATAATAGTTTTTCAGAAGTTTTCGGTAACTACCGTTCTTGATCGACATGTAGGATGTCAGATCGACTCCGTCAGAAGATGCTGTGGAAGAACCTCCGAAGAAGACAGAATAGTCAATACCGGAATTGATTCCATTGATGTTTGCCATTGTCTTTCCTCCTTGAAAATGTGCAAAACTATATGTGACCGGGATATCCTTATCCCTTATATGTTATATTACGGAAGATCTCCCGGGAAAATCAACCGACTTGTAATGAACAGACTTTCAAATGTAGCGTAATGTCTTATATTGCTCTAAATTGATATGTCTACGCACATGCCGGACATTCCATCTGCTGTTATCATATCTGCAGAGACGGTGTAAGTAAGGTCGTTCACTCCGGTATCAAAAGTGTTTTTAATCTCTGACTGGCTGTTCCTATCATGCTCATATTTTTCAAACATTGCTTTAAGATATTTCATATCGGCACGCGCGATCTCCATCATCTCACGAGCCCGGTGTTTTTTCTTTATTTCTTCTATATCATCTTCCGAAAGAGAGGGATCAAGCAATTCGCAGAAATCACTCATCTCTTCTTCAAAACGCAGTTCTTCTTCAAGATTCCTAAGCATTTTATCCATTTCTTCCTGTGTGAAAGAATTCATTTCTTCTGTGATATCTGACAATTCTTCCTCATACTCTTCACTCGATTCCATATTAAGCTCAGCATCGGACGTTTCATCGATCTTTTCGTTTTCAACATGCTGTTCTGCTCGTTCCTCATCCTTAAGATGTTCCTTCTTTTTTCGGGCAACTAATAAGATTGCTTCGGCATGTGCCAATGCAATAGAAGCCTCTGCTGCATCATAATCTTCCTGCGTACATTTCTTTTTAAGTTCCACGACTTTATAAAGTGTACTGACATACGCCAAAAAGGCATCCGACGCCGTTTTCGCTTGTTGAACGCGTGCGGATATCTGCTTAAAACTGTAATTCAGTTTCTTTTTTTTCTTTCCGGACATGCTTTTCCTGGAGGATGCAGTTGCCCGCATCTTTGCATCCGTTCCGCTATAAGTTGAAAATACTATGTTTGTTGAATATGATGAATTTGAAACAGAGTTCATAGCAGCCTCCTTTCCGCATAAGAACACTCTGATCGTAAACAGGATCCATCCCGTATATTATTCTGTTTGAACAGAAGAACTTTACATTTTTATTATAAAGAAGCTATTTGTACTGAATCAAGAATAATTCGCTACATTTGAGGGGCGGTTGATTACATAAATAAATATGCCTGCATTTCAATACAAAAAAAGGGCGTTTCATTACATTATCTCTTGAGTGTTCAGTCCGAATAGCCGAAAATATAAAGATGGGGCTGATTAATTATTCCGGGAGCATTAAATGAGGATAGCTGTTTGCGATGATGACAAAAGAATAAGGGAAATCCTTAAAAAGGATATTACAGATATCATACCGGATGCTGAGATCACATTGTATCCCGACGGAAATAGTATGTTTCGCAGTGAAATGGATACGGATATCCTTTTTCTTGATATTGAAATGCCCGGGATGAACGGTCTTGAACTGGCACAAAAGATCCGGGAAAAAGAAAAGAATACAGTAATTATCTATATTTCCGGCGAAGAAAAATATGTCTGGAAAGCATTTGATACAGAACCTCTTCAATACCTTAGAAAACCCATTTCTAAAGAGGATCTGAAAAAGACACTGCTTCGTGCCTTGCGCAAGATTCGGGGGACATGCCCGGACTACACAGAAGAGCCCCCCAGTATGGTGATCCATTACAAGGGAATCCATGAAAAAGTATTCATCTCGGATATTATCTACGCAGAGGCGATGGGACGAAAAGTGATCCTTCATCGAAGGAATGATTGCGTAGAATATTACGGAAAGATCTCTGATCTGGAGGGGATGCTGGGTGGTGATTTCTTTCGTGTTCATCGGGCATTTTTGATCAATCTGAATTACGTGGTCAGATATGAGGCTGACGGCATTACTCTGAAAAAAGGGTATGTCAATATTTCTAAAGCTAATTATCCGCGTTTTGTAAAACGTTTTCTGCAGTATACTGCAGAAAAAACATCCAAAGGAAAGAAGTTATGAATAAAAGCCTGGAATGGTATCGAATGGTATTTGATATCGTGCAGAATACAGAACTTATCCTTGCAATGCTGCTTATGGGATTCTGTTTTTCTGTAATGCTCAGACATTATCTTCGCAATAAGTATACGATCGTCTTAAGCGGTTCTTTAGTAGCGATCGGCGGTACCATTCTTTATCTGATAACAGAGAGTGGCGGTGTATATGTCTACTTTTTTGTAATGCTTGCTGCGTTTTTGCTGATGTACTTTACAGAACGGGAAAAGCCATTACAAAAAGCTTTCCTATGTGTTTTGTTTTTATCATTACGATATCTGAGCAATACGATTCTTGCCGAGTGGGGATTCTTTTCTTTGTGGCTTGACCTGAATATGAATATTCCGCCTTCCTCGGATGTTGATACGATACTTTTAGAATTCATATTGGGACAGATCCTTTCGCTGATCTTGCACATATTCATACTATATCTGATGGTAAGACTATTCACGAAGATCTATAAACGATTGGATGAACTGAGTATATGGGAATTTCTACTCCTTTTGATCCCTGCGATAGCACCGCTTTTTGAGGCTGCAATATTCAAGGAATATATCCGGATCTATAATCAGGGATTGGAAGAAGGTTTTATAAAGGAGAATATCCCCCCGAACTTTGGGCGCTTTCTTTTTTATATCTGCAGTTATTCGGCCATTCTTCTGGTAGCTTTTCTGTATGAACAGGTCCGAAAAGAGCGGAACGAAAATGCCCAGAACGAAGCGTTGAAAAAAGAGCTATCCGGTATGCGGCAGACGATAGAGCAGACAAGGAGCTTGTATGACCAGATACGAACTCTTCGACATGATATTTCCAATCATCTGATGACGATGGAACGTTTATCTGATCAGGGGAGCATTATCGAAGCCAAAGAGTATATGGTACGACTGAAAGAAGAGTATTCAGACACCATTGATGGCATTCGCTGCGGGGATCCAGTGATCGATGTCGTTCTGACAGCAAAACGGGATGCGGCCGTTCAAAAGGGTATCGGATTTGGATGTGATTTTGAATATACGCAACAGCCTAAATTGGACGCGTTTGATCTGAGCGTACTTCTGAACAATGCATTGGACAATGCTATCTGCGGAGCCTCCGGCGATCATAAATGGATCAGTATTACATCAAGCAACCGGGAACAATTCTTTACGATCGTGATCAGAAACAGTTTCAACGGAGCGGAACTTGTATTAGATGAAGATGGTCTGCCGATCAGTACAAAATCCGGGGAAGGTCATGGTCTAGGTTTAAAGCTGATCCGTCGTATTGCTTTGTCCTATCACGGAGATATGGAGTTTGTCCGGCATGATAGTGAGGTTGAACTTCGTATTCTCCTGCATAATAAGGAAAATTTGGCAGAATAATTCAGTACATTTCAGTTCCTTTTCAATACAAGTATCTGTTATTTTCTACAAATAAGCCGAAAAGTATAATAGCGATAGAATCTGGTGAGCCAGCGCAACAGAGCGGAACACATGTTACGGTTTCATGTTCAGGGCCGGAAAGGAAGGATCAAAAATGAGCATGATGATACAAAGTGAGTATAGCATCCAAATCAGTGCAAGCTACGAACAGAAAACAGTACAGAAGGCAGTTCCTCATCCGGAGTGGGATCCTAAGAAAGTATACAATTATCTCGAGGATATGTCGGAAGGCTTTCAGTCTTATAAACGTCAGGCTGTAAAGTTCTATCAGTCAGATTTTGCAGTTAAGGGACAGGACAAAGAGATCAGTGTGGAAGATCTGAAGGGCATGATCAAGGAATATTTCCCCCTGTATAAACTTACTGATCGGGAACCGAAAAATCCTGTAGCCGGTACGTATTATCTGTATATCGATCAAACTCAAATGAATAAATTGGCTATGGTTCCTTCCTATCGTGCAAAGGTTTTTGGTTTAATGGACAGTGAACTGCAGGGATCCAAGGGATATACGTTGAAATATACGAGCGGCAAAAATGTTACAAACCACATCACTGGTAGTATCTTTTCTCTTGCAGAGGCTAATCGCTCCATTGATGGCGTCGGACAGATGCCTGGATCGGAGGGCATTCCATACCGTGGAAGCGCCTGCGCAGCTGTTACGTGTTCAAAGGAGGGGGTTGCACAGGTACGTAGTCAGGCCTTTATAGATCAGGTTATGCATCCGGGAAAGAATATTGCGGCCAGAAATGCGGCAGATGGCATTCATCGGCATTCGTCAGATATGGAACGTGCCGAGCAAAGAAGAGAAGAGCATAAGCTTGAAGTCAAGATACGCTATCGGGAATGGCTTGAAGAAAAGACGGAAGCTGATAGACTTCAGGAACGTTTCCTGACGGATCTTTCTGATGCAAAAGAAAACCTGACGATATTTGATACGACTTTCTGAAAGATTGACTATAAAAGAAAAGGAGCTTCCCTGCAGAGATTTTTTGATTCTCCCAGCGTTTCTATCCGTCACAAATTATTCTTGATAATTCTTTTATAATCCTCAGGAAATCCTATCAAATCCATACATATAAAATCTCTATATTTTTCAACAATGCATTCCACTTTCTCACAAAACTCTTCTCTGCTTTCCTGATCTGGAAGACGTTTTAACAAGATTAGAATATAGGCAAATAGAGTATCATTCCTTACTGATGGATTTTTTTGCAAAAACTGCTTTGTGAGATGCGCCGGCGGATTAAACGTAGTATTATAGAGTCTTGCACCGTGAGCACACTTGTTACGAAGAACAGATAAACAATGGAGATGATTAGCCAAAGTATCCCTGCTAACTCCTACTGCTTCTGCAATCGCTTCTTTATCAGAGAAATACATACAGTTATACAACTTTGATACATTGGAAAAAGATAATAATTCTACGATCACCCATAAGGGCATTTTCCCTTCATATTTTTCCTTATGATGTTTTACTATAAGACTATCCCTATAATAGTTTTTTTCTTTCATAAAGTTTTCGCACACTTCTCGAAAGCCCTTCTTGTTGTAGTAGTTTTTCTCATCATAATGCTGATCATAAGGAGGGTCTCCACATTTTTTTATCGAAAATAAACATGCAATCTGCGTTTTGTAGTATACTTCTACCGTTTCGAGATATTTCCGCATTATATCACGCAATTCAGCATCAAACTGATATACCTGCAAAATCTGTTCAAAAGTTGTACCTTCCACGCAGTCGCTATCATCAGGATCTTTGCGAAATTGAAGCGTATAACCCGTAAGGCGATAATAATTGATACTCTCTAATATCTGCTCAACTTTTCTTTCATCCTTTATAGCAATTCCATGAGAAAGCAGCATTTGCACCTGTTCCGAAAAACTGATTGGCTTTTTTAATGTCATACTGTCATAATCTCCATAAATGTAAAAAGCTGAGGCAATTGCCCCAGCTGGTCCCCAATGCCTTATGGCTCCGGGCAACTCTGTTAAACATATTATATATAACTACCTCGGTAATTTCAATACTTAATATCAAATTATATGGCATACGACAATGAGAACTCCGTATCTATACAAAGAATGAAAAAACCTCAGAATTTTACTGAGGTCTTCAGCAGCGCTACCAGGATTCGAACCTGGAAAATGACGGAGTCAGAGTCCGTTGCCTTACCATTTGGCGATAGCGCTATGTTCAATCGCTGGTACACCAGCGAATGAAAGTATACTACAGTTTCAGGAATAATGCAAGTACTTTTTTATAATCCCTTATTTGCGGCCTCATTCCGGTATCGGAGCGATAACCTGCCGGTAGATGCGGATCAGGAAGAAGGTGCTCACCAGCAGGCTCATGAGCTCGGCAATGGGGAAGCACCACCAGATCAGGGCGGTACCGCCCAGCTTTGCAAGGATATAGGCCACAGGGATCAGCACCACCAGCTGGCGCGCCACGGAAACGATCAGGCTGTATACCCCGTTACCCAGGGCCTGGAAGGTGGTGCCGGCAATGATGCAGAACCAGGCCAGCATATAATGCCAGGCAATGGTGCGCAGGGCCGGAACGCCGTAAACGATAAGGCTGTCATCCCCCGTATCAAAGAGACGGAGCAGCTGTTCCGGGATCAGCTCAAAAAGGGCAAAGCCCACCGCCATAAAGCAAAAGGCGTAGAACATGGCCAGACGGATCACCTGCATCATGCGCTTCCTCTTTCTGGCACCGAAATTGTAGGCCAGGATGGGGATCACACCGTTGTTCATGCCGAAGAGGGGCATGAAGAAGAGGCTCTGCAGCTTGAAATACACGGTGAATACTGCCACACAGGCTTCGTTCAGGCCGCCCAGGATGCGGTTCATGCAGAAGGTCATCAGGGAGCCGATGGACTGCATGATGATGGAGGGCAGGCCCACCGAATAGATGCGGCGTATCATTGCCCCATCCGGCTTAAAGCCCTTAAAGCTCAGCTGTACCTCTTCGTTAAACTTCTTATTCAGGATAAATGCCACGCAGGCGGCAACGATCTGGCCAACGATGGTGGCGATGGCCGCACCGGCCACCTTAAGTTCAGGGAAACCGAAGTAGCCGAAGATCAGGATGGGATCCAGGATGATATTGATGATGGCACCGGCCAACTGGGTGATCATGCTGTAGACCGTCTTTCCCGTGGACTGCAGCAGGCGTTCGAAAATGAACTGCATATACACGCCCACGGAACCCATGCACACAATACGGAGATACTGGGTCCCATACTGCAGGGTAAGCCCTTCTCCCTTCTGGGAAGCAATGAGCAGAGGCGCAAACAGGCCCCCCAGTACGAAGAAAAAGATGAAACTGCAGATGGAAAGGAAGACGCCGTTATTTGCGGCCTTCCGTACCGTTTCCTGATCCTTCTCCCCCAGGGCCTTGGAAAGCACGGCGTTCATACCCACGCCTGTACCTGCCGCAACGGCGATCACCAGAGTCTGAAAAGGAAAAGCCATACCCAGGGCGGAAAGTGCCGCAGTACCCGCCGAGGAAGCCTCAGCCCCTTCATCCACGATCCTGGCCACAAAGAAGCTGTCCACGATATTGTAAAAGGCCTGCACCAGCATGGAGCAGATCATGGGAAATGCCATGCCGATGAGCAGACGGTTCATGGGCATGACGCCCATCTTGTTTTCTTTCAGTTCCGTATTCTCCCTTATCTTTTCTTCCATAGTCCTTCCTTTATCCTTCCCGGCCTCCCTGCACACGCAGGATATCTCCGCATTCCGGCACTTCGCTTAATTGCAGCCATATCTCCTCCGATGCATGAGGGCAGCTTTCTACAGCCTCGCCCTCCGCATTGTACATGGCCAGCACCTGTACCGGAATGTCACGTCCGTCTTTTTTCATGATCTCGATCCCGTCTCCCACCGAAAACTTATTCTTCTGTGTGATGCGGGCCATTCCTTTTTCATCCAGGCTTTCCACGCAGCCCAGATAGGTGTAACCTGTGATGTAAGGCAGGTCCTCGTAATTCTGTCCCTCCGTATCGGGCTTTCCGAAATAAAAGCCGGTGGAATAGGGACGGAAAGTGGCTTTGCATACCTCCTGCAAAAGCTCCGGAACGGCTGCCCTGTACTCTTCCTCCGAGGCAAAACACAGGTCGATGGCCCTGCGGTAGGCTCTGGCTACCATGGCCACGTAAAGTGCCGTCTTCATCCGGCCTTCGATCTTGAAACTGTCGATGCCGGCTTCCACCAGCTCCGGTATATGATCGATCATGCACAGGTCTTTGGAGTTGAAGACATAAGTCCCCCGCTCGTTTTCCTCCACGGGGAAATAAGCTCCCGGGCGGGTCTCCTCCATAACATGATATTTCCAGCGGCAGGGATGCGTGCAGGCACCGTGATTTGCCTCCCGGCCCGTAAGGGCTGCCGAGAGCAGGCAGCGTCCCGAATAGGAAATGCACATGGCTCCGTGAACGAAGCATTCGATCTCGGTCTCCGGCGGGATCGCCTCCCGTATCTTCGCGATCTCCCTGAGGGAAAGCTCCCTTGCCAGCACCACACGGGATGCTCCCATATCAAACCAGAAGGAAGCGGCAAGACTGTTGCTTACTGAAGCCTGGGTTGAGATATGGACAGGAATGTCGGGGCAGATGCTGCGCGCCATGGCAAAAAGCCCGGCGTCCGCAATGATCAGGGCATCCGGCCCGAGAGCTTTCAATTCTTCAAAATAGGCTGCTGCTTCTTCCAGATCCGCTTCGTGGGCCAGGATATTGGCCGTCACATAAAGCCTTACTCCGTGGGCGTGAGCATAGGCTATGCCCTCCGCCATTTCTTCCGCAGAGAAGTTCTTTGCCTTTGCACGAAGGCTGAAGGCTTCCCCTCCGATATAAACTGCATCTCCTCCGTAATCTACCGCCACCTTCAGCACTTCAAGGCTTCCGGCCGGGATCAGGAGCTCGGGCTTCCGCCCGCTTCCCTTACTCATGGCTGCGGTGTTTCCCCGCCATCCTCCGCAGAGGGTTCTTCGCTCCCTTCGGCAGGTGCTTCCGTGGTCCCTACCTTGGCCTCTTCCGAACTTTCGCTGTTCCCCATGCCCTCTTCCTCTTCCAGATCGAAGCCACTGCCCGTACTGGTCGCCATCACCGCCATCATCTCTTCCGGCGTCATGGCAGTGTTCAGCTCGTATACTCCGGGCTGGAGTTCCTTATGATAGGAGGAGAACATCTCCTGCAGATAAAACAGATAGGCATTGCGGATCAGCCCCTTCTCTTCAAGGATCTGCCCCACTTCAAGGGGACTCTTCCCTTCCACGATGGCCACCGACATGGTCAGGCCGGGTTCGGGGCTCACGGGCTCCTCCGCAAAGATACGGTACCCGAAATCATATGCCTGAAGGGCAAAACGATACACCAGCATCATGATCGCCGCTGCGATCACCACGCCGAATATCGTCTTGATTATGGCCCATGCTATCTTTCTCGGACTCAAATCCTTTCCGCTCCTTACTCAAAATCTATTGCGCGCACCACACGGTCAGTGATCTCCTGCAGCATGCGGCAGAGCGCCAGCTCCGCATCCAGAAAGGCCCGCACACGGGGCATTTCCGAAAGTTCCATATTATCCCTGGCAAAAGCCTCGATACGGTCCTGCAGGGTCCCGTCATCCTCCGAGGTCTGCAGCAGGTAATTCTCCTCGCGGTATTTATCCACTCTGGCTTTCAGCTCCGGATCGCTCTTTAAGGCGATGCGGCAGCGGTCGTATTCCTTAAAGGTATTCGAATGCTTTACCGCTTCGATCAGTGTGAAGAGTTCATTATCGATCTCTGTCATCTTGCCCTCCTCAGGTGATATCCAGGATCACGGG
The DNA here is from genome assembly GCA_017552715.1 of Lachnospiraceae bacterium. Lineage (GTDB taxonomy): Bacteria > Bacillota > Clostridia > Lachnospirales > Lachnospiraceae > NK4A136. The sequence goes on from JAFZOW010000061.1 coordinate 27,623, forward strand.
CAGCACCATGGGCCGCCGCTGTGTCTTTTCCCAGACAAAATCACTCACTGCTTCCTTAATGCTGTTCTTAAGCTTTGAGCGTCCGCCGGTATTGTTCCGTTCGAAATGCTCCATCACGGTATCGTCCACCAGCATGTGGATGTCTTCCAGCAGTTCATCCGCTTCTTTCACATATACAAAGCCCCGGGTCACGATCTCGGGCCCGGCGACGATACGGTTCTCTCCGTCCAGTGCAAAGGTGATGAGCATGATGCCGTCGTCCGCAAGACGCTGGCGGTCACGCAGCACCACATTTCCCACATCTCCCACGCCAAGGCCGTCCACAAAGACCACTCCGCTGTTCACATGGCCGGTCTTTTTAAGCTGTTCGTCCTTCAACTCCAGCACATCGCCGCTCTGGACGATGAAGATGTTCTCCTTCTCCACCCCCATCTGCTGGGCGATCTTGGCCTGTGCCTTTAAGTGCTTGTATTCGCCGTGCACCGGCAGGGCGAATTTCGGGCGGGTCAGGGCATAGATCAGTTTGATCTCTTCCTGACAGGCATGGCCGGATACATGCGCATCCTGGAAGACCACGTCCGCTCCCTTATGGAAGATCTCGTTAACGATGCGGGTCACGGCCTTTTCGTTTCCGGGAATGGGATGGGAGGAAAAGACCACCGCATCCTTCGGTCCCAGGACGATCTTCTTATGTGTGCCGGCCGCCATGCGGGACAGGGCTGCCAGGCGTTCTCCCTGACTGCCGGTGGTGATGATCACCGTCTGTTCCTCCGGATAATTGCGCAGTTCATCCAGCTCGATCAGCGTATGCTCGGGAACCTGAAGATATTCCAGCTCCGTTGCGGTCTTGATGACGTTCACCATGCTGCGGCCTTCGATCACGCATTTCCGGCCGTAGCGGCACGCCGTATTGATGATCTGCTGCACCCGGTCCACATTGGAAGCAAAGGTCGCTATGATCAGCCGCTTGTTGCGGTTATTTTCAAAGATCGTGTTGAAGGCTTCTCCCACGGTACTTTCGGAGGGTGTAAAGCCCGCCCGTTCCGCGTTGGTGGAATCGCACATCAGCACCATCACGCCCTTCTTACCCAGCTCGCCGAAGCGCTGCAGGTCGATGGCGTCGCCGTAGATCGGCGTGTAATCTACCTTGAAATCCCCGGTGTGTACCAGTATGCCCTGGGCCGTATGTATGGCCAGAGCCGCTGCATCCGAGATGCTGTGGTTGGTGCGGATGAACTCCACGTGGAAGTCCCCCAGGGTGATGGTGGAACCGAAGGTCACCACCTTTCTTGTGGTGCTCTCCAGCATTCCGTGCTCTTCCAGCTTGTGCTCGATGATGCCCATGGTCAGCTTTGTTGCATAGACCGGTACATTCACCTTCCGCAGGATGTAGGGCAGGGCACCGATATGATCCTCGTGCCCGTGGGTGATAACAAAGCCCTTCACCCGTTCGATATTCTCTTCCAGATACGTCACATCCGGGATCACCAGATCCACGCCGTACATATCATCTTCGGGAAAACCCAGGCCGCAGTCCACCACCATGATGCTGTCACCGGTTTCAAAAGCAGTGATGTTTATCCCGATCTGCTCCAATCCGCCCAGGGGAATGATCCTGATGGGCGGTGTGTCTGTCTTTACATTTTTTTTCAAATCCGTAACCCCTTTACTTACTCTATACCAGCTCCGTGTCTTCCAGAAGCTCCGCGAAGATGTCGGCCACGGCTTTCAGCTCGGCCTCATCCTCCACAAATTCAAAGACAGCCTCCTCTTCGTCCCGGGCGGAAAGGTCTTTGAGGATCAGGGCTTCGCCCTCTCCCTCTTCGGCATCCGTCACCAGGAAATAGTCGATGCCGCCTACCGTTGTCTCCTCCAGTACGTAGAACTCCGCTGTCTTACCTTCTTCGATCTCAAGTTTTATGCTTTCCAAAACTAACTCTCCCGTATGGAATCCAGATAACCCTGCAGTATGAATACCGCAGCGATCTCGTCCACCACTGCCTTTCTTTTATCGCCCTTTAAGCCTGCTTCGTCCATATAACGGTCCGCAGCCACGGTGGTCAGACGTTCGTCCCACAGCTCTACGGGCAGCCCCGTGCGGCGTTCCAGCATTTCCTTGAATTCCCTGGTCTTTGCCGCGCGCTCCCCTTCACTGCCGTCCATATTCTTCGGCAGTCCCAGCACGATGCGCTTCACATCATATTCCAGGATCAGCTCCTCCAGCCGTGCGCAGGTCCTGCGCAGCTTTGCCGGTCTTTCCCGGCGCACGATCTCCTTCCCCTGGGCCGTAAGTCCCAGAGGGTCGCTCAGCGCCACTCCTACGGTCTTGTCGCCGTAGTCCAGTCCCATGATCCGATCCATACTTATTCTTCCGTATCTTCTTCGGTGATCCAGTTGTTGCTGCGGATATATTCCGCCAGCAGCTCCTCCACCAGTTCGTCGCGCTCCGCCTTCATGATGATGCTGCGGGCATTCTTGTAGCTGGTGATGTAGGTGGGATCGCCGCTCATGATATAACCCACGATCTGGTTCACGGGATTATAACCTTTCTCGGACAGGGCGTTGTAGACCTCTTCCAGTATGGTCTTCACGCTGTCGACCTGTTCCACCTCAACCCGGAAGAACTGCGTATTGTTTACACTCTCAGCCATTACTTTTTCCTCACCTCTGAGTAATCAATAAAAATGACACCCACGGATCGCTCCGCATCCGTATATTATAACTTATCTCAGGTAATTATTCAATCCCGCGCAGAAAGTCCTCCGAAAGAGCCTCCCCGATGGTCACTTCGCACAGTTCCCCCGGCAGGGCGGCACTGTCCTGAAGGGCCAGCTTCAGATACTCTCTCGTGTGGCCCGTCATATAACGTGTGCCGTTTATCAGCTTTTCTTCCTCGCAGAGCACTTCTCCCCTCTTCCCGATATGGCGGAGCCGGTAATCCGCGGTCATGCGCTTCTCCACTTCCTCCAGCGCATCGCTGCGCTCTGCCTTCTGCGCCTCGCTCAGCTGCCCGGGCAGCCTGTCCGCCACGGTCCCCCTGCGCCTGGAATACTTGAAGATATGCATCTCGTAAAAGCCCATGCGCTCCGCGAATTCAAGGCTCTCTTTAAATTCAGCCTCCGTCTCTCCGGGGAAGCCCACGATGATATCCGTGGTGATGGCGGGATCGTCAAAGCTTTTACGCAACAGCTCCACCCGCCGGGCATAATCCGCCGTGTCATAATGCCGGTTCATGCGTTTGAGTACCGCATCGCTGCCGCTCTGCAGGGACAGATGAAAATGAGGACAGAGACTGGGTATCCCCTTAAGTCCTTCCGCAAATCCCGGAGTGATGATGCGAGGTTCCAGGGAGCTTAAGCGCAGGCGTTCGATCCCCGGGATGGCGTCCAGCTCCGAAAGCAGCTTGAGCAGCTCTTCTTCGGCAAAAGCATTGGCCATGGGCCTCTTCTCCGGATAGAGCAGATCATAGCCGTAGGAGCTGATATGGATACCGGTGAGCACCAGCTCCTTCACCCCCGCGGAAGCCATCTTTCGGGCCTCTGCCAGGATCTCCGAAGGACGGCGGCTCCGCACCCTTCCTCTGGCAAAGGGGATGATGCAGTAGCTGCAGAACTGGTTGCAGCCGTCCTGGATCTTGATGAAAGCCCTCGTATGTTCCGCGGGACGGCTCAGCTGCATATCCTCATAGCCGCAGCCTTCCTTCAGATCGATCACGATATCCAGCTTTTCCTCCAGGGCCCGTAACAGCTCTCCCTTTTTGTTGTTGCCCAGACAGATATCCGCATCGGGATCCTTCCCTCCGGTCTGTACATAACAGCCGGCAGCCACAATGAGGGCCTGCGGGTTCTGTTTTCTTGCCCTGTGCAGCATCTGGCGGCTCTTGCGGTCGGCGATATTGGTAACGCTGCAGGTATTGATGATCACCACATCCGCCGGCTCCCCGAAGGGTACGATCTCGTAGCCCGCCGAGGACAGCAGTTCCGCCATCACGTCCGTCTCATAAGCGTTCACTTTACAGCCCAGATTATGCAGGGATGCCCGTTTTTTCATTATTGACTTATTTCCCCGTTTGCTCTAATATAATATCAGTATGTAAGAAAGAAAGGAGTCACAGTTCATGAAGACAACACAGATCCTCATCGATTCCATCGATAAAGTAAAAGCATTTGTCAACGAGATCGCACGTTTTGACTGCGATTTTGACCTGATCTCGGGTCGTTATGTCATTGATGCAAAATCCATCATGGGTATCTTCAGTCTGGATATCTCCAAGCCCATCGAACTGGATATTCACGTGACCGATGAAACAGAGGCAGCCGATATCATGAAGGCGCTGCAAGCCTATATCGTTTCGTGAGATAAGACTTTGGCGATACGGAACGCCTGCTTGAACGCAGGCGTTTTTTTATCCTTTCTTTCTATCCCAGCTTCACCACATCCCGGCCGCTCACGGCTTTCTCAAAGAGCTCGTCTATCCCTTCCTTCAGATGCTCTTCATGCTTGCGAATGATCTTGGGCGAAGGTTTGGTCACCGGGTGCTTCGCCACCCAGATGGTGCAGCAATCCTCATAAGGCAGGATGGAAGTATCGTAGGTGCCTATGGATTTGGACAGCTCCACGATATCCTGCTTGTCAAAGCCGATCAGCGGGCGGAATACCGGCAGCTCCTCCACCACCTCATTGGTGACAAGAAGGCTCTGGGTCGTCTGGGATGCAACCTGCCCGATGGATTCTCCCGTGATCAGGGCCAGACAGCCGCAGTCCAGAGCGATGCGTTCCGCGATGCGCATCATATAACGGCGCATGATGATGGTCAGCTCATCATGGGGACATTTCTCATATATGTATTTCTGTATATCGGTGAAGTTCACCACGTGCAGCCATACTTCCCCGGCATAAGCGGATACCAGCTTTGCCAGATCCTCCACCTTCTGACGGGCACGTTCGGAGGTGTAGGGCGGTGCATGAAAATACACGGCATTCAGCGCCACACCCCGTTTTGCGATCATGTATCCCGCCACCGGGGAATCGATACCGCCGGATAGCAGCAGCATGGCCTTTCCGCCTGTCCCCACGGGCATCCCGCCCGCACCGGGGATATCTACGGAATAAACATATATCTTTTCGCGGACCTCGATGTGCAGCATCACATCGGGCTGCTTCACATCCACATGCATGGAGGGAAAAGCGTTCAGCAGAGCCTCACCCATGCGTGCGTTGATCTCCATGGATTCCACGGGATAATTCTTCCGCGCCCGGCGGGCATTCACTTTAAAGCTGATATTCCCTTCCGGATAGGTTTCCGCCATATATTCCCGCACGCTCTCCTTGAGCTGCTCAAAGCCTTCATCCTCCAGCACCAGCACTGGATGAAAAGAGGTGATGCCGAAAACGTGCTTCAGTGCCTCCACGGCACCGTTGTAATCGAAATCCCCTTCCGTATCCACGTGCATACGCCCCTGGGTACGGTATACATGAAAAGAACCCTCCACCCGTTTAAGGGCTCTGCGTATCTCCTTCAGCAGAGCCTCTTCAAAAAGGGGACGGTTTTTTCCTTTGATGGCGATCTCGGCGTATTTGATCAGAAAAGCCGTAAGTTTCATTTTTCTCTCCTGGTCTGGCACTGAAACATCCGGTTCTTCATCTCGGAATACAGCTGCTGGCTGATGGGGATGAATTCCTCATTCTTCATGGTGGCCTGGTAACGCTCGATGGTTTCCACCTCCAGCAGATTCACGATATAAGAACGATGACAGCGGAAGAACATATCCGGCAGGAGTTTCTCCAGATCCGATATCTTCATATGCGTCACCAGTTTACGGTCCTTCAGCGTCAGTTCGATATCTCTTGCCTGACTCTCGGCATATATGATCTCTTCGTAACGTATACTGTACAGCTTGCCTTCACAGTTTAAGGAAAGCCCTTCCTTCTGAGCCGTCTTGCGATAGCTGATGAGTATGGCTTCCTTGAGCTGCTCCGGGTCCACCGGTTTTTTCATGTAACGCAGGGCTTCAACCTTGTATCCCTCCAGGGCAAAGTCCGCGGTGGAGGAGATGAAGATGATGTCCAGCTTCTCTCCTATGCCCCGGAGACGTTCTGCCGCCTCGATACCGTTAAGCCCGTGAGCCAGAATGTCGGTGATCAGCAGATCATAAGGCTGACCGGGCCGCATCAGGGCATCCGTCATGGTCTGTATGTCATCAAAGGCTACCAGCTCATAGGGAATCTTCTCCTCCTTGAGGATCTTTTCCGTGAGCATGGTGTTCAGCTTCAATGCGGTTGCTTCGTCATCACAGATCGCTATCCGGAACATATCATCACCCCCAATACCTTATTTTACCACAAAAGCCTGCCTTTTTCAATTCTCATCATTGATCGCGATGTCCTCGGACAGATGCTCGATCAGGCTCTGATATTCACTCAGGACATCGTCATGGTGATCCCATATAAAACTGATATCTCCGCGTTTACCGGCTTCCTCCAGCTCCTGGGCCCTGTCGGCCAGCTGCAATGCCCCGACGGAACGGCTGGCCCCTTTGATGGAGTGGGCACATACCGTGTAATTGGGCAGATCCTCCTCATCAAAGTACCGCTGCAGTTCCCCGGAAAGATCCGAATGGGCATAGGTGCGCAGCAGCTCATAGTAAGAAGAGATATCCCCGGCGCAGTTGCGTATGCCCGCCGTCACATCGATACCGTCGGTAGAAAGGATACGCTTTCTCGGCAGCCAGCGCTTCAAAATGATAGCCAGCTGTTCCACTCTTATAGGCTTGGAGATGTAGTCGTTCATGCCCGCATCCAGAAACTGCTGCTCCACCCCCTGGATCGCATTGGCGGAAATGGCGACTATGGGAACATAGCGCGCATAATCCTCCGGCAGATCCCGTATCACTCCCGTGGCTTCCACACCGTCCATGAAAGGCATCATATGATCCATGAAGATCAGGTCGTATCTTTCTTTTTTATCCCGGATGAGCTCGATGGCCTCCGGACCGCTGGATACCGCCTCGGCATCCACGGCAAAGAGCTTCATGAGCTGCTGAGCCACCTGCCGGTTCACTGTATTGTCGTCCACGATGAGTACCCGGGCCTTAGGTGCGGCAAAATCCGGGGCGAAGGCTTTTTTGGGGTGGGGATCCTCCATACGGTCCGCCGTAAAATTACAGGGTGTGGCGTCATGGATCTTCTGGCGCAGTACCACGGTGAACACCGAACCGTAGCCTTCTTCGGAGCTTACGGTGATCTCGCCTCCCATGGCATCGGTGATACCCTTGCAGATGGCCAGTCCCAGACCGGTACCTTCCACGTTCCGGTTCTTACGTGTATCGATCTGTCCGAAGGCTGTAAAGAGCTTACGGATATTCTCCTGCGAGATACCGATACCCGTATCCCGCACGGCTATGGTCAGCCGTCCGCAGTCCATATTGTAGATCGCGCTCTCGTCCTCCCAGTGGATCTCCAGAGTCACGCTGCCTTCATTGGTGAACTTGACCGCATTGTTCAGTAGGTTGATGAGGATCTGCCGCACCCTGGTCTCGTCTCCGATCAGCCCCCGGGGCAGATTGGGATCGATCTCCAGCTGCAGACGGATATGCTTGTCCTGCATGCGGATCTCGATGATGGTCACCACATCCTGCAGCAGCTCGTTCATATCATAAGGTTCCTCGCTGATCTCGATACGTCCGGAATCCACTTTGGAAAAATCCAGTATCTCGTTGATGATGGAAAGAAGATTCTCGGAAGAACGTTTTATCACTGCCACATACTCTTTTTCTTCCGGTGCAAAATCCTGCTTTTCCAGCAGCTCCGCCATACCGTAGATGGCGTTCATGGGCGTGCGGATCTCGTGGCTCATATTCGCCAGAAAATTACCCTTGGCTTCCAGAGCTTCCTGGGCCAGCTCGTTCTTTTCCTCCATCTCACGTTTATACTTTTCAACGCTGTAGGTGATAAAGATCATGGCCACGCCGGCGAAAGCATACATGGTGATATAAGTCACATACTGGCTCATCTCGAAAAAGACCGTGATAACATCCGGCTGGAAGATCCCCATGAGGATGAGGATCGCGAAGGTGATGACAAAATACTCCAGCAGTACCCGGAGCATGAGGAAAAGAGCGATGGTGGTGGCCGTTGCCAGCAGCATGAATACCAGCATGCCCTGAGTATGGGTCGCATAGCTCATGTAGTAGATCGAAGAGATACCGGCCACCGCAAGGCAGCGGACCACTACTCCCTCATTACTTATGCTGTAGGATAAAAGGAAGACCAGGAGCACGGGCAGAAGCCCCAGGCCTACGAGAAAAGCCCGCTCGATACCGTATTTCGACACGGCATAAAAAGCCTGCAGCATAACGGAACAGAGAAATTCAACGATAAAGATGGTGATACTGGTCTTAAAAGGGAGCATCTTACCTCCTGCTGAAGCGACGCAGCTCCGGGAGCAGTTCCTCCAGAGCCGACAGGGTTTCTCTGACCTCCTCCTCCGTGGTAAAGCGGGAGAAGGAAAAACGAAGTGTTCCTTCCAGCATCTCCTTCGAAAGCCCCATGGCCTGAAGGGTACGTGAAGGTTCCGGTTTATGGGTAGCACAGGCACTTCCCGCCGAAACGAAGATCTCTTTTTCCTCCAGGGCGTGCAGTAATACTTCCGCACGGACGCCGCCGAAGGATGCACTCAGCACATAGGGACTGGTATCCCCGCCGTTGATCTGTACATTTTCAAGCTTTTCAAGCCCTTCCGCGAAAAGGCTCCGCAGCTTCGAAACCCTCTCCCATTCCTTCGGTGCCTCTGCCAGGGCCAGCTCTGCCGCCAGGGCCATACCTGCGATGCCGGGCACGTTTTCGGTTCCGGAACGCAGGCCGGACTGCTGACCTCCGCCGTAGATCATGGGAAGCAGCTTTGCCTGCTCGGAGATATAGAGCATTCCCACGCCCTTCGGGCCGTGGAATTTGTGGGCACTCACACTCAGCAGATCGATCCCCGCCTCCTTCGGACGTATCGCCTCTTTACCGAAGGCCTGCACCGCATCCACATGAAAGAGCACCTTCGGGTATTTCCGCTTAAGGAGCCCGCCGATGGCCTCAATGGGCTGACGGGAACCGACTTCGTTATTTGTATGCATCACGGAAACAAGTATGGTATCCTCCGAGACCGCCTGTTCCAGCATATCCATGCGCACTATCCCTTCCCTGTCCACGGGAAGTATGGTCAGGTCAAAGCCTTCGGCGGAAAGGGTCTCCAGCGTACGGTATACCGCGGGATGCTCGATCTGGGTACTGATGATGTGAGTCCCCCGGCGCCGGTTGGCCCGGGCTGCTCCCAGCAGTGCCAGATTGTCGCTCTCCGTTCCTCCGGAGGTAAAGCAGATCTCTCCGGGATTGCAGCGCATCAGCCCCGCAAGGCTTTCCTTTGCTTTCCGTACGTGTCCCTCAGCCACTACTCCCAGGTGATGCGCACTGGAGGGATTACCGTAATCCTCACAGAGTATCTCCTTCATACGTTCCGCCACCTCCGGCAGACAGGCCGTGGTAGCCGCATTATCCATATAGATCGACATTATCCAACCTCACTTTCCAGCATGAGCATGATATGCGAAAGCAGACAGAAGCCCGCCGTTTCGGTACGCAGTATCCTGCGTCCGAGGGATACGGGCACGATCCCCGCTTCCCGGGCCGCCGCCACTTCGCTCTCCGCAAAGCCGCCCTCCGGTCCGATAAAGACCGAGACCGACGCTCCCGCTTTCGAAAGGGCCAGCTCCCGTATCTTTTGCATGGCACCGGCCAGGCCGCTCATCCCCTCTTCCATCTCGTAGGGGATCAGGGCCAGTTCGTCCTCCGCTGCTGCCGCGACGGCTTCCTTCATGGAAAGACAGTCCCCCAGCTGCGGGATATATGCACGCCGGCTCTGTTCCGCCGCCGAGCGGGCGATGTTCTGCCAGCGTTCCCTTTTCTTTTCGTATTTTCCTTTATCCAGCTGCACCACGCAGCGTTCGCAGGCCACGGGTATGATCTCCGCCGCCCCCAGTTCCACGGCCTTCTGCACGATCAGGTCCATTTTATCGGACTTGGGCAGTCCCTGGAAAAGACGGAGGCGCAAGGGCAGCTCCACCCCCGCTTCCTTTACGAATCGCAGTTCGCAGAGCACTTCGTCTTCGGAGATGCTTACGATGCCGCAGCGGTATTCCTTATCATCGATGCCGTTGCTTACGGAAAGCTCCTCCCCAGGCTTCATCCGCAGCACGTTACGTATATGCTTCACATCCTCCCCGAGGATGCGGACCTGCTTCCCCTGTATCTGCGAAGCTTCGACAAAAAAATGGTTCACGGCTTTTTCCCCACCACGCAGCGCCACTCGCCCTGTGCCTGCGTATCCGTCACTTCAAAACCGGCCTGCTCCATGGCCGCAGCCACAGCCGTCTCCCGGCCTTCGATGATGCCGCTGGTGATCACATATCCTCCCGCCTTCACATGCTTATACAGCTCCGGCATCAGGGGGATCAGCACCTCCGCAAGGATGTTTGCCACGGCGATGTCATAACCCTCACCCACTTTTTCCTGCACGGCGGGGTCATCGATGATATTGCCGATGATAAGGGAAAACTTTGCCGTATCGATACCGTTTTTATTGCAGTTGTCTTCCACCGCGGGCACAGCGCAGGGATCCAGATCCGTAGCCGTCACTTCCGCCGCACCGAACATCAGGGCAAGGATCCCCAGGATCCCGCTGCCCGTTCCCACATCCAGAAGGCGGGTGTCGGCATTTACGAACTTCCGAAGCTGCCGTATGCAGAGCTGGGTCGTCTCGTGCATGCCGGTACCGAAAGCCGTTCCCGGATCGATATGAAGAACCGGACCCGTGTGCCCTTCGGGTACGCTACCTTCCTCCCAGGAAGGAAGGACCAGTATATCATCGATGGAAAAACTGTGGAAATACTGTTTCCAGTTGTTGATCCAGTCCAGATCCTCGGTCTCGGAAAAAGTCAGCTCTCCGCTGCCTATATCACAGTACTCCGCGGTCTCGGCCAGCTGTGTGCGGATCTTTTCCATGGTGGAGTTCTTCAGCTCTTCCGCTTCTTCAGCATCTTCCGGCTCTTCCAGGAAAAAGCTGACATAAGCCACGCCGTCATCCTCCTGGGGTTCGGGGGGAATGTCCACGAACATACGCTCCCGGTCCAGAGGCGTCAGAGGCAGTTTATCCTCGATCTGTGCTCCTTCCAGGCCGATATCGTACATATCGCTGACCAGGATATCCTCCGCTTCCGTAGTTGTCTGAATAGTAAAGCGAAACCATTTCATTTGCCGCTCTCCTCCTCTTCCCGGATCTTTAAGCTGTAGTCACTGCGGTCAAGGGAAAAATTAACATTGTAATAGGGATCCCCTTTAGCCAGCACTTCCTTCCATTTCTCACGGAAACGGGCACATTCTTTTTCATAACGCTCCGCCTTCTCACCGGACAGATCGCTGCCCCGGGAAGCGGACTCGTAATGATAAAGCTCGCAGAAGGGTGTCCAGATATTGAGCAGCCCCCTTTCCCTGAGCCTTAAGCAGAAATCCACATCATTGAGGGCCACGCGGAAATCTTCGTCCAGCCCTCCCAGTTCTTCATACAGCTTCTTTTCCACCATCAGGCAGGCTCCGGTCACTGCCGATACATCCTGGGCATAGCAGAGCCGTCCCATATAACCGAGGTTTTCGTAATTCACCTTATAGTGGCTGTGTCCTGCGGTACGGTGTGCTCCCAGGCCAAGAACGATGCCCGCATGCTGTATGCTCTTGTCCGGATAGTAGAGCTTTGCTCCTACAGCTCCCACGTCCTTGCGCTCGGCATACATCAGAAGCTCCTCCAGCCAGTTTAAGGTGATCACTTCCGTATCGTTATTGAGCAGCAGCAGATAATCGCCCTCCGCTTCCTTCGCCCCAAAGTTATTCACCTTGGAATAATTGAACTCTCCCTTATAAGTGAGGACACGGATCTTCGGATGCTGCTTCAGTTCCTCATAATAGGCAAAGATCTCGGCACTGCGGCTGTTGTTCTCGATAACAAGGATCTCGTACTCCGGCCAGGTGGTCTTTTCCAGTATGGAATCGATGCAGCGCTTCAGCACGTCCTTCTGCTCGCAGTTGGGGATAAGGATCGAAACCTTTGCGCTCCGCTCCAGCGGATAATGGATGCGGAAGATGGTCTCGAAGGCCCTGGTGGATTCAATGCGGAAGTTCTCGTATCCCAGGCTGCGCAGATGCTCCGCCACCGCCCCTTTGGCTGCCTCGATGGCATACTCCTTGGCGCTGATATCCGCCGCCACGCTGCCCTTATGCGAACGCCAGTAATAAAGTATGCGGGGGATGTGAACGATATTCTTCGCCGCCGCCGTCAGCCGCAGGATCATGTCGTGGTCCTGGCTGCCGTCGAACTTTGTCCGAAAGAGCTCGGTACCGTCTAAAAGGCTGCGCTTGAAAACGGAAAAATGGCAGATGTAATTATTGGCCCGCAGATTGTCCGGCGAGAAATCCGGCTTGAAATGCAGGGTGATCATATTATCCACGCTCTTTCCGTGGAAGGTGGTCTCGTCGCAGTAGATATAATCCGCATCCTGCTCACAGATGGCTTCCATGTAGTAATACAGAGCAGAGGGATGCAGGATGTCGTCATGATCGTAGAGTCCGATGTATTCGCCACCGGCCATGCCGAGACATACATTGGTATTGCCCGAGATCCCCTCATTCTTCTCAAGCTTTTTATATTTTATGCGGGGATCCCCTTTTGCCTGCTCCAGGCAGTATTCCCCCACATAAGCATGCTCGGCGTCAGAACCGTCTGCCAGGCAGAGTTCCCACTTTTCGTAGGTCTGGGCCCGGACCGCCCCTATGGTATCCTTAAGAAAATCGATGGGCGTGTTATAGAGCGGGACAAGGATGGATATGGTGATATCCTTCGAAAACTTCCTTTCCCTCTGCTTCTTTGCTTCCTCCTCGTTCGGGAAGCTGGCGGTACCGTGCTGGGCACGGGCTTTCAGTTCGATCTGCTTGCTCTTCAGTTTCCGGGCTATCCCTCTGGGGCCTCCCAGATTGGAAATGCGGCTGAACTGGCGTTTACTCCAGTGCATGCAGACCCGCAAAGGCTTGGACAGCTTCCAGGGTGTGCTGTTCTTAATGCGGTCGATCTGCCTCTGCTTCTCTTCCGCAAGAGCCTGCGCCTCGGAAAGCCTGGTAGCCAGCACCAGGTTCTGATATCTTGTCTCTTCCAGTTCTTTTTCCAGTTCTTCCTTCGTCATCCGTTTTGTTCTTCCTCCAGACGCGGCGCATATCCGCTCTCAAAGCTTATGCTTACTCCGCACCGCAGTACCTGTTTATTTCTTCCCCGGCTTATCAGCAGTTCCGCCCGGTATCTTCCGTCGGGAACGGCACCTTCGGGGAGACGTGCCACAAATCCGCTCAGTTCTCCTTCTTTCTGACGGGGCAGGATGGCTGCCACATCAGGCCTGTATTTGCGGAAGGTGCTCACACGGTAAGCTTCCCCGTCTTCCCTTTTCAGGATGAGCTCCGTAACGCAGGCTCCGGCACTCTCACGTTCCGGTGCCGCCCAGCCTTCAATGACCCACTGGGCCTTCATTACTCCGTCTTCGTCAAAATACAGGAGCCGCCTCGCCCCGTCGGTATGCGCAAGGATATTGGAAGCCAGACGCAGTTTTTTTGCAAGCTTTCCCGCGGGCTTTTTCCTGAAAGGCTCCGGCCCGCCGATCACGGACTCCTTTCCCCGCTTCTCGTATTCGCAGGGGGCGTTCACATGATACTCCACATCCAGACGCTCCTGTACCAGATGGGGACTGTAATAAGGATCCCTTGCATACAGCTCTTTATGCTTCGTATACAGACTTATCCACTCCCGCTGCTGCCGCGCTTTTCTTTCCGGAGAGCTGTCCTCCCCGCGGCTGGCCGACTCATGATGGATCAGGACCGCATCGTTGCGCTGTATATTCCTATAGCCCTTTTCGTAAAGCGAAAAGCAGAGCTCCACATCATTGTAAGCCACCGCAAGCGTTTCGTCAAAGCCCCCCACAGCAAAAAAACGTTCCTTCTCTATGGCCATGCAGGCAGCCGTTACTGCCAGTACATTCCGGTCGGCAAGGTTGATTCCGTGATAATAGGAGCGGTCGTCCGGAAGCCCTCCCAGCTTATGCACGGGACCGAGGGCTATATTGCTGATTCCGGCATGCTGTATCCGCGGTGTTTCTCCCTCCCCGTAAGGGTAGTAAAGCTTGGCGCCTACGGCACCGGCGTATTCCTGCATGGCGGTGGCCGCCAGGATCCTCATCCAGTCGGGCCGGATGATCTCGATATCATCGTTTAAGAAGAGCAGCACCCCGCCCCGGGCCGCCCGGGCTCCGCGGTTGCACATACGCGAGAAATTGAAATCCTCTTTTTCATAGATATAGTCGAAAAGGTATTTCCGGCGCAGTTCCTCGATCTGCTGCCGTTTATCCTCTCCCGAACCGTTATCCACCACCAGGATTTCGCAGGAAGGATAATCGGTAAGTCTTTTGAGGCTGCCGAGGACACGCTCCAGCAGTTCGGGATGATCCTTTGAAGGGATGATCACCGATACCGTTACTTCCTTCCCTCCGGGAAAAGTTCCAAGCGGATGACGGACCTCTTTATCCTGCGGCGGCTCCCCGGCATGGAAAAGGATGCGGTCCATATGGAAAACTTCCGCCCCGCTCTTAAGCAGTTCCTCCGTCAGTTCTTCAATATCCTTCTTCTCCGAAAGAAGCTCCGGTCTTTCTTCCAGAGCTTTCTTCCTGAGGGCGATCAGTCCGCCGAAATAAGGCAGGGAAGCATGGCTTTCCGGCGACCAGTCCGGCTTGAACCAGGGGTCGCTGCGGCTGTCTCCCCGCAATACATCCTCATCTCCGTAGATGATATGCACGGAAGGGCGGGACATAAAAATATCGGCCAGTTCCTTCATTGCAGGAACGGCCACGCTGCCCGCCTTATGAAAGACCAGATATTCCGCCTCCGGAAGCTTTTCCGGCAGGCCTTCCTCCATGGGCAGCAGGGCTACGCTTTCCGGAAGCTCCATGCCCTCCGTACCGCCGGGCTCATGCTCCGGTATCCACTGTTCATAGGGATGGGTCTGGCGGTAGAGTTCCTCTTCATATCCGGCTCCGGCCTTTATATCCCGTCTGCTCATTTTCCTCCTATATGCAGAAGTGTTTCTGCCCGTCGATAAAGAACCTGTCTGGATATGCGGCTCTTTGCCTCCACCCACAGCTCATAGTCTCCGGCAGGCAGGGCATCTGCGGCGAGACGGACAGCCAGACCCGACAGCTCCACATGCAGCTGTTCGTCGTAGGCCGCCTCCACATCCGGACGGTAACGCCTGAATGCCGGCAGACGGTAAGCTCCCCCCGGGCCTTTCAGATACAGGGAAAAACGGTAATCCGCATTATCCCAGCCCCGCACATGCACATGGAGACTGATGCGAAGGCTTCCGTCCCGGGGATCCCTGCGGGGGCGTTCCCAGGAAATGATCAGGGCCTCGTTCACGGGTTCAAAGCTCTTCTCCGCAGCACTCTCCGGCCGCGTACATAAGGGCAGCAGCCGGTCCTCTCCCGTGAATGCCGGACGGTACAGGGCACTTTCACTGCTCAGGGCCTCATGATCCCAGGGATCACTGTATGCGTAAAGAGGATTTCGTGCATTCAGCTTATCCAGTTCGGCATACAGCCTCTGCTTCTTTTCCTCATCCTTTGTATCGTCACCGCGGCTGGCGGATTCATGGTGGATCAGGCGCACGTCGTTACGCAGCACACAGCGAAGGCCCTCCGCATTCAGGCGCATGCACAGATCCGCATCGTTATAGGCCACCGGCAGTTCCTCGCAGAAGCCACCGATCTCTGTAAATACTTTCCTGGAGATCAGCAGGCAGGCCCCCGTGACTCCCAGCACATTCCTCACTCCCCGGTTCCTGCCCCGGTCGCAGGGCTGCGTATCATCCACTCCGGCCAGGCGGTGCCTCGGTGCATCAAAAGGCTTTTGAATACCGCAATGCTGGATGCGGTAGCCGTAGTCCCTGCCGCCGCCGGGATAATACAGCTTTGCGCCTACAGCGCCTATCCCCGGCTGGGCAGCCTGTCCCAGCATACGCTCCAGCCAGTCACCCGTCAGCAGCTCCGTATCGTCATTTAAGAACAGGAACCAGGATCCGTAGGCCTCTCCGGCTATACGGTTACAGAGCGCAGAAAAATTAAAGTCCGCTTTTTCGTACAGATATCGCAGATCATATTCCCGGGCCAGAGCCTCGTACTGTTTTCGTTTTGCCTCACAGCTGCCGTTATCCGCCACCAGGATCTCGTAATCCTTAAAGCTTGATTTTTCCCGGATCGAAGAAACACAGTTACGCAGAAGCTCCGGCTGGTCCTTGGAAAGGATCAGGATGCTTACGCGTCCCTTGGGCAGATCGTAGAGCGGATAAGCCGTACCGTCCCCGTCCGTGACAAAACGGCCGCCGATCTTCTTCCTGGAAAGAAAACTCTCCTTTAAGGGGATGAACTCCTCCCCCCCTCCCGGGGCATCGCTGAGGAGCATGCCCTCCAGGCTCTTAAGCTCCGCTTTTTTTACACTCTTATGATAGAGCACTTCCCTTATATGTGCCGGCGGCTCCGCCTCGGCAAGCTGCAGGCAGAGGGCGTAAAGGAATGGCAGACCTTTAAGGGAAGCGCAGTCCTCTTTCATGCCGGCCAGGGCCGCTCCAGCCGGGCCGCTCCGGACAGCCACCAGAGAGCCGATATAAAAGGAACTCAGGAATGTTTCCGGCGACCAGTCGGGTTTATAATAGGGGAAGCATAAGACGCATTCCTCATCACAAAGATCTTCATCCGTGTAGAGCCAGAGACAGTCTTCATGCTCCGAAAAATAATGTTCCATGCCCCGCACGGCTCCGGAAGCCAGGGCGCCTCCCCTGTCGGCAAAGATCAGGAAGTCCGCCTTCGTATCCAGCATTTCCGCACAGGCACTGTCATAGGGGATCAGCAGGGTCTTCGAAACCTGACGGCTCTCGCTCAGCACCATACCGCCTCCCGCAGGCTTAGTGTAGGGTTCCTTCTGCCGCTGAAGCTCCGTCTCGTAACTCCGCAGTGCAGAAGCATGAAGGGCTCCCTGCAGGACCGCCTTCAGGCCGTGCCGCTCCGGCGCGGAGCTTTCCTCTGTTTCCGCAGCCGCTGCCGGCGGAGCCGTCCTCTCTTCCTGGGGTTTATGTGCCGCGTGGGCCAGAAGCTCATTCCATTCTCCGAGAGCCGGCCGCGTTCCGGTAACGCTCTTCTGGAAAGCACGCTCCGTAGCCCGGAGGGCATCGATATCGAAATGCAGGGAAAGCTCCGGATAAGCCTCCGATAAGAGCTCCTCCGTAAGCTTCTTTCCCGATGCGTTATATTCCCTGAAAAGATAGAGCCCGCGGATCAGGTTCTTTTCCGGATCCCCGGCTTCCTCCTTCGCCCACTCGTAATCGATGAGCTGCCAGGTCCCGTCGCAGAGTATCAGATTGGAAAACTGCACATCCGGGTTGTCCGGGCCTTCTTCCGCCTTATGATATACAAAATCCCTGTAAGTTCGGAGCAGGGATAGGGCACCCTCTCTGTCATCACTCTTTAATACACGCTCCAGTTCCTCTTCCATGGTAGGGCCTTCCAGAAAAGGAAAGCGCAGTGCATCCCCTTCTTTTTCGCAGGGACAGACGGAAAGCCCCGTACCTTCGTAGCGCTTTCTTAAGCCCTCTTCCCTCCGGCTTATCCCCGAAACGTGCTCCTTTGCCTCTTCTCCCATGGGGCGCTTATATACCCGGCGTACACCCTTTTCGTCCTCTTCGATATCGGTACGCAGCACATAGGCAGCGGCACGGTCATTGGAGTATTTGGAATAGACCAGCTCCGGCTCGGGCCCGCAGATCAGCAGATAGGAATTGGAAAAAAGCGGATACAGGCCGTCCCGTATCATGGAATCGTAGGCAAGCTGCTCGTCAAAGAGCTCCATACGGTCCCGGTCCAGCTTCAGATGATTGACCGAAAGCTCCCCTTCCCTGGGCAGACGGCGGTCGGAATACAGGTACTGCATGAATTTGTAATCCGGATAGGGATAGTAGAAATGGTGATCCGTAAGCCCCTCCGCAGCCAGCAGCCGCTCCAGGGCCGGCCTGGAGAAGGTACGTACCACGCCGCCGGAAGGATAGTCCTCGATGCCGGAGAAATAATCCCCGAGATGATCCTCCCTGGCGCCGCCGAAATATTTCATGCCGAGGCGGTTTTCAATGGCAATGATGATGCTGCCGCCGGGCCTGACATGTTTTTTGATGATGCGGAGAAAGCTTCCGTAGGGATCCTCATCATGGATATAGGCCGCCGCATATTCAAAGACCCCGATCAGGAAGATGGCATCATAATCCGCCGGCATGGCAGGTTCGATATCTTCAAAATTTCCCACATGGATACAGATATTCTCCGCATCCCTGTGACGATATGCATTGATGAGACTGCGCTTTTCGGAAAGCTCCACGCAGTCCAGACGTCCGGCCGTTCCCGCCTTTCTCGAAAGCACTCCACTGATGGCTCCGCAGCCTGCTCCCACTTCCAGGATGCGGCTGCCGGGCTTTATGGGGATCCACTCCACGATATTCTCTCTTATATCGGAGAGATGATAGAGCACCGGCCAGGACAGGTGCTCTTTTATGGCCCGGGGATAATCCGAGGCAGCAGTGGTCTTTACGATCTCCAGGATCTCGTCTTCCACGGCACCGTCGCAATAAAGGTCACTGCCGCCGTATTTCGACAGATCCAGAAGAACCTTTCCTATGCGTCTGCTCTGCTCCGTACTCATCCGGGCTCCTTTATCTCGATGCGGGAATTCATGTCGAAATATCCCACGGTATTCTTGTCGCTGATGACCGTGATGTGCAGGGCATCGTAAAGACGGTGGTAGACCGTGAACTCATCCCCCTCATAGCCGGTCAGGCCGAAGGAGAGCAGGTATTCCCCGCCCTGCAGGTCCATACGCTGGGTAAAGCGGATCTGAAGCTTCTCTCCGGCTTTCATATCCCGCAGGAAAGCTTTCTCAAACATGGTGTTGGTGCCCGAGATCTCGGTCCCTTTTACATCCTTAAAGCTCAGGGCAAAGATGGGCGCCGGCAGATCCTCCTTCGCGCTCACCTCCATATAAACGCTGCATTCGTCTCCCTTGATCAGGGCATTGGTGGTAAGACCTTTGGCATCCGTGACCCAGACCTTATCGATGCAGGCCTTTCCGGAACCGTATTCCAGAGCCTCCGTATTCTCACCGGGCAGCTTCCGGTCCTCTCCCAGGGAGATATCCGCATCGGCGGCGTACTGGCCCACCAGTACCTGTTTGTACAAGTCCAGCATTTCCTTGGGCTTCCCCTCCCCCAGCTTCTTTCCCTTTTCCAGAAGGATCACACGGTCGCAGTATTTTGCGATGCTGGACATGTCATGGCTCACAAAGAGTATGGTGCGGCCCTGGGCACGGAACTCTTCAAACTTGCGGTAGCATTTGGCCTGGAAGAACACATCTCCCACGGAAAGGGCCTCATCCACGATCAGGATCTCGGGCTCGATATTGATGGCCAGGGCAAAGGCCAGGCGCACGAACATGCCGGAAGAATAAGTCTTCACCGGCTGATATACATAATCCCCTATATCCGCAAATTCCAGTATCTCCGAAAGGCGCTGATCGATCTCTTCCCTGGAAAAGCCGGTCATGGCACCGTTTAGATAAATGTTCTCGATACCGCTGTACTCCATATTGAAGCCGGCTCCCAGCTCCAGCAGGGCGGAGATGCGTCCGTTCACCTCAAGCTCTCCGCCGGTGGGGGTAAGTACTCCGGTGATGAGCTTTAAGATCGTGGACTTTCCGCTGCCGTTGGTGCCGATGATGCCCACAGTCTCCCCACGCTCTATCGTAAAGCTTACGGAAGAGAGTGCATGATGATCCTTATGCAGTTTTTTCCCCGTCAGGTGCAGCGCCTCCCGCAGCCGGTCCGAAGGCTTATCGTAGAGCGCATAATCTTTGCACAGATCCTGAACGCGGATCACAACATCCTTACTCATAACACATCCGCAAAATGGGGCTTTAAGCGCTTATAGATCCGCCGCCCCAGGAAATAGAACAGTGCGCACACTGCCCAGAAATAGATATTGATCCATCCCTGCTGCCAGAACCATCCTCCGAAAAAAAGGGACTCACGGTAACCGTTCACCACATAATAAAGGGGATTCAGCTTGAATACGATACGCAGGCCTTCCCACTTCCCTTTCAAAAAGCTCAGGTCCCAGAGGATGGGGGTTGCCCACATCCCGATCTGCAGAAGGATGTTCACGATCTGCTGCAGATCCCGGAAAAAGATCACCACACTGGCCGTGATATAGGAAAGGCCAAGCAGCAGGCAGAACAGGCATAAGCTGTAATAGGGCAGCTGCAGAATACTGAGAGACGGCCTGTAGCCGTAACAGAAGTACATCACCACCAGTACCAGCATGAAGAAGACATGCACGAAAGCGCAGGCTGCCAGCTTTACCCTCGGCAGCAGCCCGATCTCGAAGACCACTTTTTTGACCAGGTAGCTGTACTGAAGGAAGGCCTGCATGCCCTGCATCATCCCTTCACTGAAATAGAACCAGGGTACCAGCCCCGCCGTGAGCCACAGCACATATTGTACATCTATACCTTCGGCAAGACGCTGGGAACGGGTATCAAAGACCAGCTCAAAAACAAAATAGTACAGCGCCACCGTTACCAGGGGCTGCACCAGTGCCCATACGATGCCCAGATAGGATCCGGCATAGCGGGTCTTGAAATCGTTCTTCGCCAGGGTCCAGACGAGTCCCTTTTTGCCTTTCATCCGCGGTATTCCTTTATGCCTCCCCAGTTCCGGTCCCGTTCAATGATATTTAATTCCATCCCTTCGGGTATAGGCCACTCGATGGCCAGATCGGGATCGTCCCAGCGCAGGCCGCCCTCATCACCGGGGTGATAATAATCCGTGCACTTATAGCAGAACTCCGCATAACCGGAGAGCACCAGAAAACCGTGGGCAAAGCCCTTGGGCACAAAAAACTGTTTCCTGTTCTCCGCTGAGAGCACAACACCGAACCATTTTCCGAAGGTTTCCGAGCCTTCTCTCAGATCCACCGCCACGTCAAAGACTTCGCCGCGCACCACACGCACCAGCTTGGCCTGGGGATGCTTGATCTGGAAATGCAGTCCCCGCAGCACTCCACGGGTGGAGGAGGACTGGTTGTCCTGTACGAAAACGCAGTCAATGCCTGCGGCCTTGAAATCCTCGTACTGGTAGGTCTCCATAAAATATCCGCGTTCATCCCCGAAGAGCTTGGGTGTCACCACCTTCAGTCCTTCGATCTCACATGTCTCTACCGTGATCTGTCCCATTTTTCTTTCTACCTCCCCACATCCCGAAGGATATTCATATTCACCCGGCTGAGGACGCCCTTTACGCTTCCTCTCGAGCTGTACTGCCACAGACTGTAGTTCCCGGTATAAAGAGGCTTGTCCCGGTACTCCGCCAGCCAGTGCACATAATCCGTCAGTTCTCCGTCGATCAGTTTTTCATTAAACCAGACACGGCCGGCATACACACCGGCATTCAGGCCCGCACTTTCCACGGTCTCGCAGAAGGCTTTCACCACATCGGTACGCTCTCTGGGATCCATGGCATCGGCCCGGCCTTTGCCCTCGGCTCCCTCTACGGCGATAAAGACAGGGTATTCCAGCTTATAGCCCCTGCACAGCTCCAGGGCCGCGGAAGCTTCCTCCACCGCCTCGGTGGGATTGGTGGCCTGGCTGAAAAAGTATACGCCCACACCCAGTCCGGCTTTTTTTGCCCCTTCGATATTGGACTTAAAGCAGCGGTCCTCCACCAGATAACCCTGGGAACAGCCGCGGTAGCCGCAGCGCAGGATCACAAATTCAACCCCGTCGGCTTTCACGGCCTGCCAGTCGATCTCCATCTGGGCCGAGGAAACATCGATCCCCAAGACCGTCCCTTCATCCGTGCGTTTTCCGCTCTGCTCCGTCTCATCCGCATCCTGTGCGGCGGAAGACTGGCGCAGATCCTCCGCTGCGGGATCCACTTCCTCCTCGCTGCGGATATAAACAGCTATATCACCGATGGGCTTAAACTCCAGCTCTGCCTTAACGCTTACCGGCATGGGATCCGTCGGGCATTCATAGCCCTCCACACGCTTAAGCTTTACAAAGTACTCGCCGGGCTCCACATC
This sequence comes from Lachnospiraceae bacterium, assembly GCA_017552715.1. Classification (GTDB taxonomy): domain Bacteria; phylum Bacillota; class Clostridia; order Lachnospirales; family Lachnospiraceae; genus NK4A136. The sequence continues at coordinate 49,918 of JAFZOW010000061.1, forward strand.
CGGGATGTAGATCTGACCGTCCTGATCCAGATCCTTGTACTCTCCCAGAGGATCCACCTGCACATAAAAAGCCTTTCCCCGTACCGGGCGGCCCTCCGCGTCAACCACGCTGACCCGTATATCCCTGGCCACACTGCCCAGCAGCATATTGAGCCTGGGCTTCTCTTCCGCAACTGTCGTCGTCGGGGCTTCAACAATTTCCTCATCCCCGTCAAAAAAATGCGGATCGTTCAGAAAAGCCCTGTAGGGATCGGCAACGCTTGTTTCGCCTGTTCCCGTCGGCGCAGGCGTTTTTTTCTTTCCCTGCTTATTGGCATAGCCCACCAGCAACAGCATCAGAAAGAGCACGGATACCGCTGCCAGGATCGCCAGGTTTCGTACACGCCTTTCCATTCTTACAGGCCGTCCGCCACTTCCTTCAGGTACTGTCCGTAAGCTGTTTTCATCAGCGGCTCCGCAAGCTTTAAGAGCTGCTCACGGTCGATAAAGCCTCTCTTAAAGGCGATCTCTTCGATGCAGGAGATATAAAGCCCCTGACGTTTCTGAAATGCCGCAACAAAGTCGGCGGCATCCAGCAGCATATCGTGGCTGCCCGTATCCAGCCAGGCAAAGCCGCGGCCCAGGGTCTCCACGTGAAGCTGCCCCATCTCCAGATAGGCATTGTTCACGCTGGTGATCTCGATCTCGCCCCGGGCGGAGGGTTTCACGTTCTTCGCGATCTCCACCACCTGATTGTCATAGAAATACAGGCCGGGCACCGCATAATTACTCTTGGGATGCTCGGGTTTTTCCTCAATGGAGATGGCTATCCCATCTTCATTGAACTCCACTACCCCGTATTCTCTGGGATCGCGCACATAATAACCGAAGATGGTGGCTCCGCTCTCTCTGGAAGCCACGGTGCGCAGAAGCTTCGAAAAGCTCTGTCCGTAGAAGATATTGTCTCCCAGGATCAGCGCCACACTGTCGCTGCCGATGAACTCCTCACCGATGATAAAGGCATCGGCCAGGCCCCGGGGAGTTTCCTGTACGGCATAGGAAAACTCTATGCCCAGCTGGCTGCCGTCACCGAAAAGCTCCTTAAACACCGGCAGATCCCTGGGGGTGGAGATGATCAGTATCTCCCGTATCCCCGCCAGCATCAGGATGGAAAGCGGATAGTATATCATGGGCTTGTCATAGACCGGCATGATCTGTTTGGAAACCGCCTTGGTAAGCGGGTAAAGTCTTGTACCGGATCCACCGGCGAGGATGATACCCTTCATACTTTCTCCTTTATACCTTATACATGGAATCGTAATACTTCTGGTAATCGCCGCTGGTAACGTTCTTCATCCAGTCTTCGTGGGCGAGATACCATTCGATGGTAAGACGTATACCGTCCTTAAAGCAGGTCTCGGGCTCCCAGCCCACGGCCGCGCGGATCTTATCCGGCGCAATTGCATAACGGCGGTCATGGCCCTTACGGTCCTCCACATAGGTGATAAGATCCCGGCTCACATTGGCCTTTCTCGGATCGGAATCCGGGAGGATCTCCAGCAGGGTATCGATGATGAGCTGCACGATCTCGATATTCTGCTTCTCGTTATGGCCGCCCACATTATAGGTTTCGAAGAGTTCGCCCTTCTCCTGCACCATATCGATGGCCTTGGCATGGTCACGCACATAAAGCCAGTCGCGGACATTCTTTCCGTCCCCGTATACCGGCAGCTTCTTTCCGGAAAGGGCATTGTTGATCATCAGCGGGATCAGCTTCTCCGGGAACTGATAAGGCCCGTAGTTATTCGAGCAGTTGGTGATATTGGCCGGGAACTTGTAAGTATCCATATAGGCCCGCACCAGCATGTCGGAACCCGCTTTGCTGGCGGAATAAGGCGAATGGGGTGCGTAAGGGGTGGTTTCGTAGAAATAACCGTCCCCCTCCGGCAGGGAGCCGTAAACCTCATCGGTGGACACATGCAGGAAGCGCTTCCCTTCCGGATAAGTCCCGTCCGGCTTTTCCCAGGCGGCCCGGGCACAGTTCAGCATATTGGCGGTACCCAGGACATTGGTCTTTACGAACACCCCGGGATCCTTGATGCTGCGGTCCACATGGGATTCCGCCGCAAAATGCACCACACGGTCGATGTCGTTTTCCGCAAAGATCCTGCTGATGGCTTCGGTATCGCAGATATCGGCCTTCACGAAGGTATAATTATCGCGGCCTTCGACTTCCTTGAGATTTTCGGGATTTCCCGCATAAGTCAGCACATCTACATTGATGATGCGGATCTCGTCCCCGTATTTCTCAAACATGTAATGAATGTAATTGGATCCGATAAAGCCGGCCCCGCCGGTCACCAGATATGTTCTCATATTAAGCTCCTTCCTTTAATAACCCAGATAACTGAGATTCAGGTCCACCGCGCCCTTGATCCCCGGGATGCTTCCCTTGGAGGAATACTGCCAGAGGTCGTAATGCCCGGCATAGTCGGTCTGACTCGTGTAATGTGCCAGCCAGATCCGGTAGCCGCCCAGGGCACCCACGTCCACCATGGGACCCAGCCATGATTTGGAGGAATATACCCCAGCACTCAGGCCTCCGTTGCGTATGGTCTCGCAGAATGCTTTGCACACTGCGGTACGGGTGGCTTTGTCCAGCTTGTCGGCACGGCCGTTCTTCCCGCTGGTAAACTCCGTATCGATGAACACGGGATAGCTGATCTCGTAACCGGAGGCCAGGCTTAAGCACATGGAGGCTTCTTCTACCGCTTCCACCTCGTTTGTGGCCTGGGTGAAGAAATACAGGCCTACCTTCAGCCCCGCGGCCCGTGCCCCCTGAACATTGGTCTTGAAGGTCGGATCCTCCACCAGCACTCCGGTAGACGATCCGCGGTAACCGCAGCGGATGATCACAAAGTTCACGCCGGCATTCTTCACAGCCGTCCAGTCAATGGCACCGTTCCACTTCGAAACATCAATGCCGAGAACGCCTTCTCCGTTATTCTGGGCCAGTATCCCCTCTTCCGTAAAGTGATAGCTGATGCCGCGGATGATCTGGTCTCCGGTAACGGGTACCCCGTTTTTATCAAAGTAATAAGTATTGCCGTTGATGGTCTGCCAGCCGGTGTAGATATACTCCACTTCGGTGGTGATATAGAACTCCGTCTGCTTGTAATAATCGGCAAATACCGCTTCCCGGTATTTATCCCCTTCCTTTACGTACAGCTGGTTTCCGTTTTTATCCTTCAGCTTGGTAGTGGTATCGCTCTTGGGATCGGGTTTTGCAGGATCCGGAGCAGGGGTAGCCTCTGCCGTGGGTGTTGCCTCCGCCGTGGTAGGTGTAGGCTCTGCTGCCGTAGGTTCGGCCTCCGGTGTGGGCGTCGGCGTCGGATCTTCCTCGGGTACGGGAGTAGGGGTAGGTGTAGGTGAGGGATCCTCCTGCTCATCCTCCCGGAAAATGGTGATGGGCCGGGGTACGGGACGGACAGCCGCCCGCATTTCAAGCTGAACATCACCGGGGTTCGCACGGGCATAGGCGGGCTCCGCCACTTCTTCCCTGGCTACGGCCTTGTATCCGTCGGAACCGTCCTTCGGAGTCTTGCCGGATTCAACCCACTCCACCGTATCCTGGACCGTCGGCTCCTCCGGAGCCTCCTCCTGTCCGCCGTTCCCTCCTGTATCCTCTACCTGGGGATTGATCTCGGTCTCTTTCTTGATCTCGTCCTTGACATCCACCTTTTCGTAGGCGATCTTGTCACGGATGTTTACCGATGTGGGAACCGAAAGGAAATCAAAGCCCTTATTCTCGGCCAGGGACACCGTATATTTCCCGCCCTTCAGTTCCTTTTTGTAAATGATGCCGTCCTTATCGTCATCCTTTAAGCGGATCTTGTTTGCTTCATCCAGGGTAAGCAGCACATCAAATTCCACACCACTCACCAGCTTTCCGCTTTCCGGATCGGTAAATTTGATCTTTACATCCTGCTCCACGGAAGTGAAGCTGATCTTAACCTGCTGCTTCTCGCCCTCTTCCTCTTCTTCCTCGGGTTCAGGCTCGGGGTCGGGTTCATCCGTAGTCTGTACCTGACGCCCCGAGACCTCAGCCATGGCCAGCAGGCCGCTCCGGCCGGAAAGTCCGATGCTGCTTATACTCTTTCCCACCTCGTACATATAAGGTGTTTTCACCTGTACGGGCTTCTTTTTCAGGAAGAATCCCAGCCCCAGCAGTACCAGTCCCAGCACACAGGCGATCTCCAGGACACGCAGGAAACCCGCGGCTTTCTTCCGCCGCTCCCTGACCTTCTTCCGGTGACGCTGCCGGGCCGAGGGTTTCTTCGGCTTTTCATTGATATCGATAAAGCTCTCGGAATCGAAGGGATCCGGGCCCTCATCTTCATATTCCTCGTCCTGAACGTTTCCTTCCGCTATGGCGAGGATATCGGTATCCGTCAGTTCCTCTTCATCATCCGGATAATACTCGGCGTCCGTATATTCCGGCACTCCGGACTCTTCCGGGGCCGTTTCCGCTTCATAGGGCTGCAGCTCCTCTTCAGGCACTTCCGGGATATCTTCCGGGAAATCCTCTGTGCCGTAAGCCGTTTCCTCCGGCTGCACCTCTTCCGCTATCGCCTCTTCCACGGGCATATCGTCTGCGGGAAGATCCACAGCTTCTTCCGGCAGTTCTTCCGCCGCAGCTTCCTTACGGCTTACTCCCGGGAACATCTTGGTCTCCGCTGCTGCCAGCTCCGGACGATCCAGCTGCGTGGTATCGTCCAGATCGATCATCATCCCCGTATCAAAGGGAAGCTCCGAAACATCGGGAAGCACCCTGGTCTCCCGCATATCCTGGGCGATCTGGCTGCTGACATCCGTCAGCATCATGGTGTCTACCGACACCTCACCCTGAAACACCCTGGACTTTTCTTCATCCGCATCGGCAATCCCTTCGGTATCGGGAGCCGAAGGCGGTATTTCCTCCGCCGCTTCCGGCACGGACTCCTCCTTGACCGCCTTCTCCACATCCGGTATCACACCGGTAGGATCCAGGTCCATGATCTCCAGATCATCCGTCATATCGTTCTGCTTTTTATCGCTCACAATCTCCTCCGGCACCTAGGTGCAAATAAAAACATTATGTAAACATACTGCTCTTATTATACCTCTCCGGCGGGAACTGTGCAAGCTTTTATAAATACTCGTCTCTATTCAGAACCGCCTTGCGTTTCTGAACAGAGACGCGATTTGTCCATCCAGAATCGGCTTCGCCGATGAACAAATCGCCGTAAAACTCGGGCAACGCTTCGCTATCCCTCGCGGTGTTCTGAATAGTTACAAATACTCTTCCCTGTTGCAGATCTTCAGGTTTTCCACTATCTTACGTATGTTCCCCGTGCTGTCCTTACTGCAGATCAGGATGGCATCCTCGGTATCCACGATCACCAGATCCCTGAGGCCCACGGCGGCGATAAGCTTTTTCTCCCCCTCGATGATGCAGTTCTTCACATCCACGGTCAGGGCGTTGCCGGAAACGGTGTTCCCCGCCTCGTTCAGGGGACGCATGCGCTCCACGGAAAGCCAGCTGCCCACGTCGTCCCAGCCGAAGGTACCGGGCAGCACAAAGATATCGTCCTCCTTCTCCAGTACACCGTAGTCGATGGATTCGGAGGGCAGGTTTTCGAACACCCCGCTCATGATGCTCTCTTCATCTTCCGTGCCGATGGCACTCTCGATACGGGTCAGGCCCCGGTAGATCTCGGGCAGATGCTCTTCGATGCTGTGCAGTATGGTGGAAGCCTTCCACACAAACATGCCGGAGTTCCAGAGATATTCTTCGGATTCGATATATTCCTTGGCCTTGGCGGAATCCGGCTTTTCCACGAAACGGTCCACCGCAAAGGCACTGCCTACGGTCCTGTCGGGATTGAACTTGATATAACCGTAGCCCGTTTCCGGAGCCGTGGGCGTGATCCCCAGGGTCACCAGATTGGCTCCCTCCTCCGCCACGGCGATGGCATCCCGAAGCACGTTCAGGAACATTCCCTTGTATTTGATCTGATGATCGCTGGGCAGTACCAGCATGATGGCATCTTCGTATTTCTTCCGGATATGGATGGCCCCCAGGCCGATGCCGGGAGCGGTATTGCGCCCCACGGGCTCACAGATGATGTTTTCCTCGGGCAGCTCCGGCAGCTGTTCCCGCACCAGGGCACGATAGTTCTGATTCGTAGCCACAAAGATATCTCCGGGCTCCACGATGGGCAGGATGCGCTCCACGGTCTGCTGGATCATGGTGCGTCCGTCCCCCGTGAGACTTAAGAACTGCTTGGGATTCTTTTTCCTGCTCCGGGGCCAGAAGCGTTCTCCCTTACCTCCTGCCAGTATCAATGCCGTGATCTTCATAATGATAAACCTCCGTTTGAGTAATTTCCGATTCTGTGATACAATGCGTTTATCCAAAAACATAAAGGAGCATGCATTATGATCTCCATCGTCGTACCTACTTATAATGAAAAAGATAACATCCTGCCCCTGCTGAGCCGTATCCATTCGGCCCTGGGCAGCATCCCCCACGAAGTGATCTTCGTGGACGATTCCACGGACGAAACTCCGGAGCGCATCGAAAGCATTGCCGAAAGCGACCCTACCGTGCGCCTGCACCACAGGGAAAACGAAAAGGGTCTGGCTACTGCCGTGGTGCTGGGCTTTAAGCTGGCAAAGGGTGATTACGTTGCCTGCATGGATGCCGATCTGCAGCATCCCCCCGAGGTGCTCCTGGATATGTATGCCGCCATGTGCGCCCATGCGGATATGGCCATACCCAGCCGTTTCATTCCCGGCGGCAGCGACGGCGGCCTGGATATCTTCCGCAAGATCGTATCCGGCACGGCCCGCTATATGGGCAAGATCCTGCTGCCCTGCCTGCGGCACATCTCGGACCCCACCAGCGGCCTGTTCATGATCCGCCGCGAATTACTGGAAGGTGCGGAACTGAACCCCATCGGCTGGAAGATCATGGTGGAAGTGCTGGCCATGTGCCCGGTCAAAAAGGTCCTGGAGACTCCCTATGCCTTCCACGACCGGGAAAGCGGTCAGTCCAAGCTTTCCACTAAGGTCAGCCTCGAGTATATCCGGCAGCTTCTGCATCTTATCTTTGCAGCCAAAAACCCGGGCCGCGGGATGCGCGTTGCACGCTGGAGTCCCAAAAAGCTGGCCGAAAAGAAAGCCGCTCTCAGCCTTTGATCCACTGAGCCCACTTTTTCCTGTAATCCTCCGGGCTCATCTGTTCATTTTCCTGAAAGAGTCTGCGCAGCTCCTCCTCGCCGCTCATGCCGGAAGCGGCAGCTACGGCGGGGATGGGCTCTATGGTAAAGCGAAGGAGTTCCTTCGCTTTATTCAGCATGCGGTTGGCCGCGTATCCGTCGATGGAGATCCCGTACTTTGCACGAAATGCGTCGTCGATCTTTGAAAAGTCCGTCTTATAACGCTGTGTCAGGCGCTCATGGATATGCTCCAGCGTGATATCCGCTTCCGAAAGCCCTGCGTTCACTTCCTCCCGCAGGCCGTCGAAATCCGTCTCTTCCTGCCTCTCCCCGGCCATCTCCATGACCAGCAGAAGAAGCTGCGCCAGAAGCGCATCTGCCTTCAGTTCGGCACGCAGGCTGTTCTCGCCTTTCCCTTCCATGAGCTGCGCCAGCAGCCGGCTTACGGCTTCTTCCCGCCGTCCCAGCACGATACGGGGCTGTCCGCCGTTCTCCTTCTTAAAGAGCCCATAGACCGCCTCGGCCCTGGCCCCGTCAAAGTGAACCCAGGAAAGCTCCCAGGGATTGTTCACACTGCTCTCGTGTTCGTAATGCTCACGGCAGTCCAGAAGTACCGCGTCTCCGCTCTTCAGTTCGATCTCTTTCCCTTCGTAACGCACACAGCCGGAGCCGGCACGTACTACAAAGAATAAAAAGGATTCCAGATTCTCCCGCACGGAGGCATGGGGCTTTAAGCTCTTAAGGCTGCCCAGCTCCTGTACATAGCAGAGGTGTTTTCTGGCAAAGGCCGAAGGCGTATAAAAGTAGCGTTCCGAACTGGTGATCCCTTCTCCGTCAAAGAGTTTTTCCGTACTCATCCCTTCTGCCTCCAATCCGTAAGTATCTCATCTATGGTCTGCTCCAGCGGGATCGCGGGCGCCCAGCCGGTAGCCTCCGACAGCTTGCGGATATCCGCCTCGATAACGGGAACATCCACCGGCCGGATCTTGGCCGGATCCGTTTCCACACGGATCTGTACGTCGGAACGGGATATGATGGTATCCAGGATCTGACGTATCTCCACGGCATGCCCGCTGCCCACGTTGTAGGTCTCGCCGGCTTTTCCTTTTTCTGCCAGCAGTGCGTATGCCCGCACTACGTCCCGCACATCAGTAAAATCACGCCGGGCGGAAAGATTACCCACATACATCACGGGTTCCTTAAGGCCCTTTTCGATATCCGTCACCTGTTTGCAGAAATCGCTCACCACAAAGATAGGCGACTGCCCCGGCCCGATATGATTAAAGGCCCGCACCATGACGAGCTCCAGATCGTATGCTTCCGCATAGATCCTGCCCAGCATGTTCTGACAGGCCTTTGTAGCTGCATATATGTTTCCGGGATCCAGAAGGGTCCCTTCGGCTATGGGCGTATCCTCCGGACGGATATGTCCGTATTCCTCACCGCTGCCCACAAGGACGACGCGCGGTTTATAGAACAGCTCGCGCAGAGCCTCCAGCAGGTTCACAGCTCCCTTGACATTCACATCAATGGTAAGCTGGGGATTTCTCCAGGCCACGGAAACACTGCTCTGCGCCGCCAGATGATAGATCTCGTCCGGCCGGAGGGCAAAGAGCAGTTCCACGATGCTTTCCTTATCCAGTATGTTCAGATCATGGACCGAGCCCGGCATGGGAGGAAGGGTCTCCGAGGGCAGCTTGGTCACTGCCACTTCCCGTCCTTTCTCTGCCAGATGCTCTGCGAGATATCTTCCCACAAAGCCCGCCGCTCCGATGATCAGTGCTTTCTTTCCGGCCACAGTCTTTTTCCCGCTTTATCTGCGTTCCGCGCTGAAGGCGATCTCCTGCTTTACCAGGGCCAGATCCGTGGCGATCATGCGCTCCACCATCTGGTCAAAGCTGATCTCCCTCTTCCAGCCCAGCTTCTCTTCTGCCTTTTTCGGGCTGCCGATGAGCAGCTCCACTTCGGCGGGACGGAAGAATTTGGGATTGACTCTCACCACCACCTTACCGCTGGCGGTATCGGTTCCCACTTCATCCACGCCTTCGCCGGAGAATTCCACATGCATGCCCACCTTTTCAAAGGCGATACGGGCAAATTCCCTGACGGTGCGGGTCTCGCCGGTAGCCACCACTTAGTCGTCCGGCTCATCCTGCTGCAGCATCAGCCACATGGCGCGTACATAATCCTGGGAATGACCCCAGTCTCTTTTTGCATCCAGATTGCCCAGTTCCAGACAGTCCACCAGACCGCACTTGATCCGGGCCACGGTATCGGTGATCTTGCGGGTCACGAATTCCTTACCCCTGCGCTCTCCTTCATGATTAAAGAGTATGCCGCTGCAGGCAAAAAGCCCGAAGCTTTCCCGGTAGTTCTTGGTGATCCAGTGACCGTAAAGCTTGGCCACACCATAGGGGCTGCGGGGATAAAAAGGAGTTGTTTCGTCCTGGGGCACTGCCTGCACCTTTCCGAACATCTCCGAAGTGGATGCCTGATAGAAGCGGCACTTCGGGTTCACGATGCGGATGGCTTCCAGCATATGGGTCACACCCACGGCGTCGATATTGGCCGTAACAATGGGCTGATCCCAGCTGGTGGCCACAAAGGACTGGGCCGCCAGATTATAGACCTCATCCGCCTGGGAGATGCGCATGGCGCTGATCAGCGACACCACATCCGTCATGTCGGCATATATAAAATGGATCTTATCCTTGATATGCGTTACGTTTCCGTAGTCCACCACGGACTTTCTCCGCAGTATACCGTAAACCTCATAACCCTTCTCCAGCAAAAGCTCTGCCAGAAAGGATCCGTCCTGCCCGTTGATACCGGTGATCAATGCTCGCTTCATAGCTTCCTCCTAAATGCATACGGTATGAAAAACACAGGCTAAATTATACCATGCAAGCCGCTTTCGCGCAAGTTTACCCTCAGGCTTTTCCCCTCCGGCTCCGTCCACATGTTTTTGACTTTTGCCACCTCATCCTGTATACTTCTTATTTGCCATGAAAGCCATAGGAAAATGCGTTAAAAGCTACTGGTATCTCTTTCTCACGGGAGCACTGCTGCTGCTACAAGCACTGGTGTTCCTTATCCTGAGAGAAGACGCCTGTGTTTATGTATTTGACCATCTGGACCTTTTTGCGGCGCATTACGAGATGATGCGCAAAGAAGGCCTCTGGTTTTCCCATAATACCACCCTGCCCATCTTAAACGGGATCTCCCGGGATCTGCTGGGTTCGGAGTTCGAGCTCTACAATCTTCCCTATGTCTTCCTGCCCGGGATTTGGGCCTATCTTGCAAGCTATGCCCTGCGGGTAGCTGTGGGTTTTTCCTCCTTCTGCCTGCTGGCAAAGGATGCCCTGAAGGAAAACTACGGCAAGTACCGCCCCCTGGTGGTGATATGCGGCTGTGCCTTCGCCATAGTCCCGGTATTTCCCACCTACAGCTGCGCCTTTGTATCCCTTCCCCTCATCGTTTTACTCCTCAGGCGCCTGTACTATAATAAGCCTGACATAAAAAAAGCCCTGCTTCTGTACACGGGCATTTTTCTTTATCCTGCACTTTCCTATTTTTCCTATCACGGCATCTTTATCCTGGCTTACTTATGCCTGGCGATCCTGATCCTCTGGATCCGGGACCGGCGCCTTCCCCGGCGGCTGGTGATAGCGGTGCCCGTTCTTTTCCTGGGCTATGTCTGCTTCGAATACCGGCTTTTTTACGAGATGCTCTTCTCCGATACCGTTTCCATACGGCCGGGGATGCGGGTACTGTATCTGAACTTCCGGCAGTGCCTATACACCGCAGGCAAGGAATTCTTAAATCCTTTTGCCCACAGCCAGGATGAACACCGTTTTCTCATACTCTGGCTGGCCCTTGGCATGGCTCTTTATACGATCATAAAGGCTCTGCGCAGCCGGGAATGGAAAAAGCTGTTTACCGATCCCCTGCTGCTTATCCTTTTCTTCATCGCCTTAAACTGCTGTATCATGGGCTTCTACCACTTCCGCCCCCTGGTGGCACTGGTGGAATTCCTGGTCCCGAAGCTGAAAGGCTTCGACTTCTCCCGGGCCAGCTTTCTGAATCCCTTTCTCTGGTACGGGGCACTGCTCTTTTCCTGTATGAAGCTGTGGGATCTGGGAAAGCCCCTGTGGAAAGCCGCCTCCCGGCTACTTGCGGTGGCGGCACTCCTGCTGGTCATGTTCATACCGGATTACAACAACGACTTTGCCCTGACCGTGAGCGACCGCCTGCACCGGGCCTTTACCGGCGAACCCACGGACTATCTGACTTACGGGGAATACTTTTCCGTACCTTTGTTTGAGAAGATAAAAGAAGATATCGACTATAAGGGGGAATGGTGTGTCTCCTATGCCATGTACCCCGCCATCATGACCTACAACGGTTTTTCCACCCTGGACGGCTATCTGGGGCTGTATTCCCAGGAATACAAGGATACCTGGCTGGACCTTATCGCACCGTCCCGGGGCGGCTCTCCCTTCTTTGTGGATGCCTTTATCGATTACGGTAACAAGGTCTATCTTCCGCCTCCCGGCGATGAGGAGATCTATGATTACGGCCGCACGCTTCCCGCCGAAGAGCTGGAGCTGCACATCGACCCGCCCGTACTGCGACGGCTTGACTGCCGTTATGTATTTTCCCGGGTACGCATCAGCAATGCCGCGGAGCTGGGTCTTTCGGAGCCTCGGATCTATACGGATCCTGAAGGCCCCTATACCATCTATCTTTACGAACTGTAAGGCTTAAGGGAGCTTTTTCTTCAGGATCTCCATTGCCTTATCCAGCTGGTTATCCGTCTTATCCTCACGATAAGCATCGGCATCAAACTCCACTTCCACATCCGGCTCTATACCCACCTTGTGGATATCATTTCCGTTGGGCGTGTAGTAATGGCTCACCGTAAGCTTAACCGCCGAACCGTCCGTAAGGCGGAAGAGCTGCTGCACGATCCCTTTCCCGAAAGTGGTGGTCCCCACAAGAGTTCCGAGACCGTAATCCTTGATAGCTCCGGAAAGGATCTCCGATGCGCTGGCGGAATTTCCGTTCACCAGAACTGCCAGAGGCACATCCAGCTCGTATTTACCGTCGCAGTCGAAGCTTTCCTGAACTCCGTATTTATCCTCCGTATACACGATACGCCCCTTGGGCAGTATCATGCGAGCGATCTCCACCACAGCCTGCAGCGAACCTCCGGGATTACTGCGCAGATCCAGCACCATTGCCTTCATGCCGTCGGAACGGGCATCCGAGAGGGCCTCCGCAAACTGGTCTATGGTCACGGTATCAAATTCCGAGATGGCGATATAGGCGATGCTGTCTTCCTTCATCTCGTATTCCACCGTAGGCGTCTCTACCCTGCGGCGTTCCACGTCATATTCCGTTTCAACCCGGTTTCCGTTCTCCTTGCGGCTGATGGTCAGATGTACCTTTGTTCCTTCCGGCCCCTTGATATGACTTACCACGTCGGAGAGATCCCAGTTATAGGTATCCTCTCCTTCGATCTCTACGATATAGTCATCCTCCTGAAGGCCCGTTTCCTCCGCCGGAGTATTCTTGATGATCCCGGTGATCCTGGGATACAGCGTATCCTCATCCTTGGTCAGGTACGCCCCGATGCCGTAGTAGATGCCCTGGGTATCCTGCTGCATCTCGATCCACTCTTCGGGGGTATAATATTCCGCATAGGGATCCTTAAGGGCACTCATCATGCCGTCATAGATCCCCTCCTGCAGGGCATCATTACTCACACTGTCGATGAATTCCTTATCGATCAGATCCTCGATATAATTCATCTTATCCAGGACCGCCTGATCCTCCGCCACCAGCCCGTCCGGTGCCGGAACCTGCACGGGATCCTGGGTGGTCTGGGTCTGCGGTGCAGTGGGTTTCGCCGTCATGCGCCCTCTGCTGTCCGTTGCGGCTCCCTCTCCGACGATCACTTTGATGATCAGTACCAGACAAAGAATAAAAGCCGCAATAATGCAGCCCGTAAGCAGTCCCAGAAAATAGGACTTTCTGCTGTTATCCTGTTCGTTCATCTTTCTTTCTCCTTATCTGCCCCCGATCTTCTGAACGGGGGAGCCCGCCGCGGTTCCCCACGACTTCAGAGCTTCGCTGTCAGGCGAAGCTGCCTTATCAGCCCCCGGTGATATAGGGCATGGGATCTACATAGGCACCGTTCTTGCGCACGGAAAAATGCAGGTGCGGACCGGTGGAATTTCCCGTAGAACCCACAAGGGCGATCTTATCTCCCTTCTTTACACTCTGTCCGGTACTCACCAGAAGAGAGGAGGCATGCATATATACGGTGACCAGATCATCACCGTGGTCGATCATGATATAATTTCCCATGCTGGCATTATAACCGGCTGCGATCACCTTTCCGTCATAAGCCGCCAGGATACGGGTTCCCATAGCCGAAGCCAGATCCACGCCGCTGTGCATCTTGGTAGTCCCGTAGATGGGATGCACACGGACGCCGTATGGACTGGAGATACGCACATAATCGGGAGCGGGCCAGCAGAACTTGCCGCCGTTATAATGCGGACGCTCGGCTTCAGCCAGGGCCGCCCTGTCTTTGGCCAGCTGAGCCTCCACCGCCGCGATCACGGCATCCTGTGCCTTCATATCGGCTTCATAGGCTGCTAGAGCTTCCTCGTCGTCTTCGATCTCTTTCTGGTATGCCTCGATCTGCTGGCTCTTTTCATCGATAAGGGCGTTCAGGTCATCCGCCTCATCCTCGGCGGCCTGACGTGTCTCCTCCAGTACGGCCTCTTCTTCCTCCAGCAGCTCCTTGGTCACACGCACATCATCCACTACCAGGCGGTATTCCTGCAGCTTTTTCCGGTCGTAATCCGAAAGCATCTGTATATATTCCGCCTTGTTCAGCATATCGGAAAAAGAACTGGCTCCCAGCATCAGTTCCAGGTTCAGGCTCTCACCCCGCTCATACATGAAGCGTATGCGAAGCTTCATGGCTTCGTACTGGTTCACCGCATTCTCTTCCGCCTGAAGCAGCTCTTCCCTTGTTTCGGCGATCTCCAGTTCTTTCTCGTCAATGCGCCGGTTCAGATCCTTCAGCTCTTCTTCCACCCGGGCCACTTCTTCATCCAGTTCGGTGACCACAGCCGCCAGCTCCTGTTTCTTTCCCTGCAGATCATTGATCATGGCCTGCACGCGGTTCTTGCCCTGCTGCAGCTCCTTACGTTCCTTCTCCAGCTCTTTTTTCTCGTTCTCTTTCTCGCTGATCCTCTCTTTGATGTCGTTCACATCCGAATCGGCCGCACGGCTCAAACTGGGACGGATAAAAAGAGTCAGTCCTGCCAGCCAGAACCAAAGTATAGTGATGATGATCTTTTTTCTGCCCTTCTTAGTCAGTCCCATAATACCTCCGCTATACCTTCAGATGTCTGCGTACGGTCACAAAACTGCCGAGGAAACCTATTCCCACACCCACAGCCATGGACACGGGGAAAAGCTGCTCAAAGATCTGATCCCTTGTAAGGAAACGAAGGATCGAAGAAAGGATGGAAAAACGTCCCAGCACATAGTTCAGTGCCCTGTCATAGATCCACCAGATCGCCCCCAGAGGGATCAGGGCTCCCACCGCCCCGATGAGTATACCTTCGATTACAAAAGGAGAACGCACGAAAAAGTCCGTTGCTCCGATGTATTTCATGATGGCGATCTCTTCCTTGCGCACCGAGATACCGATCATAACGGTATTGGAGATAAGGAAGATGGAAACCGCCAGCAGGATCACGATGATGCCCACGGAAACATAGGCGATCAGTGAGTTCATGCCGCTCAGCATATTGGCCGTGATCTCGGAACGGTTTACCCGCCGTATGCCGTCGATGGTCTGCAGCCAGTTGACCAGTGACGACTGCTGTTCCACATCCTTTAAGTAGATCTCGTAACTCATGGAATCCGCCAGAGGGTTCTCCGTAAAGCCGTCGTCATAGCCCTCCAGATATCCGGCTTTGAAGCTTTCCCAGGCCTGGTCCGCCGAGATATACTCTACCTTGGCCACCGCGGGATGGGCTACGATCTTGTCCCCGATGGCGGCGATGCGCTCATCGCTGATGCCGATGTCGAAGAAGACCGTTACCGAAACCCCTTCCTCGGCACTTTTTACCATATACTGCACATTCATCACCACGGAGTAGCCCACGCCGAAAAGGAAAAGGCAGGCTCCGATGGTGGCGATGGAAGCAAGAGTGAACCATTTATTCTTGAAGGTGCTCTTGATACCCTGTTTGATCACATAAAATAACGTACTAATCTTCATCGATATAACCACCCATTTCTTCGTCACTCACCACCACACCCTTTTTGATGGTGATAACCCGCTTCTGCATGTCATTGACGATCTTGTCATTATGTGTTACCACCAGCACGGTGGTACCGTTCTGGTTGATCCGCTCCAAAAGCTTCATGATCTCAATGGTATTCTTGGGATCCAGATTTCCCGTAGGCTCATCAGCCAGCAGGATGGGGGGCTTGTTCACCAGAGCCCTTGCCAGTGCCACTCTCTGCTGCTCACCTCCGGAAAGCTCATTGGGATGGGCCTTGTACTTTCCGGCCAGTCCTACCATCGCCAGGATATTGGGTACATTGCGCTTCATCTCCCTGGAAGGTACCTGGATGATGCGCTGCGCGAATGCCACATTCTCGTATACATTCCTGTCCTTTAGCAGACGGAAATCCTGAAAGACCACGCCCATGCTGCGGCGCAGCTTCGGGATCTTTCCCCTTCGAAGCTTTTCCACCTGAAAGCCGTTAACACGGATGGTCCCCGTGGTGGGCTTAAGCTCCCGGAGGAGCAAGCGGATCAGGGTACTCTTTCCGGATCCGGAATCGCCCACGATGAAAACAAACTCGCCGGGCTTTATGCGGATGTTAACATCATTTAAAGCGGGTACTCCCTTTACATAGGATTTGCTCACCCCGCTTAAGGAGATGATGTATTCATCCTCCTGCTTGCGGCGCTTTCCGAAACGCTTCTCCTTCGGTGCCGGTGCGACAGGAGCCTCCTCCGGAGCCGAAAGCTTCCTTACCCGGTCACGACGGTACTGCTCTCTGGCCAGTCTCCGCTCTTCCGCCAGGGCGGCATCCATTTCCCTCTGCTGACGCAGGCTTTCCTCCTGCTCCGCCAGTGCATCGGCCACTTCATCCAGCCGGACGGTATCGGTGATACGATCCGAAAAATTCTTAACGGCGATATCTTCTTCCCGCCAGGTCTCCTCCGGATAATCCTGCGTATCCACCTTGTCTCTCAGATCCGCAATGGCGGCCCGCACTTCCTCAGAGTCCCCGATCAGTTCTCTCTTTGCCAAGATCCTTTCTCCTTATCAATAGTTTTGGTTTTCCATATAGTGCATATACTCTACCACCATCAAGGCGATTTTGAAGGTGATGGCATCTTCGAATACCCGCAGATCCAGATTTGTGCTCTTCTGGAGTTTATCCAGCCGGTACACCAGGGTGTTCCTGTGGATAAAGAGCTGCCGCGAGGTTTCGGATACATTCAGGCTGTTCTCGAAGAATTTATTGATGGTGGTCAGTGTTTCCTCGTCAAACTCTTCCGGATTGCGGCCGTCAAAGATCTCCTGAATGAACATCCTGCACAGAGGCAGGGGCAGCTGATAGATCAGGCGCCCGATCCCCAGTTCGTTGTAAGGGATCACATCCTTTTCCGCGAAAAAGATCTTGCCCACATCCAACGCCATCCGGGCTTCCTTATAGGAACGGCTCACTTCCTTGATCTCACCCACCACGGTACCGTAGGCCAGCTTTACATCCCGCATTCCGGCACGGGTCAGGTAACTGACGATGTCCTGGGCCGAACGCTCGATCTCCTTCGCATCCATGTCCTCGTCCAGTTCCTTTACGATCACCACACTGGATTCGTCCACGGCGGTCACGATCTCTTCCCCTCCGGCCGCGGCAAGACATTCTTTCACCAGCTCCATGGTGTTGCCGTCTTTCCGGTCGGCGGTCTCCACCACCAGCACCAGGCGGCGGGCATCAATGGACATATGCAGCTTCCTGGCCCGGCTGTAGATATCTACCAGCAGGAGATTGTCCAGAAGCAGGTTCTTGATGAAATTATCCTTATCGAAGCGCTCTTTGTAAGCCACCAGCAGGCTCTTCAGCTGATAAGCCGCCATCTTTCCCACAAGATAGGCATTCTCATTGCTGCCGTCCACGATGAGCACATACTCCAGCGTCTGCTCGTCAAAGATCTTGAAGAAGTGATAGTTCTGCTGCTCCTGGCTCTCCGCCGCCGAACGCACGAACTCCGTCACCGCGCTCTCAAAATCCCTCTTTTCCTGCATGGTGGAAACCACCGCTCTGCCTTCCGTATCCGTTACACAGAATTCGGCATGGGTGATCCCGCTCATCCCGTCGATGGTGTTCTGTAAGATCTGATTTGAAATCATCTGTAATGCCTCCGCCTTATCAACTGCGAGAGCTAATTGACATTTTAGCCAATACTACCCCGTTATTATTTTATAGTTTTTCTAAACCCCGCAGTTATTTTAAACTATTTCCACAAAAAAATCCATAGGTTTACAGCAATTATTCATCAAAATTTCACAAGGCCCTGAAAAGCTTGACTTTTATCCTGAAAAAAGAGATAATTAAACAATAAATGTAACTGTTCAGAACACCGCGAGCTTGCCAGGCGCCGGTGGCGCCGGTCTGGCAACGACCCGGGCGAAGCGAAGAGGGCTTGCGAATCCCGGGTTATGCGGCGATTTGTCCATCGGCGAAGCCGATCATGGATGAACAGATAAGGAGGGCTGCATGATGAGCATTGGCGGAATTGATACCAGTATTGCACTTTCTGTCGTAAAGCAGGGACAGATGGGCGATATAGGTGTGGCTATGTTGAGTAAGGCGCTTGATCAGCAGTCTGTCGAAGGAGACGGGATCGCTAAGATGATGGATGCGGCCGCTATGGAGCTTTCGGTGAATCCCGCAGTCGGCGGAAACTTTGATATGCGCGTATAAGAATAGAAGCTTCGATCAGGGGCAGAAACAAAAAGAGCGGCGATGCCGCTCTTTTTTATGCCAGTTTTATGTGTTCCACCACCAGGATGCCCACGATGACGATCACACAGAGCGCCATGCCTATGATGAGGGACGGCCCCATCACCGCTCCGGCACTGCTCTTCCTGTCCTTCCATATACCCTCCAGGCGGCCGAGACCGCCTTCTTTTTTTGCAATAAGGACCAGGACGCACAAAGCTATGGCTACACCGATAAAGGCCGCTACGATCAGGAAAGCCAGGGCCATCATCAGGTTATCGTTCGTAAGCACTTCCTCCTGCGCCTCCCGCAGTTCCTCGGCCGATCCGCCTTCCAGCAACAGTGCCAGCACACTTCCGCCGTTCACCGTCATATGGCAGATGATACCGGGGATCACGGACCCGGTGGTCTCCCGGAGCATGGCGAAGAAGATCCCCAGTCCGAAGGCATAGAGCATCTGGTTCAGATTCATATGGAAGAGACCGAATAACAACGCCGTAAGGATGATGGCCTGCAGGGCCGAGCCGTTTCGGCGGAAGCCGGTATAGAGTATGCCGCGGAAGGCACATTCTTCCACCACCGGAGCCGCCACCGCCGCAAAGACGGCGAGCATCCCCAGCCCGGCGGGAGACAGGGAATCAAAGATCTGCGTGGCTTCGTTCCTGGTAAAGAACAGGGTAAATACGTTGAGGCTGGCCGTAAGCGGCAGCACCATCCAGGTATAGAGTATGCAGAGCAGGATCACGGAGGGTTTGATCAGGTGAAAGGCAAACACCTCTCTCACCCGCTCCTTCGTATACAGAAAGACCACTATCGCCGGAATGATGATGATGAGCTCACTGATGATCATCAGAGAGACGGTGTCCAGGGATGCCCGCAGCGGAGTGAAAGTCAGAAGCACTTCCGCCACGACATAGACCAGTACGATACTTAAAAACAACCTTCCGGAAAGCTTACTGTTCATCTGCCCTCCTCTCAGCGCAAGGCGGCATATACCACATCCGCCACATAAAGGAGCAGCATGATCACACCTTTCGGGCGGCTGATCCCCTTGCCGGTGGCAGAAAAGATCATGGTAAGGATCGTTACACCGATGACGATGATCATGTCGCAGGCCGAAGCCGCATTCACTCCGAAGGGATGAATGGCGGAAGATACTCCAAGGATCAGCATGGCATTAAAGATACTGGAGCCCACGGCATTTCCTACAGCCATACCCACCTCACCTTTACGGGCAGCCACAATAGAGGTCACCAGCTCGGGCAGTGAAGTACCCACCGCTACGATGGTAAGGCCGATCAGCGTCTCGGACATGCCGGCTGCTGCTGCGATGAACTTTGCACTGCGCACCACTGCCTCACCGCCTGCCACGATCATGGCTATGCCCACGGGGATCAGCAGCAGACATTTCCACAGGGGCATGGCGGCTTCCTGTTCCTCCGTTACGGGGTTCTTACGGGCTTCCACGATAAGAACTATGATATAGATCACAAAAAAGACCAGGAGAGCTATCCCCAGCCAGCGGTGGAGCTTTCCCACCTCAGCCGTCATATCCTTCGCGCTGAGGCTCTGCCGTATAAGGCCCGCCTCGCAGCTGCAAAGCAGGATGGCTAAAGACACTATGATGCAAAGGGGAAAATCCCTCTTAAGTATCATCTTTTCCACGGGAACCGTACGGAACAGGGCACAGAAGCCCAGTACCACCAGAAGATTGAAGATATTCGAGCCCAGCACATTACTGAGGGCGATCTCGTTGGAACCGGAAATGGCCGCCGAAGTACTTACCGCCAGCTCCGGGGCGCTGGTTCCCATGGCCACGATGGTAAGTCCGATGACCACTCCGGGAACACGGAAATTCCGGGCCATGGAGGAGCTTCCCTCCACAAAAAGGTCGGCGCCTTTGATAAGGCACACAAAACCCACAAGTAACAGGAATATATACAGAAGGATAGTCATGAGGCCTGCACACCCAGCAGCTTGTCCACCGCAGCCACCAGACTGCCGATCTCAGGCTTGGTGAGCTGGGCATCCGCTCCCAGCTGCTCCCCTTTCCGACGAAGATCGTCGTTGATCATGGAAGAGAAGATCACCACGATCAGCTTGTTCAGCTCCGCATCGTCCTTGATCAGTTTCGTCAGGCGATGTCCGTCCATCTGGGGCATTTCGATATCGGTGATTACACACTGCACATGTTTATCCAGTGTGCCTTCTTCCCGCCAGGCACAGATCAGATCCCAGGCCTGCTGGCCGTTTTCGGTATGGGTCAGATTGGTATAACCCGCCGCCTCCAGGCTCTGAACGATGAGCTTGTTGAGCAGGGCGGAATCCTCGGCGATGAGGATGGGCACATCTATACGGCTGCGGCCGGTAAAGGCTTCCACATCCCTCATCTTCAGGCCGATCTCGGGATTGATATCGGCGATGATCTTTTCGAAATCAAGGATGATGATGAGTTTATCATCTTTCTTGATGATACCGGTGGAAACCCCGTCCTCGATATTGGCAGCCGTGGAAGAGGGTTTCATTATATCGGCCCAGGATACCCTGGAGATCCCCAGTACGGCTTCCACATGGAAAGCCAGGTCGAGGGAATTGAAATTCGTGATGATGAAAAGCCCGCCGGGCTGGGATTCTCCCATCTGCAGACAGTTCTTCAGGTCAACGGCAGTGATCATGACCCCGCGGGGCATAAAGATCCCTTCTATACTGGGATGCGCATGGGGTACGGGAGTCACCTCCTGATACGTGATGATCTCGCGTACTTTGGCCACGTTGATACCGTAGTGGCGGTTTCCAACCTTGAATTCCAGCACTTCCAGCTCATTCGTTCCATTTTCAAGCAAGATATTTGTATCCATGCCCTTCTCCTTTGTATGCCGCTTTGTTCTTTCATCTTACTATATCCCCCTGAAAAAAACAAGCCTGTTTCAATAGGGCTTGACGGCACAAAGCCTCTTCCTATATAATTATGTAAACCATGAAGAAACGCAGAAATCGTGCATCTACCATAGTTATAGTATTCTTAAGTCTCCTGATCCTTTTAATGTGTGCGGGAGCTCTTTTTGTGTATTTTACCCTCCAACCGGAACGCAAGCTCTATGGGGAATGGAGCAGGGAGATATCCCTGGGCAACACGGCAGCGGTGAAGGGCCGTCTCTGGCTGGATGCTGCGGGAAGGGGCAATGAGATCCCTCTGGACGGTCTGGAGAATATGCACCTCAGCATAGGCTTAAACCTTACAAAGGACGGCAACTGGGCCCAGAGCCTGGATGAATCCGTCTATGCCGAGCAGGAAGAGGCAGCCCGTATGGTGATGGCTGCTGCCCTGAAAAAACTGATCCTGCTGCGGGCCGGAGAACTGGGTGCCCTGGACCTGGACGAAGAAGACGCGGAGGCCGCCGTCGTGGCAGCCACCGGACATTCTACCCTGGATTTTCTTAAGGAATACGGTCCTTCCTTTCTCCCCTCCCTGGAAGAGCTGGGTGCGGAGTATAACGGAAGCGGTACCTTTACCGCGGAAGACGGCATGCTTTACAGGGAAGGTCTGAATGCCCTGCGCTTCATGGTGGACGAGCGTATGCTGGTACTCTCGGAGGACAACGGACGCAGCAGCATCTACCGCCGTAAGGAAGAGGCCCCTGCCGTATCCGGAGACGCTGTAACGCTGATCGGAAAGGCCTTCCGCCCCATCTATGCCCAGGCTGCCGGCGAGAATCACAATCTGCTGGAAAACCTGAGCCTGACCGTGGACGGCGGCAAAGCCTTCACCGTAAAGGCCCTGGATTACGGCTATTCCTACAACCGCTACGTATCTCTCCGGGATTTTGCCGCCGCAATGAACGGCTCTCCGAAGAGCTTTGGTTTAAAGATCGGCAACGAGACCATCGACATCACCACCGGCGGGAGCTATGAAGGCAGCGGCAGCGATAACGATCCCTTCGAAAAAACGGAACGGGAATTCGATGACGAAAACGCCCTGTACAAGACCGGCAGCCTGAAGATCAACACCATCACGGTGGATGGGGATTACAAGCCCCGCTACTATACCATGATCGGCACCACGGATGACGGCCGCAAGGATGCTTTCATGAGCGTCACCGATCTGGCCATGATGATGGACCTTCACATCGTCTTTGACGGCAAGGCCATGAGCGTGAACACTTCGGAACCCTTTACCGTGGACATGGAAGACCTCAGGGCCGACGGCTTCTACTGGGAAGTACACAGCGCCCTGGTGGGCAATGTCAGCACCGGCGAGATCTATGAGAGCCATGAAAAGGACCTTTCGGTCCCCATCGCCAGCACCACCAAGCTCATGACCTATCTCTGCGTCATGGATGCGGTAAGGGACGGCGAGATCAGCCTGGATACGGTGGCAAAGGTCAGCAAAAAGGGAGAGATCCTCTCCCGCACCGGTGACGGTGTGATCAAGATGCAGGAAGGAGACGAAGCCCCGGTGAGCGAACTGCTCAGAGGGATGCTTTTGCCCAGCAGCAACGAATGCGCCCTGACCCTGGCGGAGACCGTAAGCGGCAGTGAGGAAGCCTTTGTGGAACGCATGAACGCCAAGGCAAGACTGCTGGGGCTTTCCGACGCCACCATCTTTTATAACGCTCACGGCCTGCCGATCTACACCGAGAACCTCTCCACCAGCAAGATCCAGAACCACATGAGCGCCCAGGACATGTTCCTTCTGGTGAAACACATCCTGGACAATTATCCCCAGATCCGCGACATCACCTCCATGAAGACGGCAAATCTGCCTTCCTTCTCCCGTGATGTTAAGAATACGAACCCTCTGCTCTACAATCTGCCGGAGGTCTTCGGCCTGAAGACCGGGACAACGGTCATGAGCGGCGCCTGCCTGGTGGCTGCCATGGATGTGGTGACTCCGGAGGGTGAGACCCAGCAGCTGGTAGCCATGGAATTCGGTGCCGAAGATTCCCTGGTACGGGCTACCCTCTGCCAGGAGCTGCTGCTCTATGCCCGTCAGCGGGTGGAGGAAGGAAAGAGCAGCCCGGTGATCGCCGGCATGCCCACCACCGCCGAGGAACTGGTGGAAGCTGCGTTGAAGCAGTTGTAGGATAGGGGGAGTGGATGCCCGAAAGCAGGGCATCTTGCTACTTGCTCATGTTCGGGCGGGTCAAAAGTTCAAGAGCCTGTTCATGCAAGCATGACAGGCTCTTGAGTTTTTGACCCTGGCATCATACCATATCTTGTGCTTGATTTTTCCCCTGCGATATCAGAAAATGAAGAATGAAAAATGAAATAAGGAAGAGGACAACATGGAAAAGATCATTGCGATAACCAATCAGAAAGGGGGCGTGGGCAAGACCACAACGGCTGTAAACCTTACGGCCTGCCTTGCGGAGCTGGGAAAAAAAGTCCTGCTCATCGATACGGACCCTCAGGGAAATGCCACCAGCGGTTTTTCCGTAAATAAACTGGAACAGGAACACACCATCTATGAGCTGCTGCTGGGAGAAGCCGGCATCCGAGAGTGCATCATAAAGGATGTGATGCCGAATGTTTCCATCATCCCCGCAAACGTGAACCTTGCCGCCGCCGAGATCGAACTCATCGGCATCGAGAACAAGGAATTCATACTCCGGAAGGAAGTTGAATATATCCGGGACGATTTTGATTATATCATCATCGACTGTCCGCCGGCACTGAACACACTGACCCTCAATGCCATGACCACGGCCAGCTCCGTCATCGTCCCCATCCAATGCGAATATCTGGCACTGGAAGGTCTCTCGGATCTGATCCAGACCGTGAACCTGGTGCGCGAGCGCTTAAATCCCATACTGGATCTGGAGGGCATCGTATTTACCATGTATGACAGCCGCACCGTTCTTTCCTCCCAGGTGGTGGAAAATGTGGCGCAGCATTTCCCCGACAAGATCTACGAAACCCGCATCCCCCGCAATGTACGGCTTTCCGAAGCCCCCAGCTTCGGCCAGCCCATTACGGTCTATGACAGCAAGTCCAGCGGTGCCGAAAGCTACCGCAGGCTGGCAGCTGAGGTGATCGCCCGGAAATGACAGAACAGAAGCGGCGTGGTGAAGTTGATGTCGCGCGCTTTACAGGCATATGCATCGTGATCCTGCAACACTCGGGAATGCTGAAAGGAGACCTGCTCACCTTTCTCACGATGTTTCATATGCCCCTTTTTTTTGTGCTTTCCGGGGCTTTCCTGAAAGAAAGCAGCAGCCTGCGCCGCTTAAGCCGCCGTCTGCTCCTGCCCTATCTGGTTTTTCATATCCTGTACTTTCCCTTTACACTGCTATGGCAGTATCTCCACGGCCAGCTCATAAGCCGTTCCTTAATTGCTTCGGATCTGATCCGCTTCTTTACCCTCAGCGGCGTATCCGTATCCTGGTTCCTTTCCGCGCTTTTTCTTTCCCAGCTGGTCTTTCTCGGAGGGCTGAAACTCCTGAAAAAGAAAGGGGAACGCGCCGCCTTCCTTATCGTTACGGCCCTGCTCCTCATTCCCGTGCGGATCTTCCGCCTGCCGGTCTTTGAACTCTGGTACGCTCATCTGGACAGTGACGGTGCAGCTGCTCCCTTCCTCTACAGCGTATCGCACCATCTGCTGCTGGCGCTCTGCCGCATCCCCATGTGCGTGCTCATGCTGGCCGCCGGTTACTATGGAAGACGTCTGCTGCCGAAACTTAAGACCCGCTGGGAGAAGCTTTCCCCTGCCGCTGCCTTCTTCAGCGCCCTGCTTGCCTCCGTACTGCTCTTTTTCATCTCCGGACCGGCAGCCATACACAACGCCGCCGGCAATCTCGCTCTGTTTGAATACGGAAACAGCGTGTTCCTCTTCCTCTGTGCCGCCCTCTGCGGTGTGGCGGGCACCCTCTGCCTTTCCGCAGCCCTGTGCCTCATCCCCGGAAAAGCCTGGAAGCTTCTGCTGAAAGTGATCTGCTTCTATGGCAGGAACACCCTGGTCCTATTTCTGAGCCATCTGGATTTCAACCTGCTTTATTTAAGCGTTTTGTTGAGCGGCTTCATTCCCGTAGTATGTTCCCGCGGTATCCTGCGGCTTCCCGCCATACTTGTTATATTACTTGTTATAGAATTCCCCCTCATTAAACTATATGAACTCATAAGCCGTCCCAAAAAGCCAAAGGACTGAAGGGATAAAGCATAGCCCGCCGAACTTACAGATTGACTTTTTCGGCAAATAGGGCTATCCTAATACTTCGGTGCGCTTCAAAATGACGACGCACCCAATCGGAGGAACAGACATGTCCAGAATGATGGAGATCACCACAAAGATCGGCTGTAAGGTAGACTGCAGGTATTGCCCGCAGAGACTGCTTTATGACCGCTACTTTGCAGAAGATAAGGAAAGAGAGACAACGCTCTCTTTGGAAAAGTTCAAGGAATATGCAAACAAGGTCCCCAAGGACGTGCAGATCGTGTTCTCGGGCTTCTGCGAGCCCTGGCAGAACGAGGCATGCACCGACATGGTGGAATACGCCGTCCGCGGCGGCTGGGAAGTGGACACCTACTCCACTCTGCGGGATATGAAGCCGGAGGATTACTACCGTCTCCGTGAGCTCCCGATCCACAACTTTGTCCTGCATGCGGCAGATAAGGACGGCAATTCCAAGATCCCCGTAACCAGAGGATATCTTTCCCTCCTTTCCGAGATTGCGGAAGACCACGCCTCCGGACGCTTTAAGCTGGCATCCATCTCCGTCCACGGACAGATGCATCCCGAGGTGGAAAAGATCCTCGGTAAGCTGACGGATGTAAATGTCCTCTCCGAGATCTATAACCGTGCGGGAAATCTGGAAGCGGACGAAGGGATCAGTATCGCCGTTGACAGGGAGAAAAAAGGACATATCAGCTGCTCCAAATGCAACGGAGACGAGCTGAGCAAGAACATCCTGCTCCCCGACGGCACGGTAGTGATGTGCATGATGGATTACGGTCTGGAATACATACTGGGCAACCTGAACACGGACAGCTATATAGACATCGCGGAAGGGCCTAAAAAAATGGAGATCCGCAGACTGCTGCGCTCCGAAAAGAACGGAAAGCTTCTGTGCCGCTACTGTCACGTTGCCAAAGCGGCCCTCAGCTATAACACGGGGGTCTTTACCGAAAAAACAAGGGAAATGATACGCGAACTGCTTAAATGATCACAGGGCTTCCAGGTATTCCTCGCTGCGGGAAAGGAATTCCAGATACTCCTCCTCGGGAACCGGGCGAGAGTACAGATAGCCCTGAAGATAGTCACAGCCGTTCCTGATCAGAAGATCCGCCATCTCGCGGGTCTCGATCCCCTCCACCACGATCTTCTTTCCCACCTCTTTTATCATACGGATGGTATTCTTTAAGATCTTCATGGAAGGTTCGTCATTCATGGCCTGCCAGAGTATGCCTTTATCTATCTTCACGATATCCACCGGAAGCTTGATCAGATAATCGATAGCCGCAAAACCGGAGCCGAAATCGTCCAGGGAGAAGGTCACGCCTCTGTCATGCAGATTATTGATAAGGCGGTTCATATTCCGAACTCCCTGACCGCGCATCTCTGCTGTTTCGGTGATCTCCAGATTGATCTGCCGGAAATCGATGCCGTATTCCATAGCTACGGTGATCAGCTGATTGGCCAGCTCCACACGGTTACACTGCTCCGGCGACAGATTGATCTCGATATAGTTCACTCCCCGGGAGAGTATTTCGTTTTCACGGATAAAGCGGCATACATCCCGGAAAACATAGTCTCCGATCTCATGGATACGGCCGTTCTTCTCGGCCACCGGTATGAACTCCTCCGGACCTACCAGCCCGGCTTCCTCATCCTTCAGGCGGATCAGGGCTTCGGCACAGGTAAAACTCCCCACTTCCACGTCCAGGATAGGCTGGTAATAGACCACAAAGCCACGGTTACGTATCGCCTTGTCGATCAGCCGCAGCACTTCCTTCTCCCTGCGGATAGGCTTGATCAGCTCATCCGCATAGAGCACAGCACTGGAATATTCACTGTAATGCTCCGGCAGCTTCTGTATCAGCTCCACCATCTCGGAACCGGAGATATCGGTATCGTTTACACGTACAAAGCACAGATCCGGCTCTATGCGGATGGGAACCTCATCATCCCCAAGCTGCAGCAGATACTGTTCCTCAAAGCAGCTCTCGATCTCTTTTTTCGATACACCGGCGCCCACCGAGACGGAACGGGAAACGGCAAAGCAGTCCAGATCGATATAGTAGGCCGATTTTCCGAACTTCCGGCACACGCGTTCCGCTATGCGCTCCGACAGATCATCCACCCCCATCTTGCCCAGGGAATGACGGATGTTTTCAAAATCCGCCACACGGATGATAGCCAGCATGTATTCTTCTTTTTTGAAACGCAGCAGGTCCACGGTCTTGATAAAAGCCCGGCGGTTGTAGCAGAGGGTATCCCCGTGGAGATAGTAGGCCTGATTCTCAAAGGCGGTGTAGATAAAGAAGAGCACCATGGCACAGACAAAATTGCTGATCACATATTCCCTGTGCCCCAGCTGGAAGATCACGGAAGCAAAGACACCCACCACGAAAAGATCGATGGAGAGCACCTGATAGAGATTGAACATCTTGTGCTTGGCATTAAAGATCGCCGTAGCGATGGCCACCGACATGAAGGCCGTCACATACAGCGAACGCATCATGGGACCGTGGGTGTAGACCAGGTTTTCGTCGTAGAAGACCACCAGCTTGGTCCAGTGGGTGGTAAAGATGATCAGCGCATCGAAAAGAGCAATGGCCATACAGATCCCCCGCATGAGCTTCTTGATGGAAGCGATCCGGGTCTTGGAATCGATATACAGAAGAAGCAGCACAGCCATGGCATTATACAGGAAAAGATATACCTCGTTACAGGCATAACAGAACCAGAGCGGATAGCGCTCGGGAAAGGATATCACATAAAAGGTGGAAATGTTGATCATGGCTGCCAGAAAGCAGTCTATGAGCATCAAAAAGAAGATCCTGTTGGAACGCATGCCGTAATTGCGTTTCATAAAGAACATGATCAACAGGATGAGCATGGCCGCCGAAGCAGCTATACAGTATTCGGGTCGAAATTGGAGCATAAGCACTACCTGTTTTTTGTTACTATTTACTATTATATAGGAAGCAACAGCGGATTGCAATTGTGCACTATTTACAATTTGAATGCGGAGATTATGATGACTTCCCGAATGCAGATTTGCAGCCGCGTAAAAGGATCCCGCAGAAGGCGGGATAAGCCTTTATCCGTTATCAGCTACTGAAGGGATGCGGTAAAGCCTTCTTTATCTTTGCCCAGAATGATAACGCTTTCACTCAGATCATAAAGTGAAAGCAGGGGGAACTCCGCGCTGCTGCCGTCCTTAAGCTTCGCCGTGATGAGCAGCTTCATCCTGGCCGGATCACGGATCGCCGACAGGGCACTGTCCTTATATTCCACCATGTCCCCGTCGGAAAGACGCTTGTCCAGGATCTGTACCGGTCCGTAGATCCCGTTGGCAAAAGAAATGCTCAGCTCATCGATATCCGCACCGGTAAGATTTGCAAAGCTCAGGCCATACTCCCCGGGCAGGGCTTCCGGCTCCGGCAGCTCCTCGGGCACGGGGACGCTCTCGCCGGGATTCAGCTCCGCGGCGGGCGT
The DNA here is from genome assembly GCA_017552715.1 of Lachnospiraceae bacterium. GTDB lineage: Bacteria > Bacillota > Clostridia > Lachnospirales > Lachnospiraceae > NK4A136. The sequence goes on from JAFZOW010000061.1 coordinate 78,874, forward strand.
GAGCTCCACTACCTCCGGCTTTTTGCCGCAGGCACAAAGGAATACACAAAGCATAATGATACCCGTAAGTCTCTTCATGCGGGATCCGGCTCCTTTGCATACAATAGCTTGAGCAGCACGGGCACGCTGATGCTGGAGATGATGATCAGCAGGATCACGGCGGTGAAATACGAACCGTCGATGATGCCCATGTTCAGTCCTTTGTTTGTTATGATCAGGGCCACTTCGCCCCGGGTCATCATACCTACACCGATCTTTAAGCAGTCGATGTTCTTAAAACGGCAGAGCTTTGCTACCGCACCGCAGCCGATCACCTTCGTGATCATGGCCACAGCCACAAAACAGAGGGAAAAGGCCATCATATCCATGCTCACCCGGGAAAAATCCGTCTTCAGGCCTATGGCCACGAAGAATACCGGAGCAAAGATCATGTAGCTGTTAATGCTTACCTTACGGTCTATGTAACTGGCATCCCGGATATTGCAGAGGATGATGCCCGCCACATAAGCCCCGGTGATGTCGGCAATGCCGAAGAAGGCTTCCGCCGCATAAGCCATGAAGAGGCACAGCCCCAGACCGATGATGGGAATACGCCGCGTATGGGGATAGCGGGCATCCACCAGCTTCATCAGCCGGTACATGATATAGCCTCCCACCAGGGAGATGACAAGGAAGAGTCCCGTACGGATGATCACCGCCACGGTATCGCTTTCCGGATCCTTCATGCCCAGCACAAAGGTGAGCACGATGATACCTATCACATCATCGATGATGGCGGCAGACAAGATGGTCTGCCCCACCCGGCCTTTCAAAAATCCCAGCTCCCGCAGGGTCTCCACCGTGATACCCACGGAGGTGGCTGTCATGATACAGCCGATGAACAGCCCTTTGAAAAAGGTCTCGCTGCCGGGTGCCGCAAAGCCGTGAAAACAGAGATACAAAAGCAGCCCGCCCAGCAGGGGGACCGCCACTCCCACACAGGCGATGAGCAGTGCGATGACACCGGATTTCCTCAGTTCCTTCAGATTTGTTTCCAGCCCCGCCGAGAACATGATCAGGATCACTCCGATCTCGGCCATCTGGTTGATGAATTCCGAAGGGGCTACGATATTCAAAAGCAGGGGCCCGATCACGAGCCCCGCAATGATCTCGCCCGCCACTCCGGGGGCCTTTATCTTCTGTGCTACAAGCGCCATAAACTTCGCGGCCAGGATGATCACTGCCAGGTCGCGAAGTATTCCATAGCTTTCCATTTTTATCGCCTTACTTTAATTCAACTTCCGACCAGGCATCATCCGGAACGATGGCAATGTAGGTCTTGCCGGTGTTGAGGGTGATGAAGGAATCATCCATGTTCATGAACACGGTGGGGATATTCTCCTGACCGTACTTAACCCATTTGATGGGAATGGCCTCGCCTCCCTGAAGAAGATAGCCGTCCCAGGGATCCGCTACCATGATATTGTAGACCAGGTAGCCGTGTTCATCCAGCTGGGTGAAATTACACTTCTGCAGGATAACATTCTTGAAAGCCAGAGGTGCATCATTATTTCCGGCATCCACATACTTCTGACCATACTCCCAGTATTCATACAGGCCCGTATCGGCATTGTAATGAAGCTCCGAGGAGTTATGAGGGAAGGGCAGCTTCACGTCCACAGCCTTGAAAGCATCGCTGTGCTCATCGGAGAGCTTGATATCCTTCCGGGAGAACTGGAAATGAGGCTCCTGTTTATGCTCATTGTAGGTAGCGCTGTAACCCAGGAAATCAACCAGTTCATTCAGTCCCCGGTAATAATCACCGGTCTGGGGATTCGTATACCCATCAGATGTAACATACTCCGTATATTCACGGCTCTTTCCGTTCGGGAAACGGGCAAAGTATCCGCTGATATTATTGCTGTAGTCCCTGCTTAAGAAGGTATTGATATAGTAAGGACCACCGTCATGACAGAGTATGGCATTATACTCACCCGCGATCATAACATTGGTGGGACGGGTGCTTCGGACACTGCCGAACTGTTCAAGATTGCCCCAGTCCTTCACGATGCACATCAGACGGGTGATGCGTCCGTTTAAGGTGGAATTCACCATCTCGTAAACGATATCCGCCTGACTGGTACCGAAATGAGGCAGAGCTGTGATCTCATTATCCACCATCACGGCGATGGGCCGCTGATCCTGAAGATCCAGGCTGATGAATTCGTTGGTGAGCTCCGAACGGTACATACCCTCGGGGATCACATCCTCCTCTTCCTCGGGAACTTCCTCCTGACTCCCGCTGCCTTCACCGACTCCCTGGGCGATACCTATACCGTCATCCGCCGGGATCAGCTCATGAACCGTTTCGCTGTCACCGCCGGGCTCCGTCTCTGTCCCGCAGGCAGCGGCAAACATCGCACAGGCCAGACCCAGTGCTGCAATTGTCATGCTACGCTTTTTCATAATTCTCCTCCAAAACTACACACTTCCGTCTTCAGGTCGTTTCTTTCACGTTCGCGGTTAAGCCGCTCGCGTTCCCTGAGGGAATCGAACCCCCAATTGATCCTTAGGAGGGACCCGTTATATCCATTTAACTAAGGGAACAGGTCAGGGACCTGTTCCCTTAGTTGCGGGCCGCCATGCATGATCCGCTTCGCGGATGGCCGGCCCGCCTCATAAGGCAGGTTCCTTGGTACGCCCTCAGCAGCAGGTGCTTCGGGCTGTAGTTTACGTTTTCAAAGTGTTACGCTTCGCCGGGCTTTACTTACCCGATCTTGTCCTTGCCTCCCATGTAAGGGCGCAGGACTTCGGGGATGCGCACGCTGCCGTCCTCGTTTAAGTTATTCTCGAGGAAAGCGATGAGCATACGGGGCGGTGCCACCACGGTATTGTTCAGGGTATGGGCAAGATACTTGCCATCCTTGCCGTCCACCCGGATCTTAAGCCGTCTTGCCTGGGCATCTCCCAGATTCGAGCAGCTGCCCACCTCGAAATACTTCTTCTGGCGGGGGCTCCAGGCTTCCACATCCACGCTCTTGACCTTCAGGTCAGCCAGATCACCGCTGCAGCACTCCAGGGTGCGCACGGGGATATCCATGCTGCGGAAGAGGTCCACGGTATTCTGCCAGAGCTTGTCGAACCACATGGGGCTCTCCTCAGGCTTACATACCACGATCATCTCCTGTTTCTCAAACTGGTGGATACGGTAAACTCCGCGCTCCTCCAGGCCATGAGCACCTTTTTCCTTACGGAAGCAGGGGCTGTAGCTCGTAAGAGTATAGGGCAATTCCTCCTCGGGCACGATCTGATCGATGAACTTACCGATCATGGAGTGCTCACTGGTACCGATCAGGAACAGATCCTCCCCTTCGATCTTATACATCATGGCGTCCATCTCGGCAAAGCTCATAACGCCGGTCACCACATTAGAACGGATCATAAAGGGCGGCACACAGTATGTAAAGCCGCGATCGATCATGAAGTCCCTGGCGTAGGCGATCACTGCGGAATGAAGTCGCGCGATATCCCCCATCAGATAATAGAAGCCGTTGCCGGCTACCCGGCGGGCGGCATCCAGATCTATGCCTTTCAAGCGTTCCATGATCTCGGTATGGTAGGGGATCTCGAAATCCGGTACCACGGGTTCTCCGTATTTCTGTACCTCCACATTTTCGGAATCGTCTTTTCCGATGGGAACGGAAGGATCGATCATCTGGGGGATGACCATCATGATCTTTGTGACCTTTTCCTCCAGCTCCGTCTGCTTCGCATCCAGCTCGGCCAGCTTTTCCGCATTGGCGGTAACCTGAGCCTTCACCTGCTCAGCCTCATCCTTCTTCCCTTCCTTCATAAGCGCACCGATCTGCTTCGAAAGGGTATTACGGCTGGCCTTCAGCTCATCGGCTTCCTTCTGGCAGTCACGCCGCTGCTGATCCAGTTCGATCACCTCATCCACCATGGGAAGCTTCTGATCCTGGAACTTTTTCCGGATATTCTCTTTTACTTCATCGGGATGCTCCCGAAGGAACTTGATGTCGATCATTATTGTTCTCCTTGTGTAGCTCGTCTTATAGCCGCCTGTTCCTCAGGACTAAGCTGTATGTCACAATTCCCGCCGCGGATGCGTTTGGCATATGAATAGCAGCCGTTGGTGGAATGTACACTGTTGATCACCACTCCGTCGTCATGCTCATCCAGCAGGGCAAGACAGAAGCTCATCTTGCCGCCCATCTCGCTGAATGCATCATACTTCATGATGCCCAGCTTCTGGAATGCGCATTCCTGCCTGGAAAAAAGCAGGTCGATATCGTTGGCATAGGCCCTGGATTCCTGCTTGAGCCGGCTCACATCCCCGGCCATGCGGGCGATCTGGCCTTCCAGGCTCATGGCCTCCTCCCCCTGCATGAAGCGTTCAAAACGCGCTGTCAGGGCATTCTGCTTTTTGATCTGCAGGATCACCACAACGATCAGTACTATGCAGAGTATCGTTAAAAGCAGGATCGGGATAGCGATATCCATACCGCCCAGGCCTATGGCCTCATATATTTTACTGACCGTAAAGGTCGTGGTATTGCTTTCCATATTTCTTTATATCTGTGATACGTTTATTCCCTGCTCAATTTATCGTAAAAGCGGTCAAAATCTTCAATACTGTAAAAATCGATCTCCAGCTGGCCGGAAGACTTATCCTTAAGCTTTGCCTTGACCTTCACACCAAGACGCTGGGCCAGCCTTTCCGCATATTCATCAAAGTGGATCTGGTATTGGGAAAGATCCTCTTTTTTCTTCTTACTGCTTTTCGCGGGGCTGATGAGCTTCTTTACCAGCTTTTCCAGCTCACGCACGGAAAGCTTCTGATCAAAAGCATCCTGACCGGTAAGGAACTGTTTTTCCCCGTCCTCTATGGCCAGCAGAGCTCTGGCATGCCCCATGGAAAGCTGCTCGTCAATGACCATCTGCTGTACGCGCTTATCCAGCTTCAAAAGGCGCATGGAATTGGTCACCGCGGCACGGCTCTTGCTGACGACCCGGGCCACTTCGTCATCCGTCATGGAGAACTTTTCCTTCAGCATCAGGAAGCCTTCGGCTTCTTCTATGGGATTAAGATCTTCCCTCTGAAGGTTCTCGATGATCTGGGCGGCGCGGCGCTCCTGTTCATTCTCGAAGCTGCGCACGATCACGGGCACTTCCTTAAGGCCGGCCAGCTTCGCCGCTCTCAGACGGCGTTCGCCGGCTACCAGCATATAGCCCGCCCCTTCCTCGGTAACGATCAGGGGCTCAACGATACCATGCTCCGTAATGGAATCCGCCAGCTCCTGCAGGCGGTCTTCGTTAAAATTCTTACGGGGCTGGCTCTTATCCTCTTTGATCTTTTTTATATCCAGCATAAGGGGAGAGCCGTCGGCACTGCCGGCCGCAGGTGCTGCTGCCGCCACTACCGGATTCTTTGCCGGGATCATCCCGTCCAGGCCACGTCCCAATCCCCTTTTGTTCTTAGCTGCCATTTAAGTTCTCCTAAAGCGGTCGTCAAACCGTCATCATCACATACAAAGTGTAGTATAGCACTTCCCACTTCCGTGGGCAAGTGTTATTTATGTCCCGCCTCAATATATACCATCAGCACCGAAACATCCGCCGGGCTTACTCCGCTGATGCGGGATGCCTGCCCGATATTCTCAGGTCTGAACTGCTTAAGCTTCTGCCTTGCCTCCAGGCGCAGGCTCTTCACATCATCATAGTCGATATCTTCCGGGATACGGCGTCCTTCCATCTTACGGAACTGCTCCACCTGGGCCCGCTGCCGCCGTATATAGCCCTCAAATTTAAGTTCGATATCTATTTGTTCTATAACATCTCTCGTCAGCTTCGGCGGAAGGCTGATCTCCCTTTCCTCATTCTCCAGAAGGGGGAGCTCCTTTCCCGTCGCCTCTGCTATGATCCCGTAATCCAGCTCCGGACGGCAGATGAGTTCCGCCAGGCTGGTGGCCTTACGTACCGGTGCACTGCCGCAGCGTTCCAGAAAGGCCTGTGTTTCCGCATTGGCCCCCACAAAGCTTTCCCGCAGGCGCTTCAGTTCACTCTCGATGAGAAGGCGCTTGTGCTCCACCGCATCCCGGCGTTCTTTATTTACCAGTCCCGCATTGTAGCCGTATTCCGTCAGCCGCAGATCCGCATTATCCTGTCGCAGCAGCAGACGGTACTCCGCCCGGCTGGTCATCATACGGTAGGGTTCGGGATTTTCCTTATTCACCAGATCGTCGATGAGCACCCCGATATAGGCCTCATCCCGCTTCAGCACCAGAGCTTCCTTTCCTTTGAACAGAGCCGCCGCATTGATCCCGGCCATCAGGCCCTGGGCCGCCGCCTCCTCATAACCGCTGCTGCCGTTGAACTGGCCTGCACAGAAAAAGCCCCCTATCTCTTTCAGTTCCAGGGAAAGCTTCAGCTGCCCGGGACAGAGACAGTCATATTCGATGGCATAGGCATTCCGCACTATACGGCAGTGTTCCAGGCCGGGTACGGTGTGGTACATGGCCAGCTGCACATCCTCCGGGAGGGAGCTGCTCATGCCGCCCACATACATCTCGTGGGTATGCAGCCCTTCCGGCTCGATGAAGACCTGATGCCTGTCTTTTTCCGGAAAGCGCACCACCTTGTCTTCAATGGACGGGCAGTAGCGGGGCCCCGTCCCTTCGATCACCCCGGCATAAATGGGGGAACGGTCCAGATTCGCCCGTATCACCGCATGGGTCTCTTCATTAGTATAGGTAAGATAGCAGGGAACCTGCCGGATCTGTACACTCTCCGGATCCGTGGAAAAGGAAAAGGGGATCACAGGGGTATCCCCCTGCTGGATCTGCATCTTTTCATAGTCAAGACTGCGGCCGTCCATACGTGCCGGGGTTCCGGTCTTGAAGCGCCGCAGCTCCACCCCGTGTTCCCGCAGGGAATCGCTCAGATGGGTGGCCGCTTGCAGGCCGTTAGGCCCCGTATGGGTGATGGCCTCTCCGGTAAGGCATCTGGCATTGAGATAGGTGCCGCTGCAGAGGATCAGCACGCTGCATTCGTAAAAGGTCCCGGTGTGGGTATAAACTCCCCGGATCCGCTGCCGGCCGTCCTCTCCCTTATCCGTCTCGATGGAACAGACTTCGCTCTGGCGTATATCCAGCCCTTCCTGATCTTCCAGGCGTTTCCTCATCTCCCGGCTGTATTCCGCTTTATCTGCCTGGGCCCGCAGGGAATGGACCGCCGGCCCTTTGGAAAGGTTCAGCATACGGGACTGGATAAAGGTCTTATCGATCACCCGGGCCATCTCGCCCCCCAGGGCATCCAGTTCCCTCACCAGATGGCCTTTGGAAGTACCTCCCACATTGGGGTTGCAGGGCATGAGGGCAATGGAGTCCACACTTACCGTGAACATAACGGTAGAAAGCCCCAGCCTTGCACAGGCCAGGGCCGCTTCACAGCCGGCATGTCCGGCGCCGATCACTACGGCATCATATTTCAGTACTGCCTTCGGCACCTCTCATCCTCTCCATATATTCTTCTCGGGGCATGGGTTTGGCAAAAACAAAACCCTGGATCATATCGCATCCCTGGCCCGCGAGGAATTCCACCTGTTCCTTTTCCTCAACACCTTCGGCCACGGTACGCATGTTCAGGCATTTGGCCAGACGAATGGCCTCGCTCACAACGATCTCTTTACGCTTTTCATCGGCATCCCCACGGAAGAAATCCGCATCCAGCTTCAGCACATCCAAAGACATATCCTTCAGGGAATTCAGGGAAGAATAGCCTGAGCCGAAATCGTCCATGGATACGGAAAAGCCGTAAGACTTAAGCCTCTCCAGCGTGCGGATCAGGGCATTCTTGTCATCGAAGAAAGCACTCTCCGTAAGCTCGATCTCGATCAGCTCATGGGGTGTACCCGCAGCATCCACGATGTCGCGGATCTGCTCCGCCAGGTCGGCTTCCGCAAAATGCGCCCGGGAAACATTCACCGATACAGGCACACACTTATATCCCGCATCCAGCCAGGCCCTTTGGTCGGCGGCCACATGGGCGAGCATATAATGGTCGATCTGGGTGATAAAGCCGCTCTTTTCAAAAAGCGGGATAAAACGCCCCGGGGAGACCAGGCCGAATTCCGGCGACCTCCAGCGGATCAGTGCCTCTGCTCCCTTAAGCTCCTCGGTATCCGGCGCGTATTTGGGCTGGTAATATACCAGGAACTCTCCGTTGGCCAGAGCCCGTTCCTGCCGTTCGCTTACCATATCCTCCCATTTACGAAGCTCGCATAGCTCCTGATCGAAGAAAGCCAGGCCGTTGTCATCGGTCTTTTCTAATGTGGCTTTGGCTGCGCAGGCATTATTGTAATCCCGCTCCAGATCCACATCCCTCCTCTTACGGAGCTTGCCCCCCACAAGATTGGCTTCGATCACAAACACACCGGCCTGGAAGGTAAAATGATGCGTGGGATCCATGATGCTCATGGATTCGATGATACTTTGCAGCCTCTGGCCCAGCATAGCCTCGTTCTCCATTTCAAGGAGGAGCGCAAAGCTGCCGCTGCTCACATGGGCCGCCATCTCACGCCGTGTGACCGCCGCCGACAGACACTGGTTCACACGTTTCAAAATGCTCTCACCTGCGGCGATGGAGTGACACATGCAGTAGTTACGGTATTTTACTATGGCAAAATGCACGACAGCATAACGCTTTCCGGCATTCCGGCGTTTTCTTAAGATCTTTTCCCCGTTGATCAGGTAACACATCCAGTTCTTCCCGTCGGTCACCTCATCGGTGAAGAAGAAATCCTGCAGACGTTTCTGCCTTGCAAGGTTCTTGATCACATTCCCCACCAGGACTATCACCACCAGAAGCGCAAGCATCATCAGGCTGAAGAAAACGATCAGCAGAAGCAGCACATCCCGCACATCCAGTCCCAGCTCCACACCGGCTATGAACTCGCCGCCGTCCGCCGTACCCACCGAGATCCACAGGGGAATATGTATCACCCGTATGTTTTCCAGCTGCGCATCTTCACCCTCTTCCTGAAGGATGTCGATCACACTGCTGCCCGCCAGATCTTCCCTGAAATGCTTCAGGTCAAAGACAAGCACTCCGTTTTTGTCCGCAGTGAGATAAACGGAATTCTTATCCGTATAGACGGCAACATCATTCGCCTCAACACCCTGCTGCAGGCCGAAATTAACTACACCCAGCAGACTGACTGTGATACCCGTGTCGCACTTCTGGGAGTTCATGGTCTCGGCACCTTTGCGGAGCAGCTCCCTTCCGTCCGAATCCCGGACCAGGTATTCCCGCCCCGTGGCATCCAGGAGCATGATACCCTCCGGGCTGTCCCCATACTTCCTGTATACTTCTTCCATATAGGTCACGGAAGAAAGCTCACCGCTGATCTTGGACTCCAGCGCGTAAGCCAGGAAACCGGACAGGAGGAAGAGCAGGAAGCCAAAAACGATCCACCAGCCGAGGATATAAAATATCACAGAGATCCAGGGATGTCCGCGTTTCAGTTTTTTAAATTTCTTTTCTCTCGCTTTGTTCGCCATGGCTCAATTCTAACAGATTTACTCTCTTCCCGCAAGCATATCGAGGCAAAGTCCCCTGCAGTAAAAAAGGACCGTCCTCAGGGACAGTCCGGTGTTTTAAGAGGTGCCAGACGGATTTGAACCGCCGATCAGGGAGTTGCAGTCCCACGCCTTACCACTTGGCTATGGCACCATGGTGTGCACAACGGCATAATTATACCATTTTTCAGCGTTCTGTCAAGGGGGTCAGCTCCACCACCTTAAGCTTATCTCCGTCTACCGTAAAGCGCACGTTCAGTCCCTCATAGCTGATCCCCCATATGCGCTCTTCATCATGGATGAAAGCCGTCCGGGGATCCTGGGAAAGGATGCCGCAGAGGGCAGCGTATGTTTTTTCGGAAAGGCCGCTGCGCAGCTCTTCGGGAAATTCCACCGAAAGAACATGCCCCCGCAGGGCATCGGTAAAGCCGCCCCTTGCCTCCGGGTGTGCGTCCGCATAGGGCAGGTATGGCTTGATATCATAGATCGGAGTCCCGTCCAGCATATCCACGCCGCTCACCAGAAGCACCGGCCCCTCCTCTTCCGAAAGGACGGCTTTCAGTTCCACGCAGGAAAGGCCCAGGGGATTGGGGCGGAAGGGGGAACGTGTGGCAAAGACCCCCCTGCGTTCACGGCCTCCCAGCCGGGGAGGCGCCACGGTGGCGGCCCAGTCCTTCTTATGGTTTTCGGAAAAATCCCAGAGCAGCCACAGATGGGAGTATTCTTCTATCCCCCGCAGGGCATCGGGCTGACGGTATTTCGGGGCAAAAACAATACGCCCTTCCGCCTCCGGCACCAGCCCGCTCTGGCGGGGGATGCCGAATTTCTCCGGGAAGGACGTATGAATGTGGGCGATGGCTTCAATCTGCATATACGCCCTTGTTTCTTATGATACCTTCTCTACTCCGAGAAGAACCTTTTCGCCGTTGATATTGCTCTCCTTTGCGGCGGCATTGGACTGTCCGTACTCGATGGAATCCGCCAGGAGCTTGATCTTCAGGCCTTCTTCATTGCGCTTCATGATATCGCAGATGCGCTCGTTTTCGTTCACATAGACGCGGATGCGGTCCATCACCTCGAAGCCGCTGTCCTTACGCATGTTCTGAAGCTTGCTGATAAGCTCGTTCACGAAGCCCTCTTCGATGAGCTCGTCCGTAAGGTGCAGATCCATCACCACGGTCACATCTCCGTCCGCGGCTGCTTCAAAACCTTCCTTCTTGGCGATATCGATGAGCAGGTCATCCTTTGTAAGGGCCACTTCGCTGCCGTTCACATCAAACTTAAGCTCACCGCTGGCATTGAGTTCATCCATGGCAGCGTTGCCGTCCACGGCGGAGAGGTATTCCTGTATGCCCTTCAGCTGCTTACCGTATTTCGGACCCACGGTCTTTAACTGGGGCTTGAAGCTGTAGGAAGAATACTCACGGATATCATCGGCAAAGACCAGCTCCTTGATGTTCAGCTCGTCCCGTACCACTGCCGCAAAGCTCTCTTCCATGGTGAAAGGCGCCTTTACGATCATCTTGGCGATGGGCTGACGGCTCTTGATGTTGGAAGCGTTACGCACGGCCAGACCGATGGTCTTCACCTTCAGCACCGCATCCATGGCCTCTTCCAGAGGCTTGTCGATATAATCCTTATTTACCTCCGGATAGTCGCAGAGGTGAATGCTCTCCTTCGCAGAAGGATCCAGGCTCACCACCAGGTTCTGATAGATCTGCTCCGTCATGAAGGGGATCATGGGAGCCGCCACCTTGCTGATGGTCACCAGGGCGGTATAAAGAGTCATGTAGGCATTGATCTTGTCCTGCTCCATGCCCTTGGCCCAGAAACGTTCGCGGCCCCGGCGCACATACCAATTACTCATCTCATCCACGAACTGGTCCAGAGCCCTGGCAGCTTCGGGGATCTTATAGTCATTCAGATCACTGTCTACCTCACCCACCACGGTGTTCAGACGGGAAAGCAGCCAGCGGTCCATGACATTCAGCTTGTCATACTCCAGCGTATACTTGGTGGCATCGAACTGGTCGATCTCGGCATAGAGTACCCAGAAGGCATAGGTGTTCCACAGGGTATCCATGAACTTGCGCTGGCCCTCGGTCACTGCACCGTCGTGGAAACGGTTGGGCAGCCAGGGAGCGGAATTGATATAGAAATACCAGCGGATGGCATCGGCTCCGTGCTTTTCCAGGGCATCAAAGGGATCCACGGCATTGCCTTTGCTCTTGCTCATCTTCTGGCCGTTCTCGTCCTGTACATGCCCCAGCACGATAACGTTCTGATAGCAGGGGCTGTCAAAGAGCAGTGTGGATTCGGCCAGCAGGGAATAGAACCAGCCTCGGGTCTGATCCACCGCCTCGGAAATGAACTGGGCGGGATACTGGGCCTCGAAGAGCTCCTTGTTCTCGAAAGGATAGTGATGCTGCGCATAAGGCATGGCACCGGAATCGAACCAGCAGTCGATGACCTCCGGCACACGGTGCATGGTCTTTCCGCACTTGGGGCAGGGGAAGGTCACTTCGTCAATGTAGGGACGGTGCAGCTCCACCTCTGCTGCCTTGGGATCGCCGGAAAGCTCGGCAAGCTCCGCACGGCTGCCCACGGAATGGAACTCGCCGCACTCGCACTCCCAGATATTCAGCGGTGTACCCCAGTAACGGTTACGGCTGATAGCCCAGTCCTGCAGGTTCTCCAGCCAGTCGCCGAAACGGCCCTTACCGATGGAATCGGGGATCCAGTGGATCTTGTTGTTATTGCGGATCATGTTTTCCTTCACCGCAGTCATCTTGATGTACCAGCTCTCCCGCGCATAGTAGAGCAGCGGAGTCTCGCAGCGCCAGCAATGAGGATAGCTGTGTTCAAACTTGGGTGCGGCAAAGAGGAGCTTGCGGGAAGACAGGTCCTTAAGTACCTCAGGATCGGCGCTCACCGCTCCTTCCTTGATCTCCTTCTCCGTAGGCTTGCAGCGCTGTCCGGCAAAGGGAGTCTCCTCCTTCATGCGGCCGGTCTCGTCCACCATCTGAACGAAGGGCAGGTCGTATTTACGGCCCACATTGGCATCGTCTTCACCGAAGGCCGGTGCGATATGTACGATACCGGTACCGTCGGTCATGGTTACATATTCATCACATACTACATAGAAGCCTTTCTTTTTCTGCTTATCCGCAGCAAGCCTGGCACATTCATAAAGGGGCTCGTACTCTTTACGCTCCAGATCCGTACCTTTAAAGCTTTCCAGGATCTCGTAGGAGGCTTTGCCCGCTTCCTTATCTTCCTTCGTGAGAAGCTGATCCAGCACCGTGTTCAGCAGGGCATCCGCCATGTAGTAGATGTTGCCGTCAACGGCCTTCACCTTGCTATAGCTTTCCTTCGGGTTCACGCACAGTGCCACGTTGGAAGGCAGGGTCCAGGGTGTGGTGGTCCAGGCCAGGATATAGGCATCCTCACCCACGCATTTGAAACGAACGATGGCCGAACGTTCCTTTACATCCTTATAACCCTGTGCCACTTCCTGTGCGGAAAGCGGGGTACCGCAGCGGGGGCAGTAAGGCACGATCTTGAAGCCCTTATAGAGCAGCTCCTTGTTCCAGATCTCCTTCAGTGCCCACCATACGCTCTCGATATAGTTGTCGTCGTAGGTCACATAGGGATCATCCATATCCGCCCAGAAACCCACGGTACCGGAGAAATCCTCCCACATCCCCTTGTATTTCCAGACGCTTTCCTTACACTTTTTGATGAAGGGCTCCAGGCCGTAAGCTTCGATCTGGTCTTTGCCGTCCAGGCCCAGCTCCTTCTCCACCTCGATCTCTACCGGAAGACCATGGGTATCCCAGCCCGCCTTACGGGGAACCTTGTAACCCTTCATGGTCCGGTAACGGGGGATCATGTCCTTGATGACACGGGTCAGCACATGACCGATATGGGGTTTCCCGTTGGCTGTGGGAGGCCCGTCATAAAACATATAGGTAGGGCAGCCTTCCCGTTCCTCTATGCTCTTGCGGAAGATGTCCTTATCTTTCCAGAACTGCTCTACCGCTTTTTCTCTTGCAACAAAATTCTGATCCTTAGCTACCTTGCTGTACATGATATATTCTCCTTATCGTTTCTCATTTCGAAGTCTGTTGATGAACTTTTCCAGACGCCCTATCGCTACACGAAGGTTGTCAATGGAATAGGCGTAGGATATCCGCAAAAAGCCTTCTCCGCTGTCACCGAAGGCCGTTCCCGGAACCACCGCCACATGTTCCTCCTTTACAAATCGCATGGCAAACTCTTCAGAGCTTAAGCCGAACTCACTGATACAGGGAAATACATAAAAGGCACCGTAGGGTTCGAAGCAGGAAAGTCCCATCTTCCGGAAAGCGTCCATAAGAAAACGCCGCCGCTGGTCGTAGGCATCCCGCATCTCCGCCACGTCCTTATCCCCGTGCCGCAAAGCCTCTATCGCCGCATACTGACTGGTGGTAGGGGCACACATGATAGCAAACTGATGGATCTTGAGCATCTGCTTTAATATCAGTTCCGGTGCACAGGCATATCCCAGGCGCCAGCCGGTCATGGCATAGGCCTTGGAAAAGCCGTTGATCAGCACCGTACGCTCCCGCATACCGGGAAACTGTGTGATGGACACATGATCCCCTTTATAGGAAAGCTCGGAATAGATCTCGTCGCTGAGCACATAAAGATCATGCTTTTCGATGACCTTTGCCAGAGCCTCCAGATCACTCTTCTCCAGAATGGCGCCGGTAGGGTTATTGGGGAAGGGCAGCACCAGGAGCTTGGTCTTCTCCGTAACAGCCGCCTCCAGCTCCGCCGCCGTTAAGCGGAAATCGTTTTCCGCCTTCAGGGGGATGATCACCGGCTTCCCGCCTGCCAGCACACAACAGGGTTCGTAGGAAACATAAGAAGGCTGGGGGATGAGTACTTCGTCCCCGGGATCCAGCATGGCCCGCATGGCGATATCGATACCCTCGCTGCCGCCTACGGTCACCATCACTTCATTATCCGGATCGTAATCCACTCCTATGCGCCGCTTCAGATACGCGGTGATCTCCTGACGCAGTTCCTTCAGGCCCGTATTGGAGGTATAAAAGGTGCGTCCTCTTTCCAGAGAATAGATGCCCTCATCCCTTATGTGCCAGGGGGTATCGAAATCCGGTTCCCCCACGCCCAGGCTGATCACATCCTTCATCTCGCTGGCGATATCAAAGAATTTTCTTATTCCCGAGGGTTTGATCCCTTTTATTGTCGTAGATAACGGGTCTCTCACGGCGAGATCACCTGCCTCTCATCTTCACTCTTCTTAGCCATGATGGTACCGTGATCCTTATACTTCTTCAGGATAAAGTGGGTCGCGGTGCTCAGCACGGAATCCAGGGTGGAGAGCTTATCCGAAACAAAGCTGCTCACCTCTTTTAAGGACTTACCCTCCAGAGTCACCAGCAGATCGTAACCGCCGCTGATCAGGTATACGCTCTTTACTTCCGGATACATATAGATACGCTCGGCGATACGGTCAAAGCCCTGTCCTCTCTGCAGCGTGCAGCGTACTTCGATGAGGGCCGTAACGCTCTCCATCTCGGTCTTTTCCCAGTCGATCATGGTATGATAGCCGCAGATGATGCCTTCCTCTTCCATCTGCTTCATCTGTCCGGCCACTTCCTCTTCGGAAACACCCAGACGTACTGCCAGCTCGGCAAGCTCCACCCGGCTGTCCTTTTCAATGTTCTTCAGTATCTCCTCACGTAACATAGCTTCCTCCTTATTCGTCCTCTGCCGGAGCATCCGCAGGAGCTTCCGCCGTCCCTTCCCGGGGCGTATCCTGTGTCTCCTCCGGAGTCTGTTCCTCTGTCCGTTCCTGCGTATCTTCCTGTGTCTGCGCCTCTTCCTGTGCCTGTGCCTCTTCCTGTTCGGCTCTTGCCTGGGCTTCGGCGACAAGCTCTTCTATCCCTTCCATATCCTCATAACCTTCGGGAATACTGGGAGGATAATTGATCTCCAGCGGAAGGAAGATGACTGCCTCCCCGCGGCCGATATTGGAAAAAGCTGAATTCTGCAGCGCGGAGGCTGCCCCGGGCAGGTTAAGCTTCTCGCTTGCTTTTCCCAGGATCAGCTTCGTAACCCCGTCTTCCGTCACGATCTCCGATGCGGTCATCTCCGTATCCCAGCTCGTGCAGTTCTTCTCAAGATATTCCATCAGTGCGGCCTTGTCGCAGGTCACCGCAAGGTCCACTGTAATACCCTGCTGCTCCAGATCCTTGCCCAATGTGTAACGTCGGATGGGATCCAGCCCTTCTCTCATGGCCGCCACCTCATCGATGGCTTCCGGATTCGTCCACTCAAGCCCCATCTGCCGCAGGCTTGTGGGTACACGATGCTTCCCGGCCACCTCAAGTTCAAAGGGGGTATCCAGCACGGAATCCACATAAGAACGGACCTTTCTCTTTGCTTCCTTCACCGTAAGGCCCGATACATCCACGCTGCCCACCGCCACATTGTCAAACAGCTTCACATCCGCATAACGGTCGGGGTTTTCCTCCTCGATCCAGCCCCCCGATGTGTTCACGGGGTCACTGTGAAAACGTATACCATAGGAGCAGAACAATATCACGGCCGCTATGATGAGCACGGCATCTACGATCACGGAACTCAAACGGTCCCGGTCCCATTCACCGTTCGGTTTCAGATACCTCTTCAGCTTTTTCACTCTTGCATACTCCGATCAATTGTTATACACTCATCACATGGACAGCGCTGCCGCAACGGTAGGCAGTACCATGGCGATGGTCAGTATGACGATCACGATGGTGGTAAAGATCTTTCGTTTTTTGTTGTTCATATTAAACATTTGCATACCCTCCGGAGTACTGAATGTTCATGCCAGTTTTTACCTGCGTACTGATCCTGATCGCAGCCATTGCCATAGCAGGCCGCCGGAATCTGTCACGCGTCAACAAAAAGCTTTCCGATTTTCAGGAACGGGAGCTGGCTGCCAATGCAGTCCGGCGTCAGCCCCTGGACGATCTGGAATATCTTCACATCCCCGATGCCTTTTTCGGATATCCCTCAGACGATGCCGTCCACGATTGTCACGAAGCCCTGCACATCCTGACGGGTCTGAAAGACGAATCCATCGTCAATCTTACGGGACTTACCAACACGGATCTGAAGGAACGTTACGGTCCCGCCAATCTGCCGGACTTAAGCCGCTTCGACCAGAACTATACCTCTATGGTACGGGCCTTGCAGATGTATGCATCCTGGCTGGCCAAAGAGGGACATGATGCGGAAGCTATCTCCCTGCTGGAATATTCCCTGGGCACAGGCTGCGATATCAGCGCCTCCTACAGGCTTCTTGCGGAACTCTATAAAAGAAACGACCGAAGCGACGAGATCTCTCATCTGAAGGAACTGGCCTCTTCCGTAAATTCCGTGATGCGCTCCTCCATCCTCCGCAGTCTGGAGGAATCCTGAACGTAATACTCCGGTATCCCCCGGGTCCCTTTCTTCTTATTGAATATTCCCGGGAGCCTTGATCCCCCAGATCAGATTCCGCCACTGTTCCAGCTGTTCCACCGTCAAAAAGCCGTTGCTGGTCCCCACATAGCCGATCTTGTAGGAAGCAAAGAGCAATGCGTCTTTAATGGCGGCGGTTGAATCCCCAGTCTCCAGATAAAAGTGCAGGAAGCAGGCCAGCAAAGCATTGCCGGCACCTGCGGTATTTACGACTTCATTGGTCTTTACCGTATTGTAATGTACATTGATATTGCGCTTACGGTCGTAAAGGACCAGTCCCTTGGCGCCCTGTCCCAGGATGATGATATCCGTATTGTACTTATCGGCTATACTCTTCACAAAATCGAAGGGATCCTCGGTAAGCGTATCGTCGCTGAAATACAATACCGATGCCGCCGAAAGGAAATCCTCATTATACTGTTCCTTCTCCCGGCGGAATTCATGGATATTGACCGCTATGGGCTTATTAAAACGCTGTGCCGCCTTGATGAAAGGCCGGCAGAAATTGGCATTGGACAGGACCACCATATCACTGTGGGCGATATGAGGCGGCACCATGGCCATATCATAGGTAATGTCACGCAGGCCCTTGATATCTTCAAAGATCTGCTGGTTTCTTTCCTTATCACAAAGGATGACCTGCATGGGCATGTCATCCGCCAGAGGCAGCATCAGATCCGTTTCGATCTTCACCTTATGCCCCGGGTTGCTCAGGAGCTTCATATCCGTATCCCGGCCTACTACCGAGAGCAGTCTTACCTCATCTCCCAGCCAGGTAAGGGCCACCGTTTCGTTATAGGCATCCCCGCCGGGTGCGATATTGATGGAAAAGGGGGTGCTGCTCATGGGCACATATTCCACAGGCAGATGTTCCACATTGACGATCGTCTCCAGCTGCGTTATACCGGCAACAACAAATGTGCTCATAGGCCTTCCTCCTCCATCTTCATGAAATGAAAAAACACTTAAGATATTATAAACTTACGCCCGTAGCTTGTCAATTAAACTTAGCTGTGCTAAAATCGATGTTCGGAAGGAAGTGAGAGAGATGTTCGGTTTCGGAAAAAAAGAGGATGCGGCTGCGGTGGATAAAGAAAAGAGCACAGCCGAAGCTACGGAAGAAACAGTGATCACAAAGGATATGCTGGTAACGGATGCGCTGATGCTCAATCCCAATCTGGCACCGGTGCTGATGCAGGCCGGGATGTACTGCTTCTCCTGTCCGGCTTCCATGGGAGAGACCCTGGAGGAAGCGGCCATGGTCCACGGCTTCGATGTGGACGACATTCTGGAAGCGGTCAACAAACTGGAAAAAGAAGCATAAAAAACCCCCGCCTCATCGGCGGGGTGATCTTTTTTATTTCTTTATTATTTCTTCTTGGGTGCAGCCGGCTTCTTTGCAGCGGGCTTTGCAGCAGCCTTGGGAGCCTCGGCCTTCTTCTCGGCAGCCTTGGGTGCTTCAGCCTTCTTCTCAGCAGCCTTTGCAGGCTCGGCCTTCTTTGCGGGCTCTGCTTTCTTGGCAGGCTCAGCCTTCTTTGCAGCGGGCTTAGCGGCAGCCTTCTTTGCAGGAGCCTTCTTAGCCGGCTCTGCTTTCTTGGCAGCGGGCTTTGCAGCAGCCTTAGCGGGAGCCTTGCTCACCATTTCCTTGATGCACACAGCAGCGGAAGCATCTCCTTCGATCTGAAGAACGCTCTCGTCAGCCTTGCCGTCAAGATAATTGATCAGATCCGTTCCGTCAACGATCACCTTGGCGTCGTGTCCGAAATACTCATAGGGAGCAACCTCAACCTTGCCGTCCCGGATACATACATAGAAAGCGCCTTCACCTTCGCCGGTGATATCAACCTGTACCGCAGCATCATACTTCGTCTTGATGTTCGCAGCCTTCTTTGCCACGTAATCTACGATCTTTTCGTACGTCATCGTTAGTTTCCTCCCTCCGATTCACAGCTAAAAGAGCCTATTCATCCTCGCTCACCGTAACAATATACGACTTTTCTTCTATTTCGTCAAGTTTTTATTCCTATTTTTGTGCATTTTTTTTGCTGTGACATGCGTCTTGACAGAAGCTCCGCCTTACCGCATGATATAGGCATGAAGAAAAAAGACATAGCCGAACTGATAGCCAGACTGGATGCGGAATACGGCAGCGAGCTGCCCTGCTACCTGGAATACGAGACTCCCTGGCAGCTGCTGATCGCCACGATCCTGAGCGCCCAGTGTACCGATGCCCGGGTGAACCTGGTGACCCGGGATCTGTTCCGCAAATATACTTCCGTGGACGCTTTTGCGGAAGCGGAACTGAAGGAACTGGAAAAGGATATCCATTCCACCGGCTTCTACCATAACAAAGCCAAAAACATCATCGCCTGCTGCCGCCGGCTGCGGGATGACTACAAGGGAGAAGTGCCTTCGGACATAGATGCCCTTACTTCCCTTCCCGGCGTGGGCCGCAAGACCGCCAATGTGATACGGGGAAATATCTTTCATATCCCTTCGGTAGTGGTAGACACCCACGTGGGCCGAATCGCCCGCCGGCTGGGGCTCACAAAGCACGAGGATCCGGAGAAGGTGGAATATGACCTTATGAAAAAGCTTCCGGAGGATCACTGGATCCTCTGCAATATCCAGCTCATCGCCCTGGGACGGAGCATCTGCACCGCCCGCTCCCCGAAATGCGAGGAATGTTTTCTCAAGGACCTGTGCAAAAAATCTTAATGATCTGACGCAGAATGGATCGTCATATTCGAGACAGAGGAAAATAAAAAGGGCAGGGTCAAAACCCAATGTTATTAAGTTAAGATAACAGAAGGAAGAGTTCTATATCATAAGTGATATAGGGCTCTTTTTTTTATAAAAAAGCTTGACATGTAGGTCAGAATGTGCGGCCGCTTTCGCTACTGATTGTATTTATGAGGTAGCG
>JAFZOW010000062.1 GCA_017552715.1 Lachnospiraceae bacterium
ACCCGAACCCGAGCCGGAACCCGAACCTGCCCCCGCGGCAGAAGAAGCTCCTGCCCCTGCTGTTTCGGATGACCCGAACAAGATGATGGGACCGGACGATATAGCAGCCCTGCTGGCAAGCATGGGCGGAGATGAGGCATCTGCTGAAGAGACAGCCGCAGAAGAAACGCCTGTAGAAGAGCCTGCGCCGGAAGTAGCTGAACCTGAAGCGGCAGCAGAGGAAGCGCCTGCAGAAGAGGCCCCTGCGCCTGCTGTTTCGGATGACCCGAACAAGATGATGGGACCGGATGATATAGCGGCCCTGCTGGCAAGCATGGGAGGAGACGAGGCGCCTGCGGAGGAAACAGCCGCAGAAGAAACGCCTGCGGAAGAGCCTATTCCTGAACCCGAGCCGGAGCCTGCCCCTGCGGCAGAAGAGGCCCCTGCGTCTGCTGTTTCGGATGACCCGAACAAGATGATGAGTCCGGACGATATAGCGGCCCTGCTGGCAAGCATGGGAGGAGATGAGTCGCCCGCAGAGGAGACAGCCGCAGAAGAAGCTGCGCCGGAAGCTGAACCTGAAGCGGCAGCAGAGGATGCCCCTGCAGAAGAGGCCTCTGCTGTATCCGACGACCCGAACAAGATGATGAGTCCGGACGATATAGCGGCCTTGCTGGCAAGCATGGGAGGAGATGAGTCGCCCGCAGAGGAGACAGCCGCAGAAGAAGCTGCGCCGGAAGCTGAACCTGAAGCGGCAGCAGAGGAAGCGCCTGCGGAAGAGGCCCCTGCTGTATCCGACGACCCGAACAAGATGATGAGCCCCGATGACATCGAGGCCTTATTGGCGAGCATGGGAGATGCACCCTTCGGAGAAGGCGAAGAATGGGATGAGCCGGCAGCACTTGCAGAGGACAGCCCTGCGGAAAAAGAGGAGGCGGATGATAAGCCTTCGGAGGATGCGCCCGCTAAAGAAGTAGCGCCCGAAGCCGACTCTGCCGGGGATGATCCCAATAAGTCTCTGAGTCCGGATGATATAGCGGCCCTCTTTGCGGCCAGCGGAGAAAGCGATGCGGTGATCGGCGGCGGCCAACTGGAAAGGGGCAAGGAGGAAGCGTCTGAAGATTCCTCCGGGGCCAGCCTGGAGGATATGGCTGCTCTCCTGGAAGGCTCGGAAGAGGATGAACTGCTGAGCCTTCTGAATGATACGCCGGAGTCCGGTGCCGGGGAAGCCATGGATATGGGGCTTGATGATATCGAAAAGCAGCTGGCCATGGCAGAGGCGGCGGGTAAGGAGGAGGAACCCTCCGCGGTCGAAGCCGAGAACGGTGATGACATGGCTGCACTGCTGGCCACCCTGGGAGAAGATGATGTTGACTTAAGCGACATCGGCGACCTGCTGCAGAAATCGGATAATAATGAGCTGGTGGATCCCAGTATCATGGAAAGCAAGGAAGCGCCTGAAGCCGGCGAAGAGGAAGAAGAGGGCGGCAAGAAGAAAAAGAAAGAACGTAAAAAACGCGTTAAGAAAAAGAAGGGCGAGGCGGCAGAAGGCGAAGAAGGTGCTGAAAAGCCGAAAAAGGAGAAGAAGCCGGGCTTCTTTGCCAAGCTCTTTGAGCTCCTGACCGCCGAGGCGGAAGGGGATGAGGAACGTGATGCCCCGAAGGAAGCCGGACAGACCAAGCTCAGCGACGAGAATGCCGATATCTTAAGTGAGATCGACGCCGAGAAGGATAAAGACAAGGGAAAGAAAAAGAAAAAAGAAAAACCGCCCAAAGAAAAGAAAGAAAAACCGAAGAAGGAAAAGAAACCGCCGAAGCCCAAGAAGGAAAAGCCCGAGGAACCTGCGGATACTAAGCGCATCCCGAAGAAGTATATCATGCGCACAGTGATGCTTGCCTTTTCGATCCTGGTGGCGCTCATGGTCGTCACCATGTATATGCCGTCTCTGATGAACATGCAGGAAGCGCGGGATGCATATTATAACGATGACTATAAGACAGCTTTCCTTTCTCTCTACGGCAAGGACCTGAACGAGAGTGACCAGCTGATCTACCGTCGTTCACGCCTGCTGGTAATGCTGGATCGGAAGTACGAAAGCTACGAGCATTACATGAATATGAACATGCCTTCCGAAGCACTGGATGCTCTGCTTCAGGGGCTGAAGCGCTGCGATGAACTGGAAAGGGAAGCGCAGGAGCTGGAAGTGACCGCAGAAGCGCTGCAGATCCGTATAAAGATCCTGAGTGCCCTGCAGAACACCTTTGGTCTGAGTGAGGCACAGGCGGAGGAGACCCTGTCATATTCCACTGCGGATTATACCGGAAAGATCCATGCTACGGTGAACGGGGAAGCTTATCTGCCGATGAAGGAGGAGATCTTTGGGAGATATGATCTTCTTGATGCGCCGGAGCCCGAGCCTCCTGCACAGGATGAGCTGCCGGATATGCTTCCGGAAGAGAAGGAATATCTGGAGAATAATCCGCCTGCCGGGCCGGATGAAGGCGCGGCACCTGAGACGCCTCCTCCCGCAGAAGGGGAGAACGAAGGCAACGGGGCTCCTCCTGCCGGAGATGCAACAGACGGGGAGACTCCCGTGGAACTGCGTATAGAAAGTGAGCAATTCTGATATGATCGCCATTATTGATTATGATGCGGGAAATATAAAGAGTGTGGAGAATGCCTTCCGTTCCCTGGGAACGGAGACCGTGCTTACCCGGGATCCGGAGCTTCTTGCCCGGGCGGATAAGCTGGTATTGCCGGGAGTCGGGGTTTTCGGAGATGCCCGGAAGAAGCTTTCCGACTATGGCCTGGATGCTCCCATACGGGATTTTATCGCAAAAGGAAATCCTTTCCTGGCGATCTGTGTGGGACTTCAGCTTTTATTTGATGAAAGTGAGGAAAGTCCCGGAGTGGAGGGACTGCATATCTTTCCGGGGAAGATAAAGCTCATCCCGGAGAAGGATGGCCTGAAGGTTCCGCAGATCGGCTGGAATTCCCTGCATCTTGAGAAAGAAAGCCGGCTTTTTAAAGGAGTGGAGGAAGGAAGCTTCGTGTATTTTGTCCATTCCTATTACCTGGAGTGCTCCGCCCCTTCACTGGTGAGCGCCAGCACGGAATACGGAGTCCATATCCATGCGGCGGCGGAACGGGATAATGTGTTTGCCACCCAGTTCCATCCCGAGAAGAGTTCATCGGTGGGACTTAAGATGCTTAAGAATTTTACGGAGTTGTGATCTATGTATACGAAGAGGATCATCCCCTGCCTGGATGTAAACGGCGGCAGGGTTGTCAAGGGAGTCAATTTTGTAAATCTCGTGGATGCGGGCGATCCGGTAGAGGTGGCTGCGGTCTACGATAAAGAAGGAGCGGACGAGCTGGTCTTTCTGGATATCACGGCTTCCTCCGATGCCAGGGATACGGTGGTGGACATGGTGCGCCGGGTGGCGGAGCAGGTATTCATCCCTTTTACCGTGGGCGGAGGGATACGTACGGTAGACGATTTCAGGAAGATACTGCGGGCCGGTGCGGATAAGGTAGCGGTTAACAGTGCGGCCATAGACAATCCGCAGCTGATCGCGGATGCCGCGGATAAATTCGGCAGCCAGTGTGTGGTTTTGGCCATCGACGCAAAGCGGCAGCCGGACGGAGGCTGGAACATCTATAAGCACGGCGGCCGTATCGATTGCGGCATCGATGCCGTGGAATGGGCTGTGCGGGGCTGTGAACTGGGAGCCGGAGAGATACTGCTCACCAGTATG
Organism: Lachnospiraceae bacterium; assembly: GCA_017552715.1. GTDB lineage: Bacteria > Bacillota > Clostridia > Lachnospirales > Lachnospiraceae > NK4A136. The sequence continues at coordinate 3,738 of JAFZOW010000062.1, forward strand.
GATTGTGACGGCACCAAGGCGGGGTACGATCTGGAGCTTACGGCAGCCATATCGGAGCGGGTAGGAGTGCCGGTGATCGCTTCCGGCGGGGCCGGGACCAAAGAGCATTTCTATGATGCGCTGACCAAAGGCCGGGCGGATGCAGCCCTGGCGGCTTCCCTCTTTCATTTCCATGAGCTTGCCATCCCGGATCTGAAGGCATATCTGAAAGATGCGGGCGTTCCCGTGCGGATCTGAGGTGGATCGTGGGAGCGCTGACAGGAGCCTGGGCAGAGGCATTGGCACCGGAATTCCGGAAACCCTATTACCGCCGGCTGGTGGATACGGTGCGGAAGGAGTATACGGAGCATAAGGTATACCCGCCCTCGGGAGAGATCTTTACCGCGATGCACCTGACTCCGCTGGATAAGGTGAAGCTTGTGATCCTCGGCCAGGACCCCTATCATGAGGAAGGCCAGGCCCAGGGAATGTGTTTTTCAGTGCCGGAAGGGGTGAAGATCCCGCCGTCACTGGTCAATATCTATCAGGAGCTGCATGACGACCTGGGCTGTGATATCCCGTCTCACGGGAATCTTACCCACTGGGCGGAACAGGGTGTGCTGCTCTTAAACACCGTACTCACGGTACGGGCTCATCAGGCCTTTTCCCACCGGGGGATAGGCTGGGAACAGTTTACGGATGCCATCATCGAACTCCTGAACAAGGAGGATCGCCCCATCGTCTTTCTGCTTTGGGGAAGCCCTGCGCAAAAGAAAGCGGAGATGCTAAACAATCCGGCGCATCTGATCCTGAAGGCGCCGCATCCCAGTCCCCTTTCGGCATATCGGGGCTTTTTCGGCTGCCGGCATTTCAGCCGTGCTAATGAATATCTGCGTTCTCACGGGGTGGACCCCATAGACTGGCAGATACGTTAAGATATGGTTTCAGGGAGGAAGTTATGGAAAAGAAAGCATTTGTTACAAAGGAACAGGTTGAGGAGATCGTAAAGACATATCCCACACCCTTTCACATCTATGATGAGAAGGGGATAAGGGAGAACGCACAGGCCCTGAAGGAAGCTTTTGCCTGGAATAAGGGCTATAAGGAATTCTTTGCGGTAAAGGCAACGCCCAATCCCTTCCTGCTGCGTATCCTGAAGGATTGCGGCTGCGGCAGCGACTGTTCTTCCTATACGGAGCTGATGCTCTCGGATGCGGCGGGGATCAGCGGAAGAGAGATCATGTTCTCCTCCAATGATACGCCTGCGGAGGACTACCTCCTGGCGGATAAGCTGAACGCCACCATCAATCTGGATGATTTCACGCACATCGCCTTCCTGGAGAAGGTGCTGGGGAAGCTGCCGGAGCGGCTGAGCCTGCGTTACAATCCCGGCGGGGTGTTCACCTCGGCCAACGGGATCATGGACAATCCCGGGGACGCGAAATACGGCATGACGAAGGAGCAGCTCTTTGAGGCTTATAAGATCCTGAAGGATAAGGGTGTGAAGGAATTCGGCCTTCATGCTTTCCTTGCCAGCAACACCGTGAGCAACGATTATTATCCTACGCTGGCCGGACAGCTGTTTACGCTGGCGGCGGAGATCAAGAAAGAGCTGGGTGTATCCCTGTCCTTTATCAATCTTTCCGGCGGTGTCGGGATTCCCTACCGCCCGGATCAGGAAGCCAATGATATCCGGGTCATCGGTGAAGGTGTGCGTAAGGTATATGAAGAGATCCTTACACCGGCCGGTCTCGGGGATGTGGCGATCTATACGGAGCTGGGCCGCTTTATGCTGGGGCCTTACGGCATGCTGGTCACCAAGGCCATCCATGAGAAACATATCCACAAGGAGTATATCGGGGTGGATGCCTGCGCCGTAAATCTTATGCGGCCGGCCATGTACGGAGCCTATCATCATATCACGGTGCTGGGGAAGGAGGATGCTCCCCGGGATCATCTTTACGATGTGACGGGTTCCCTCTGCGAGAATAACGACAAATTTGCCATTGACCGCATGCTTCCCAGGATCGAGCCCGGTGATTATCTGGCCATCCACGATACCGGTGCCCACGGCTTTTCCATGGGCTATAACTATAACGGAAAACTCTGGTCCGCGGAGCTTTTACTGCGTACAGACGGCAGCGTGCAGCTGATCCGCCGTGCGGAGACCCCGGCGGATTACTTTGCCACCTTTGACTGCTTTGACGAGTTCAGGAGTCTCTGGGAACGGAAATGAGCGAAGATACGCGACTTAACAAATACCTTGCGGAGTGCGGTGTCTGTTCCCGCAGGGAAGCGGATAAACTCATCGCTTCCGGCAGGGTGAGCATAAACGGCAGACCGGCGGAACTGGGAGAACGCATTACTTCCGGGGATACGGTATATCTGGACGGAAAGCCCCTTTCTTTGGTGGAGAAGAAAACAGTGCTTGCTTTCTATAAGCCCGAGGGAGTGGTGGTGAGCGAGTCGGATCCCCATGCGGAAAAGACGGTCTTTGACCTGATCGATTACCCTCAGAGGCTTACCTATGCCGGACGACTGGATAAGGATTCCGAGGGACTGCTGCTGCTGACCAATGACGGGGATCTGATCCATGCCATGATGCAGGGATCGGCCGCCCACGAGAAGGAATACATAGTTAAGCTGAACCGGGATCCCGAGGAGGAAGCGCTGGAGCGGCTTCGGGGCGGCATATGGATAAAGGAACTGGAATGTTCCACAAAGCCCTGCAGGATCGAGAGTCTGGGCCGCGGAAAAGTCCGCATGGTCCTTAAGGAGGGACTCAACCGTCAGATCCGCCGGATGTGGAGTGCAGAGCATTATCATGTTCGAAATCTGAAGCGCGTGCGTGTGGTGACGGTACGCCTGGGAGAACTGAAAGCCGGTGAATACAGGGAGCTTGAGGAAGAAGAGCTGAAGAGGCTGTATAAGGCAGTAGGGCTTAGGTATGAAGATCGCTGACATCGTAAAGGGAAAGCGTATACTGATCTGGGGCTACGGCATGGAAGGCCGTTCCATGGAGAGCTTTCTTACAAGGCATTGCGAGCCGGCGAGCCTTGAGATCTATCAGGGTTCCCAGGATGGGATACATGAGGAAGCTTTTGACCTTATCCTTAAGAGCCCGGGCATACGGGAACAGTGGTATAACGAAAAATACAGCTCCATGACGGAGCTTTTTCTGCGGGAGTTTGCAGACCGTACCATAGGCGTGACGGGTACAAAGGGCAAGAGCACCACGGCATCCCTTCTTTATGAAGCGTTGAAAGCCTGCGGCAGGGAGGCGGTGCTGCTGGGAAATATCGGTATCCCCTGTCTGGACCGCTACGAGGAGATCGGGCCGCACAGCCTCATCGTTTTCGAACTGAGCTGCCACCAGCTGGATCATCTGCGGGTATCCCCCCATGTGGCGCTTTTCTTAAATCTCTACGAAGAACACCTGGATCATTACGACACGCTGGAAAGATATTTCCGGGCCAAGGCGAACATTAGCTTAAATCAGCAGCCCGGGGATCACTTTTTCTGCGGAGCGAATGTACCCGCTATTGAAACGGTGGCACAGATACATGCACTCCCGGAGCATGCTCCCCTGCGTTACGAACTGAAACTGAAGGGAGAGCATAATCAGCTGAACGCTTACGCGGCGGAATGCGTGCTGAAGGAATGCTTCGGCTGTAAGGAGCAGGAGCTGCGTTCCGGACTGGAGAGCTTTTCCGGCCTGCGGCACCGTCTGGAGTATCTTGGGAACAGAGACGGGGTGGATTATTATGATGATTCCATCTCCACCATACCGGCGGCTGCCATCGCGGCGCTTTCCAGCATCCCCAACGCGAAGAGCGTGCTCATCGGCGGCATGGACCGGCACATCGACTACCGGCTGCTGACGGAGTATATCCCGGAGCATAAGGAGTTCAACTATATACTGATGTATGAATCCGGAGAGCGGATCTTCCGGGAGCTTTCCGGTCTTGACTGCTGTTACCTGAGGAAGGATCTGAAGGAAGCGCTCGATCTGGCCCGGGAGCTGACAAAGTCCGGTGAGGCCATAGTGCTGTCCCCGGCGGCTGCCAGCTACGGATATTTTAAGAATTTTGAGGAGCGGGGAGATGTGTTCCGCAGACTGGCGGGCTTATGTCCCGTAAAGGAAACATCCCTTGCCTTTACCGGGGATATAGGTTTTGATCATTACATGGAAAAAAAGTGGGAGGATCCTTCCCTGATATCAGAGGAGCTTCTGGACTTCCTTGGAAGTGCGGCACATGTTGCCGCCAATGTGGAAGGTCCCCTGGTGGGAAAGGATGCCGCACTTATGCAGGCGAAGGAGATGCGCCTGATGCATACCATCGATCCTGCAGCCGTGGAACTTCTGAAAAAGATCGGGGCCGACATCTGGTGCCTGTGCAATAACCATATCATGGATGCGGGACAGGAAGGACTGGCAGCGAGCCTGAAGCTGGCTGCGGAATGCGGCGTAAAGACCGTCGGGGTAGGGAAGGATATCACGGAAGCCTGCCGTCCCGTGATCCTGGATGAAGCCGGCGGTATCGGTATCTTTTCCGCGGGCTATCGCAGGGGCTGTAAGCCTGCCGGGGAAGATATGGGAGGCTGTCTTTGCTGGAACGAAACGGAGCGCATCCAGGAGATCATAAAGGGGATCAAAAGCAAATGCCGCTGGTGCGTGGCGCTGATCCACGGGGGAGAGGAATTCACTTCCCTGCCTTCTCCCTATGTACGGCAGCGTTATCTGGCTTATCTGGACATGGGAGCGGATCTGGTGGTCTGCCATCATCCCCATGTGCCCATGAATTACGAAAGAGTGGGGGATAAAGCCATCTTTTATTCCCTGGGTAATTTTATTTTCGATACGCCCTATCAGCGTGCCCAGTTCCATACGGAGGAGGGGATCCTCCTAAAGCTGCATTTTACGGAAAGTGAATGGCGCTTTGAAGCCATGGGACTGAAGATCGATCGTGAGAAAGAGCAGATTAAAAAGGCCGGACTTCCGGATATCTTCTGTGAGGTGGATGAAGAGGAGTACGAGAAGCTGGCCCCCCTGTCGGCGAAGGCCTTTGTTTCCGCGACGAAGCGGCAGCAGATCTTTCTTCATCCGGAAAAGTTCACGGAAGCCTCCGATGAAGAATGGCGGGAACATTTCCTGGAAGAAAAACGCAGCGGCCGTGTGGAAGGGGAGGCACTGGACTTCCGTATCCTCCTGCCCTTTTCCGAAGAAGCAGAGCAGGGGGCCTGGAAGGAAAGCCGCCTGGATAAAGTGAAGGACTACATCTTAAAACAGATCTAATTCCATTTCCAAAGGTGCTCACCGGCGGGCTTATTTGCGAAGAAGTATTTCACGGAGGCGATGAGCATGTTCAGGGGCTGCCGGTTGTGGTAGCTGGTCAGTGCGATATCCTTAAGGCTCTGATAATCCTTGTAACGCTTCCAGCGGATGCGGGGATGCTTTTCGCGGAAGTGCTTTGCCACAAAGGGATAAAGGGCTTTGTGACGGTCCCACTGGTGTACCAGGGCCGGGATGTTATCCCCATCCTCCGGACAGCGCAGCAGTTCTCCGTCGATACGGTAATCCCCTTCGTTTCCTATGGTGGCCACGGGGCCATCCGAAAGAGTGCTGAAATGAGTCTCCGCATTCTTCGGCACCAGCTGATGATAGACCATGTACTGATAAGAGGTCTGGTCGTTGATATCGATGAAATTGTACTGCGGATCGGAAAGATTATCGATCATGGCATTACAGAAATCATGGATCACTTCGCTGCTGCCCCAGATGGTGCCGGCGCAGAGCACATGTTTATCCTTTAATTCTTCGTAAGCTTCCTCACCGAAGCGTTCCTGCATCCAGCGGCGGTTCCAGTCGTCTCCGCCGATCAGGCCGCTTTCCACGGCAACTCCAAGATAGGGAGCACCGGCATCCTCAGGGAAGAGGGCTTTCTGGAAAAAGACATCCCGTGTATCGCAGAAGAGCACCTGGTCGTAACGGGCTCCTTTCTTTTCCAGGATATCGATATAGAGGCCGTAACGGTAATCGATGGGGCCTTCATGTTCATATCGGTCCGGGATCTCCACGCTGTGGATATGGTATTCTTTCAGTTTGTCCCGGGTATAGGCGGAAAGATCCTTCGTGAATGCCACGATATCGCAGTTCCCGCCGTTATATCTCGAACAGGAGATAAAAAAGGGTTCGATCTTGTACCACCAGTATTTCTTGACTACGCCCATGATGAGCTTCTTCTTTGCCATATCAGCCTCCTTATCAACGACGGATATTATCTCATATAATAACTCTTATGTAAAGGAGCTTAAGGTTTGACAGCGGAAAGGTTTTCCTGTAAAATTATGCGCTTAGGGAGTGTAATTGGAGATTGTTATGGATCCTTCGGATATGAATATAATCGATCTTTCCGCAGACGGGGCAGAGGATACGGCGGCTGCAGGGGAAGGAAGCCCTGTGGAAACGGCGTCGGTACCTGAACAGGCAGCTGTTCCGGCGGAGAATAATACTGCGGCAGAGGCAGTGACGGCGGTTGAAACGGTTTCTCCTGAGGCAACGGAAAATCCTGATGCGGCGGGAGTTCCCGCTGCGGCAGACGTTCCTGTGGCGGAAGCCCCCGCAACGGCAGTTCCGGAAACGGTGGCGGGACAGCCTGATACGGATAGTACAGACGGCGGGACGGCAGCAGGACCGGCAGAAACACCGGGAACGGAAGAAAAGCAGCAGCTTCCCGAGGCGGATACCGCAGCAGACGGAACGAAGCCCGCTAACGCATCCCATAAGAATATCAGCGCACTTATCGGCGTACTTTGCCTCATTCTCGCTCTGGGGATCGGGGCTGTATCCGTTTATATGATCATGACGGCTGACCGGGTCCGTGAGGCTGCGACGGTCACACCCTGGTATCAGGTCTATACCGCGCCGGAACAGGAGCTTCCTGCGGTCGATTCTTTTGATCCCTCTTATACAAAAGGCGTTGATGCACCTTATCGCGTAAGCGGCAACAGCCATGAGCTCTATGCCTGTGATGCGGCTGCCTGCGAGGATAAGGGGTATTACTATTTCGGTGATCCTACGGAAGGGGGAGCCCTGTATCGGGTATCCAAGGGGGAAGAACAGGAGAAGATCCTGCTCTGCGACCTGGTCTGCGACAATCTGAACCTTAACGGCGGACGGCTGTATTTTCTTGCATACCGCGCCGGAGACATGGAGTCTGCGGGGATCTACAGCGTGGCAACGGACGGGAGCGATCTGGAATTCCTGCTGCGCGGACAGTTTTATTCCCTGCGGATGTCCGGGAACTGGCTCTATTATATCGCCGGGAATGACGGATGCATCCGTAAGATGAACATACAGGAAAGGCATGAATACCCTCTGACGGAAGAGGACTGCAATGCCCTGCAGGTGGATGGGGATACGATATATTATATCTCCCATGACGGCAGCCTTTCACAGAATGTGAGCACCAGGATCTGCAGCATGGACGTGGAAGGGAAAGACAGGAAAGAGCTTAGCGAATACGGAAATTACAGCGGACTGTCTCTGGGAGATGGTATGCTTTATTACAGCGTACACAACGAGGGCTATGGCTGGATCGATCTGAATCCCCCGAAGGAAGAAGAGGCGGAGGAAGACGATAAGGAGAAAGATAAGAAGGAAAAGGAGAAGAACAAGAAAAAGGAAGAAGCTCCTGAGAACTTCGTGCAGATCAAAGGCTTCAGTTCCACGCCGATCTTTCGTGACGGGGAGATATGGTTTGTTGACCGGAAGGATATGCGCAGTCTTGCGGTATATACTCCGGAAACGAAAGAACTGAGGCATTACGGAGTTGAGAATGTGACTTCCTTCTGGCTGATGAATGATGTGCTGATCATCCGCTGGCTCAAAGACGGGACGGAACCGAAGATTAGTGTCAACCGCCTGGATACCGGCGAGATGGTTGAGCTGTTTTAGGAGGAACGGGAGGATCCATGGACGAGAAAAGATCTCCTATATTATATTTCGGACTGCTGGCGCTGATCCTTTCCCTGGCACTGGCCGGTTCCGCTGTATATGTACGTACCGGCTACGCTGCCAAAGCGGCCGGGCTTCTCGGAGAGGCAAATCATGCCCTGAATACCGGGGATACGGTTACGGCTGCACAGAAATACAGAGAGGTACTGAACTATGACGGAGAGAACCTCGGTGCAGTGGAAGGCCTGATGCAGCTGGCCTGGCAGGATAAAGATGAGGAAGAACTGCTGCGTCTCTGCTATATCTGGATGAACCTGGCGGAACAGAAGGGGGGAAGCGAAGCTTCGAAGCTCACTTCCGTACGGGGCGTGCTCCGTATCATGGATGATGCGGAAGCCATGCGCTTAAGCCTGCAGGAGACGGAACAGGGGAATATCGAGGAAGCCTTAAACAAGATCTCTTCTGTGGATGAAACCCGCTTAAAGGATGAGGAGAAGGAATACAAGGCAAGGCTGATCGCTTATCTGGCGGAAGCGGACTGGAACGAGAGGGCGCTGGGAGCTGCCTGCGAAAAGCTTTCCAAAGCCTGTGCGCTGGCTCCGGATTCGGAGGAGCTGGCATTTGCTTATGCAAGGGTAGCCCGTGAGAGGGCGTTGGAACTTGCCGATATGCAGAATTTTGAGGGGGCTGCGGCTCTTTGCGAAAAGCTTCCGGACTCCATGAAAAAAGAGACGGAGGATTATCTTGCGAAGCAGCAGAAAGCATCGGAAGCCCTGGAACAGAGCTTTGAAAAGCTGAGTGCTGCACTGGAAAGCGGAGATGCGGAAAAACTGAGTACGATCCTTCAGGAGAAGGATCTTGAAACGAATGCGCGCCTGATCCGTTCGGCCTATCGTTCGGAAGCCCTCCGCAGCAGCGGGAACCGGGGAGACGGGCTTGCCCTGTACCGGATGGGTAACCGCTCCTATATTTACTATGGCGGGATGGCAGACGGAAAACGTGAGGGTGACGGCCAGTGGTTCTTCTCGGAAGGGGAGGGAAAGCTTACCTGCTTTACCCTGTCCTGGGAAGCGGACCTGCCGGAAGGTAAGGGGAGCCGGGATCAGTATTCCGCACTGGTAAGCCGCGGTGAGGGCGGCTCGGAACGGACCCGCAGTGCCACCCACGAGAATGATGTCTTTACGCTCAAAGGGGGCGTGATGGACGGAAAATACGAGATGAAGAGCGAGGTGCTCACGGAGTACCCCTATGAATACGGCATTTCCTACAACCTGAAGAACGGATACTGCCCCCAGATCCTGCCCGGAGAATATCCGGAGCTGATAGATTATTATCTGGCGTATCCCCAGCCGCTGGCCGGCTGGACCGAAGCGGAAGCCTACGATCCCTTCTACGAAGAGGATTATACCACTACGATCTGGTATCTCTGGACACCCAACCGCTGGACCGTGGACGGCATCGATGTGGCGCCGGCCCGCGCAGCCTCCCAGC
>JAFZOW010000063.1 GCA_017552715.1 Lachnospiraceae bacterium
CGCGATGCAGATGCCGGAAGCAACGAGGGTGGCCTCCTATACCACCTGGAAGACAAAGTTCAACCGGCAGGTGATGAGGGGCCAGAAGGGATTGTCGATCATCGCACCGGCACCGGTGAAGGAACGAAGGGAACGGGAAGTGATTGACTCTCGGACAGGCTCTCCCGTGCTGGGTGCAGACGGAAAGCCAAAAATGGAGGAAGTGGAGGTGACCATTCCCCGCTTCAAGGTGGAGAAGGTCTTCGATCTCTCGCAGACAACCGGGGATCCGCTCCCGGAACTGGATGTGGCGGAGTTGACCGGAGATGCAGCGCATTACCAGATGTTTATGGATGCTCTGACGTCGATCAGTCCGGTGCCGATACGCTTTGCGGATATCGACACTGGTGCGAAGGGATATTACCACACAGTCGATAAAGAGATTGTGCTCCAGAAAGGGATGAGTGAGAGCCAGACCTTAAAGACTTTGGTCCATGAGGTCAGCCATGCGAGGCTCCATGACCGGGATGCGATGAAGGCCGAGGGCGTGTCGAAAAGTGCGCAGCAGAAGGAACTGGAGGCCGAGTCCATCGCCTACACGGTGATGTTCCATTACCACATGGATACGTCCGGCTATTCGATTCCCTATCTGGCGAGCTGGTCCGGCAGCCAGGATACAAAGCAGCTGAAGACCTGCATGGATACGATCCGCAGGACAGCGGGCGAGATCATCGAAGAGATGGATGCCTTTATGGCAGAGCGGATGAAGGAGCTGGCAGCGGAAAAGAGCGCCGAGCAGGATACGGACCGTTATACCATTTATCAGATCCGTGAAGGAAGCCCTGCCGGTGTCTTTGAGTTTATGGGAATGGATTATATCCGGCAGAAGGGGATGGAGATCCGTCAGGAAGACTATCAGGAAGTGTATGTGGGAGCGCTGGTTCCGGGAACAACCCTGGAGGATCTGTATATACAGTTTAACGGCCCGAAGATGCCGGAGGACTTTACGGGGCACTCCTTAAGCGTCAGCGATATCGTGGTCGTTCACAGGGACGGCGAGGATCATGCCTACTATGTGGACCGTTTCGGATATGAGGAAGTGCCGGAATTCCTGGCATCGGTGCAGGCACAGGAAAAGGCTGCACAGGATAAGGCAGCGGAGACAGGATTAAAGCAGGCAGGTGTTGAAAAGACAGATGCAACGATGACCGGCACAGTCATTCCTGAAAAGGTGGATGCAGCACCTCAGAAAACAGAGGGAGTTGCTAAGCAAGGTGCTTCAAAGGATGTAAGCCAGCCCGCAAGACGGAAGGAATCCGTCCTTGGAAGACTTGGCGAAAAGCGGCGGCAGATCAAGGCGGCCAAAAAGCAAAACCGGAAATGCCGGAGAGGCAGAAGGTACAGGCAGTAAAAAGAGGGAAGGGAGAGCAGGCATTATGAGAAAGATTGCATTTGATGAAGAAGAGCTGCTGGTTCTGGCAGTTCTGGAACCGGACACCAGAAAGAACACGATCGCAAGGCTGGAGGAAATCCTTCCGGAAGTGAAGGATGA
>JAFZOW010000064.1 GCA_017552715.1 Lachnospiraceae bacterium
CGCTACCTCATAAATACAATCAGTAGCGAAAGCGGCCGCACATTCTGACCTACATGTCAAGCTTTTTTATAAAAAAAAGAGCCCTATATCACTTATGATATAGAACTCTTCCTTCTGTTATCTTAACTTAATAACATTGGGCATCGCGCCCCCTCTTTTATTTTACTTAGTCCGTAACTCTGTGGAAGACGTAATCGCTGCCGCCGGGAGTCCCGTCGGTATTTGTCCATTCCACACTGATATGCAGACGGTCCTCGATCAGGCTCATGACCGTGTATTCCAGGGCAGGCCAGTCGCCTCTGTATACCTTCCAGCTGGGCCGTCCCTCATAGTCTTCGTTATCAAAAAGCTCCATTTCGGCCATGTCGTATTTCCCGGTGCCGCCGTCGTAGTACTTTACGGTGCCGTTACCATCGGCATCGATCTCCATATACTTTTCGCTTCCGGGTTCGTCCTCGATCAGGCCGAAGTTTCCTTCCAGCTCATAGGAATACAGTTCCCATTCGCCCTCCAGCTCCGAAAGCTCGGGGATGGGAGCGCTGTAGTATCCCCAGCTCAGCAGGATGGGGTATGCGATGGTGCCGTCATCATTCCGGGAATTCTCGTCAAAGGGGATGGCCTTGTAGTCGTAATCGTGCGGGATAAAGGCCTCACGCCAGCCGATATCCTGCTCCCGTATATGCTGGGCGCTGAAGGTGATGGTAAAGGCGGTCTCTTCGTAGATCACGGCTTCCGTCAGGAAATCCCTCCATTCCGTGACATAGTCGTTGGTGTAATCGTAAAGGAAGTTCGTTGCCAGGACCATATCGTTTTTCTGGTCCACATGGTAGACCAGATCCATGAAACCGGATGTACCGGTGGGGTTCTTTGCTTCGATACGCTGGCCCATGCCCTTGTAGATCTCCAGTGAATCGCCTTTAAGCTCAATGACGGGCTCGCAGAAGTTTGCATCCCCCGAGGCACTGTCCACGGTGCTCAGAGTGCCGGCACCGCTCACATCACCGGAGAGCACGAACCACTCGGAGAGGAAGTGACCGGTGCCTTCATAGTATCCCAGAGAGAGCCAGAAGCTGTCCCGGCTGCTCAAAAACTGTATCACCTCCGGCCAGGACGTAGTGTCGCTGCTTTCAGCCTCGGGGATATCTCCAAGCTCGCTCAGTGAGCCGTCTTCCTTAAGACCCACCAGGTAGAATGCGCCATCCTCCCCGTGCCGGGCCAGACCGACCAGTGTATCTCCCGCGAAATCAATGAAGCTGAGCACATCCGTATTTGCGGTGTTGAATTCACATAAGCGCTCTCCTTCCCTGTAGAAGGAGTAGATCTCACCGGCGGAGGCCCAATAGCTTGCGGCCAGAGTCCTGCCGTCGGGGGAGACAGCTACGGGAAGACCTTCGCAGTAAGCCGTAAGCTCCCCACTTTCGGGATCGATGAGGGAGGTGTGGTTGCCTGAGCTGTTACCGAGGAACAGACCTTCCCGGCCGATGTAGAGCGCTCCGTCTCCGTTTACGGGAAAGAGCTCCTTATACTCGTGGGTATCCAGGTCGTAGCAGCAGAGGATGGAGTCTACATAGGGATCCTCTTCATTAAGGAAGTTGTCGTAAAGCGCAAACTCCGGCAGGGCTGCGGGATCGGTCACACGATAGTATACCTTGCGGCCTGCCCTTACGAAATAATTACCGCTGCCTTCCGCCGATGCGTTCTTAAAACAGGAGCTGAAGACATGATCCTTTTGCTCTGCTGCTTCGGTGGGTTCCGCTTCAACAGGGGCTTCAGTGGGAGCTTCTGCAGGCTGTAAAGCCGTAACGACAGGTTCTTCTTCAGTGCTTCCGGGGCTTTCGGGCTCGTCTGCCTCCTTCGTCCCGCAGGCCGCCAGCAGGCTTAAGATGCTCAAAAGGCATAACAGTTTCTTTTTCATCGTTCTCCTCCATCTTGTTTTCAAAAAATCCCATCTATTATACCAGAAATCCGGACAGAATAAAAGTCATACCCTCATCCGCCGGAATATTGTAAAGCCCCGGCTAATCTGATACAATCATGTGGGTCGGAGATCGCCTGCTTCGGCATCATGGAAGGAGAGGTGGCAGCTTTGCGTTCAATGGATTTCAAGATGGAAAGACCGGGCCTGCTGGAGGTGGGGCAGGAGGTCACGATAACAGAAGGCCTGCTTCCGGGCAGTTACTATTACACCATCGATCCCTCTCTGGCAATGTCGGCCAACTACAAGCTGAGGGACAGGCTCTATGCAAAGGAAGGAAAGGTGAGCCGCGTGGAGGAGACGCCCCGGGGCTTTTATGTGACCGTGGAATTTGAGGATGCCGTTCCATCGGCATGAGGATAAATCATCATCACAAAAGGAGGATTGGATATGACAACCATCAGTACGGACAATGCACCGGCGGCCATAGGGCCCTATTCCCAGGCCATTGCGGCAGGAGGCTTTCTCTTTGCCTCGGGACAGATCCCCATTGACCCCGCCAAGGGTGTCGTGGAAGCGGAGGGGATCGAAGCGCAGGCCGAGCAGGCCATCAGGAATGTGGGAGCGATCCTGGAAGCAGCCGGGACGGATTACGCCCATGTGGTAAAGACCACCTGCTTCCTGGCGGATATGAACGATTTTGGGGCCTTCAACACCGTATACGAGCGTTTCTTCACCGGCAAGCCTGCCCGCAGCTGTGTGGCGGTCAAGGCGCTGCCCAAGGGAGTGCTCTGCGAGGTGGAAGTGATCGCTCATCTCGACTCGTGAGAATGCACATGCGTGAAGCGTAAAGCCTATATCTATGTATCATTTTGCACTGGCGAGAAGCTGCTATACTAGATATAGTATACGCCGCCTGCGACACAAGTATTCGCACTCGGACTCAGCTCGCGCACGGATCTCGCCACAGGATCTTCCCGCTGCCTAAACGATCGCACGCCTCCCCACATTCGTGGGGCCCCTCCCGTGCTCCAGCCAGCGGGCCCCTCCTCGTGGCTAGCTCGTAGCGGACGCTAAGCTCGCAATACGCCCGCGAGCGGGCTGCTCGCTAAGCGCCGACGGCTCGATACGGTCCTCGTTGCGAATACTTGCTGTCTCCGGCGGCTGTAACATATCGACTTTTCCGGCCTTCATCGATATGTAGCCCGGCGCGGAGCAGAAACAGCATGGGGCCGTCGCATTGCCGCAGCACTTAATGAGCGCGAGCGTTTAATCTCGCCCGAGGTTTTGTCTGAGCGATGCTCGCGCAAGATCGCGCGAGCGAGCGAGTTGCCGAGGGCGAGTCGGTTTCGAAACGCGATGCGCGAATTTAGTGCGGAGGCATCAGCAAGGCCCCAGCTGTTTCTGCTCCGTGCCGTGAACAGATATCTCGAATACATGTGTCGCAGGCGGCAGGACGACAAGCAGAGCGTATGCCCGGAGGACGGCCGCAAGGCCCCGGCTGTTTCTGCTCCGTGCCGTGAACAGATATCCCGAATCCTTATCCTGCCGCCGGCAGATAAACACTTGCGATTTCGGCCCGATGGGTGTATATTGTTAGAAAATTTGAAAATGCGGAGGACTAAACCATGGCAAAGGAAAAAGTGATCCTGGCATATTCGGGAGGGCTGGATACCACAGCTATCATTCCCTGGCTGAAGGAGAATTTCGATTACGAAGTGGTCTGCGTGTGCGTGGACTGCGGACAGGCGGAAGAGCTGGACGGGCTGGAGGAGCGCGCTAAGAGCTGCGGAGCCGAAAAGCTTTACATCCTGGATGTGACGGATGAATTCGCCGACGAATATATCGTGCCCTGCGTGCAGGCGCATGCGGTATACGAGAACAAATATCTGCTGGGTACGTCCATGGCGCGTCCCCTGATCGCCAAGAAGCTGGTGGAGATCGCACGGAAAGAGAATGCTGCGGCGATCTGCCACGGTGCAACGGGTAAGGGGAATGACCAGATCCGTTTTGAGCTGGGCATCAAGGCACTGGCTCCGGATCTGCGCATCATCGCAGCCTGGAGAAACGATAAGTGGACCATGGATTCCCGTGAGTCCGAGATCGAGTACTGCAAAGCCCACGGCATCCATCTGCCTTTCTCGGCGGATTCAAGCTACAGCCGTGACCGTAACCTCTGGCATATCAGCCATGAGGGGCTGGAGCTGGAGGATCCGGCCAATATGCCCAATTACGACCATCTGCTGGTACTGGGTGTGACCCCCGAGAAGGCTCCGGATGAGGGAGAGACCATTTCCCTGAGCTTTGAGAAGGGTATTCCCGTAGCCATCAACGGCGAGAAGATGAAGGTTTCCGATATCATCCGCAAGCTGAATGAGCTGGGCGGCAAGCACGGTATCGGTATCGTGGATATCGTGGAGAACCGTGTGGTTGGCATGAAGAGCCGCGGTGTATACGAGACACCGGGCGGGACCATCCTCTATGAGGCGCATCAGCAGCTGGAGGAGCTGATCCTGGATCGTGAGACCACCAAGACCAAGCTGGATATGGGCAATCTCTTCGCACAGATCGTGTATGAAGGAAAGTGGTTCACCCCTCTGCGTGAGGCGGTGCAGGCCTTCATCGAGAGCACCCAGAAGTATGTGACCGGCGAAGTAAAGCTGAAGCTTTACAAGGGAAATATCATCAAAGCCGGGGAGACTTCACCTTACTCTCTGTATAACGAGAGCATCGCGTCCTTCACTACCGGTGAACTCTATAACCACCACGACGCGGAAGGCTTCATCAACCTCTTCGGTCTGGCCAGTAAAGTCCGCGGGATGAAGCATAAGGAACTGAGCGGGGAATAAGAAAAAAAACGAGGGCAGGGGCGGGGCTCCTGCTCTCTTTCCTTTTGTGTATGGATGTTATCCGTGTTATCATCATCTATCTGGTGGCTCTTAACCTTCTTGGCCTGGGACTGATGGGACTGGACAAGTGGAAAGCCATGTATCACCGCTGGCGTATCCCGGAGGTCCATCTTTTTCTGGTGGCTTTTCTGGGCGGCAGCCTGGGGAGCCTTGTGGGAATGTATCTGTTCCGGCATAAGACGAAACGCTGGTATTTCCGCTACGGATTTCCGCTGATCCTGGGAGCGCAGCTGGTGTTCGGAGCCTGGCTCATCGGATCGGATAAAGTTGTGATAATGTGAGTTCTGGAGTAATGAGTATATGAAGATCATCATCGTCGGCTGCGGCCGTGTGGGCTTTGCCCTGGCCAAGCAGCTTTCGGAAGAGAATCACGATGTTACGGTCATAGATGTGAAGGCCGGCAAGCTGGAGCGTATGCTGGCTGTATTGGATGTGCAGGCCATTGAAGGCAACGGCACTTCTTTTCGCGTACAGCAGGAAGCCGGAGTGAGAGAGTGCGACATGATGGTGGCTGTTACCGGGCAGGATGAGGTGAACCTCCTATGCTGCCTGATCGCCCGGCGCAGCGGTATACGCCACACCATCGCCCGGGTGCAGAACCCCATCTATAACGAGGAGATCCAGTATCTTTCCGATGAACTGGGGCTGTCCATGACCATCAACCCGCGGCTGGCCTGTGCCAAGAATATCGCACGCCTGATCGAGGTGCCGGGAGCACTGGATATCACCACCTTTTCCAGGGGGCGGGTGGAGCTGCTGCGGCTGCCCATTCCCAAGGATTCGCCCATAGACGGCATGAGCATCATCGACTTTTCCAACAAGATCAGTCATGATACCCTGGTGACTGCCATCGAGCGGGATAAAGAGGTGATCATACCCAACGGCCGTACAAAGCTTCTTGCCGGGGATGATATGTATGTGATCCTGCGGCCGGCCAATATACATAAGCTACTGCCGAAGATCGGCATCAAGGCCAAGCCCATACGTTCCGTGATGATCGCGGGGGGAGGGGCCACGGCCTATTATCTGGCCAAACAGTTGGAAAACCTTCCCATAGACGTAAAGATCATCGAACAGGACCATGCGCGCTGCGAGCAGCTTTCCGAACTGCTTCCCAAGGCCATGATCATCGAGGGCAATGCCTCCGACCGCCAGCTCCTGATGGAAGAGGGCATCAGCGAAAAGGACGCCATGGTGGCTGTTACCAATATGGATGAGGAGAATCTGGTCCTCTCCCTTTTCGCGTCAAAGGTGAGCAAGGCCAAGACCATTACCAAGCTCAACACCATCTCCTTTGATGAGGCATTATCCGACCTGCCCATCGGTGTGGTAGTGAGTCCCAAGCTCATCACCACCAAGAGCATACTGCAGTATGTGCGCGGTCTGGAGAATACCCATGGCAGCAATATCGAGACACTCTACCGTATGCTGAACGACCGGGTGGAAGCCCTGGAGTTCAAGGTGCGGGGAGATGCAAGGGTGATCGATACACCCCTGATGGAGCTTAAGCTGAAGAAGAACCTGCTGGTCTGCGCCATCATCCGCAGGGGCATGCTCATCACTCCCGGCGGTAAGGACGAGATTCTGCCCGGGGATAACGTGATCATCGTGACCACGAGGCTGGGTCTTAATGATATCAATGATATTCTGGAGTAAGATGGAATGAACGGCAGGATGATCTTCAACCTCCAGGGCAAGATCCTGGAGATCATCGGCAGCATGATGATCTTTCCCTTTGTGGTATCGATCATCTATCGCGAGCGCAGCGGGATCTATTTCCTGGCCTGCGGCGCGGCGATCCTTGCTGTGGGGCATCTCATATCCCGCCTGTGCCGTCCGCGGAACAAGGCCTTTTATGCAAGGGAAGGCTTTGTGGTCACGGCTCTTTCCTGGCTGCTCTTATCCGTGGCGGGAGCGCTGCCTCTGTACCTCAGCGGTCAGATCCCCCGTTTTACGGATGCGCTCTTTGAGTGTGTTTCCGGCTTTACCACCACGGGAGCTTCTATCCTGCCCGAAGTGGAAAAGCTTTCCCATTGCATGAATTTCTGGCGCTGTTTTATACAGCTCATCGGCGGCATGGGGGTTCTGGTCTTCATGCTGGCTCTCCTGCCTTCCACCGGAGGACAGGATCTGTATCTCATGCGGGCCGAGAGCCCGGGCCCCAGCGTTTCCAAGCTGGCCCCTAAGGTGCGTCAGACGGCATATTACCTCTATATCATCTATTTCATTCTCACCGGACTGGAGATCGTTGCCTTAAAGATCGCCGGAGCACCGCTCTTTGACAGTATCTGCACGGCCTTTACCACCACCAGTACCGGCGGTTTCGGAGTGCGCAACACATCCCTGACGGACTACAGCCCGGCTGTGCAGTATGTGATCTCGGTCTTTCTGTTCTTTTCCGGATTGAACTATAATTTCTTTTTCTGTCTGTGGATGAAGAAGTGGAAGGATGCTTTCGGTTCGGAGGAGATACGCTTATACAGCGGGATCTTCTTTACGTCCCTGGCCCTGATCACTGCCAATCTGATCCTGGGAACCGGCAGGGGGATAGAAGAGGGTTTCCGCCATGCTTTCCTGCAGGTGGGTTCCATCATGACCACGGCGGGTTTTTCCTCTGCGGATTTTGATCAGTGGCCGGCTTTGTCCAGGGAGATCCTGATCCTGCTGATGCTCATCGGCGGCTGCGCGGGTTCCACCTGCGGCGGTATCAAGGTGTCCCGTGTGCTCATCTATTTAAAGACCGTAGGAAAGGAGCTTTCCATGCTCTGTCATCCCCGCAGCGTCAAGGTGCTTAAGGTGGAGGGGAAAGCCCTGCCTCACAATGTGCTGCGCTCGGCCAATATCTTTCTCATCACCTATGCGCTTATCTTTGTGGTCTCCCTCCTGCTGGTATCCCTGGACGGTTACGACCATACCACGAATTTCACCGCTGTGGCTTCGGCCATAGGAAATATAGGCCCCGGCTTTTCGCTGGTGGGGCCTACCTGTAATTTCGCGCATTTTTCCGATCTGGCTAAGTTTGTGCTGATGTTTGACATGCTGGCCGGACGTCTGGAGCTTTTCCCCATCCTGGTTCTCCTAAGCCCGGCTACATGGCGCAGAAGATGAATCGGGATGCCGACTTCACAGCGATAAAAAAACTGTTCTGAAATGCATCAGCATTCAGAACAGTTTTTTTCGGAGTATACAGATCTTTCTCAGGAACGGTAATCCGCGTTGATCTTAACGTAGTCGTAGCTTAAGTCACAGCCCCAGGCCGTGGCGCTTTCGTTTCCCATGTGCATGTCCACGAGTACGGTCACTTCGGGCTGGTCCAGCAGTTTTGTGGCTTCCGCTTCATCGTAGTCGGTGCCCAGGCCCCCTTCCACGATCTTCAGTTTCCCCGCGGCAGATTCATACCAGATATCCACCTGTTCCGGATCAAAGGAAACGCCGGAGTAGCCCAGGGCGCAGAGGAAGCGTCCGAAGTTGGAGTCGTTTCCGAAGATCGCCGCCTTGCAGAGAGAGGAGCCGATGACGCTTTTGGCCAGCATACGGGCATCGCCCAGGCTCCTGGCGCCGCTTACTTTGCATTCGAAGAGGCAGCTGGCTCCTTCTCCGTCGGCAGCCATGCGGCGTGCCAGGGAGAGGCTTACATAGCGGAGTGCTTCGAAGAAACGTTCGTAATCCTCATCCTCCGTATCGATAAGGCGGTTCCCGGCTTCCCCGTTGGAAAGCACCACATAGGTATCGTTGGTGGAGGTGTCCCCGTCCACGCTGATCATATTGAAGCTCTCATCCACGATGGCCGTGAGGGCCTTCTGAAGCAGAGCCTTGTCGATGGCGGCATCCGTGGTCACAAAGCCCAGCATGGTGCACATGTTGGGGTGGATCATGCCGCTGCCCTTGGTCATGGCGCCGATGCGGACAGTCTTTCCGTCACTGAGGCTCAGCTCCACGGAGATCTCCTTTTTCTTCGTATCCGTGGTCATGATGGCCCGGGCGGCGGCAGTGGCTGCTTCGGTACCGGCTGCACGTTTTTCATACAGTGCACGGCAGCCTGCCGTGATGCGATCCGTATCGATCTGCATGCCGATGACGCCGGTACTGGCTACCAGCACTTCATCCTTATCACCGCCGTAGCATTCGCTTAAGGCGGCTGCGGTCTTTTCACAGATCTCCATGCCGGGCTTGCCGGTGGCGGCATTTGCGATGCCTGAATTGGCCACAACGGCCCGTACCTTTTTTTCGCTGTGTACGATGCGCAGATCCCAGATCACCGGGGCGGCTTTCACGTTGTTACTGGTGAAGGTGCCGGCGGTGATGCAGGGCGTATCCGAAAAGATCAGTGCCATGTCATCGCGGCCCTGATATTTGATGCCGGCTGCGTGGGAAGCTGCCGAAAAACCTTTCGGGGCACAGACCCCGCCTTCGATCTCCCTGAAGTATTCTTTCATGACGAGATGCTCTCCTTTCCGAGGCTTTTGATCACCTGTACGATGCTCACTTTGTTTCCCTTATAAAGGGCCATCATCTTATAGATGCGGCCGGCTACGATGACGATGACCAGCGTAAGAGCCACCAGGATGGCGAAGGATATGCCGGCCTTCCACAGCTCCGTCAGGCCCAGAGATATCTCCGCAGGCATGAGCAGGGAAGCCGTGAAGGGTACAAAAAGCATCCATTCCGGGGCTCCGGTGCTGCTTAAGCCGCCGCCCATCATCACCAGCATGAAGCTGAAGACCAGAGGCAGTACGAAGAGGAAATTCTGGCTGGCCACTTCCTCCCTGGTGGAGCTGATGGCTCCGGCAATGGCAGCCAGACTGGAATACATGATAAAGCCGCAGGCAAGGAAGCAGAGGCCGAGGATCACCTGGAGCGGCGTAAAGATCTGCATCTCATTAAGCTGGCTGAAGAAGGCCTTAAGGGGAGAGGGAAAATCAGGGAAGAAGACTTCCGTAAGCTTCATCCCCGCTACCAGGCCGACTACGATGGATACGATCCAGATCGCGAACTGCAAAAGTCCTGCGGCGATGGCTGCCAGGAGCTTTCCGAAGACCATGGCTTCAGGCCGGAGGCTGATGAGCATGGTGTCCATGAGCTTGGATTCCTTTTCCATGACCATGGTCTGGGCTACGGTATTGCCGTAGGTCAGGATCATGAAATAAAGGATCATGATGGTGAGATAGGGCAGGAGCATGCCAAAGACCTCTTTCACCTGCTGGCGCATCAGTTCCTCGGATCCCTGTGTATCTTCATCGATGGTCATATCTTTGGCATAACCGCTCTCGGTATAGGTCCGGTAAGCATTGCCGGGCATCAGGCTCATAAGCTTTGCTTCGCTTAAGCCCGTAAGCAGCAGACGAAAATCATCTCCGTGACGTTCAATGAAAGAAAAGTAATTCTCCGCATCTTCCTTCTCCACGGAACTGGCTTCGGGGATCAGGATGTCGGCGCGGATATAATCATCTTCCGGGTGAAAGTAAAGGATGAACGCCGCTTCGTCTTCCTTCACGCTTTCTTCCGCAGCGGCAAGATCCGGATAGGTCTTGTAACGGATGGTGGCGTAGTCCTTTTCCTCCGCACGGCTCAGCAGCAGGTAATTGTTTACTTCGGCGCCCATATCACTGACCAGGGCGATCCGCTCCGCACCGCAGGGTTCCAGTTCGTCCTCCTCTTTGGTAGAAGAATGGGCGATCAGCAGCATGATGGTCCCCGGCCCCAGTAAAAGGATCAGGGCAAAGACCAGAGTAAGGATGCGATAGGATTTTGTCCCTGCCTGGTTATGAAAACTGAAATTAAATACCTTATTGAAATTCCTGAACATTCCTATACCCCCTTCACGGAAAGTTTAAGGATCTGCAGGATCCCCAGACGTTTGCTGTCGTTGACGATGAGTTTCCGGTAGGTTTTGGCACAGAGCATGAAGAGCAGTGCGATGGTCACCAGCTCCATGGCCATACCGCAGAGGAAAGCCCAGAGCGGGATGCGGCCGGTGATCAGGAAGACCGGTGCCAGATAACCGGAAGTAAAGGGAACGATGGATAAGACGATATCCAGCGTACGGTTTTCCAGCATGGGGATAAAGCAGCCCAGGAGATAGCCGGCCATGTTGAGCATGGTCACTGTCCCGATGGCGGACTGTGCATCTTCCGGCTTAACGCAGCCGCTGCCCAGCAGGCCTGCAAGGATGGCAAAGATCAGGTAGGTCAGCAGCATGCAGACTACGATCAGAGCGCCCTTTGCCGCTCCCTGGGAAAAGAGGCGTGAAAAATCCATGAATTGTGAGGTCTGCTGTACGATCTCTTCGCCTTCCATATTCTTCATGATGCTGCCGGAAATAACGGATCCCAGAAGTCCCAGGCCGATCATCAGAAAGACGTAGGTCATCATGGCCAGGATCTTGCCCATCACCAGGGCCAGAGGGCGTACGCTCACCAGCAGGTTTTCCACCAGTTTGGAGCTTTTTTCCTCCATCACGCTGCTCACCACATAGGAGCTGGTGAGGGCGATCAGGATCATGATCACGATGCAGTAGACCATGTTCAGCTGAAAGACCTGGGATGCCGTATAGCTGCCTTTATCCTGATTGATATAATCACTGTAAGACATGCAGTCGCCCTGCTGTATCCCGCTGGAGAGCACCGTGATCTGATCCTCCGTCAGCTCTGCCGCTTCCCTCCTGGCTTCTGCCAGCATACCTGTGAGTTCGGAGCAGAGCGCATCCAGCTGGGAACTCTCGATGAGGGAATCATCGGAGATCACCCCGTTCACGACAAAGTATTCCGTATCCTCAATGGTGCGGCGGTCAAACACCAGAGCCAGCTCGTCCTCTTTCAGACCGGAGATATCGTCGCTTTCCGTAATGGGCAGACTCTCGAATGCAGTTTCCTTCAGGTATTCCGAGATGCGGTCGGCATCTATGGGAAGATTGGTCTTGTTGCAGAGCTGTATGGAGGCGGCTTCATTCTCGACAAAGAGGCCGTCGCCGCTCTTGGCCGCATCCAGTCCCGCCGAGCTGCTTAAGCGGGTGATGGGGCCCATGAGGGTAAACATCAGGACAAATACGATAAAGCCCATGCGGTAGGTAGGGCTCTTGAAGGTCTGGCTTAAGGTAAAGGAATAGACCTTACCCAGCCCCTCCATGTTATAGATATTATTGCTGTTCTTCATCGGCACCCACCTCTTTCACAAAGATCTCGTGGAGCGAAAGCTCGGATAAGTCGAAGCGGACCAGGGGGATGGTGGCATTGACCAGCTCCCAGAGCAGGGCATTGGCCTGGGTATCTCCCGTTACCCGCAGTTCGTACTCGTTTTCCTTTTCCGAAAGGATAGTGATCCCCAGCTTTTCGATATATTCGTGTGCATCCTTTTCACATTTGAGTCCCAGCTTAACGCGGCCGTAGTTTTTCTTGATCTCGTTTAAGTTACCCTGTACCAGGGCGCGGGAGCGGGACATGATGGTGATGTCAGTACAGAACTCCTCCACGGCGGCCATCTGGTGGCTGCTCATGATGATGTATTTACCGGCAGCGATCTGTTCCCTTACCACATCCTTAAGGATATCCGTGTTCACGGGATCCAGTCCGGAGAAAGGCTCATCCAGCACTAAAAGCTCCGGCTCGGAGAGCATGGCGATCAGGAACTGGATCTTCTGCTGGTTACCCTTGGAGAGCTGGTCGGGACTCTTGGGTTTTACCTTTTTCGTCCGGCCCCGGGCATCCGTTGCAGCCTGGGGATAGAGGTACTCGTCCAGCTTAAGGCGCTCCGACCAGTAACGGATCTTACCCTTCAGCACGCTGTCCGAAACACCCCGCAGGCGTCCGAAATACATGATCTGGTCCATCAGGCTGTACTTCTGATAAAGGCCGCGTTCTTCCGCAAGGTAGCCGATATTGCAGTTGTTGAAGGACAGTGGCTGCCCGTTCCAGAGCACTTCGCCGCTATCCTTGTCCAGCATGTCCAGCATCATGCGGATCGTAGTGGTCTTTCCGGCGCCGTTGGTGCCCAGCAGGGCATACACACCGGGCTTCTCCATGGAGAAGCTGATGTGATCCACTACGGTCTTCTCACCGTACTTCTTTGACAGATCCTTTACTTCCAGTCCCATAATTCTCCTCCTCTTTCCCGGTCCCTGCCGGGAGATCATTATTGGTTAAATGCAGTGATGTTATCCTCGTTCAGTGTAAAATCGTAGTAGTTTAAGTCTTCCCGCTTTGTCCAGCCGATGCATTTCCAGAAAGCGTTGCCGATATCGTTGCGCGTAAAGGCGATGAGGGAGACCTTGTTGATCTTTTCGGCCTTAAGAGCGTTCATACAGTGAACCACCATGGCCTTGCCGATCCCCCGCATACGGTGTTCCTCCGCCACGCAAACATGGTAAAGGCAGCCACGCCTGCCGTCATGGCCGCAGAGTATGGCACCGATGATCCTTCCGTCTTCCTCTGCCACCACACTCAGACCGGGATTCCTCTGAAGAAAGCGCTCCACACCTTCCCTGGAATCGTCCACACTGCGCATACCGAAGCCGTGGATGGTCTTCCACAGCGCATGCACCGCTTCATAATCTGCAGCTGTCATTGCCCGTACGTTCATGATCCGTACTCCTTTTATATTTTTACAAACGACAAAAAACTCTTTTTGTTTTGTCGTTTGCTGCGCCGGATTTTGGCCGCGGAGCGGCAGATTTCCATACAAAATCTGTGCGCATCCTCGCGGAGCGGTATAGAAAACGCAGTTTTCAATTGCGTTTTCTATACACAAAATCCGTGATAGTATATCACAAAGAAGAAAGACATACAAGATATGCGGGATTCATCCCCGTCGCGAAAGCCTGAGGATCACCGTGGTCCCGCTGCCCTCTGCGGACTCGATGCTTATGCCGCAATCCCCTCCGCATACCATGCGGATGCGCCGTTGTACGTTCTTCAGGGCCACATGGTTCAGTTCCTGCATCTCGATGGGACTGTCATCGGAAAGCTCCTTCCTGAGTTCCTTCAGTTCTTCCGCACTCATGCCGCTGCCGTTATCCTCCACACGGATCACGATATGGTCCTCGGAAAGTTCCGCGGAGAGGCGCACACGGCCCTTTCCGCCGCTTAAGCCGTGAAGGATCGCATTCTCCACCACGGGCTGCAGGAGCATGCGGGGGACAAATTCCCCGGCGAAGGCATCATCATCCTCGATCTCGGCCTCGATACGGCCGGGATAGCGGGCCTGCATGATACCGATGTACTGGCGCAGCACATAGAATTCCTCCAGCAGTGAAATGAACTCGTCCGCCGCATTGGCATAGCGGAGCAGGGTGGAGAGCTCGTCGCAGATCCGTGCCGCCTCGGCTTTTTCTCCCTTATTGATCATGGCCCGCACCACGTTCAGGGTATTCACGGTAAAGTGTGCGCTGATCTGTTTTTTCAGAAGGGTGATCAGGGTGCGTTCCGCCTCCAGCTCCGTCTCCTTCAGATGCATCCTGGATTCATAGAGTTCCCGTTCCCGCTCCTCCATGCGCCGAAGCATATCGTTCACATGGTCCACCAGGCTGTCAAAGTATTCTTCTCCGGTATAGGGTAGAGGCTTGTCTCCCTCCTCTGCCGTGGCTGCAATGATGCTGCCGATGGGTTTGACGACCCGGCGACGGAGATAACGCATAAAGAGAGCCAGGAGGAGGAGGAGCAGGGCGATGCTTACCGGCATCACAATGCGGAAATAAGCGGCCATGCGTGCCGAGATCCCCTTTTCACACCAGACCAGCAGCCGCAGACCGGATATGCCCACCTCTTTTTCCTTGACGAATACCGCATTCTCCGAAAGGCCGGAGATATCCTCTGCCCGTAGTTCCTTGTTGGAACAGAGGATGCGGTCTCCAGAGAGCAGGGCCACTCCGAGGTAATCCAGATCATCGTAGGCCGTAAGGAAGCTCTCTATGCGCTGCTGGTCCATCAGCATCAGTACATAGCCGGCCCTGTCCCGGCCGTTCCGTATGCTTTCATAGGAGGCGATATAGCTGTTATCGTTTGAAGTGACGGTAAAACCTTTCCCTCCGCCGCTTTCCATCAGATAGAAACAGCGTTTCAGGGTGGTATTGGAGATATTTCCCCGCAGGCGGTAAAACAGTCCTTCCGTATTGAATACGATCAGTGCATTATCCCGGCTCAGGTCTCCGCTGCTCAGGGGATGGGCATCCAGATAGGCATTGCAGCTGTCATAAAATGCCAGAGGTTCTGTGCATCCGATCAGATCTGCCAGCTCTTCGTCATGCCCCAGCTCGTAAGCCGTGTTCTCCATGGCCAGCAGTTCCCTCTCCATGGAAGAGATGATGACCTCGGAGCCGGTTTCGGCCTGAAGCCGCATATTCCGCTGCACCATGCCTGCGGTAAGGTAATAAAACACGACCCACAGAAGGAGCAGGCTGGCATTGAGGAGGAGTACACTCAGTAAAAAAACAGAAAAGATCCCGCGCTTTTTCATCCCTTACTTTTCCTGATTGTTCTGTCGGAGGATGCCGGACCAGAAGGCTTCCATATGTTCACGGTCACTGATCAGCTTTTCCTGATCGGGTTCGATCAGATCTATTTCCGAAAGGGGGACGGGATTGCCGTCCGCCACGTCTTCCCTTGCGGACCAGGTGCCGGCCGTACAGAAAGGTTTATAGCCTTCTCCCTTTCCGTCTGCCTCTCCCAGAAGCCAGCGTACAAAAAGCCTTGCGGAGTTCACGTTCGGGGAGTCGGCAGCCAGCATCACCGCCACCGAGGTGCGGCAGCCGCAGAAAGGCTCCAGTCGGTATACGGCTTCCATATCGTAGCCCAGATCCTTTAAACGCAGCTTGCTGGAAACACCGATACCGAAATCTGCGGCACCGCTGCCCAGAGCCTCCACCACCTCATCCGAACTGTTGGTAAAGACGATGTTTTCGGAAGCCCGGCTCCAGAATACTTCTGCGGCATTCATGCCCTCCGGTATCTCCAGGGGGCTGCCGCAGTATTTTTCGTAAGCCGCGGCCAGTTCCTCCGCATGCTGCATACAGGCTCCGCAGAAGGCATAGGTGGAAAAGGAGCGGAGAGGATTGGGCATATAAATGGTCCCTCTGTATTTCTGCTCCGTAAGGGCCCAGATATTGTCGATGGGGCAGGAATCATATCTGGCGGAGTTGTAAAGAAGAAGTTCTGCTTCGCTCAGGAAAGTGATCATCTCCCCGGCCATGCCTTCCTTCATGTGAGCGCCGATATCCTGCGGCATATAGGGCAGTACGATACCCGTATCCACCAGCCGGGATTTGAAATCCCCGCTGTTGTCGTTACAGATCACCACGTCGCAGTTAGCGAGGCCCTTTTCATGATCCTCCTCCACCGCATCGATGAGATTGGGACTGCGCAGATCCCTTATCTCCACGGTAAGACCGGGATAGGCTTTCTCAAAGCTGTCTTTGGCATCCACCGCCCGGGTGGATACGGTATATACGATCAGCACATCCTCGGAGAGCGCCTTGTCATACAGCTCTTCGGGGCTTTCATAAACGGAGGCATCCGCAGCCGCCGGCAGGGAGTCTTCTGTTTTTCCGCAGCCCAGGCACAGGATGGCACTTACTGCCAGCGCGAAAGCCCGTTTAGGTATTCTTCCCATTCTTCATCGCTCCTTATGTCTTTTTCACCTTTGAGGAAGGCTTTCAGCCACTCGTCCGTGTAGGCCGAAAGCTCCGGATCGTATTCGTGAAATTCTATATGCTCGGGCAGATATTTGCTGTAGCTCATCTGTGCACGCCCGTCTATATACTCCGCATCGGAGTTCAGACCGTTCCAGGTCACGCCACGCAGGTAGCGCTCCGGTACGTTCATGGGACCGATCCCGTTCAAATGCTTGTTCTGGGGGCTGTTCCGAATGTAGCTGCGTGTAACGATGGTGGAAGCATCGCCGTAGATACTCACGTCACGGCCGTCGGAAAACTCCCAGTCAACACCTTCTTCTCCGTAGCGGGCGATGAGGGAGGCCTCTTCCGTGAGCATCAGGGAAAGCAGCTTTTTTGCCTCTTCTTTGCGGGTGCTGCGTCCCAGGATCACAGCACCCACGGCAGGTGCATCTTCGGCGTACAGGGCGTAAGCGGCCCCGTCTTCGCCTTTCAGGGGGGCCACATGCATATAGCGTGCCATCACTTCGGGGTTCACGGGATAGATCACATCGGAGATGGATGCGGTGGTAAAAGCACCCACCAGGGGAAGGGGACTGTTGACCAGCTCACAGAACTGTTCTTCGTTTACGCTGAAGCTCCGCTCATCAAAGAGTCCCTCTTCGCAAAGGCTGCGGCAGTAGCTCACGCCCTTGCGCCAGGCGGAGGTACCCGCAGTCAATGAGCTGCCGTCGGCGGGATCGAAACGGCTGTGAAAGGAATCGTTATTTACGTAAGCGTTCAGGAGGAATTCTGCCGGATCTTCGGCATAATTGTCGCAGCAGCCCAACAGAGGGATCTCGTCCGCAAGACCGTTGCCGTTCAGATCGTTGGAGGCGAAGGCCTTAAGTACTTCTTTGAATTCTTCGGTAGTGGACGGAATGGGGAGCCCCAGTGCCTCCAGCCATTCGTGGTTGATCCAGAGGATCTGGCCGGCACCGCCCCGCACGCTGCTGCCGTAGTTGTCATAAGAGCTCACGCCGTTTTCGGACCAGATCTGCCCCGATGCGATATAGGGCTCCAGCGCTTCCCGGCTGATGGTAAAATCGCCGCCGAACATCACCACATCCACATCTGCCCCGGAAGAGAGAAGGGCGTCCAGGTATTCTTCGCTGCGGCTCTGGCGGATCAGGGTGATCTGCAGCTCCAGGCCCGTCCGTTCCTCCAGCCAGTTGATATAGTAATTGCTGTCCGGATCCTGTACCATGTCGGACCAGGGAAGGGCCACACGTAAAACAGACGGCTGCGCTTTAGAGCCGCAGCCGCCGAGGAAAAGAAGCAGGATGATCGGAAAAATGAGCTTTTTCATTGCCCTGTTTCGCGAAGCTCCTTGGGGGATACGCCGTAATGCTCCTTAAACACCTTAAAGAAGTGATAATAATCCGCATAGCCGCAGCGCCAGGCCACTTCCTTGATCAGTATGCTGTGATCCAGCAGCAGTTCCTTTGCGTGTGCCATGCGCAGATCCGTAAGGTAACGGTTTAAGGACTTATTGAAATACTTCTGAAAGAGCACGCAGATATAGTTCCTGCTGAAGCCGAAGCTGCCTGCCAGCTGGCCCAGAGTGATCTTTTCCGCATAGTGCTCCTTTACGTACAACACCAGTTTATTAAAATCGGGATTCTCCGTCAAGAGCTCCTCCCCATGGGACTCGCGGCCTTCGGAGAGCTTCTTGTTGAGCCCCTCCAGAACGATCTGTATGTCCTCGTTGTTCACGGGTTTTAAGATATAATCATAACCGCTCTGCTGGAAAAAACTGCGTACGTTCTCGTAGCTGTCGTAAGCCGAGATCATCACGTATTCGCTGTTCACTCCCCTGGCCTTCAGCATACGGATCAGTTCGTTTCCGTCCATCCCGGGCATCTTCAGATCACAGAAGACTGCATCCGGCGCGAGTTCGGGGATGCGTTCCAGTGCTTCCCTCGGGTCGGTGGAGCTGCCGGCCACCTCAAAGCCGTTCTCGGCCCAGGGGATCATATCGATCAGTTCTTCCAGTATGAATTCGTCATCGTCCACCAGAAATACTCTGTACACGGACTTGTCCTCCGCTCATTTGATGCACTTCATTATCGCAGAAAGCGCTTCTTTTGCATAGCGGCTTTCGTGCCATCATAATATTTGCATTATATATGATAATCCATCACAGCAAAGGGCGGAAGATCGGTCCTGGGCGCTTATTGACTGGGGGGGTCATTATGCTATATTGAGTGCAGGTCTGACAGGTAGAAGACCAACTCATCGGAGGAGGAGATAAAAATGGAGCAGATGACAAAGCAGCTTGCGGCAAATGAAGCGGTACCGAGAGAGATCATAGCGGAGATCGGAGCGTTAGTGGAACCCCTTAAAGAAATTGATTCAGTGACATCTGAGATCGAGCTTTACAAAGAGGATAAGGAAAAAGGAAGCAGTATATTGCGCTGGTTCCTGTTTATCTTTTTGGGATTATTCGAAATACTCGGCGGAATAGTATTCTTAGGCATAGAACCGGCAGCGGGAGGGTTCGAATTAGTCATGGGGGTACTTTTTTCTATCATTTTCGGAAGGAAGATCCTGCTGGGATTTCAGGCCAGAGCTAAGCTTCCCGCAGCGGAAAAGAGATTGCAGGATCTTAAAACCGGAACAAACTGGAGCGCATTTGCGTATATCCCGCCGAAATACAGGGATCTGCATGCCATCCAGTTTATCGCATCGGCGCTGGAAAATATGCGGGCCACGACCATGCAGGAGGCCGTCAATCTTTTTGAGAATGAGCTTCATAAGATGCGTATGGAAAATATGCAGGCCGCGACGCTGGAGGCAGCCGTAGAGGCAAGGAACGCCGCCGGCAGATGGTAGTGAACCGCTGTAACAATCCGAAAAATCTCCGGCTTGAATGCCTGAGTGTTTATACCGACAGCATGCAGCCGAAAGCCTCGACATAATCAGGCTCTATACATGAAGCTTTGGGACTTCCATATCATCATATGCAGGCACGGAGATATTTCCGTGCCTTTTCTGCGTTTTCCCCAGGTCGGGTTTCGGGAAAGTAGATATTCCCCCGGAGCCGGTCGGTATAGTAGCGCAGGCCCAGTTCGAAGCAGATCCGGGAAAGGGCCGCGGGAAGGGCATCCAGTTCTTCCGGGGAGAGCTTCCGGAAGCCGGAAGTCTGATATCCCTCCAGCAGGATACCGCAGCGTTCGCGGTCGAGTCCCGCATCCGTAATGCTCGCGGAACGCATGCAGTCTGCTATATCCAGAAGGCGGGGACCGTACATGAAGCTGTCCAGATCCAGCATGGCGATCTGCCGGCTGTTTCGGAAGAGGGCGTTTCCGATGCGGGCATCGCCGTGGATCAGCTGCCTTCCGGGGAAGGTGAGGGAGAGTATGCTCTCAGCATTCTTATCGATGATGCGTTCGGCCTCCGGTTCACGGATTTTTTCATCGGCATTTTTCAATGCGTTCAGATATTCATCATGGTATTTCGCTGTATTGTGAAGATCCGGCAGCACGGGAGCGGCTTCCCCTTCGGCATAAGAAAGGATGTGATGCAGTTTTGCCAGGCCTGCCCCGCAGGCTTTCAGCGTATCTGAATCACAGGAAGCATCCGCCGTTTGGCCGGGAATAAAAGGGTAGCAGCGCCAGATCCCGCCGTCATCGTCACGATGAAAATGATCCCCCTGGCGGTCTTTGAGCCAGCGGGGCACTTCCCAGCAGTCGCCTTCCGGAAGAGCTTCCCCGCAGGCCCGGACATATAAAAGATAGTCCCTCTCCATAGCCTGCAGACGGCTGTCGAAGAGTGTGTCATTCAGCTTTTGCAGGATGAAGCGTTCCCCACCGGCCGTGACGGCCCAGGTGCGGTTGATATGTCCGCCGGAGATAAGGCGGCAGTCCTCTGTTTTTTTGCCGGTAAAACCGAAGATGATCTTTTTCATATCTGATAAGGACCTTAAGTCCCGCTTGCTTACCGATCGATTATATCATGCGTCTGTCCCGAAAACAATGTGATCCACCGCGGCTTCCGGAGCATATCCGGCTTCCGTTTTTATGGCGATAAGCTTGCAGTAAGCCTTTCATCTGTGATATAATCAATTAATCATTTTATCACGGAGGGCGCCCAATGTTCTGTCAATTATTCGGGAAGTATCTTCTGGAAAAGGAAGCCATCAATGACTTTGATTATTCTACCCTGATCAAAGAGCAGATGTCAGTGCGTGTACGCCTTGGTACCATTGCCGTGGCGGAGGGCCTGCTTACCGAAGAACAGGTGGAAGAGATCAATCAGCAGCAGCTGACCCAGGACCGCCGTTTCGGTGACATCGCCGTGGAGATGGGCCTGCTCAAGGATTCACAGGTAGGGGAACTGCTGGCCAAGCAGGGAGATTCCTATCTGCAGTTTGTGCAGCTGCTTACCGATATGACCGATATCACGAAAGAGAAGCTGGATGAGTATCTGGAGGATTTCCGGAAGCAGACCGGCTTTACGCCCCAGGAGATGGAAGCCCTGAAGCGGGATGATATCGACGAGCTCCTGCCCATCTATGTGGTCACCACGAAGAGTTATGTGGCCCAGATCGCAGGGCTGTTCCTTCGTAACCTCATGCGTTTTGTTTCCAGGGATTTTTATATCGAGAAGGCCCATCGGGCCAAAGAATATGAATATGTGCATCTGGCCAGCCAGGAGATGAGCGGAGATGCTTCTATCTTCCTCGCCATCGGCGAGCAGGAAGATGAAGGGGCTTTCCTGCAGGTGGCAGGCGGTTTTTCCGGTCAGGAGATCAGCCGGGTGATCGAGGATGCCTACGATTCGGTGGGTGAGTTCATTAATGTGACCAGCGGCATTTTTGCCAGTTCCGTAAGCCAGAAGAAGATCAATGTGGACATGGAGCCGCCCCTGGGCTTCCCGGATCAGAAAGCGATGGGTGATTTCTACATCCTTCCCGTGATCCTGGAGGATAAGCGGCTGGAGATCCTGATCGCCGTGAACAGTGATTTTTCTCCCGGCGAGAATCCCATCAAGACCGGCAGCATTACCCACGATCATTCCACTTCCATAGGGAACAACAGCGGTGCCAGAGTGCTTATCGTGGATGATTCCCGTATGTCCCGCAGGATGCTGCGGAATATCCTGGAGAGCGGCGGTTTTCAGGTGGTGGGAGAGGCCGAGAACGGCGTGAACGGTGTAAAGGCCTATCAGGCACTGCGCCCCGATGCGGTAACGCTGGATATCACCATGCCGGAGATGGACGGACTTACCGCTTTGGAAGAGATACTGAAGCTGGATCCCCATGCAAACGCCTGCATGATCACGGCAGCCGGGCAGCAGGATAAACTGATCCGTGCCCTTCGTGCCGGAGCCAAGCGCTTTATCAGCAAGCCTTTCAATGAAGAGGAGATCCTCCGGAATATCCGGGAAGTACTTACGGCGAAATAAGCCGCTTATAAGATGTCAAGCAGGCCCTGCAGGCCTTCCTCTTTATAGATATCTTTATACAGTCCCACTTCGTTTTCGATGAGGCTGTCGATCATACGCATACCCAGAAGTTCAACCGGCGCGCGGTCATCCGTAAGCAGCCGCCCGCCGGAACTCCAGGGTTGCAGTCCTTCTTCCACCCGGCGCATCATGCCGGCCAGATCCGTACTTTCCTCTTTTTCTATCCCCGAGGAAAAACGTTCCATGCATTCCGTATCCATATAGGCATATAGTTCCCGGTTGCTGCTGCCCCTCACGTCCACCGTGTATACGCAGGGGAAAACGGAGGCTACGGTATCCGCCAGCCAGTCCGTGATATTGTCATCGATATCGCTGTGCATGTTCATGTTCATCACCATCACGCCCTCGGGTTTTAAATGGGCCTGTACCAGACGGTAGAATTCCTGCGAACTCATGGAGAAGGGGATGGTGATATCCTGGTAGGCATCCACCAGGATCAGGTCGTACTGTTTTGTATCTGCGTTCAGAAAGGCCCGTCCGTCGTATTCGATCACGGGGACGCTGTCGGGCAGCTCAAAGTATTCCCGGGCCAGCTTCGTGATCTTTGCATCGATCTCCACACCCGTGAGCTTCATATTACCGAAGTAGCGCTCGCACTGGGTGGCAAAGGTGCCCGTGCCCATGCCCAGGATCAGCACGTCCAGGGAGTCTTTCTCCTTTACCCCGGCCATATAGGCCCCGGCCATGGCATAGTCGTAATACATGCCCGTCAGTTCTTTTTCCTTCCGGTAAACGCTCTGTACGCCGAAGAGCACGTTGGTGGAGAGTACCACCTGGCGGTCGTTTTCATAGACCTGCAGATAATTGTAGACGGATTCCCCTTCGTAGCTTAAGTCATCCTGCCAGAAGGCAAAGCTGGCATCGTGTCCGAAGATGCAGCAGATGATGAAGATGGATACGGATATGGGCAGCTTTAAGGGGAAAAGCTTCTCCGAAAGGAAGTAGACCGCTGCCAGTATCAGCAGTATCCCCGCAAAGATCAGGAAGCTCACGGCCGTGCCTACCGCCGGGATGGAGATAAAGGTAGGAACAAAGGTGCCGATGATGGAGCCTATGGTATTGAAGGCGTTCAGCCGTCCCACCACGCTGCCGGAATCCTCCAGGCTGCTCACCGAGTACTTCACCAGGGAAGGGGTCACCGTTCCCAGCAGGAAGAGGGGGAAGACAAAGACCAGCATACAGGCCGCAAAAGCCGCGACGATCAGGTAATTGCTGTTCACCGTAAAGATCATCACACCGGCGATGGCCAGGATGAGATACTTTCCAAGCAGAGGGATGGCAGCGATCCATACCGCCGCCAGCAGGATGCGTCCGTAAAGGATATCCGGATCCGGCTTTTTGTCAGCGCTGCGGCCGCCGTAAAGGTTACCCAGGGCCATGGCGATCATGATGGTTCCGATGATGATGGTCCAGACGATCTGGGAGGAAGAAAAGTACGGCGCCAGCAAGCGGCTGGCCCCAAGCTCCACGGCCATTACGCTCATCCCCGCGAAAAACTCCGTCAGGTAGAGATAGAAACGGTTCTTTAAGATCTTTCGTTCTTTCATAACGGGTATTATAACGGATTTTCAGATATTATCAAGCTTGCGGAGCGGATTATTTCATGATAGTATTTTTTGCCGGAGGGAAGCTTATCATGATCAAAGCCGTTATTTTCGATATGTTTGAAACCCTGGTCTCCCTTTTTCAGGGGAAGACCTATTTCGGGGAGAATATCGCTGCGGATCTCGGTGTGGATCCGCAGCTTTTCCGCAGGGAATGGCATGCAACGGAGCATGCACGGACCGTAGGGGAATATACCATTGAGGAAGGGCTGA
Source organism: Lachnospiraceae bacterium (assembly GCA_017552715.1). Classification (GTDB taxonomy): domain Bacteria; phylum Bacillota; class Clostridia; order Lachnospirales; family Lachnospiraceae; genus NK4A136. The sequence continues at coordinate 23,749 of JAFZOW010000064.1, forward strand.
AGCTCACACTTGAAAAGCTCGGTATTTATACGGAAGATGCGGTCCGTATGGCGGCAGAGAAGAGAAAGGCTGCCCTAAATGATACCTTTTCCGTGATCCCGCCGGAAAGCCTTGCACTTCTGAAGGAACTGAAAAGGCGGGGACTGAAGATCGGACTCATCACAAATACCTTTTCCGATGAGCGGGATTTCATACGCGCCAGTGAGCTCTTTCCTTTCTTTGACGAGGCCTTCATTTCTTATGAGAAGGGGCTGAGCAAGCCGGACCCCGCGATCTATCTTGGGATGACGGAGGCGCTGGGCTTAAAGCCCGAAGAATGCCTTTATGTGGGGGATGGCGGCTCGAAAGAACTGTATGCGGCCCGGGATGTGGGCATGAAAGCGGTGCAGGCCACCTGGTTCTATGCCATGGCCTTTGAACCCCATATCCCCTGTCACCCCCTGCCGGAATTTGAGCAGGCGGCGAAACCTCTGGATATCCTGAACTTCCTTGATCCGGCCCGGGTGCCCGAGCTGACGACCCTGTGCTACCTTGAGAAAGAAGGGCAGTACCTGATGCTCCACCGGGTAAAGAAGGAAAAGGATATCAACCGTGACAAGTATATCGGAGTAGGAGGGCATTTCGAGTACGGGGAGAGTCCTGATGAATGCCTGAAGCGGGAAGTGCTGGAGGAAACGGGGCTGACGCTTTTATCTTACCGTGCCAGAGGGATCGTGACCTTCCGTTACGGGGAAGATGTAACGGAATACATGCATCTGTATACGGCAGACGTCTGGGAGGGAGAGCTCATTGAATGTGATGAAGGGGAGCTGGTCTGGATCGATATCGACAAGGTCCCCTCTTTGCCCCTGTGGGAAGGGGATAGGATATTCTTTAAGCTTCTGGCAGAGGAAGAACCCTTCTTTTCCCTGAAGCTTGTTTATGAAGCCGACGGCCGCCTGAGGGAGGCTGTGCTGAACGGAAAGACCATGAGCGGGCCGTCATTCTGACGCCCCGCTTTTTTTCATTGTTTTTCATAATTTTTTCCATTCTCATCCCTTGGGAAATACATTAAAATAAGAATGATAATGTATTTTCGTGTGCAAGGAGGTGCTCTATGAAAAAACGGATCCGGAGAGATTTATCCCTGCTGATGACGGTGTTGCTGATCTTTGGCAGTATCCCCGTGTATGCGGCGGATGATGCGGGATCGCCGGAAGCGCAGGCCGGAGAGGCGGAAGCGCCTTCGGAGGATGCAGCAGTCCCCGAAGAGGACGCGGCGGCAGCTTCAGCAGACGCGGCTGTCAATTGGCCCGTGCCTGGGGCGGACTGGTATGAAGCTTATGACTATACCCTGAAAGAAGAGGATGGGGTCATCGAGCTTAACAACTACAAAAGCGGGAATACGGCAGAGTATGTGGTGGTTCCGGCTACGGCGACCATCGCCGGCAAGAACTATTCGGTAGTGCTGAATACCATCAATCCGGATAACAGCACGGTAAGCCTTTGGGGCTCATACAACCAGACCATCAAAGGCATAAAGATCCTGGAGGGCGTAAAGGCAAAGAAATGCAGCCATCTCTTTTATTCTTTGCCGGAGCTGACGGATCTGGATCTGAGCGGGCTGGATACGAGCGGTGTCACGGATATGACGAATTTCCTGTGTTACAGCCGGAAGCTGACCAACCTGACGCTGGGAGACCTTGATACTTCGGCCGTTACCTCCATGGAAGGAATGTTTGAAGGGATTGCTGTAAGCTCCCTTGATCTGAAGGGATTTGATACCACGCACGTGACTTCGATGTCACAGATGTTTTATCAGTGCACTGAACTGGTGGATCTGGATCTCAGCTCCTTTGCCACGCCGGCTCTTACCGAAATGAGCTGGATGTTCTATGAGTGTGAAAAGCTGGAAAATCTGCGCTGGGGGGACGGGCTGGATACGTCCAAAGTGCAGACGATGTATGACATGTTCTGCCGCTGCGAGAAGCTGAAGGATGCCGGGCTCTCCCGTTTCAACACCTCGAATGTCACTTCGATGTCCAGCATGTTCTGCGGATGTGAAGCCATGACAGAGATCGATCTCAGGAATTTTGATTTTTCCAAAGTAGAAAGCATGTCATACATGTTCTACAACTGTGACAGCATCAGGACCGTGTATTTTCCGGAAGAAATGAGCACCCCGGCCCTGAAGGATATGAATGCGATGTTTTCTTCCTGCAAGAAGCTTGTGAAAGTCGATCTGTCCCGTTTTGACACCGGAAATGTTACGGATATGTCGGATATGTTTGACTATGACGAACAGCTTCGGGAAGTGCTTTTCAGCGACAGGTTCATCACCTCCAAGGTGACAGACATGCGCGGGATGTTCCGCCAGTGTTTCAGACTGCAGGTCCTGGATGTGAGCAGTTTCGATACTTCCAATGTGACGTCGATGGACAGTATGTTTGAAAGCTGCGATGCCCTCCGGACCATCGATGTGAGCGGCTTTGATACCTCCAAGGTTACGGATATGGGGGATATGTTCTATAATTGCGAGTCTGTGCTGAGCCTGGATGTGAGCCGTTTTGATACTTCCAATGTTACGGATCTGTATCACATGTTCCGGGGCTGCTCCAGGCTGCGCAGCCTCGACCTGAGCAGTTTTAATACCGAAAAGGTGGAAAACTTCTATCAGCTGTTCTTTGAATGCCGTGACCTTACGGTGGCGGATCTCAGAAGCTTTGATTTCAGCAACGGAACTCCCATCGAAACGTCGGGATCCGGGGACCTGCACAGCTTTATCGGCGACAGCGGCATCCGTCATCTTTATCTGCCGGTGAAGGCCATGAGCGGCTTTGATTTTACACGTGATCTGTCCATTTCCGGGGAAGCGGGCTATGCCCTGACGGATATCTTCTATGCCGGAACGCAGGAGGAATGGACGGCGCTGGGGAATACGGTACCTGCGAATGTAACGATGCATTATGAATATACGGATCCGTCAACGCCCATCGTGCCCGACAGGACTCCGGTGAGTTCCATCAGTCCTGAGACGCATGAGCTGAGCCTGAAAGCCGGCAGCTATAAATATGTACCGATCACGGTTTCTCCCGAGAATGCTACGGACAGAGGAACGGTCAGCATCAGCTCGGATCCCACCGTGGCATATTCGGATAACTATGCGACGATCTGGGCCCTTAAGCCCGGAAGCTGTACGATCACCGTTTATGCCCTGGACGGAAGTGGCGTGACGGGCAGTATCGCCGTAACGGTCACGGAAGGAAACGGCGACGAGCCCGGCCCCGGACCCGATCCCGATCCCGATCCCGGACCGGATCCTGCCGATCCCATCCCCGGAGGCGGCGGAGCCACGGATCCCCAGCCCCTCATTACAAATGAAGCAAACCAGAGCCTGACCCTGGTCAAGGGACAGAAGTTCGTGATGGCGGATAAGGGTTGGAAGAGCAGTGCCAAAAAGACCCTTGCCGTCAGCAAAAAGAATGTGACGGCAAAGAAGGCCGGAGAGGCGGACCTTACTTTCGGAGCTCATACCATCCATGTGACCGTACTGGCTCCGATACTTTCCGGGGACGAAAAGAAGCTGAAGAAGGAAGCCGGGGATGAATTTCAGTTGAGCCTGGCCGGAGTAAAGGCATCGGGAGGGAAGATCCTCCTTGCGGGTGCGCCGGAAGCGCTGGATATACTCTTTGTCAGCTCCGCACCGGATGTGGCTACGGTGGATGAGGACGGGAACGTCAGGACGGTAGCGAAGGGCAGTTCCACCATTACCGCCTATGTCAACGGTGTGGCATTCAAGTATACGCTGAAGGTCGCGGAGAGCAGTCCTGCTGCGGAACGCACCCTGCATCTGAACAAGGGAAAGAGCAAGACCATCAAACTCAAGGGACAGAAGAGCCCCTGGACGATCTCCGGGAACAATATCGTTTCCGTCAGTAAGAGGAACAAGATCACCGCTAAAGAAACAGGAGAGACGACCCTGGTATACGAAGGATATACGATCCATGTTTATGTGGAGGATCCTTCCATCGAGGATACGGGCAAGTTTAAGAAGACCTACACGATGAGCGTGGGACAGAGTATGCCTATCCCTTTAAAGAGCCTGTATCGCACTCCTTTCTTTAAGAGCAACAAGAGTTATATCGCCTATGCGGACGAGGATGGCATGATCTACGCCCGCAGCAAGGGGACGGCCAAGATCACGGGAAAGATCAACGGCAGAACGGTCACCATCACGGTGAAGGTACAGTAGAACCTGGAGGTCCGTCCCATGGTTTATAGTAAACGCAATTTTCAATTGCGTTTACTATAACGCTCCGCGAGGATGCGCACGGATTTTGTAATGAAATATGCCGCTTTCAGCGGCCAAAATCCGGCGCAGCAAACGACAAAACGAAAAGACTTTGGTCGTTTGCTATACATGTCATGGAGGTATGATATGAAGCATAAAAAAATGATGGAGAGAGTGCTTAGTCTGATCCTGTGTCTGGTCCTGCTGTTTCCGGATATACCGGCTCGTGCAGAAGGGGAGACGGAAGGAGACAGCGGGGAGTGGGAGGATACATCTTCGGAGGAAGGAACGGAACCGCTTGGGGTACCCCTGCCGGAACAGGAGGAGCTGAGCGAAACGGGCGAGCCGGCGGCAGCACAGGATTACGGCCTGAAAGATCCGCGGCTGATCCATGAATGGTGGAGTAACATCTTTGAATACGACACCATATGGTTTGGCTCTTATGTGCAGGACGATATCACGGGCGAACAGAAGAATTCCATTCGCTGGCGGGTGCTGGATGTGAGCGGTAACGAAGCTCTGCTGGTCTCGGATTCCATCCTGGATCTTCAGCCCTTTCACGATGTGGAAGATACGGCGGAAACCATGGATGCCTGGTGGCATAATTCTACCCTGCGCTCCTGGATGAACGGATACGGCGCCTCGGAGAACCTGGCGGGAAAAGACTACAGCGGGGAAGGGGACAGCTTTATCACTAAGGCCTTTACGCCTGCGGAGCGGGAGGCTATTATCCCTGATGTACAGAAGGGGGAATCCGGTTATTCCAGCGTTTTGGAGAAGAGGATCAGTGAACCGGATACGCTGGATAAGGTGGGCCTGCTCGGACAGGAGGATATCGATGAGCATTCCTATTGCTTATACTATATGTATATCGGTAATTCCTATCTGAACATGCGTCAGAAAGCAAGCAACTATGTCATGGCACAGTCCCGCGGTCTGCTGCGTTACTGGCTCCGCGAGATGTACGACCGGCGATATAACGAGACCAGCACGCTTGAAAAGACCGAAGAATTTGGGAAAGGCTATTACTTATCGGATGACGACAGTTATCAGAATTATTATATTGAAAACGTTTTTTACAAAAATGAAGCGCACGGGGTTGTGGCCAGGATCCGGCTGGATCTGAGCAAAACGGATCTCTGGTCTTTTGCGGGTACTACAACGAGTGAGGGTCTGGATGATCTTTCGGATGCGGCCCCCATGCCTGTTCGCGTGGATTACAGCAGGCAGGTGCTTCCGGCTACGGAGGGACTGAAGCTTTCCGATGATAAGAAGACAGCTCTTTCCTATGAGGGTGAGAGCCTCGTCGTTGTGATACCTGAAGGGGTAGAGGAGCTGAATCCGGATTTTTACTTAAACTCCAGGGAAATCGGCTATCTGCATCTTCCGTCCACGCTGAAGTCAATACCGGACAAATGCTTCAGCCATGAGAAGCTGGGAACGGGGGATAAGGAAAAGAAAGGGGATCTTACTTACGTTCGATTTAATAATCCGTCGGTCTCGCAGCTTAGGACCATCGGAGAATATGCTTTTTATGACGAAGCATTGTTTGAAGTCCTTCTGCCGGAAGGACTTGAAGAGATAGGGGCTCACGCCTTTGAAGAGAGCTTCCGGGATGGTATCGGCTTCGGGGGAAACCATACCAATATGTGCTTTCCCGACAGCCTGAAGCTGATAGGAGAGAGTGCCTTTCAATTTGCACAGATTCAGTATTATCACTTTGGGAGCGGGCTGGAGAGACTGGGGTACAGAGCTTTTTATGCTTCGAACATCGTTACGGCCGATCTGTCCGCCTGTAAAAAGCTTAAAACGATACCGGATGAGTGCTTCTGCTGCGTGGCACTCAAAGAAGATCTGCTTAATGTGGTGCTGAACGAGGGACTGGAAGAGATCGGCGCAAGGGCTTTTGCCTGGGCCGGAAATGATTCCAAGCCGATCACCATCGTGGTTCCTGACAGTGTAAAGAGTATCGGAGACGAAGCCTTTGCGGACGGAACCATCGAGAAGCTGACCCTGCCCGAAACCGTGGATCATTTCGGAGAGCATGTGATCAGCCTGGCGGGGAGTCTGCATTACCTGCGACTTCCGAAGAATCTGACGAAAATCGACCGAATCTTTCGTAAAATCCAATATGAGGACAGTATACCCAGGATCCTGGTCTGTGAGGGGGATGTAAGTGAGGTGATCTGGGGGGGAGCTGCCGAAAATCAGTATATCCCGAAATATATTATTTACGGAAAGCCCGGTACGGCGCTGGAACAGGCGGCAAGGGAAAACGGCCTGACTTTTTATGACTGCACAAAGAACCCGCCTCCGCAGGACTATGAGATAAGGATCACGGAGCGGGATCTGAATGTGGTGGCGGACGGAGATGCCCTGTGCTCCTATGATGAAAATACCCTGATGCTTTTGGGGAAGGGAACCTATAAGATTTCCATGAAAGATGGGGTAAGCTCCACTACGGACTGCATCGTGATCAGAAGTGACTGTACGGTCGAGCTTGATAATGTAAACATCCAGACGGACGCGAATATGGACTATGGCTTTCCCGACTGGACCTATGGTGGCTTCGCCGGCATATGGATCCCGACCAATTCCGGCGCGAAGGTGACGATACGCTTCAAAGGAACGAATACCATCAAGGGCTCGGGCATGCTGCTCGGCATCATGAAGTATTCGAGAAACTCTGCCGGGCAGCTTACGCTGGAGGCGGCCAGTGGTACGGATGCCGATGTGCTGATCTGCAACGGCATCGGCTATGATGATCTGAGCGGAAACCGCCCGCGGGATGAATATGGCAACCTCTATTATCATTCGCACAATATCACGATAGGGAGCGGAACGGTAAAGAGCAGCTTCGGAAACTGCGGGTGCAGTAATTTCCAGATCAACGGCGGCGTGCTGGAGACGGATACCATCGGGAACCTGAAGGTGAATGGCGGAACGGTAAAGGCTTCAAATGGCGTGGAGCATTTCAGTACCGTCAGGATCAACGACGGTGATGTGTCCGTCAGTACGATCGAAAGCGAATCCAAGATCCAGATGTACGGAGGACGGCTGAATATCCAGAATTACAGACGCATGGACGGGGAGCTGGAGTATCACGGCGGCTTTGTTTTTTCCGGTGAAGAGCAGATCTACCCGAACGAGGAGACGGTGTATCCGGAAAGCGTGGTCATCAGCAAAAGCGAGCTGAGCCTGAGCGTGAATGAGACGTTTCAGCTGGAAGCCCATGTGCTGCCGGAGAACGCAACGAATAAAGAGATACGCTGGTCCAGCGGGAACGGGAATATCGTGACGGTGGATGAGACGGGGCTGGTCACCGGCGTTTCCGAGGGGACGATGACGATCTATGCGTCTTCCCTGCATGACAGCAGTAAACGGGCGGAATGCAGGGTGACGGTCACCGGATCCGGAACGCCCGCTCCGGCTCCGGAACCGATCCCCGAACCTTCGGAGCCGATCCGGGGAGGAGGCGGGCCCACGGACAGCCAGCCGGCGCTTTCTGCCGAAAAGCTTCAGAAGATCACGCTGGTGAAGGGCCAGAAGTTTGTGATGGCAGATAAGGGCTGGAAGAGCAGCGATAAAACGGTAGTGCGTGTAAGCAAAAAGAATGTGACGGCAAGGAAGGCCGGATCGGCCGTGCTCAGCTTCGGGGAACACAGGATCGATGTGACGGTGGTGGACGCAAAGCTTTCCAGGGAGGAAAAGAGCATAAAACTGGAAGCGGGAAGCGGCGTGCAGCTGACCCTGGCGGGAACAGCGGCGGGGCTCAATACGATACGCCTTCCCGGTACTTCGGAAGATCTGGGGATACGCTTTATCGCCGCCAACCGTAATGTGGTCGAGGTTGGAAATGACGGATATGTGACGGCGGTCTCCAAAGGAAAGACCACGGTCACTGCCTATATCAACGGTGTGGCCTTCAAGTACACGATAAAAGTGACGGAAACCGCATCGGTCAAAGAGCGTACGCTGCATCTCAATGTGGGGCAGAGTAAGAACATAAAGCTGGTGGGAGTTAAGTATCCCCAGTGGGAGATCACAGGGGATGCGATCGTTACCGTGAGCAAAAAAGGGAAGATCACCGCAAAGCGGGAAGGGGAGACCACCCTGGTCTTTGGAGATTACAAGCTTAACGTATTGGTGGATGATCCCAGATTTACGGAAAACATGAAATACAAGATAACATACACCCTGCATCCGGGAGAAGATATTCCCCTGGGAGCCTGCCTGATCCACGGCAATGTGCTCTATAAGAGCAATAAGGACCACATCGTCTGGGCGGATGTGGTCGGACATCTTTACGCCCGCGGCAAGGGCACGGCCAAGGTCACGGGCAAGGTGAACGGAAAGACGGTGACGATCATCGTGAAGGTGAAGTAAAGGGTATAGCGTTGAAATGAGAGAAAACCGTGGGAAAACCACGGTTTTCTTTTGTCCGTGAATGTGGTAGAATGTTCATCGACCGTGGTAAAGACCCGGAATGGGAGGGAAACCATGTGGTTCGGGAAAAAGAAAAAAGAGATCAAAAGCTATGACAGGGAGAAGCAGAAGCCGATGATACGCTGCAGCATCTGCAACGGGGAGCAGGTGGCCGGATTTAAGGATCTGGGCAGCGGGGACTTCAGTGAGGTCATGCTGATCCGGGATCCCGGGGATCTCCGTTCCTTTATGGAAAGCTACGGGATCGAAGAAGAAATAGAAAAGTTTTATTAAATTATGATATAATAAATAGAAATTGCAGGAGGAACAAAATGAGCGAACAGGGAATCGGAACAAAATGCGTACAGGCGGGATATACACCGAAAAACGGTGAACCCAGACAGATACCCATCATCCAGTCTACCACTTTCAAGTATGATACCAGTGAGGATATGGGAAAGCTTTTTGATCTGGAAGCCAGCGGGTATTTTTACACCCGGCTGCAGAACCCCACGAATGACTATGTTGCGGCCAAGATCGCAGCGCTGGAGGGCGGGAGTGCTGGTATGCTCTTAAGCTCCGGTCAGGCGGCAAATTTCTTCGCTCTGTTCAATATCTGTGAGTGCGGCAGCCATATCGTGGCCTCTTCCTCTATCTACGGCGGTACCTTCAATCTTATCTCCGTTACCATGAAGAAGATGGGCATTGATGTAACCTTTGTTTCTCCCGATGCTACAAGGGAGGAACTGGATGCGGCCTTCCGGGAGAATACCCGGGCTGTCTTCGGAGAGACCATTGCGAATCCCGCGTTGACCGTATTGGATATCGAGAAATTTGCGGCAGCGGCCCATGATCACGGTGTACCCCTGATCGTGGACAATACTTTCCCCACACCGGCTCATTGCCGGCCCATCGAATGGGGAGCGGATATTGTGACCCACTCCACCACCAAGTATATGGACGGGCACGGGACGGCCGTAGGCGGAGCTATCGTGGATTCCGGAAAGTTTGACTGGATGGCCCATAAGGATAAATTCCCGGGACTTACGGAACCGGATGAATCCTATCATGGTATTACTTATGCGGAACGTTTCGGCATCGAGGGTGCCTTCATCACCAAGGCTACGGCTCAGCTGATGCGTGACCTGGGCAGCATACAGTCGCCCCAGCATGCCTTCTATCTGAATCTGGGTCTGGAATCCCTGCACGTGCGTATGAAGCGTCATGCCGAGAACGGCCAGGCTGTGGCGGAATTCCTGCAGGGCTGTGACAAGGTGAGCGCCGTGCATTTTTCCGGCCTGGAGAGCGATCCCTATCACGAGCTGGCAAAGAAATATCTGCCCAAGGGGGGCTGCGGTGTGGTTTCCTTTGAACTGAAGGGAGGCAGGAGTGCAGCCGAAGCCTTTATGAAAAAGCTGAAGCTTGCTGCCATAGAGACCCATGTGGCGGATGCGCGGACCTGCTGCCTGAACCCTGCCACATCCACCCACCGTCAGATGAACGATGAACAGCTGGAGGCGGCAGGTATTCCCGCCGGCCTGGTGCGCATGTCCTGCGGTCTGGAGGACAGCGCCGACCTGATCGAAGATATACGGCAGGCCATGGCCTGAGGATTCGGGGGATCCGGAAGCGGATCCCCCTCTTTTTTCATTGTTTATCATAACATCTCCCATTATTGATTTTCCCTCTTTAAGATATAATAGAAATGATGGCGCAAAAGGCGTTTACGCAATATTCATTACGAGGAGGTATTTCTATGAAAAGAAAGGTTCAAAGAATACTGTCTTCCATACTGGCCGCTGTGCTGGTTACGGGGAATATCCCCGTATACGCGGCGGATGTACCGGAGGAGCCGGTACTTTCCGTGGAGACAGAGGAAGCAGACGGGGTTACGGTCACGGAAGGTGATTATGAACTGACGGTCATTGACGAAGATGCGAAGACGGCGTCGATCTCGAAGTACAAGGGCACGGGTTCAGGTTCCCTGACGATCCCGGCGACTTTGGGTGATTATTCCATCGTTGAGCTAGGTGACAATTCCTACAAGGGTAGCGGCTTTACTTCCGTGACGATCCCGGCAACGATTCTGAAAGTCGGAAGTTATGCGTTTTCGAATTGCGGCGAGCTTCAGAGCGTGGTGTTTGCGGAAGGGACTTCCGCGATCGATATGGATCACCATACGTTCTATGAGTGTGATAAGCTGCAGAGCATCAAGCTGTCGGAAAGGGTAACGGCGATCCCGTCGACCTTTGCCTATGGCTGTGAACTGCTGACAACGGTGGAATGGCCGGCGGCACTGACCACCATTGGTGCTACCGCTTTTTGCAACGATAAGATGCTGACCTCCTCCGATCTGTCCGGAACATCCCTGACAATGATCGGAGACGGAGCGTTCAGCGGCTGTACAGCCCTGCCTGTAGTGAAATTCCCTACAGAGACCACGGCGCTGAAGATCGATGACAATGCCTTCAAAGGAACAGCTATGAGTGGTGAGGGATTGATCATCCCGGCCAATGTGGCTTCGCTGGGAAGCTATGCTTTTGCAAACTGCGATGAGCTGCAGCGTGTGGAAGTTGCGGAAGGAACTTCCGCGATCGATATGGATCACCATACGTTCTA